>NZ_CP159342.1:3670481-4282228 GCF_040499845.1 Micromonospora sp. CCTCC AA 2012012
GCTGAAGGCGTACCCCCCGCTCTTCCTGGTGGTCAAGTACGCCGGCGCGGCGTACCTCGGGTATGTGGGGTTGATGATGCTGCGCGGCGCGTGGCGGCGCTGGCGCGACCGCAACGACCCCGCCGCGCCGCGGCTGATCGACGCGGCGGAGCCGGTGGCGGTGCGCAGCCCCTTCCGCAAGGCGCTGGTGATCAGCCTGCTCAACCCGAAGGCGATCCTCTTCTTCATCTCGTTCTTCATCCAGTTCGTCGACCCCGGGTACGCGTGGCCGGCGCTGTCGTTCCTGCTGCTCGGCCTGATCGCCCAGGTGACCAGCGCGCTCTACCTCAGCGCGTTGATCTTCGCGGGGACGTTCCTGGCGGCGCAGTTCCACCGTCGGCGGCGGCTCGCCGTGGGCGGCACCACCGCGATCGCCGCGCTCTTCCTCGGCTTCAGCATCAAGCTCGCCACCGCCTCGGTGTAGGCGGAACTCAGGTGCCGTCGCCGCCACCACCGCCGCCGATGCCACCGCCGCCGGCCGTGCCGCCGAGGCCGTAGCCGGGCGCGACCGGCACGTCCGGGTGGCGGCTCACGTGGGCGGACTCCCTGAGGGCGGCCGACCAGTCGGCGTGCGCGGCGGCGGCCGCGTGCCGGTTGATGGCGTGCCGCAGCCAACCGTCGACGGTGGCGATCCAGTCCCGCCGGTCGGCGCCGGTGTGCCAGACCCGGAACCGGCTGACGCTCTGGTGGGTGACCCCGGCCAGCGACAAGCGGCGGTCCATCCAGAGCAGCACCTCCAGCCCCGCCGGATTGGTCACGAAGATCACCTCCAGTTCGGTGATCGGGCCGGCGTAGAGCGGGGCCACCCAGTAGCCGAGCCGCTCGTGGAAGGGGAGCGTCTGCTCCACCCCCGGCAGCCGGCCCTGCTGGAGGCCGGCCTGGCGCATCACGAAACCGAGGCTGTCCAGTGCGGCGAGCACGTGCTGCTGGGTGGGGAGCGGGTGGACGAAGACCGGCACCATCTCGCCCTGGTCCAGCTCCGGGTCCACCGACACCTCGGTCCGCAGGCCGGTACGCAGACTCAGCAACGGCACCCCGCCGAAGATCGTCACCGGGGTCTCCCAGGGCAGCGGCAGCGCGAAGTCGACCGCCCGCCGCCGCCCGGCCGGCACCACGAACCGGCCCGCGATCGGCACCTGGTGGTACTGCACCAACCGGCGCGGCGCGCCCGGATCCTCCGGCTCCACCTGGGCGACCAGGCCCAGTCGGATGTGCCGCACCGGCACGTCCCCGCCCCCGGCGGCGAGCGTCACCCGACCCGGCAGCCGCAGGCCCGGGCGGGTGCTCGGGTTGGTCAGCGTGGTGGTCACCGAGAGCCCGGTCCAGACGGACTCCGACGACACCCCGGTCAGCCGCATCCCGCGCTCCTCCCCCTCGACCCGCCCGCATTCCCCGCCGCCGCCCGGCCACGCCTGCCACCCGGCGTTCGGGTGCGTCTGTGGTCGCGTCGCCGGAGCGACCAGAGTCGGCGCGGTCCGGGAAAGCGCCGGCCGCCGGGTCGTGGGGACCCGGCGGCCGGTCAGCGGTACGGGAGGGGTCAGCGCAGGCGACGGCCCCGGGGCACCGGGTCGGTCTCGTCGTCGAACTCGCCGATGACCTCCTCCAGCAGGTCCTCCAGCGCGACGAACCCGATCGGCCGGGTCGGGCCGCCACCGTTGCGGACCAGCGCGAGCTGCGCCTGCCGACCCCGCATCGCCGCCACCGCCTCGGTCACCGACGCCTCGCCGGGGAGGGTGAACGCGGGGGTCATCAGCTCACCGGCCGTCGTCGTGCGGCCGGTGGTGACCGCGCGGACCGCCTCGCGTACGTGGACCAGACCGCAGACCTCGCCGCCGGCGTCGAGCACGGCCAGCCGGGACCGGCCGCTGTCCCGACAGACGTGCTCGATCCGCTCGGCGGAGTCGTCCCGGCCGACCGTGACGATCCGCTCGAACGGCTCCATCACCTGCGCCACGGTGGTGCCCTGCAGCTCCAGCATGCTGGTCAGCATCTGGTGCTGCTCCGCGCCGAGCAGGCCGTGCTCGCGGGACTGCTCCAGCAGGATGCGCAGCTCGTCCGGGCCGTGCACCTGGGCGAGCTGGTCCTGCTGCTGCACGCCGAACAGCCGCAGCACGCCGTTGGCCAGCGCGTTCAGCGCCGACAGCACCGGCCGCGAGACCCGGGCGAAGGCCCGGAACGGCAGCGCCAACAGCATCGCCGAGCGCTCGGCGTCGGTGATCGCCCACGACTTCGGGGCCATCTCGCCGACCACCAGGTGCAGGAACGTCACCAGGCCGAGGGCGATCAGCAGCGCCACCAGGTGGCTGACCGCGTCGGGCAGGCCGACCGCGTGCAGCAGCGGGCTGAGCAGCCGCTCCAGGGCCGGCTCGGCGAGCGCGCCGAGGCCCAGCGTGCAGAGCGTGATGCCGAGCTGCGCGCCGGCCAGCATCAGGGACAGCTCGCGTACGCCGGCCAGCGCGGCCCCGGCGGCCCGGCTGCCGCCGGCCGCCGCCTGCTCCAGGCGGTAGCTCTTGGCTGCCACCAGGGCGAACTCGGCGGCCACGAAGAAGCCGTTGAGCGCCAGCAGCAGCACCGAGAGGAAGAGCGCGAAACCGGGGCTCATGCCGCCTCCTCCCCGCGCTCGGCGGTCATCCGCAGCCGGACGGAGTCCGCCACGTGCCGGTCCACGGCCAGCACCTCGACCTGGGCGCGCGGCTCGGAGTCGGCCTCCTCGCCGTCACCGGCCAGGCTGATCTCCAACCGGTCACCCACCTGCGGCACCCGGCCCAGCTCCCGCATGACCAGCCCGGAGAGGGTGTCGTACTCGGGGGCCTCGGGCAGCGCGATGCCGGTGCTGTCGGCGACCTCGTCGATCCGCCAGCGGGCCGGCACCACCCAGGAGCCGTCGTCCTGGCGGGCCGCCGCACGCTCCGGCGGGTCGTCCTCGTCGCGGATCGGGCCGACCAGCTCCTCGGCGATGTCCTCCAGGGTGACCACGCCGGCGAAGCCGCCGTACTCGTCGACCACGCAGGCGAGCTGCCGGTGCCCGACCCGCAGCCGGTCCAGCACCGTCGGCAGCGGCAGCGTCTCCGGCACCAGCAACGGGGGTACGGCCACCGCCTCGACCCGGGTGGTGGCCCGCTCGGCCGGCGGCACCCCGAGCACGTCGGCGATGCCGACCACGCCCACCAGGTCGTCGACGCCCTCGGCACCCCGGACGGGGAACCGGGAGTGGCCGGTGTCGAGCAGCTCGACGACCCGGCTGACCGGCTCGTCGGCCCGTACGGTGTGCACGTCGACCCGGGGCACCATCGCCTCCCCGGCGGTCAGCTGCCGGAAGTCGAGGCCGCGGTCGAGCAGGTCGGACATCTCGGCGTCGAGGTGCCCCTCCTCCCGGGACTCGGCGATGATCTGCTCCAGGTCCTCCGGGGTGGCGCCGCTGGGCAGCTCCTCGATCGGCTCGATGCCGACCCGGCGCAGCAGCCGGACGGCGGCCCGGTCGAAGAGCGTGATCACCGGCCCGGCGACCTTCAGATAGAGCAGGGTGGAGCGGCTCAGCGCCCGGGCCAGCGGTACGGCCCGGGCGATGGCCAGGTTCTTCGGGGCGAGTTCACCCAGCACCATCTGCACCACGGTGGCGATGATCAGGGCGAGCAGCACCGAGAGCGGCAACGCGACGCCGGTGGGGACCCCGGCGACGCCGAGCAGCTCGGCCAGCCCGGCGCCCAGGTACGGCTCGGCGGCGTAACCGACCAGCAGGGCGGTCACGGTGATGCCGAGCTGGGCGCCGGAGAGCATGAACGACAGCCGTCCGGTGACCTCCAGGGCCCGGGCGGCGGCCTGGTCGCCACCGTCGGCGAGCTGCTTGAGCCGCCCCCGGTCCACGGCGACGTAGCCGAACTCCTGGGCCACGAAGTAACCGGTGGCGGCGGTGAGCACGATGATGAGGGCGAGACCGACGACGATCAGCACGGGACGCTCAGGGCTCCCGGGGCCGTCGGGGCGAAGGGCTGCCGGGCACGACCCGGCTGGCTACTGCTGCCCTCCTGGGCAGAGGAGTCGATCATGCAGCCATTTTATCGGCGCTGCCTGGACGCCCGCTGAAGGTCAGCGGGACGCGAGGTCGTCGCGGTCCAGCAGGGTGCGGTCGACCCGGCCGGACCGGTACGCGGCCCGACCGATCATCTGCGCGGCGACCGGCGCGGTGGCCAGCTGGAAGATCCCCACCAACCCGATCATGCCCAGGTCGGACGGGCTGCGCAGGCGCAGCGCGAGCCCGGCGAGCAGGAACAGCACCCCGAGCACCTGCGGCTTGGTGGCGGCGTGCATCCGGTCCAGCACGTCCGGGAAGCGCAGCACCCCGATCCCGGCGACGAGGCTGAGCAGCGCCCCGGCGACCAGGCAGGCGCCGCCCAGCCAGTCGGCCACGACGGCCATCACGCCTCCTGCCGGACGGCGAAGCGGACCAGTGCCACCGAGCCGACGAACCCGAGCAGGGAGAGCACCACCAGCACGGGCAGCGTGGTGGCGTGCCGGTTGACCGCCGCCTCCGCGCCGACCGCACCGAGCATGGTCGACAGCAGCAAATCGGCGGCGACGACCCGGTCCAGCAGGGACGGCCCCCGGTAGACGCGGGCCAGGGCGAGCAGGGCGGTGACCGAGAAGAGCACGGTCAGCACGACGGCGAGGAGCGTGGTCACGGGCTTTCACCTCCGGTGTCGGGTTTCGGGTCGAGTTGACGTACCTCGGCGGGGGAGCCGATCGCGCGGACCAGGCGCCGTTCGACGGCGCGGATCCGGTCACCGGCGGCGGTCAGGTCCTCGGGGCGGCGGACGTCGAGCACGTGCACGTAGAGCACCCCGGCGTCGCGGTCCACCTCCAGGATCAGGCTGCCCGGGACCAGCGAGATCACTTCGGCGGTGAGCGCCAGGTTGAGGTCGGTACGGATCCGCAGCCCGACGGCGACGATCGCGCCGCGCGGCCGGTAGCCGGGGCGGACGGCGATCGCGGCGACGTGCACGCTGGCGCTGACCAGCTCCGCGACGAAGGTGACCACGAGCACGAACAGCGGGCCGGGCCGCAGCCGCCCGCCGAAGCTGACCGGCGGCAGCGGGAAGAACAGCAGCACGGCGGCGCCGAGGACCAGCCCGCCGAGCAGGTTGCCCCAGGACAGGTCGCCCCAGAGCAGCACCCAGATGGTGACCAGCCAGCCGAGCGCGATCGCCTGGTCCCGCCGCCGTCCCCGGGCCGGCGGCTCCCCGCCCGCCCGCCCGCCGGCCGTCACCGGGGGCCGCCCGGCAGGACGGCCCGGACGTACGGGGTGCGCTCGCGCAGGTCGGTGGCGGCGTCGGCGGTGACCTGGAAGAGCGGCCCGGCGGCGACGGTCAACCCGACCCCGAGCACCACCAGGGCGGCGGTGGCGCCCACCATCAGCCTCGGCAGTCGCACGGTCGGCTCGGCGGTGGCCAGCCGGGGCGCCCGCCAGAAGGCGATGTTCCACACCCGGGAGGCGGCATAGAGGGTGAGCAGACTGGTCACCGTCCCCGCCGCGACGAGCACGGCGGGCAGCACCCCACCGGCCGCCACGCCGGCCTGGAGCAGGCCGACCTTGCCGAGGAAGCCGGAGAAGGGCGGAATGCCGGCGAGGTTCATCGCCGGGACGAAGAAGAGCACCGCGAGCAGCGGCGCGACCCGGGCCAGCCCGCCGAGCCGACGCAGGTCGGTGCTGCCGGCCCGCTCCTCGACCAGGCCGGCGACCAGGAAGAGGGTGGTCTGGATGGTGATGTGGTGCACCACGTAGAAGATCGCCCCGGAGAGGCCGGCGACACTGCTCAACGCCACCCCGAAGATCATGTAGCCGATGTGGCTGACCAGGGTGAACGAGAAGAGCCGCTTCATGTCGGACTGGGCGACCGCGCCGAGGATGCCGACCAGCATGGTCGCCCCGGCCACCACCATCAGCAGCCGGTCGACCTGCCCACCGGGGAAGAGCAGCGTCTCGGTGCGGATGATCGCGTACACGCCGACCTTGGTGAGCAGGCCGGCGAAGACCGCCGTCACCGGGGCCGGGGCGGTCGGATAGCTGTCCGGCAGCCACGCCGAGACCGGGAAGACCGCCGCCTTGATGCCGAAGGCCAGCAGCAGCATCAGCTGCAACCCCAGGCGTACGCCGTCCGGCAGGTCGTCCAGCCGTCCGGCGAGCTGGGCCATGTTCATGGTGCCGGTGGCCGCGTACACCAGGCCCACCGCCGTCAGGAAGAGCATCGAGGAGAGGATGCTGACCACCACGTACGTCGAGCCTGTTCGGATCCGGGTCTCCGTGCCGCCCAGGGTGATCAGCACGAAGCTCGCGGCGAGCAGGATCTCGAAGCCGACGAAGAGATTGAACAGGTCCCCCGCCAGGAAGGCGTTCGTCACACCGGCGGTCAGCACCAGGTAGGTCGGGTGATAGATGCTCACCGGGGCCGTCTCGCTGGTCTCCCCCCGCCCCTGGCCGATGGAATAGAGCAGCACGCAGAGGGTGACCGCCGACGAGACCACCAGCATCAGCGCGGCGAGCTGGTCGGCCACGAGCACGATGCCGACCGGTGCCGGCCACCCGCCCACCTGCACCACCACCGGCCCGTGCCGGTACGCCTCGACCAGCAGCAGCACCGCGACCACCAGCGTGGTGGCGAGCCCGATCACGCTGACCGACCGTTGCAGCCGGGGCCGGTTGACCAGGATCAGCGTCAGCGCCGCCCCCAGCAGCGGCACCACCACCGGCAGCGGCACCAGCCCCTTCATACTCATTCGTCGTCCCCGCGGCGGCGGAGGCGGCGCAGGGCCGGTCCCGGGTCCACCTGCTCCGGGTCGCCGTCCGGGCCCTCCCCGCCGAGGTCCGCGGTGGAGACCTCGTTCCGTTCGGCGAGCCGGACGATCTGCCGGTCCTCCAGGTCGTCCTGCACCTCGTCGTCGCCGCTGAGATACCAGCTCCGGTACGCGATCGCGAGCAGGAACGCGGTCAGCCCGAAGGTGATCACGACGGCGGTGAGCACCATCGCCTGCGGCAGGGCGTCGCTCATCCGGTCGATCGGCGTGGTGCCGACCAGCGGGGCGCTGCCGGCCCGGCCGCCGAGCAGGATCAACAGGTTCACCCCGTTGCCGAGCAGGATCACGCCGAGCAGGATCCGGCTCAGGCTCCGCTCCAGCAGCAGCGTGACGCCGGTCGCCACGAGCACCCCGACGGCGACCACCACCACCAGCGCCGGACCGGTCGACCTCACGTCCGGACCAGCCTTGTTCGCGACTGCGGGGCTCGCAGGACCGGCTCACTCCTCGCGCTCACGGCGTCACCTCAGTTCGCGACTGCGGGGCTCGCAGGACCGGCTCACTCCTCGCGCTCACGTCCGATCCCCTTCGCGTTCGACGACCAGGCCCCGTTCGGACTCGCCGGTCGCCTCGATGTGCCGGTCCACCTCGGCGCCGAGGCTGCGCAGGATGTCCAGGACCAGCCCGACCACGATCAGATAGACGCCGATGTCGAAGAAGAGCGACGTGACGACGTAGCAGTGCCCGACCAGGGGCAGCCAGAGGTTGACCTTGACGCTCTGCAGCACCGACCCGGTGAGGAGCAGCCCCGCCACCCCGGTGCCGACCGAGACGGCGAGCCCGGTGCCGAGCACCGTCCCGGCTCCGACGGGGGCGGCCTCGGCCAGCTCGTACCGGCCGCCGGCCAGGTAGCGGACGGCGAGCGCGAGGCCGGCGACGAGGCCGCCGGAGAAGCCCCCACCGGGGGCGTTGTGGCCGGAGAAGAGGAGGAAGATCGAGAAGAGCAGCACGGTGTGGAAGATCAGCCGGGTGACCACCTCGAAGACGATCGACCGACGCCGCTCGTGCAGCGTCGCTCCGCCGCGCAGCCAGACCGTACGCCGGTCGGCGCCGGGCGTGACGGCACGGGGCCGGCGCGGCCGGGGTCCGGTGCGGGACCGCTCGAAGATCAGGCTGGCCACGCCGGTCGCCGCCACCACCAGCACCGCGATCTCGCCCATGGTGTCCCAGGCCCGGATGTCGACGAGGGTCACGTTGACCACGTTGCGGCCGTACCCCTGGGCGACCGCCAGCGCCGGGAAGTCCCGGGAGATCGACGGCACGCGGCGGGCGCCGGCCGCGTCGAGGGCGAGACCGGCGAGCACCAGCCCGGCGGCCACCCCGATCCCCCGCCGCACCCAACGGCTGCGCCGCAGCGGCCGGGCCGAGAAGCGTTCCGGCAGCCGGCGCAGCACCAGCACGAAGAGCACGATGGTGGCGGTCTCCACCAGGAACTGGGTGAGCGCCAGGTCCGGCGCGCCGTAGAGGACGAACATCATCGCGGTGCCGTAGCCGGTCACCCCGACCAGCAGCATCGCGGTGAGCCGGCGGCGGGCCCGGACGGCGAGCACCGCGGCGACCGCGATCACCACGCAGACCACCAGCTGGGCGGGGTTGTCCCAGAGCGCCACCCGGGTCCGCCACGGCCGGGCGGCGAGCATCGCCGTGCCGGGCACCAGCACCAGGGTGAGCAGGATCGCGCCGAGGTACTGCGGCAGGGAGCCGCGCTGGGTGACGCTGGTGACCTCGATGGCGACCCGGTCGAAGCGGTGGGTGACCCACTCGTACCCCTGGTTGCCGCCGACCGGGAAGCGCAGCCGGGCCAGCGCGGGCGCCAGCGGCCCGCGGACCAGGTGCAGCGCGACGCCGCCGGCGATCGCGACCGCGGAGAGGCCCAGCGCCAGGTTGGGCCCGTGCCAGAGCGCCAGCGGCTCCGGCGCCGGGCCGAACAGCTCGGCGTACGGGCGGAGCAGCCCGCCCAACGCGCCGGCGGCCGGCCCGGTGGCCAGCCCGGCGAGCGCCAGCAGCGCCGGCGGGACGAGCATCGCGGCGGCGATCGGGTGCGCCTCGGTGTCCGGCACGCCGGGCCGGCGGGCGAACGCACCCCAGAGGAACCGGATGCTGTACGCCACGGTCAGCGCGGTGCCGCCGACCAGCACCGCGAGCACCAGCGGCCGGTCGGTGAACGCGGTGAAGACCGCCTCCTTGGCGACGAACCCGATCAGCGGCGGCAGCCCGGCCATCGAGGCGGCGGCCAGCGTGGCGACACCGGCCAGCACTGGCGCCGTACGCCCGATGCCGGAGAGTTCCCGCAGGTCCCGCCCCCCGGCGGTGTGGTCGATGATGCCGACGACGAGGAAGAGCGCCGCCTTGAACAGGGCGTGCGCCAGCAGCATCACGGTGCCGGCCAGCGCGGCCTTCGGGGTGCCGGCGCCGATCACCACCGTGAGCAGCCCGAGCTGGCTCACCGTCCCGTACGCCAGCAGCAGCTTCAGGTCGGTCTGCCGCAGCGCCGCCCAGCCCCCGGCGACCAGGGTGGCCAGGCCGGCGACGACGGTGACCGGCCGCCACGGGCCGGCGACGGCGAGCGCCGGGGCGAGCAGCCCGACCAGATAGACCCCGGCCTTCACCATCGCCGCCGCGTGCAGGTACGCGCTGACCGGCGTGGGTGCCGCCATCGCCACCGGCAGCCAGGAGCTGAACGGCAGCACGGCCGACTTCGCCAGCGCCCCGGCCAGGATCAGCAGCACCGCGACGGCCAGGTAGCGTCCGCCGGGCAACGGCGCGGCGGCGATCGCCGACCAGCGGTAGCCACCGGCGTGCCGGCCCAGCAGGAGGAGACCGACCAGCATGGCCAGTCCGCCGAGGGTGGTGACGGTCAGCGCCTGGGCCGCCGCCCACCGGCTGGAGCGGCGTTCGGTGCTGTGCCCGATGAGCAGGTAGGAGAAGATGGTGGTCAACTCCCAGAAGACGTAGAGCAGCAACAGGTCGTCGGCGAGGACCAGGCCGAGCATCGCGCCGGCGAAGGCGACCAGCACGCCCGCGAACCGGGCCAGCCCGACCGACCCGGCGGGAAAATAGCGGGCGCTGTAGACCAGCACCAGCGCGCCGACCCCACCGATGAGCAGGACCATCAGCCAGGACAGCGTGGTCAGCCGCAGCGCCAGGTCCAACTTCAGCTGCCCGATCCAGGGGTACGTCTCGACGACGGCGCCGCCGTCGCGGACCGCGCCGGTCCGGGCCACCGCCCAGCCGAAGGCGGCGGCCGGGACGAGCGCCAGTGGATAGAGGGCGCGTGGACCCCACCACCGGACCAGCAGCGGCGCGAGCAGGGCCGCCACCAGGTGCAGGATCAGCAGTACGAGCACGCGCGCTCCCGGTCGAGGTGGGGCGCACGCCACCGCCGGCACACCCCGAACAGGACCGATCACACGCCACAACCCCACCCCGCGGGGCCGCTTTCCCCAAAACCACCCCTCCACCTGAGTCGATCAAGAGGTTTCGGTCGGGATCCCGGCTCAGGCCGACGCGGACCTCTTGATCACCGGGGTGCGGTGGGAGGTCAGCGGAGGGCGGGGTCGGGGGTGGGGCGGGCGGGGCGGGTCTCGACCAGGAGGTCGGGGCGGCCGAGCTGGCGGACGGCCTTGTTCACCACCCGCTGGGCGGCGGCGAGCGAGCGCACGGAGAGCAGCCGGCCCCGGCTCTCCCGGCGCAGGACGAAGTAGTGGACCGCGGCGCGGACCAGCGCCCGGTCGGCGGCGCTGGCCTGGGCGGTGGTAACCACCAGCTCGCGCAGGCAGCCGGCGAGCTGCTCGGCGAGCTCCAGCTCGGGACCGTGCAGACCGGTGCGGAGCGCGGCGAGGTGACTGTCGACCTTGCGGATGAGCACATCGCTGCCGGCCCCGGAGGCTCGCTCCTCGACGGTCATCCACGCCCTCCACCCCACGCTGCGTTGCGAGTGAAGTTACTTTATGTTGCGTGGCACAAGCAAGCAGTTAAGTAAGACTTAACGCGTTCAACGTCGCATCCGTCGCGTATGAACCGGACCCGGACAGAACAGCGTCCCGTCAGGACTGGATGTCACACCGACGGGGCAGGATGGGAGGCGTGGCGGACGAGGTGACCGACGGGCACGCGGTGCTGGCGGAGTTCGGCGCGGCGACCCGGGAGTGGTTCACCGCGGCCTTCGCCGCGCCCACCGGCGCGCAGGTCGGGGCCTGGCGGTCGGTCGCCGCGGGGCGCAACGCCCTGGTGGTGGCCCCCACCGGCTCCGGCAAGACGCTCGCCGCGTTCCTCTGGTCGATCGACCGCCTCGCCAAGGAGCCCTCACCGGCCGACGCGCGGCGGCGCTGCCGGGTGCTCTACGTCAGCCCCCTCAAGGCCCTCGCCGTCGACGTCGAGCGCAACCTGCGCGCCCCGCTCACCGGGATCCGGCAGGCCGCCACCCGGCTCGGCGTCGCCCCGCCCGACATCACCGTCGGGATGCGCACCGGCGACACTCCGGCCGACGAGCGGCGGGCCTTCGCCCGCACCCCACCGGACATCCTCATCACCACCCCCGAGTCGCTCTTCCTGCTGCTCACCTCCGCCGCCCGGGACTCCCTGCGCGGCGTCGAGACGGTGATCGTCGACGAGGTGCACGCGGTCGCCGGCACCAAACGCGGCGCCCACCTGGCGCTCTCCCTGGAACGTCTCGACGCGCTGCTGGAGCGACCGGCGCAGCGGATCGGTCTCTCCGCCACGGTCCGGCCGATCGACACCACCGCCCGGTTCCTCGGCGGGGCCCGGCCGGTCGACGTGGTCCAGCCGCCCACCGCCAAGACCATCGAGGTCAGCGTCCAGGTCCCGGTGGAGGACATGACCCGCCTCGACGAGCAGGAGCAGCCGGAGGACGACCTGGGCGGCCCCGGCGGTCCGCGTCGGGCGTCGATCTGGCCGGCCGTCGAGGAGCGGGTCCTCTCGCTGATCCGGGCACACCGCTCGACCATCGTCTTCACCAACTCGCGGCGCAGCGCGGAACGGCTCTGCGCCCGCCTCAACGAACTGGCCGCCGAGGAGTTGGCGGCGGCCACCCCGCCGTCGGGTGCGGAAGCGTGGGGTGGGCCGGTCGGGCCGCTGCGGGCGCCGCGCCAGCCGGCCGAGGTGATGGCGCAGGCCGGCGGGGCGACCGGGGCGCCACCGGTGATCGCCCGGGCGCACCACGGCAGCGTCTCCCGCGAGGAGCGCAAGCACATCGAGGAGGCGCTCAAGTCCGGGCAGCTCCCCGCCGTGGTCGCCACCTCCAGCCTGGAGCTGGGCATCGACATGGGCGCGGTCGACCTGGTGGTGCAGATCGAGGCGCCGCCGAGCGTCGCCGCCGGCCTGCAACGGGTCGGCCGGGCCGGGCACCAGGTCGGCGCGGTCTCCCGGGGCGTGGTCTTCCCCAAGCACCGGGGTGACCTGCTCTCCTGCACGGTGGTCGCCGAGCGGATGAGCGAGGGCGCGATCGAGGAGCTGCACTATCCGCGCAACCCCCTCGACGTGCTCGCCCAGCAGATCGTGGCGATGGTGGCCCTCGAACCGTGGCGGCTCGGCGACCTGGCCGTGCTGGTCCGCCGGGCCGCGCCCTTCGCCGAGCTGCCCGACTCGGCGCTGCACGCGGTGCTCGACATGCTCTCCGGGCGCTACCCGTCGACCGCCTTCGCCGAGCTGCGGCCCCGGCTGGTCTGGGACCGGGCCGCCGACGTGCTGACCGGCCGGCCCGGCGCGCAACGGCTCGCGGTGACCAGCGGCGGCACCATCCCCGACCGGGGGCTCTTCGGCGTCTTCCTGGCCGGCGCGGAACGGGCCGCCCGGGTCGGCGAGCTGGACGAGGAGATGGTCTACGAGTCGCGCGTCGGTGACGTCTTCCTGCTCGGCTCCTCGTCCTGGCGGATCGAGGACATCACCCCGGACCGGGTGCTGGTCTCCCCCGCCCCCGGGCAGGCCGCCAAGATGCCGTTCTGGAAGGGCGACCAGCTCGGCCGCCCGGTCGAGCTGGGCCGCGCCATCGGCGCCCGGGTCCGGGCCCTGCTGCGGCAGAGCGACGCCGACGCGACCGCCGCGCTGCGCGCCGGTGGGCTGGACGACTGGGCCGCCGGCAACCTGCTGGCCTACCTGCGGGAGCAGAAGGAGGCGACCCGCTCCCTGCCCGACGACCGGACGGTCGTGGTGGAGCGGTTCCGCGACGAGCTGGGCGACTGGCGGCTCGCCGTGCACTCGGTCCTCGGCGCCCGGGTCAACGGGCCGTGGGCGCTCGCCATCGGCCGGCGCCTCGCCGAGCGGTACGGCGTCGACGCCCAGGTGATGCCCTCCGACGACGGGATCGTGGTCCGGCTGCCGGACACCGCCGACGAGCCGCCCGGCGCCGACGTGGTGGTCTTCGAGCCCGACGAGATCGCCCAGCTCGTCGAGGAGTCCGTCGGCACGTCCGCGCTCTTCGCCTCCCGGTTCCGCGAGTGCGCGGCCCGCTCGCTGCTGCTGCCCCGCCGCGACCCGCGCCGCCGGCAGCCGCTCTGGCAACAGCGCCAACGCGCCGCCCAGCTCCTCGACGTCGCCCGGGAGTACGCCGACTTCCCGGTCACCCTGGAGGCCGCCCGGGAATGCCTCCAGGACGTCTTCGACCAGCCCGCCCTGGCCGGGCTGATGCGCGACCTCGCGGCCCGCAAGGTGCGACTGGTCGAGGTGGAGTCCGAACGGCCGTCTCCGTTCGCCCGCTCGCTGCTCTTCGGCTACGTCGGCGCCTTCCTCTACGAGGGCGACGCGCCGCTGGCCGAACGGCGGGCCGCCGCCCTCGCCCTCGACTCCGCCCTGCTCGGCGAGCTGCTCGGCCGGGTCGACCTGCGGGAGCTGCTCGACCCGGCGGTCCTCGCCGAAACCGAGAAGCAGCTGCGCTGGCTGACCGAGCAGCGCCGCCCCCGCGACGCGGAGGACGTGGTCGAACTGCTCCGCGTCGTCGGCGACCTCAGCGACGCGGAGCTGGCCGAGCGGGGCGCACCGGTGGCGTGGCTGACCGAGCTGGAGTCCGCCCGTCGGGTGCTGCGGGTGCGGATCGCCGGCGAGGAGCGCTGGGTCGGCGTGGAGGACGCCGCCCGGCTGCGCGACGCGCTCGGCGTGGCGCTGCCCGTCGGCGTCGCCGAGGCGTACCTCGCACCGGTGGCCGACCCGCTCGGCGACCTGGTCGCCCGGTACGCCCGCACCCACGGCCCGTTCGCCGCCGCCAGCTGCGCCGCCCGCTTCGGGCTCGGTGTCTTCGTGGTGGAGCAGGCGCTGCGCCGGCTCGCCGCCACCGGGCGGGTCGTCTCCGGCGAGTTCGCCCCGGACAGCGTCGGCACCCAGTGGTGCGACGCCGAGGTGCTGCGCCTGCTGCGCCGCCGCTCCCTCGCGGCGCTGCGCCGGGAGATCGAACCGGTGCCGCCCCGGGCGCTGGCCGCGTTCCTGCCCCGCTGGCAGCAGGTCGGCTCGTCGGCCCGGGGCGTCGAGGCCCTCGCCGCCACCGTCGAGCAGCTCCAGGGCACGGCGGTGCCCGCGTCCGCGCTGGAACGGCTGGTGCTGCCCGCCCGGGTCGCCGACTACTCCCCCGCCCAGCTCGACGAGCTCTGCGCCAGCGGCGAGGTGGTGTGGGCCGGGTCGGGGGCGATCTCCGGCGGCGACGGCTGGGTCACCCTGGCGTACGCGGACGCCGCGCCGCTGCTGCTTCCCCCGCCGGAGGAGGCGCTGACCCTGACCCCGCTGCACGAGTCCGTGCTCGACGCGCTCGCCGACGGGCAGGCGCTCTTCTTCCGGTCCCTGTCGGACCGGGTCGGCGCCACCGACGACACCGCGTTGAGCGCCGCCGTCTGGGACCTGGTCTGGGCCGGTCACCTCACCAACGACACCCTCGCCCCGCTGCGGGCGGCGCTCGGCGGCGGGGGCGCCCACCGGTCCCGCCCCTCCGCACCGCGTACCCGCTACCGCCGGCCCGGCCGGGTGGCGCTGCCCAGCCGCAGCGGCCCGCCGACCGTGGCCGGCCGCTGGTCCCGGCTGCCCGAGCGCGACCTCGACCCCACCCGCCGGGCTGCCGCCCTCGCCGACCTGCTGCTGGAACGGCACGGCGTGGTGACCCGGGGCGCGGTCATGGCCGAGCAGGTGGTCGGCGGCTTCGCCGCGGTCTATCCGGTGCTCTCCGCGCTGGAGGAACGCGGGGCGGCCCGGCGCGGCTACTTCGTCGAGGGCCTCGGCGCGGCGCAGTTCGCCGTGCCCGGCGCGGTGGACCGGATCCGCGCCCTCGCCGATCCGAACGACGGCGGTCGCGGCCGGGGCGGGCCCGCCCTGGTGCTCGCCGCCACCGACCCGGCCAACCCGTACGGCGCGGCGCTGCCCTGGCCGGAGCGGGTGGTCGACTCGGGCGACGGCGCCGCGCCGGCCACCGGGCACCGGGCCGGGCGGAAGGCCGGTGCCCTGGTCGTGGTGGTCGACGGCGACCTGGTGCTCTACGTCGAGCGGGGCGGGCGGACGATCCTCTCCTTCACCGACGACGGCGACACGCTCGCCGCGGCGGGCAAGGCACTCGCCGACGCGGTGCACTCCGGCGCGCTCGGCGCGATGTCGGTGGAGCGGGCCGACGGCGAGGCGGTGCACTCCTCCCCGCTGCGCGACGCGTTGACCGCCGCCGGTTTCCGGGCCACCCCGCGCGGGCTGCGTCTGCGCGGCTGACCCCCGCACCGCCCCACGACACCCCGCACCCCGCACCCCGCACCCCGCACCCCGCACCCCGCACCCCGCACCCCGCACCCCGCACCCCGCACCCCGCACCCCGCACCCCGCACCCCGCACCAAGATCGTGCTTGATCGTGGATCGAGTGGCATCAGAGGGCGTTGAAGGCCACTACATCCTGGATCGAGCACGATCTTGCGGCGGAGGCGGCGGAGGCGGGGGCGGGACGGGGGCCGGGGCGGGGGCGGGGGCGGACAACGGTGAGCGGGCGAGGGTGGGGCGAAGCGGAAGCAGGCGAAGCGGAAGCAGGCGAAGGCGGAAGCGGGTCAGGGTGAGCGGCGGGATGGGGCCACTGAGGGCGGGTAGGGTGGCCCGGCCGGACATCGAGCACGGGACGGTGTGATGGGCACGAACGAGGTGCGACCCGCGGGGGCGCGCGATCACGACGCGGTGACGGTCCCGCACGAACGCGGGCGGCGCGGCCCGCACCCCAGCGACGGCTGGCACCCCGGTCACGGCACCAGCAGGGCGTACGAGGGGTCGGTGCCGACGGGCAGGCGGACCGGGGGTCGGCCGTGACCGACGTACGGTGGATCTCGCTGATGACCGACTACGGCCTCGCCGACGGGTTCGTGGCGGCCTGCCACGGGGCGATCGCCCGGCTCGCCCCGGCGGCCCGGGTGCTCGACGTGACCCACCTGATCCCCCCGGCGGACGTCCGACGGGGCGCGGCGGTGCTCGCCCAGACGGTGCCCCACCTGCCGGTCGGGGTGCACGTGGCGGTGGTGGACCCGGGCGTCGGCACGACCCGGCGCGGGGTGGCCCTGGCGACGCCCGGCGGACTGCTGGTGGGGCCGGACAACGGGCTGCTGCCGGACGCCGCCGCGGCGCTCGGCGGGATCACCGCGGCGGTCGAGCTGACCAACCCGGAGTGGCTGGGGCCGGCGGTGTCCCGCACCTTCCACGGTCGGGACGTGTTCGCTCCGGTGGCGGCCCGGCTCGCGCTCGGCGCCCCGCTGGACGGGGCGGGTCCGGCGGTGGAGCCCGGGAGTCTGGTCCGCCTGCCCGAGCCGGTGGTCCGGTCGACCGCCGACGGGTTCGACGCCGAGGTGCTGACCGTGGACCACTTCGGGAACGTGCAGCTCGCGGCGCCGGGTGCGCTGCTGGCGTCGCTGCCGTCGCGGGTGCGGGTGGCGGGGCGGCCGGCGGCCCACGGACGCACCTTCGGCGACGCCCCGGTCGGTGACCTGGTGGTGTACGTCGACTCGGCCGGCCTGGTGGCGGTCGCGGTGAACACCGGCCGCGCGGCC
This sequence comes from Micromonospora sp. CCTCC AA 2012012, assembly GCF_040499845.1. NCBI lineage: Bacteria > Bacillati > Actinomycetota > Actinomycetes > Micromonosporales > Micromonosporaceae > Micromonospora > Micromonospora mangrovi. The sequence goes on from NZ_CP159342.1 coordinate 3,687,372, forward strand.
GACCTGCTCGGCGTACGTCCCGGTGTGGTGGTGGCGGTGACCGGCAGCTGAGATCGGCCGTCGCCGGGTGAGCGTCGTCTGTGGAATGCTGCTCCGGTGGGTGATCACAGTGTTGCTGCCGCCTGTCCCTGCTGCGCCTCCCGGACCGGTGGGGGCACCTGTCCGGTCTGCTTCTGGACCGACGACGGCCAGTCCGACGCCGACGCGGACGTGGTGCGCGGCGGCCCGAACGGCGACCTGAGCCTCTCCCACGCCCGGCTCAACTTCGCCGTCTACGGCGCCAGCCACCCGCGCTACCAGGACATGGTCCGCCCGGCCCGGCCGGACGAGCGCCCCTGACCGGCTGCGACGAGGCGAGCCGCCCGGTCCGCGGGGACCCGGGACCCCGGCGCTGGACGCCGCCGGGAATGCCCTGGCCAGGAGGCGCGGTCGAGGCGGGCGAGGGAGGATGGACGGGTGCCCGAAGGCGACACCGTCTGGAACACCGCCCGCGTCCTGCAACGCGCGCTGGCCGGCGCCCGGCTGACCGGCTCCGACTTCCGGGTGCCGCAGCTGGCCGCCACCGACCTGACCGGCTGGACCGTGCGCGAGTCGGCCAGCCGGGGCAAGCACCTGCTGCTCCGCCTCACCGCCCCGACCGACGCCGAGCTTCCCGAGGGTGCCGACGGTCCGGAGGGTGAGGGTCGGCGGGACTGGACGTTGCACTCGCACCTGCGGATGGACGGCGCGTGGCGGGCGTACGCGCCGGGTGAGCGGTGGACGGGGCGGCCGGCGCATCTGATCCGGGTGGTGCTCCGCTCGGCGGTCGCGGTGGCGGTCGGCTACCACCTGCACGAGCTGGCCCTGGTGCCGACGGCCGAGGAGGGGTCGCTGGTCGGCCATCTGGGCCCGGATCTGCTCGGCCCGGACTGGGATCCGGCCGAGGCGGTCCGCCGGCTCGCCGCGCACCCGGACGAGACGATCGGCGAGGCCCTGCTGGACCAGCGCAACCTGGCCGGCGTGGGCAACCTCTACAAGTGCGAGCTGCTCTTTTTGCGCGGCGTGTCGCCCTGGACGCCGGTCGGCGCGGTGCCCGACCTGTCCGGGACGGTCACCCTCGCGCAGCGGTTGCTGGCCGCGAACCGGGGCCGGTGGACGCAGAGCACCACCGGGTCGCTACACCGGGGCCAGACCAGCTACGTGTACGGCCGCCGGGCGCAGCCGTGCCGCCGGTGCGGCACCGCGATCCGTAAGGAGGAGCTGGGCGAACGGGTGACCTACTGGTGCCCGGTCTGCCAGCCGGATCGCGCCTGACCCGGCCGACAGAGCGTGGAAATTCCACGAACCGGCAAGATCCCCCAAGATACGGACGATTGGGTACTTCCCTCCCCCGGGTCCGACGTCGCATGCTGCGGTGGACTGCTCACCGATCGTCAGCAGGCAGCCGTCCGCCACGTCGGGGTGGTGGCCGGCGCGCCCCGGCCCCGGGGAGAGCCATGGCCCTGTTCCGCAGACTCCGGCCAGGCTGGGCGGACCGCACCGCCCGGACCGGCGAGGACCACCCGCCGACCGTGCCGGCCGCCCGGGTCGCCGAGACCGGGCCCGCCCGGCCCAGCCTGGACCCGGCGGTCGCGCCGCGCTGCTTCGGCCCGGTGCCGAACTTCGCGGCCAGCCCGCTGCCGGTGTCGGACCGCGACGGGCGGGTGGTGCCGGGCACCGGCATCCGCAAGTTCGTCGACCCGTTGCCGCTGCCTGGCGGGCCGGGCGCGCGGTTGCCGGTGGCGGTGCCGGACACCATCACCTGGCCGGGCTGCGACTACTACGAGATCGGGCTCCAGGAGTACGCCCAGCAGCTGCACCGGGACCTGCCGGCGACCCGGCTGCGCGGCTACCGCCAGCTCAACCTGGGCACCGACGCGACCGGGCACAACACGGTCAGCCCGCCGGAACGGCCCTGGCACCTGGGCCCGCTGATCCGGGCGCGGCGGGGTCGCCCGGTCCGGATCAAGTTCATCAACCAGCTCCCCACCGGCCGGGCCGGTGAGCTGTTCCTGCCGGTGGACGGGACGGTGGACGGGGCGGGTGTCGGGCCGCTGGACGGGCCGGCGCCGTACCCGCAGAACCGGGCGGTGCCGCACCTGGCCGGGGCGCAGACCGGCTGGATCAGCGCCGGCAACCCGTGGCAGTGGATCACCCCGGCCGGTGAGATCACCCCGTACCCGACCGGGGTGGGCACGGTGCCGGTGCCGGACATGCCGCCGCCCGGGGCGGGGGCGGTCACGCTCTATTTCCCGAACGAGCAGAGCGGCCGGCTGATGTGGCTGCACGACAACACCCTCGGGCTCTCCCGGCTCACCGTCTATTCCGGACAGCTCGCGCTCTGTGTGCTCACCGACGCGGCCGAGGAGCGCCTCGTCGACGACGGCGTGCTCCCCGCCGAGGAGCTGCCGCTGGTGATCCAGGACAAGACCTTCGTGCCGGACGACGCCCAGCTCGCCGCCCAGGACCCGACGTGGGACCGGGACCGCTGGGGGGCCCGGGGCAGCCTCTGGCACCCGCACGTCTACCAGTCGCGGCAGAATCCGTACCGGACCGACGGGGTGAACCCGACCGGGCGGTGGGACTACGGGCCGTGGACGCACGACCCGGACGGCACCGGCAGCCCGTGGGTCGCCCCGGTGCCGAACCCGCACCACGACCCGGTCGCCGAACCCGACGAGCCGCCGCTGACCCCGGGCGTGCCGCACCCGTCGGCGGTGCCCGAGGCGTACGGGGACACTCCGCTGGTCAACGGGGTGGCCTACCCCTACCTGGTAGTGGAGCCGAAGGCGTACCGGTTCCGGGTGCTCAACGCGTGCGCGGACCGCAGCCTCAACCTCCAGCTCTACCGGGCCCGCGCCGACGGCCCGGACGAGGGCGACGACGGCGGTCCGGCCGACCCGGACACGGGTGAGGTGCCGATGGTGGAGGCGGTACGGGCGGCGGACCGGCCGCCGTACTGGCCGACGGACGGGCGCGACGGCGGGGTGCCCGACCCGCGGGCGGCCGGCCCGGAGTTCGTCCGGATCGGCAACGAGTGCGGTCTGCTCCCCGCCCCGGTGGTGCTGCCGAACCGTCCGGTCGGCTTCCGGGTGGACCGGCAGGACCCGGCGGTGCTCAACGTCGACGGGCACACCCTGCTGCTCGCGCCCGGCGAACGGGCCGACGTGGTGGTCGACTTCTCGGCCGTGCCACCGGGCAGCACCCTGATCCTCTACAACGACTGCCCGGCGCCGCTGCCCCGCTTCGACCCCCGGTACGACCACCACACCGACGCCCCGGACCGCACCGCCTCGGGCGGGCTCCCGCCGACCCGCCCCGGGTACGGCCCGAACACCCGGACCCTGCTCCAGTTCCGGGTGACCGGCACCCCGGCCGCCCGGTACGACCTGACCCGGCTCGCCGAACGCCTCCCCGGCGCGTACGCGGCCAGCCAGCGGCCGCCGATCGTGCCGCAGCCCGCCTACGACCGGGCCTTCGGCACCCGGACGCTCCGGGAGACGCTGGTGCCGGCGCACGCCACCACGGTCAGCTTCACGCCGGTCGGCGCGGTCAGCCCGGTGACCCTGCCGGTGACGGTGAAGACGGTCGGGCAGGTCTTCGAGCCCCGGCACGGCCGGGCGGTCGGTCGGCTGGGCGTCCGGCACCCGCAGGCCGGTCCGCTCACCCCGGGCACCCTGCCGCTCGGCCCGGCCGACCCGGCCACCGAGGTGCTGTCGGTCACCGAGCCCACCACGCCGGTCGGCGCGCCCGGCGACGGCACCCAGCTCTGGCGGATCGTCGGTGACGCCCCGCAGACCCAGGTGGTGCACGTGAGTGGCTGCGACGTGCAGCTGGTCAACCGGGTGGGCTGGGACGGCGCGGTCCGTCCGCCGGACGGCGGCGAACTGGGCTGGAAGGAGACGTTCCGGGTCAACCCCCGGGAGGACGTGATCGTCGCGCTGCGCCCCGTCCCGCCCCCGCTGCCGTTCAAGCTCGGCGACAGCGTACGGCTGCTCGACCCGACCCGGCCGGCGGGCGTACGACTCGACGCCACCCCGGTCAGCCCGGTGGACGGGCAACCGGCGACGGTGGTGAACCATCTGGTCAACCTGGGTTGGGAGTACCGCTGGCAGAGCCAGGCGGCCGGGCTGCGCGACCAGGGCATGAGCCGTCCGCTGGTGCTGCGGGTCTCGCCTCGGGCGCCGACCGGGCTGACCGCCACCCCGGCGCCCGGTTCGGCGACCGCGCTGCCGGCCGTCGCGTTGGCCTGGACCGGCAACGGCGGTGCTCCCCCGGCGAGCTGCCACCTGCTGCAACGCGCCACCGACCCGGGCTTCACGGCCGGGTTGACCGAGCTGACCGTGGCGGCGGGCGCGACCCGGTACACCGACGCGACGGTGACGCCGGGCGTGACCTACCACTACCGGATCCGCGCCGAGAACGCGGTGAGCTGCTCGGCCTGGTCGAACAGCGTCCCCGCGTCGGTGCGGCTGACCGCGCCGGCGAAGGTCACCGCGACGGTCCCGCCGGCCGCGCCGCTGCGGGTGGCGCTGCGCTGGGCGAACCGCTCCTTCGCCACCGGCGTCGACGTGCAGCGGGCGACGAACCCGACGTTCACCAGCGGGCCGGCCACCACCGCGATCGGGGTCGGCGACAGCCATGTGGACGCGGCGGTGGCCCCGGACACCACGTACTACTACCGGGTGCGGACCACGTACCTGGGCGCGGCCTCACCCTGGTCGACGGTGGCCGTGGTGACCACGCCGCCCCGGCCGACGGCCCCCGGCGGGGTGGGTGTCCTCGTCGCCGTGCCCGGACCGGACACCGCGACGGTGGTCCTGAGCTGGTCGGCGGGCCCGCCCCCCGGTCCGGGTGCGGGCTTCGTGGTGGAACGCGCCACCGACCCGGCGTTCCGTGGCGAGCTGGCCGCGTTCACGGTCACCGGCCGGGGCTTCACCAACACCGGTCTGGCGCGGGGCGTCACCTACCACTACCGGGTCCGCGCCTTCAACGTCGTCGGCACGTCCCCCTGGACCACCCCCGCCGCCGTCACCACCCCGCCCTGACCCGCCCCGCAACTGCCCTGAACGAGGGCCCGGTCGACAGCGAATACGAGAAAGTGCGCGACGGGGGTCAGGGGGTGCGGAGGGGGGTGTGGCCGGTGCGGAGTTCGGCGAGGGCGGAGGCGACGCCGTGCAGCAGGTCGGTGGCCTCGGTGAGTCGGGAGGCGGCCGGGTGCGGGCCGCTCGGCCGGGCGTCCTCGGCGACGTAGCCGGCCGCCGCGACGACCAGCCGCTCGTACGCCGCCACCCCGGCGTCCAACTGGGCGACCAGGGTGCCGTGCGCCTCGGCCAGCGGGGGCCGGGCCTCGGCGGGGGCGAGTGCGAGGGCACGTTCCACGCTGGCCACCCGGCCGGCCAGGTCCCGCAGCGACCGGTCCGCGTCGGCGGCCTCGCGGACCGCCGGCTCGGCCAGCCCGGTCAGCCGGCCGGCCATCCCGGCGAGGGTGAGCGCGGCCCGGTCCAGCCGGGCCCAGGCGTCGGCGGCGGTGGTGCCGCGCAGGGCGAACCGGGCGCGGACCCGGCGTACCTCGGCGAGCACGCCGGGGCCGACGGGCAGCCGCTCGACGGCGGACACCAGCCGCGCCCGGGACCGGGCGGCGGCTTCGGCGGGTTCGAGGGCGGGCGGCGCGGGCACGGCGGCCAGCGCGCGCAGGTCGAGCCAGCGCCAGACGGTGACGGCGATGGCGCTGCCGGCGGCACCGGCCCAGGCCGCGTCCGGCAGCCCGAGCCCGGCGTACGGGGTGAGCACGGCGGCGGCCCCGCCGAGCCCGCCGGCCAGGACGCTCCACCGTCGGGCGGAGCGCCGCAGCCGGCGCAGTCGTCGGAAGTGTCGGGCCCGCTCGTCGGCCATCGGTGTCTCCTCGCGCTCAGCCCGTGGCGGTGCTGTCTCCGGTACCGCGTTCCCGGCTCATGCTGGCCCGGATCTCGTCGAGCCGGGCGGCGGCGGCCGGGTCGGTGGCGGGGCCGGCCTGCGACACCGCGGGACGGTCCGACCGGCCGGCGAGCTGCTCGCCGGCCATGCTCGACCGGATCTGTTCCAGTCTCGCCGATCCGGCGGAGTCGAGGGTCGCCTTCTGGATCTCCAGCATCCGTCCCTCGACGGAGTTGCCGGCCAGCTCGGCGCGGCCCATCGCGGTGGCGTAGCGGCGCTCGATCCGGTCCCGCACCTCGTCCAGCGAGGGGGTGGTGCCGGGCGCGGTCATCGAGGACATCGACTCCAGCGAGCGGGCCACGCTCTCCTGCATCTTGGCCTGCTCCAGCTGGCTGAGCAGCTTGGTGCGCTCGGCCAGCTTCTGCTGGAGGATCATCGAGTTGTTCTCGACCGCCTTGCGGGCCTGCGCGGCGGCACCGAGCGCCTGGTCGTGCAGGGTCTTCAGGTCCTCGGTGGCCTGCTCGGCGGAGACCAGCTGGGTGGCCAGCAGCTGGGCGGACTGCTCGTAGCGCCCGGCCTCGGCCTCGTCGCCCCGGGCCCGGGCCTGGTCGGCCAGCGCCAGGGCCTGCCGGGCGTTCGCCTGGAGCGTCTCGACCTCGGACATCTGCCGGGAGAGCTTCATCTCCAGCTGCCGCTGGTTGCCGATCACCGCGGCTGCCTGCTGGACCAGGGCCTGGTGCTGCCGCTGGGCCTCCTCGATGGCCTGCTGGATCTGCACCTTCGGGTCGGCGTGCTCGTCGAGCCTCGCGCCGAAGAGCGCCATCAGGTATTTCCAACCCTTGACGAACGGGTTCGCCATCTCCGCGTTGTCCCCTCAGTAGCGTCGCGTGCCGGGCGGAGGCCGACCGGCGGGCCGCGCGGCGTGTCTCCATCGTTGCAGCCGGACGCCAGCCCGGCATCCGTACCGCTGCCGACGACGCGCGGTGCGACCCTGATCAACCCTACGCGGCGTGGGCCACCCCGGCCACGGAGCGCGGTGGCCGGCTCAGGCGGCGCAGACCACGTCCCGCTCGGCGGGGCGGACCCGGGTGCTGCGCAGGGTCGCCTTCAGCGGCGAGTCCTGGCGGACCTGCACGGCCACCGCACCGTCGGAGCTGACGTGGCGGACGCCGCGGTTGGTGGCCTTGCGGACGGCGGTCGCGGCGACCGGCGTCGGCTCGTCGGCGACCGGCACCAGCACGCCGGGCATCTGCTCGGCCAGGGCGACGGTGTCGCTGACCTCACGCAGCAGCTCGGAGAGGCGGGCGCCGAGGGCGTCGCAGATGGCGGCCAGCAGTTCGCTGGAGGGCTCCTTCTGGCCGCGTTCGATCTCGGACAGGTAGCCGAGGCTGACGTTGGCGGCGGAGGAGACCTCGCGCAGCGTGCGGTGCTGACCCTGTCGGCGCGCCCGCAGCGCGTCACCGATCACCCGGCGTAGCAGGACCATCGCACCTCCCCCTGACGGGACCATCCGCTCCGCGGCCGGCGGCGACGCACCGGGCGCGGTGGACCGCTCCCGGCGCCGACGCTGAACCGTCGAAGCCTTCCCGCAACCGTACCCGTTGCCCGGCCCGCCGACATCCCGCCCCGCCCCTCCATTTGGCCGGGCCGTCACCGGGGACCGACCCCGGCCTGCTCGGCGACGACCACGTCGTCGGGTGTGTCGGCGTCGGTCGGGTCGGGGAGTTCCCGAGGCTCGGACGCCGCCGTGCCGCCGCCCGCCGTCTCCGCCGCCTCGACGGCGTGGATCTGCTCGGCCAGCAGCCGCAGCGCCTCGATCACCGCCGCCGAGCGGATGTGGTCCCGCCCGCCGTCGAGGTCGAGCTGCCGCACCTCGGTGCCGACCGGGCTGGCCACCGCCACGTACACCAGGCCGACCGGCTTGCCGTCCTGCGGTTCCGGCCCGGCGACGCCGGTGGTGGCGAGCCCCCAGTCGGCCCCGCACCGCCGCCGCCCGCCCTCGGCCAGCGCGACGGCCACGTCCGGGTCGACCGGCCCGCGCGCCGCGAGCAGATCCTCCGGTACGCCGGCCAGCTCCGACTTCAGCTCGGTGGCGTAGACCACCAGACCGCCCCGGTAGACGCCGCTCACCCCGGCGATCTCGACGATCGAGGCGGACAGCAGCCCACCGGTGAGCGACTCGACCGTCGCGAGGGTCTCGTGCCGCTCGTGCAGGCTGTGCACGACGGCCGCCGCCGGGCTCCCGGCGGGCCGTTCGTGCCTCGCATCCGTCCCCATGCCGGATCTCCTTCCCTCACCGACCCCCGCTACTCATCCTCCCAGTCGAATCCGCCGCGCCCGCCGATTCCCGGTCGATCATGGCGTCGGCGGCGTGGTGGATCTCCGTCACCGCCGCCAACTCCATGATCGACGGGGCGAGGGGGGGTGGGGCGGGGTGGGTGGGTCAGGGGGTGGGACGGCGGAGGCGGAGGGCCTGGGCGATGTAGTCGAAGCCGGTGAGGACGGTGACGACCACCGCGGCGCCCATGATCCAGGGGCCGACGGCGGCCAGCGCGGCGGGCATCGGCCAGAGGTACCAGGCGATGGCGAGGATCTGCAACGCCGTCTTGATCTTGCCACCGCGGCTGGCCGCGATCACGCCGTGCCGGATCACCCAGAAGCGCAGCGCGGTGATGCCCAGCTCGCGGGCGAGGATCACCGCGGTCACCCACCAGGGCAGCCGGTCGTACCAGGAGAGCAGCACCAGGGCGGCGCCGGTGAGCGCCTTGTCGGCGATCGGGTCGGCCACCTTGCCGACCGAGGTGACCAGCCCGAACCGGCGGGCGATCCAGCCGTCCACCAGGTCGGTCGCCGAGGCCACCGCGAAGATCAGGCAGGCGGCGATCCGCCAGCCGGCGTGGGTCATCCCGGAGAGGATCACCGACACGCCGAAGACCGGCACCAGCATCAGCCGCAGCGCGGTCAGCGCGTTCGCCGCGTTGAGCACCGGCACCCGGGCGACCACCGGGGCCGCCGCCGTGGACTCCGCCCCGGTCATCCCCGCACCCCGCTCCGGCCGCCGTGGCGTACCCGGCACCCCACCACGTGGCTCCCCCACTCCGTCAGGACCCGACGTGTGCCGCGCGGGACGCTGCCGAGATCATCTCATCCGGTACGGCCACCAGGTCGACACCCTCGGTCGCGGTGACCGTGGCCCGGACCAGGTCGCCGGGGCGCAGCGCGGCCAGGTCGACCCCGCCGACGGTCGGCGAGACCAGGGTGGTCGAGCCGTCGACCTCGGGGGCCTGGTGGGCCGCGCGCCCCTCGACCACGCCGTCGTCGACCGAGTCGACCAGCACCTCGACGGTCGAGCCGAGCCGCTCCTCGGCCCGCTGCGAGCAGAGCTCGTCGGCGAGCGCGCTGAGCCGGTCGTACCGGCGCTTGACGGTGGCGGCGGAGACCTTGCCGGGCAGGCCGGCGGCCTCCGTGCCGTCCTCGTCGCTGTAGTCGAACATGCCGATCGCGTCGAGCCGCGCCTCGGTCAGGAAGCGGACCAGCTCGTCCACGTCGGCCCGGGTCTCGCCGGGGAAGCCGACGATGAAGTTGCTCCGCGCGCCGGCCGCCGGCGCCAGGGCGCGGGCGGAGGCGAGCAGCTCCAGGAAGCGGTCGGTCGAGCCGAAGCGGCGCATCCGGCGCAGCACCGGCTCGCTGGAGTGCTGGAACGACAGGTCGAAGTACGCGGCGACGCCGGGCGTGGTGGCGATCACCTCGACCAGACCGGGCCGGGTCTCGGCGGGCTGGAGATAGCTGGCCCGCACCCGGACGATGCCGTCGATGGCGGCGAGCTGCGGCAGCAGCTTCTCCAGCGCCCGCGGGTCGCCCAGGTCCTTGCCGTACGACGTGGAGTTCTCGCTGACCAGCACCAGCTCGCGGACGCCCGTACGGGCCAGCCACTCCGCCTCGGCGAGCAGCTCGTCCGGCGTACGCGAGACGAAGGCGCCGCGGAAGGCGGGGATGGCGCAGAACGCGCAGCGCCGGTCGCAGCCACTGGCCAGCTTGAGCGAGGCGACCGGCCCGGTGTCGAGCCGGTGCCGCAGCACCTGCCGCAGGTGGGCCGGGGTGTGCTCGTCGGTCTGCGGGGCGACCCGGGTCGGGGTGCCGTGGCCGGGCAGCGACACCGCCGACGACTGGCGCTGGACCGGGGTGAGCGGCAGCAGCTCGCGCCGGTCGCGCGGGGTGTGCGCGACGAACGACTCGCCGGCCACCACCGCGTCCAGCCGGGCGGCGATGTCGGGGTAGTCGTCGAAGCTCAGCACCGCCTGCGCCTCGGGCAGGCTGTCGGCCAGCTCACGGCCGTACCGCTCGGCCATGCAGCCGGCGGCGACCACCTTGGCGCCGGTGTCGGCGGCGGCGAGCAGCGTCTGGATGGAGTCCTGCTTGGCCTTCTCCACGAACCCGCAGGTGTTGACGACCACCACGTCGGCGCCCTCGCCGTCGGTGGTGACCTGCCAGCCGTCGGCGTGCAGCCGGGCGGCCAGCTCCTCCGAGTCGACCTCGTTGCGGGCGCAGCCCAGCGTCAGCAGGGCGACGCGACGGCTCTCGGCGGGAGCAGGGGGGTTGGGGTTGGCAGACACCATCCGAGGGTACCGGGCCGCGCGGCGACCCCCGCGCCGCCCGCCCGGGTGACGGGGCCCGGTGCGGCGCAGGTCACCGGACGGGGTGCGGCGGGGCGGCGACCCGGACCAGGCGGTCGAGGAGGAAGACCTCGGTGCCGGCCAGGCCGGTGGAGCAGAAGACCGAGATCTGGTCCGCGCCGGTCCGGCCCGGGACCGCACCCGCCAGCACCGCGCCCAGGTCACGCAGCCGCCCGGCGTACGGGTCGACGGCCGCGAGCATCGGCGGGACGTACGCGGCGGCCTGTGCGGGTGAGTCGGTGACCAGCACCTCGGCGGCGTCCAGCAGGTCGGTGCCGAACTCGTGCCGGTCGGCCTGCTTGAAGCCGACGACGTTGACGTGGGTGCCCGGGGCGAGGTCGGCGGCGGCGAGGACCGGCGTGGTGCTGGTGGTGGCGAGCACCACCACGTCCCGGTCGGCCACCGCCTCGGCGGCGGTCCCGACGGCCCGGGCCGCCACGCCCAGCTCGGTGCGGACCCGGGCGGCGAACGCCTCCCGCCGGGCTGCCGACCGGCTGTGCACGGTCACCTCGCGCAGCGGGCGGACCGCGGCGGCGGCCCAGAGCTGGGTCCACGCCTGCCGGCCGGAGCCGATCACGCCGAGCGTGGTCGCGTCGGGGCGGGCGAGGGCGTCGACGGCCACCCCGCCCAGTCCCCCGGTCCGCCGGGAGCCCAGCTCCTCGCCGACGGCGATGGCCCGCACCGCGCCGGTCACCGCGTCGTGCAGGACCACGAGCTGCTCGCTCTCGGGGTGCCCGAAGGTGTCGTAGGAGCGGAAGCCGTACCAGTCGCCGGTGAGGTGGCCGGCGGTGAGCACGAGCCGGCCGCCGCCGAGCGGCGCGGAGGCCCGGGGCGGGGCGACCAGCCGACCGGCGTGGGCGGCGAGCAGCGCGTCCCGCATCGCGGCGACCGTGGCGGCGGCGTCCAGCGCGACGACGTCGTCGTCGGTGAAGAGCAGGCTCATGGCCCCATCCTGCAACTTGAAGCGAAGTTGAACTCCACCACGGGTGGGGAAGGTCACCGTGCCGGACGCGGTCGCCTCCGGTGCTACCGTCGGCTGCGGCGGCACCGCCGGTCTCCGACCGGGCGCCGTCCCGGACGAGTCGTGGGCGTACCCGGTCAGGCCAAGACGCCCCGGACGACGACCGACTCGTCCCGGCCCCGGTGGCCGGGCCCGTGTACCGAGGTGACCGCCATGGCCTGGATCGTGCTGGTGCTCTCCGGACTGCTGGAGACGGCGTGGGCGATCGCCCTCGACCGCAGCGCCGGCTTCAGCCGCCCCCTCCCCTCCGCCGTCTTCGCCGTGTCGCTGGTGCTCAGCATGGCCGGCCTGGCGTACGCGCTGCGCGACATCCCGGTCGGCACCGGCTACGCCGTCTGGGTGGGCATCGGTGCGGTGGGCACGGCGCTGGTCGGGATGCTGGCGCTCGGCGAGTCGGCCAGCCTGCCCCGGATCGGCTGCCTCTTCCTGGTCGTCGCGGGCGTGGTCGGGCTGAAGATCTTCCACTGACCCCCGTACGCCGACAGGGCCCGCCGGATCTCCTCCGGCGGGCCCTGTCGTGCGTCGTGGGGCTAGTCCTCCGCGCCGCGCAGCCCGACCAGCACCTCTTCCAGCTCGTCCGGCTTGACCAGCACGTCGCGCGCCTTGGAACCCTCGGACGGGCCGACCACGCCACGGGTCTCCATCAGGTCCATCAGGCGGCCGGCCTTGGCGAAGCCGACCCGCAGCTTGCGCTGGAGCATCGAGGTCGAGCCGAACTGGGAGGTGACCACCAGCTCCACGGCCTGCACCAGCAGGTCCAGGTCGTCGCCGATGTCCTCGTCGATCTTCTTCTTGCTCTCCTGCGCCGGAGCCAGTACGTCGGGGCGGAACTCCGGCTCGCGCTGGTCCTTGCAGAACTTCACCACGTCGGCGATCTCGCGCTCGGTCACCCAGGCGCCCTGGATCCGGACCGGCTTCGACGCGCCCATCGGCAGGAAGAGCCCGTCACCGCGGCCGAGCAGCTTCTCCGCGCCGGGCTGGTCGAGGATGACCCGCGAGTCGGCCAGCGACGAGGTGGCGAACGCCAGCCGGGACGGCACGTTCGCCTTGATCAGGCCGGTGACCACGTCGACCGACGGGCGCTGGGTGGCCAGCACCAGGTGGATGCCGGCGGCCCGGGCGAGCTGGGTGATCCGGACGACCGAGTCCTCCACGTCGCGCGGGGCGACCATCATCAGGTCGGCCAGCTCGTCCACGATCACCAGCAGGTAGGGGTAGGGGCGCATCTCCCGCTCGCTGCCCGGCGGGGCCTTGATCTCGCCGTTGCGCACCTTGCGGTTGAAGTCGTCGATGTGCCGGACCCCGTTGGCGGCGAGGTCGTCATAGCGCATGTCCATCTCGCGGACCACCCAGTCCAGCGAGTCGGCCGCCTTCTTCGCGTTGGTCACGATCGGGGTGACCAGGTGCGGGATGCCCTCGTAGCCGGTCATCTCGACCCGCTTCGGGTCGATCAGCAACAGCCGCACCTCGTCCGGGGTGGCCCGGGTGAGGATCGACACCAGCAGCGAGTTCAGGCAGGACGACTTGCCGGCGCCGGTCGCGCCGGCGATCAGGATGTGCGGCATCTTCGCGAGGTTGGCCACCACGAAGCCACCCTCGATGTCCTTGCCGAGCGCCACCACCATCGGGTGGTGGTCGCTGGTCGCGGCGCGGGAGCGCAGCACGTCGCCGAGCGCCACGTTCTCCGGGTCGGTGTTGGGGATCTCCACGCCGACCGCGCTCTTGCCGGGGATCGGGCTGAGGATCCGCACGTCCGGCGACTTCACCGCGTACGCGATGTTGCGGGAGAGCTGGGTGATCCGCTCGACCTTGACGGCCGGGCCCAGCTCGACCTCGTAGCGGGTCACCGTCGGGCCCCGGGTGAAGCCGGTGACCGCGGCGTCCACCCCGAACTGGTCGAAGACGCCGGTCAGCGCGGCGATCACCTCGTCGTTGGCCTTGCTCCGGGTCTTCGGCGCGGCACCGCCGCTGAGCATGTTGGCCGGCGGCAGGGTGTAGTCGCCGGCCAGCCCGTTGAGTTCGAGCTGCTCGGCGCGGGTGGGCAGCGGCGAGTGCTCCGGCGGCTCGACCGGCTTGCGGCTGGCGGGCACCTTCGACGGGGGCTTGCGCGGGATGACCAGGGTGTCCTGGAGGTCGACGCCATCCACGTCGGCGTCCGGGTCGTCCGGGTCCAGCGGTGGCGGCAGCCGCTTGGCCGGCCGCTTGCGGGCCGGCTTCTCCACCACCACGACCTCGGTCTCGTCGTCGGCGACCTCGGGGGGTGCGACCAGCGTGCCGGCGAGCAGCCCGAGCCGCTCGGGGATCTTGTTGATCGGGGTGGCGGTCACCACCAGCAGCCCGAAGACCAGCAGCAGGATCAGCAGCGGCACCGCCACCCAGGCGGTCAGCCCCGCCTCCAGCAGGTCGCCGATGCCCGCGCCGACCAGGCCGCCGGCGTAGTCGCGCTGGACGGCGTCGACCGGGTCCTGTCCGATGTGCAGCATCGCCGCGGTGGCGACCAGCATGGACCCCCAGCCGACCAGGCCACGGCCGCGGTGTGCGGGGTCGGCGGGGGTGCGCATCAGCCGCCAGGCACCGATCATCAGCAGCACCGGGACGACGATCGCGATCGCGCCGAGGAAGAGCCGGACGGTGTCGGCCAGCCGGGCGCCGACCGGGCCGGCGCCGCCGAACCAGATGGCCACCGCGCTGAGGATGGCGAGGCCGAACACCAGCAGCCCGCCGCCGTCGCGGCGGTGCTCCGGGTCGAGGTCGCGGGCCGAGGCGACCTGCCGGCCGGCGCCGCGTACCGCCCAGCCGACGCCGTGGGCCAGGCCCATCCAGACCGCGCCGACCGCGCGTCCGACGTAGACGGCCGGGCCGCTGCGGGCCACGGGTCGCCGCCGGGCCGGGGCCCGGGTGGTCTTCTTCGCCGGTTGGCGGGCACGACTGTTGGTCGCGCCGCGCGGCGACGCGCCGCGTCGCCGGCTCGCCTGAGAGGTACGGCCCGCCATAGAGTCACCGTAACGGCGTCACCCGGCAGAACGCCGCTTTTCCGGGTCGTGTCCGCGCGTCGCACCAGCGGACCGCGCCGTCGGTGTGTTATTCGCCTCAGAAGGGATGCCCCATGGCGTCGCCGGAGATCGAGGACGGTCCGGACGGCCCCCTGGCCGGACACCCGCAGGTGCTGCGTCCGCTGACCCACGAGCTGATCGCCGCGGTGCTGGCCAACCGGGGGTACGCGATCGGTGTGGACGACAACGGCGACCTGGTGGGCCGCTGGGAGGACAACCTGATCTGGTTCCACCGTCGGGGCAGCGCCGGTGAGCTGCTCCAGGTCCGCACCGTCACCGGCCCGCGCTTCGGCATCGAGCAGGTCCCCACCCTCTACGCCTTCTGCAACGGGTGGAACCACGACCGGCTGCTGCCCAAGGCGTTCGTGCACGTGGACGACGACGGCCGGGCGCAGGTGATCGGCGAGGTCATCACCGACCTGGAACGCGGGGTGACGCCGCACCAGCTCGACCAGCTGATCGACTGCGGCATCGCCACCGGGTGCCAGCTCGCCGCCGAGGTGGGCCGGCTGGCCGGCGGGGCGGACCGGTGACCACCTCCCGCGACCAGCGGCTCGCCGACGCCCTGGCCGACGCCCGGGACCTGCCCGACGGCGCGGCCCGCTGCGCGGAGCTGGAACGGATCGCCGCGCAGGCCGACGCGACCGGCGACCCGGGCACCGCGCTGGCCGCCCGACTGGCGCTGGTCGAGGCGTACCTGCACGGCGGCCAGCGGTGGCGGCTGCTCGACCCGGTGCGCCGAGTCGTGGACACGCTGGACCGGACGCCGGGGCTGCGCGCCGACCGCCCCGAGCTGGCCGACACCCTGCACCGCCATCAGCGGTACGCCGTCGAGGCGTTCCTCGGCACCCCCCGGGTCGGCCTGGACCAGGCCCGGTCCCTCCTGGCCGACCTGGCCGACCGGCTCGGCCCCGACGCCGGGCCGGTCGCCGAACTGCGCTGCCGGATCGCCGACCACCTCGGTGACGAGCCGACCGCCCGCCGGGCGTACGACCGCTGGCGCTCCGCCCCGGACGGGTCCGCTCCCGTGGACGGTTGCCCCGGCTGTGCGCCGGCCCGGCGGGCGGAACTGCGCGCCGGGTGGGGCGAGCACGCCGAGGCGTTGGCCGAGCTGCGGCCGGTGCTCGCCGGCGAGGTGGGCTGCACCGACCAGCCGGAACGGGCGCTGGTCGGGGCGCTGCTGCCGTGGCTGCGCAGCGGCGAACCGGACCGGGCGGCCCGGGCGCACGTGCGGGCGTACCGCCGGCACCGGCGGGAACGGGCGGCGTTCCCGCTGCTCGCCGCGCACCTGCGGTTCTGCGCGGTGGGTGGGCACCTGGACCGGGGGCTGGACATCCTCGCCGAGCAGCTGCCCCGGCTGGACGACCCGTACGACGACCTCTCCGCGATGGAGTTCGCGGCGGCGGGGGCGCTGCTGTGCGGGTTGGCCGTCGACGCCGGGCTCGGCGGGCGGCGGCTGCACCGGCCCGGGCACGGCGCCCGCCCGGCCGCCGAGGTGGACACCGCGACGCTCGGCGCCGACCTGCTCGCCGTCGCCACCGAGCTGGCCGGCAGCTTCGACGCCCGCAACGGCACCGGTCACCAGTCCGGGCGGATCGCCTCCTGGCTGGCCGAACGGCCGCTGGCCGAGGTGGTGCCGCTGCCGGCCGGGGACGCGCCCGACGAGTGGCCCGACCCGGCCGGGCCGGCCGACGACCCCACGCCGGCCGAGGACGAGCCGGCCCCGCTCAGTCTCGCCCTGGTCACGTCCGCCCTGGACCGGCGCGGCGACGGCTACGCGGTAGAGCCGGACGGCACGGTGGTCGGCCGGTGGGGCGAGGCGGTCATCCAGTTCCGCCGGCTGGGGCGGCGCGGGGAGGTGCTGCACGCCCGGGTGGTGGCGACCCGCCGGCTGGCCGCGGGTCGGCTCGCCGAGGCGTACGCCTTCTGCAACGCCTGGAACCACGACCGGCTGCTGCCCAAGGCGTACGTGCACGATCCGGGGGACGGCACGCTGGTGCTGGCCGGGGACGTCACCACCGACCTGGCGCACGGGGTGGCCCCGACCCAGCTCGTGGTGCTGCTCACCGCGACCGTCAGCACCGGCGTCGCGTACGCCGAGGCGGTGGCGGCGCTGCCCTGAGCGCGTACCCCCGGGGTGTGGCGCGGCCCCCGACCACCGGGCGGTGGTGGACGGGGGCCGCGGTCGAGGGACGTCGGGCGGGCCCGGCGTCGGTCAGCGGGCGGAGAACGCCAGGGTGTAGTCGCCGGTGCCGGCCAGCCCGACCACCCGGTAGCGGTAGACGCCGGCCGGGGTGTCGGCGGTCAGCCGGGCCGGCCCGTCGGTGGTGTCGGCGCGGGCCACGGTGCGGAACCCGGCGGCGGTGAAGCGTTGCAGCTCCAGCGCGGCCAGCACCCCGTCGGGCGCCTCCAGGCACGCCTCCTGGGTGCCGGCGTCGGCCCGGAACCAGCGGCCGTCCGGCTGGTTCTGCGCCCGCCCCGCGGCGACCTGCCCGGTACGGCTCACCTGGCCGGTGCACTCGCCCGGATCGCCGACCGGCGGCGTGCTGGGCGCGGTGGTGGCCGGCGGGGCGGTGGCGGGCGGCTCGGCCGGGGCCGCCGGGCCGTTCGCGGTCACCAGGGTCAGGTTGTTGCGCTGGAGGATCTCGGTGACCGGCTGGAAGAAGGTCACCCCGCCCTGGGTGCAGTCGCCGGAGCCGCCGGAGGTGACGCCCTGCGCCTGGTCGCCGGAGAGCCACGCGCCGCCGGAGTCGCCCGGCTCGGCGCAGACGTTCGTCCGGGTCAGCCCGGTGACCGTCCCCTCCGGATAGTTCACCGTGGCGTTCTTCGCCTGGATGACCCCGCAGTGCGTGCCGGTCGTGGAGCCGGAGCGGCAGACCGACGCACCGACCGGGGCCTCGGTGGCGCCGTTGACCGGCACCGTGCCGCCGTTGAAGTCGTTCACCACGCCCTGCGGCGTCCAGTCGCCGTTGACCTGGACGACCGCCCAGTCGTCGCCGGGGAAGGACGACGCGGTGAAGGTGCCCTGGGCGACCCGGTTGGCGCCGGTGGTCCGGTCCCCCGGCCGGCCGCAGTGCCCGGCGGTGACGAAGCCGCCGACCACCGAGAAGCCGACCGAGCAGCGGCCCGCGTTGTTGATGAAGAAGGCGTCACCGCCGCGGACGTCGAAGAGCGGCCGGGGCGCCTCGCGGGTGGTCTGCACCCGCACCGACCCGGCGGGCACCCCGCCGGCCTCGGCGAGCCGGCGACCGGCCGCCTCGGCGCCCGGCTGGGCGAGCACCACCACCGAGTTGGTGGTGACGTCGACGTACCAGCCGGCGATGTCGGGGGTGGCCTGCCGGCCCACGGCGTCGAGTCGGCCCTTGACCGCGTCCAGCTCCCGCACGCCCCGGTCCACCCGCTTCGGCACCGCGCCCGCCGCCGTCACCCGGGCGGCCTTGGCGGGGTCGGCGACCGCCACGGTCAGGGTGGCGCCGTCCGCGCTGAGCCAGCTGCCGCCGTAGTCCGCGCCCAGCTCGGTGCGGAGCCGGCCGACCGTGCCGGCGGCCCGCCGCTCGGCCTTCAGCCGCCGCACGGCCTGCGCGGGGCTCAGCGACAGGTCGCGGCTCAGCGCGTCCACCACCTCCGGGGCGACGCCGTCGGACGCCGCCGAGGCACCGGTGCGCGGCGCCGCGTTCTCCCCAGCGAACGACGGCAGGGTCACCGCCGCCGCCGTGCCCGCCGCCGCCACCAGTACGCCGATGGCTGTCATCCGTCTGCGGTCCATCCGCCACGCTCCTCCCGGCCGACGCCGGTGCGCCTGCCGGCGGGGAGTACGTGACCGGTGGCCGAACGGTTGAGCGATCGACGGAAAACAATTTCCCGGGAAACCGTTGAACCGTCGGGCCCCGGCAGCCGTATCCGGGAACGACGACGCCGGCCCGCACTCGGGAGCGGGCCGGCGTCGACAGCGTCAGCGGGTCAGACCTCGACCACCGTCGGCACGATCATCGGCCGCCGCCGGTACGCGTCGTTGACCCAGCGTCCGACGGTGCGCCGGACGATCTGCTGGAGCTGGTGCGGGTCGGTGATGCCGTCCGCGGCGGCCCGGTTCAGCGCCTCGGTGACCAGCGGGATCACCGGGTTGAACGCCTCCGGGTCCTCGGAGAAGCCCTTCGCCGAGAGGGTCGGGCCGGCGACCACCTTGCCGGTGACCGAGTCGACCACGACGGTGGTGGCGATGAAGCCGCCGTCGCCGAGGATCCGCCGCTCGGTGAGCAGCGACTCGCTGACGTCGCCGACGGCGAGACCGTCGACGTAGACGTACCGGCTCTTGACGTGGCCGACCAGGCTGGCGCGCCCCTCGACCAGGTCGACGACGTCGCCGTCCTCGCAGAGCACCACCCGGTCCGGGGCGACCCCGGACTCGATGCCGAGCCGGGCGTGCGCCCGCAGGTGCCGCCACTCGCCGTGCACCGGCATCAGGTTGCTCGGCCGGGTCACGTTGAGCAGATAGAGCAGCTCACCGGCGGGGGCGTGGCCGGAGACGTGCACCTTGGCGACGTCCTTGTGCACCACCACCGCGCCGGCCCGGGCCAGCCGGTTGATCACCCGGTAGACCGAGGTCTCGTTGCCGGGCACCAGCGAGGAGGCGAGCACCACGGTGTCGCCGGGGGCGATGGTGATGTGCCGGTGGTCGCCGCTGGCCATCCGGCCCAGCGCGCTCATCGGCTCGCCCTGGGAGCCGGTCGACATCAGCACGATCTGCTCGGGCGGGAGGGTGGTCGCCTCCTCGATCCCGATCACCAGACCGGCCGGGATGTTGAGCAGGCCCAGGTCCCGCGCGATGCCCATGTTGCGGACCATCGAGCGGCCGATCAGCGCGACCTTGCGGCCGTGCTCGATCGCCGAGTCGAAGACCTGCTGCACCCGGTGCACGTGCGAGGCGAACGAGGCGACGATGATCCGCCCCTTCGCCTTCGCGAAGATCGAGTCGAGGACCGGCCCGATCTCCCGCTCCGGGGTGACGAAGCCGGGGATCTCCGCGTTGGTGGAGTCCGACAGCAGCAGGTCGACGCCCTCGGCGCCGAGCCGGGCGAAGCCCGCCAGGTCGGTGATCCGACCGTCCAGCGGGAGCTGGTCCATCTTGAAGTCGCCGGTGTGCAGCACCAGCCCGGCCGGGGTGCGGATGGCCACCGCGAGGGCGTCCGGGATGGAGTGGTTGACCGCGAAGAACTCGCACTCGAACGGGCCGAGCCGCTCCCGGCCGCCCTCCCGCACGGTCAACGTGTACGGCTGGATCCGCCGCTCGGCCAACTTCGCCTCGACCAGGGCCAGGGTGAACTGGGAACCGACCAGCGGGATGTCCGGCTTGTGCGCGAGCAGGTACGGCACCGCGCCGATGTGGTCCTCGTGACCGTGGGTCAGCACGATGGCCTGCACGTCGGCGAGCCGGTCCAGGATCGGCCCGAAGTCGGGCAGGATCAGATCCACGCCCGGCTGTTCCACGTCGGGGAAGAGCACCCCGCAGTCGACGATCAGCAGCTTGCCGCCGTACTCGAAGACGGTCATGTTCCGGCCGATGGCGCCGAGTCCGCCGAGCGGGATGATCCGCAGGCCGCCCTCCGGCAGTGGCGGGGGCAGCTCACCCTCGTAGTGCGCCTCGGTCACTCGTCCACCTCATTCTGCGACGCCGTCACCCGGCGTCCTTCGCATCGTTCGATCATTCGGGCAGGTCGAGGCCCGCCGCCGCGCAGTCCGCGCGCAGTTGGGCCAGTTCGTCCGCGGTGGCGTCCACCAGCGGGGGGCGTACCGGGCCGGCGGGCAGACCCTTGGCCGCCAGGCCCGCCTTCACCAGGATGGTGCCCTGGGTACGGAAGATGCCGGTGAACAGGGGCAGCAGCCGCCGGTGCAGGCGCAACGCGGTGTCGACGTCGCCCGCCTCGTACGCCTCGATGAGCTGCTTGGTCTGCGCGCCGGTGAAGTGCGTCGAGGTGCCGACCACGCCGACGCAGCCGACCGCGAGCGCGGGCAGCGTCAGCGCGTCCTCGCCGCTGTAGAAGGCCAGGTCGCTGCGGCTGAGCACCCAGGAGGTCGCGATCAGGTCGCCCTTGGCGTCCTTGACCGCGACGATCCGGTCGTGCTCGGCGAGCCGGACGAGGGTCTCGGTGTCGATCGGCACCCCGGCGCGGTGCGGGATGTCATAGAGCATGATCGGCAGCCCGGTGGCGTCGGCGACGGCGGTGAAGTGCCGCAGCAGCCCGCTCTGCGGCGGCTTGTTGTAGTACGGGGTGACCACCAGCAGACCGTGCGCGCCGGCCTTCTCGGCCGACGCGGCCAGCTCGATGGTGTGCCGGGTGTCGTTGGTGCCCACCCCGGCGACGATCCGGGCCCGGTCGCCGACCGCCTCCACGACGGCGCGGATCAGGGTCTCCTTCTCCGCCTCCGTGGTGGTCGGCGACTCGCCGGTGGTGCCGTTGAGCACCAGCGCGTCGTTGCCCTGCTCGTCGACGAGGTGCTCGGCGAGGCGTACGGCGCCGGCCAGGTCGAGGTCACCGGAGGCGGTGAACGGGGTCACCATGGCCGTGAGCAGTCGCCCGAACGGGCGCGAGACGGCCCGGTCGGGGGCGGCAGGGTGGTCGTGCGTCATGTTCACAACCTAGCGGACGACCACCGGAGGTCCGGTGGGGAAGGGCTCAGGACAGCTCGGCGTGCGGGCTGGCCGCCACCTCGGTGCCGTCGGGCAGCGTCGAGATCACGAAGTCGGCGAAGACGTTCGGCGCGACCCCCTGGAGCTGACGCAGGCACTCCACGGCCAGCTCGCGGATCTCCACGTCGGCGTGCTCGGTGGCCCGCATCCCGATGAAGTGCCGCCAGGCCCGGTAGTTGCCGGTGACCACGATCCGGGTCTCGGTGGCGTTCGGCAGCACCGCGCGGGCCGCCTGCCGGGCCTGCTTACGGCGCAGCGTCGGGTTGGGCTCGTCGGAGAAGCGCTGCTCCAGCCCCTCCAGCAGCTCCGTGTACGCCCGGACGCTCGCCTCGGCCGCCTCGACGAACTTCTTGTGCAGCTCCGGGTCCTCGGCGATCACCGACGGCTCGACCATGGCGGCGTCCCGCTCGGGGACGTAGCGCTGGGAGAGCTGGGAGTACGAGAAGTGCCGGTGCCGGATCAGCTCGTGGGTGAAGGAGCGGGACACCCCGGTGAAGTAGAAGGTCACCGAGCCGTGCTCCAGCACCGAGAGGTGCCCCACCTCCAGGATGTGCGCCAGGTAGCCGGCGTTGGTGGCGGTGGCCGGGTTCGGCTTCTTCCAGCTCTGGTAGCAGGCCCGGCCGGCGAACTCCGCGAGCGCCTGGCCGCCGTCGGCGTCGGTCGACCACGGCACCTCGTCCGGGGCCTGGAACTGGGTCCACGCGATCAGCTTGACCTGGGGCTGCACCATCTCCGGCATTCCTGGGACTCTAGTGGCCCCTGGTGCCGGCGCCCAAGCCAGGCTCGCCCGGTGCAACCGCGGTCACGTGGAGCGCGGCGGCGGTCAGACGTAGAGGGAGGTGAAGGGGGCCCAGGGGAGGTTGCGCAGCACCGAGAAGGTGAGCCAGACCGCCAGGAACCCGCCGATCACCTTGGAGCTGATCCGCAGCTCCGGCAGCCGCCAGCCGAACGCCTGGTTACCGGCCCAGGCGACGAAGAGGTAGGCCAGGAAGGGCAGCGCGAAGACGAAGAGGAAGTGGTGCCGGGCGGCGGCGGGCAGGTCGCCGTGCAGCACGTACCACAGGGCGCGGGTGCCGCCGCAGCCCGGACAGTCCAGCCCGGTGGTGAGCTTGAGCAGGCAGGTCGGCCGGGCGTCGGGCTCGCTCTGGGTCGGGTCGCTGACCAGCGCGTACGCCATGCCCATGCCGACGCAGCCGAGCGCGGCCAGCGGGGCGGCCCAGCGGGGCGCGCGGGCGTGCAGCCGGATCACGAACCGGGTGAACCGGTCGGGCTCGACGGGCTGGTAGTGGTAAGGCGGCCACTCCTGCTGGCCCGGCGGGGTGGCCGGCTGGTCGACGCTCGTCACGGCCTCACCGTACACCGGCCACGCCGGCCAGCGCGGCGGCCAACGGAACCGCGAGGTCACCGGCGGCGGGCGGGGCGACCGCGTCCAGCCCGAGCCAGCCGGCGAGCCGGTGCAGCTCGGCGGCGAGCGCCACCGCGGTCTCCCCCGGCTCGACGCCGGGCTCCACCCAGGCGGCCGGGACGAGGAGCACGCCGGCCTTCCGGTCGGCCTTGAGGTCGACCCGGGCGGTGAACCGCTCCCCCTGGAGGAACGGCAGGACGTAGTAGCCGTACACCCGCTGCGGGGCGGGCACGTAGATCTCGATCCGGTAGCTGAGGTCGAAGAGCCGCTCGGTGCGGGCCCGCTCCCAGATCAGCGGGTCGAAGGGGCTGACCAGGGTGTTGCCCCGGACCCAGCGCGGCAGCCGGGCGTCGGCGTGCAGCCAGGCCGGCTGCCGCCAACCCTGCACGGCCACCGGCAGCAGCTCCCCCGCCTCGACCAGCTCGGCGATCGCCTGCCGGGCGCCGGCCAGCGGCAGCCGGAAGTAGTCGCGCAGCTCCGGCTCCGCGGCCACGCCGAGCGCGCGGGCGGCGACCGCGACCAGCGCGCGGAAGGCGTCGGCGTCGGTGGGGGTGGGGGCGTCCAGCACGGCGGGCGGCAGGACCCGCTCGGGCAGGTCGTAGCGGCGGGCGAAGGAGGTGGTCCGCTCGGCGGCGGTCACCTCGCCGGCCCAGAAGAGGAACTCCAGGGCCTGCTTGACCGCCGACCAGTTCCAGCCCCAGTGGCCGGTCGGCCGGGGCGCGTCGTGCTCGATCTCGGCGGCGGTCAGCGGCCCGCGGGCGGCCACCTCGTCGCGGACCCAGGCGACCAGCTCCGGCTGCTCCCGGGCGATCCGCCGCATGTTGCCCCAGGCGTGGTCGTGGGCCTTCGCCATCCGCCAGCGCAGCGCGGCGTGCAGCCCGACCGGCACCAGCGACGCCTCGTGGCCCCAGTACTCGAAGAGCTCCCGGGGCCGGCGGTAGGCGGCCGAGTCGAGCAGCGTGGTCGGGTAGGGCCCGAGCCGGCTGTAGAGCGGCAGGTAGTGGGCGCGTTGCAGGACGTTGACCGAGTCCATCTGGATCAGCCCGACCCGGTCGAGCACCCGGCGCAGGTGCCGTCGGGTGGGCACGCCGGTGGGCGCCGGGTCGGCGAAGCCCTGGGCGGCGAGGGCGACCCTGCGGGCCTGGGCGAGCGAGAGCGATTCCGGTGCGGCCATCGTCGGGCACCCTATTCCACGGGTACGACGGACGAGCCGCACCGTCGTACGGAGCGGCCACTGGACCGATCGCCCGCAGGGGCATACAACGGACAGATGCTGACCATCCGCCGGGGGGAGCCGGACGACGCCGAGGCGATCGCCCGGGTGCACATCCGCAGCTGGCAGAGCGGCTACGCCGGGATCATCCCCGACGAGGTGCTGGCCCGGCTCAACCCGGCGGCCTGGGCGCAGCGCCGCCGGGACGTCGGCACCGCCGACCCGGAGCACCCGTTCACCACCCTGGTCACCGAGGTGGACGGCGTGATCACCGGCTTCGCCACCTTCGGGCCGTACCGCAACGACCAGGACCGCGCCGACCTCGACCTCAGCTACGGCGAGATCGTCACCATGTACGTCGAGCCGGCCCGCTGGGGCACCGGCCACGGCCGGGCGCTGCTGGCGGCGGCGCGGGCGGGGCTGGCCGGGCGGGGCTGGACCGAGTACCGGCTCTGGGTGCTGGCCGACAACGTGCGGGCCCGCCACTTCTACGAGCGGGCCGGCCTGTCAACCGACGGCGTGGAGTCCGTCTACCGGGTGCCGCTGCACGGCGGGCGGGACCCGCTCGGACTCGTCGAGCTGCGCTACACCGCCCGCCTCGACGGCTGACCCGGCCGGACCCGGCTGCCCGGCCGCCCCGGTCGGCTCCGGTGCCCGACCCGGCCCGGCCGCCTCCGGCGTGGCCCAGCGACGGATCGGCAGGCCGAGCAGGAGCGCCAGGCTGATCCAGACGTACGTGTTGCTGCCCAGGAAGCCGTCCACGCCGGTGAAGTCCTTCTCCCAGGCCCAGACGATCCGGCTGATCAGGAAGGCGTACCCGACGATCGCGGCACCGAGCAGGACGCGCCGCCGCCGGCTGCCGGCGGGCGCCGCCATGCCGTTGTCCACCAGCAGGATCAGGCCGGGGATCAGCCAGACCAGGTGGTGCACCCAGGTGACCGGGCTGACCAGGCACATCATCGCGCCGGTCAGCGCCAGCCCGGTGGCCTCGTCGCCGACCGCCACCGCGGCCCGGGACCGCCACGCCCAGACGGCGAGGGTGAGCAGCACCAGTACCAGCCAGGCCAGCGTGCTCGGGTGCTCCGGGTGCAGCCGGGCGACCACCCCGCGCAGCGACTGGTTGGAGACGAAGGCCAGCTCACCGACCCGGTCGGTGTTCCACAGTGCCGCGGTCCAGAACTCCCGGGACGCGTCCGGGAAGAGCGCGGCGGCGAGCAGGCTGGCCCCGGCGGCGGCGCCCATCGCCGTGAACGCGGCCCGGAAGCGACGGGTGACCAGCAGATAGACGATGAAGACGCCGGGGGTCAGCTTGATCGCCGTGGCCAGCCCGATGCCCACCCCGGCCCACCGGTTGCCGGCCGGCAGCAGCCGCAGCAGGTCCACCGCCACCAGGAAGAGCAGCAGCATGTTGACCTGGCCGAAGTTGACCGTCTCCCGCATCGGCTCGAAGGCGGCGGCCAGGCAGAGCGCCACGGCCAGGGCGAACCAGCGGGTCCAGCCGACCCGGCGGGCGACGGGGTCGACCAGCCACCGCAGCAGCACGACGCTGACCACCACGGTCGCGGCCACGCTCACCGTGATCGCCGCCGCCCACGGCAGGTACGCCATCGGCAGCATCACCAGGGCGGCGAACGGCGGATAGGTGAAGCCGTACTGGGTGCCGGGCTTGAGGAAGTCGTAGATCTCCCCGCCGTCGTGCGTCCACCAGGTCAACGCGCCGTAGTAGACCTTCAGGTCGAAGAAGCCGTGCCGTACGGCCGCGACCGAGAGGAAGGCGGCCGTCGCGGCGGCGAGCACCAGCACGATGACGACCTGCCCGAACGTCCGCCTGGCACCCTGCGCCACCGTCGTCTCCCTCGCCCTGCGTAGGCTCCTGTGCCATGGCCCTGGGGTACGTCCGGCCGGCGCGTCCCGAGGACGCCGGCGAGATCGCACGAATCCAGCTCGCGACCTGGCGGGTCGCCTATCGCCGGATCCTGCCCCGGCACGTGCTGGACAACCTGGACGAGGCGTTCCTCGCCCGGCGGTGGAGCGCGGCGGTGCAGGAGCCGCCCTCGGCCGCACACCGGGTGCTGGTCGCCGTCGAACAGGCCGAGCAATCGTATCTGGTGGGGTTCGTCGCATCCGGCCCGGCCGACGCCGAGGCGCTCGCCCCGGGGGAGCCGACCGACGCGCTCGCCGACGGCGTGGTGGCGGTGACCGACCTGCTGGTCGAGCCGCGCTGGGGCCGGCGGGGCCACGGCAGCCGGCTGCTCTCCGCCGCGGTGGACCAGTGGCGCTCCGACGGCCTCGGCCGGGCGGTGGCCTGGGTGTTCGACGGCGACGAGGCGACCCGGAAGTTCCTCACCAGCACCGGCTGGGAGCCGGACGGCGCGGCCCGGGCGCTGGACGTGGACGACCTCCTGGTCCCCCAGCTCCGCCTGCACGTCGCCGTCCCCGCGGAGGAGACCGGCACCCCCTGACCCCATCGTCGATCAGGGAGTTCGCGTCGGCAACGGAGATCGGCTCCGCCGCGCGGGGTCGGCGAGGCGGCGGCGTCAGGAGAGGGTGAGTTCGGCGACCAGTTCGTCGTCCGCCGTGGCGCCGGTGGGGGTGAAGCCCAGGGAGCCGTAGAGGGTGGCGGCGGAGACGTTGTCGGGGTGGTAGGAGAGACGGATCGGCTGGTGGCCGTCCTGCGCGGCCAGCCAGTCGGTGAGGGTACGCACGGCGGCGCGACCGACCCCCCGGCCCTGCTCGGACGCGTCGACCACCATGCCGCCCAGCCAGCGCGAACCGTCGTCGTCCACCCCCCACATGACGTGCCCGACGACCGTGTCGTCCGCGTACACGGCCACCGACGTCCAGACCTCGGAACGCATGCTGAGCAGCAGGTAGCGGGCCGCCAGCGCAGCCACCCAGTCCCGCTGGTCGTCGCGGGGCGCCACGTCGGCCACCGCCCGCCAGTTGTCGTCGTCCACCGGGCGCAGCGTCACGTGCCGCCCTGCCCGGTCACGCAGCCCTGAATCGATCATGGGCGGCAGCCTAGGCGAGGGCCCGGCCGGCGACGACCGGTTTCCGCCCGGCCGGCCCGTCGGCCGGGCGGGCCGACCGGTCAGTCGAGCAGGGCGTCCAGGCCGAGGGTCAGGCCCGGCCGGGTGCGCACCGCGCGGACCGCGAGCAGCACGCCGGGCATGAACGAGACCCGGTCGTACGAGTCGTGCCGGATGGTCAGCGTCTCCCCCAGGGTGCCGAAGAGCACCTCCTGGTGCGCGACCAGCCCGGTGGCCCGGACGGCGTGCACGCGTACCCCGTCGATCTCGGCACCCCGCGCGCCGGCCACCTCGTCCTTCGTGGCGTCCGGGGTGGGACCGAGACCGGCCTCCGCCCGGGCCGCGGCGACCAGCCGGGCGGTGTGGGTGGCGGTGCCGCTCGGGGCGTCGAGCTTGCGCGGGTGGTGCTGCTCGATGATCTCGACCGACTCGAAGTGGCGGGCCGCGCGGGCGGCGAACTGCATCATCAGCACCGCGCCGATGCCGAAGTTGGGGGCGATCACCACACCGACGCCGGGCTTGCGCTCCAGCCAGCCACGGACCTGGTCCAGCCGCTGCTCGGTGAAGCCGGTGGTGCCCACCACGGCGCTGATGCCCTGGTCGATGCACCACTGGAGGTTGTCCATGACGACGTCGGGCGTGGTGAAGTCGACCACCACCTCGGCACCGGCGTCGGCGGCGTTGAACAGCCAGTCGCCCTGGTCGACCATCGCCACCAGGTCCATGTCGGCGGCGGCGTCGACGGCCCGGCACACCTCCGCGCCCATCCGCCCCCGGGCCCCCAGCACGCCGACCCGGATCGGTTCGACAGTGCTCTTCTCCTGCTCGTCAGTCACGGGGCACAACCTATCCCAATCGGGACGCCGCTCTCCCGGGGACCGAAGCAGCGTCCGCTCAGCGGGAGACGGAGAAGGCGCCGGAGTCGAAGGGACCGACCACGGCGAGGGACATCGGCCGGCTGAGCAGCTCGGCGGCGAGCGTGTTCACGTCGTCCAGGGTGACCGCGTCGACCCGGCGGAGCAGCTCGTCGACCGGCATCAGGTCGCCGTAGAGCAGCTCACCCTTGGCCAGCCGGCTCATCCGGGAACCGGTGTCCTCCAGGCCCAGCACGAACGAGCCCTTGCTCATCCCCTTGCCCCGGGCCAGCTCCGCCTCGGTGATCCCCTCGGCGGCCACCCGGGCCAGCTCGGCGCGGGTCAGCTCCAGCACCTCGTCCACCTTGCCGGGGGCGCAGCCCGCGTACACGGCGAAGAGGCCGCTGTCGGCGTACTGGCTGGCGTAGGAGTAGACCGAGTAGGCCAGGCCGCGCCGCTCCCGGATCTCCTGGAACAGCCGGCTCGACATGCCGCCGCCGAGCACGTTGTTGAGCACCCCGAGGGCGAAGCGCCGCTCGTCGGTGCGGTCGATGCCGGGGCAGCCGAGGATGACGTGCGCCTGCTCGGTCTCCTTCGGCTCGACCACGGTCGCGGCCGGCTTCGTGCGTACCGCCGGGGTGGCCGCGCGGTGCGGAGCCGGCGCGGCCGGGTCGGTGTCCAGCGGGGTGCCGCGCAGCGCCTGCCGGACCAGCTTGACCACGGCGGTGTGGTCGAGGTTGCCGGCCGCCGCGATGACGATCTGCGGCGGGGTGTAGCGCCGCCGGTAGAAGCTCTGGATCTGGCGACGGCTCATCGGGGTGACCGTCTCCTCGGTGCCGGAGATCAGCCGGCCGAGGGGGTGGTCGCCGTAGACGGCGCGGGCGAAGAGGTCGTGCACCTCGTCGCCGGGCTCGTCGTCGTGCATGGCGATCTCTTCGAGGATGACGCCGCGCTCGGTCTCCACGTCGGCCGGCTCCAGCACCGAGTCGGCGACCGCGTCGCACATCACGTCGATGGCCAGCGGCAGGTCCTCGTCCAGCACCCGGGCGTAGTAGCAGGTGTATTCCTTGGTGGTGAAGGCGTTGGTCTCACCGCCCACCGCCTCGATCTCCGCGGAGATGTCCAGCGCGCTGCGCTTCTTGGTGCCCTTGAAGAGCAGGTGCTCCAGGAAGTGCGCGGCACCCGCCTGCGGGCCGGTCTCGTCGCGGGAACCGACCGCCACCCAGATACCGAACGAGACGCTGCGCATCGCCGGGATCGCCTCGGTGAGCACGCGCAGGCCGCTCGGCAGCACGGTACGGCGTACGGTGCCGCCCAGCGGATCGTCGCTCAGGGTGCGGGTGACCGCCCGGGCCGGGGCACCGCCCCGGGCCGGCTCCGACGCGGCGGCGTGCCGGACGCTCCCGGACGGCGCCACCCCCCGTCGACCCGCAGGGACGGACGAACGCTCGCTCCGGCGCACGGAAACCTGCTCTCACTTCGACGAGGGGTGGGGTGTCACGACGACGGCTCCAGGTCACGCGGGGCGCGAGCCGGAGCCGTCGGAAGGGCCGGGCGGGGGACGTCGTCCCCCGCCCGGCCGTCACTGCTCAGCTGTGGCGGGTCCGCCGACGCGGGCGCTCGCCGCCCTCGCCGCCACCCTCGCCGCCGCCCTGGCCGCGCTCGCCGCGCTCCGGGCCCCGGCTGCCGCGCTCGCGGTCCCGGTCGCCCCGGTCACGCGGGCCCCGGTCGCCGCCCCGGCCGGCCGGACGCTCGCCACCCTCGGCCTCACCGGCGGCCGGCGCCTCGGCGCCCTCCGGCCGGATCTTGTCCAGGTAGATCTTGCCGCGGGCGTCGATGTCCGCGATCTCCACCTCGACCTTGTCGCCGACGTTGAGGAAGTCCTCGACCTTCTCGACCCGCTTGCCGTCGCCCACCTTGGAGATGTGCAGCAGGCCGTCACGGCCCGGCAGGAGCGAGATGAACGCACCGAACGCGGCGGTCTTGACCACCGTGCCCAGGAACCGCTCCCCCACCTTCGGCAGGGTCGGGTTGGCGATGCCGTTGATCCGGTCCACCGCCGCCTGGGCGGACGGGCCGTTGGTGGCGCCGACGTAGATCGTGCCGTCGTCCTCGATGGAGATCTCGGCGCCGGTCTCGTCCTGGATGGCGTTGATGGTCTGGCCCTTCGGGCCGATCACCATGCCGATCTTGTCCACCGGGATCTTGACGGTGGTGACCCGCGGCGCGTACTCCGACATCTCGGCCGGAGCCTCGATCGCCGCCTGCATCACGCCGAGGATCGTCTGCCGGGCCTCGTTCGCCTGCTGGAGCGCGGCGGCGAGCACGTCCGACGGGATGCCGTTGAGCTTGGTGTCGAGCTGGAGCGCGGTGACGAACTCCGGCGTGCCGGCGACCTTGAAGTCCATGTCACCGAACGCGTCCTCGGCACCGAGGATGTCGGTCAGCGTCACGTACTGGGTCTTGCCGTCGACCTCGTCGGAGATGAGGCCCATGGCGATGCCGGCGACCGGCGCCTTCAGCGGCACACCGGCGGACAGCAGGCCCAGCGTCGAGGCGCAGACCGAACCCATCGAGGTGGAGCCGTTGGAGCCGAGCGCCTCGGAGACCTGCCGGATGGCGTACGGGAACTCCTCGCGCGACGGCAGCACCGGGATCAGCGCCCGCTCGGCGAGCGCGCCGTGGCCGATCTCGCGCCGCTTCGGCGAACCGACCCGGCCGGTCTCACCGGTCGAGTACGGCGGGAAGTTGTAGTTGTGCATGTAGCGCTTGCGGTTCTCGGGGGACAGCGTGTCCACCATCTGCTCCATCCGGAGCATGTTCAGCGTGGTGACGCCCAGGATCTGGGTCTCGCCCCGCTCGAACAGCGCCGAGCCGTGCACCCGCGGCAGCACGCCGACCTCGGCGGTCAGCGGCCGGATGTCGCGCGGGCCGCGGCCGTCGATGCGGACCTGCTCGCGCAGCACGCGGTTGCGCACCTCGGACTTGGTCAGCGAGCGGAAGGCGGCGGAGAGCTCCTTCTCGCGACCCTCGAAGCGACCGCCCAGCTCCTCGGCGACCTTGGCCTTGACCCGGTCCAGGGCCTCCTCGCGGTCGGCCTTGCCGGCGATCTGGAGCGCCTCGGCGACCTCGGCGCGGGCCAGGTCGGCGACCGCCTGGTAGGCGTCGTCCTGGTAGTCCAGGAAGACCGGGAACTCGGTGACCGGCTTGGCGGCCACCTCGGCCAGCTCGCTCTGCGCGCGGCACAGCTCGCGGATCGCCGGCTTGGCGGCCTCCAGGCCGCTGGCCACGATCTCCTCGGTCGGCGCGGTCGCGCCGGCCGCGATCAGGGTCACCGCGTTCGGGGTCGCCTCGGCCTCGACCATCATGATCGCGACGTCGCCGTCCGGCAGGGTGCGGCCGGCCACGACCATGTCGAAGGTGGCCCGGGCCAGCTCCTCCAGGGTCGGGAAGGCCACCCACTGGCCGTCGACGTGCGCGACCCGGGTCGCCCCGATCGGGCCGGAGAACGGCAGACCGGAGAGCTTGGTCGACATCGAGGCGGCGTTGATCGCCACGACGTCGTACGGGTGCTGCGGGTCGAGCGCGAGGACGGTCTCGACGACCTGGACCTCGTTGCGCAGGCCCTTGACGAAGGACGGGCGCAGCGGCCGGTCGATCAGCCGGCAGGTGAGGATGGCGTCCTCGCTGGGCCGGCCCTCGCGGCGGAAGAACGAGCCGGGGATCCGGCCCGCGGCGTACATCCGCTCCTCGACGTCGACGGTCAGCGGGAAGAAGTCGAACTGCTCCTTCGGCTGCTTGCCGGCGGTGGTGGCGGAGAGGACGACCGTCTCGCCGAGCTGGGCGACGACGGAGCCGGCAGCCTGGCGGGCCAGCCGGCCGGTGGAGAAGGTGATCTCACGGGTGCCGAAGGACCCGTTGTCGATCACGGCGGTACGGGATTCGGTGCCGAGGTTGGTCTCGGTCATGTGCGGTGGTGCTCCTTCGCGTCGGGGGGCCCACGACACGGGAGCTGCTCAGACGGCCGGTCTTCGATCGAAGCGCCCGGGTGGCCGGCGGAAAGCCGGCGTGCCCGGAGGCCACTACCGGAGACCGGTACGCTGACCGGCTCCCTCTCAGGTGGTCGCGCGGCCCGGTTCTTCTGGTGTTACCGCAAGCGGGGGAGCGGCCGGTGCGGCCACTCCCCCGTCACGTCATCGGCGCAGGCCGAGCCGCTCGATGAGCGACCGGTAGCGGTTGATGTCCTTCTTCTGGACGTAGTTGAGCAGCCGGCGGCGACGGCCGACCAGCAGCAGCAGCCCACGGCGGCTGTGGTGGTCGTGCTTGTGCACCTTCAGGTGCTCGGTGAGCTCGGCGATCCGCTTGGTGAGGACCGCGACCTGGACCTCCGGCGAACCGGTGTCGCCCTCGGCGGTCGCGTACTCCGAGCGGATCTTGGCCTTGGCTTCCTGGTCGAGCGCCATGTTCTCCCTGTTTCGATGGGTTGATCACTGATGTCCGTCGTCGGGGCCCGTTGGGACCGGAGACGGACGAACCTCGCACCCGCGGCGTCGTGCAGGCACGCGAGGCCCCACGTCGGTCAGCCGACGTCCCCGCCAGCCTACCAGCCCGCGCCGGAAGCGCCCGGTGAAGGGCGACGACACGGCTCAGCCGACCGCCCGCCGGGTCCGCTCGACGTCCTCGGCGATCTGGGCGACCAGCGGCTCGATCGAGTCGTACCGGATCTGTCCGCGCAGGTGCGTGACGAAGTCCAGGGCCAGCCGCTCGCCGTACAGGTCGCCGGTGAAGTCCAGCGCGTACGCCTCGACCCGCCGCTCCCGGCCGGAGAAGGTCGGGTTGGTGCCGATCGAGACGGCCGCGGCGAGCGGCTCCGGGTGCCCCCGGCGCACCAGCCGGGCGGCATAGACGCCGTCGGCGGGGACCGCCGCGTACCGGTGGGTGAGCAGGTTGGCGGTGGGGAAACCCAGCTCCCGCCCGCGCTGGTCGCCGCGGACCACCACGCCCTCGACCCGGTGCGGGCGGCCCAGCGCGGCCGCCGCCGCCGTCACGTCACCGGCGTCGACGCAGGACCGGATGTAGGTGGAGGAGAAGACCGTGCCGGCCTCGGCGACCAGGGGCGCGTCCTCCACCCCGAAGCCGAAGGTGCGTCCCAGCCGCTCCAGCAGCGCCACGTCGCCGGCCGCCCGGTGCCCGAAGCGGAAGTTGTCGCCCACCACCACCAGCGCGGCGTGCAGGTGGGCGACCAGGATGTCGTGCACGAACTCCTCGGCGGTCAGCCGGGAGAACTCCGGGGTGAACGGCACCACACAGAGCACGTCCACGCCGAGTGCCTCGATCAGCTCCGCCTTGCGGGCCGGCTCGGTGAGCACCGCGGGGTGCGAGCCGGGGCGGACCACCTCGGCCGGGTGCGGGTCGAAGGTCACCACCACCGACCGGACGCCCAGCTCCCGGGCGCGCGCCACCGTGTGGCCGATGGTCGCCTGGTGCCCCTTGTGCACGCCGTCGAAGACGCCGATGGTGACGACCGAACGCCCCCAGCCACCGGGCGCCGCCTCGTACCCCCGCCACCGCTGCATGCCGCTCCTCCCCTGCTGTCCCGCCGGTCCGTCCGGGTCCCCGCCGTCAGGCCGGGGCGAGCACGATCTCCGCGCGGGCCCGACCGTCCCGCTCGCTGACGATAGCGATCAGGGTCCCGTCGGGACCGAACACGGCGTACGGTCCGGCGATGCCGGCCGGGTCCAGCGGCCCGCCGTGGGAGAGCACCTTCGCCTCGTCGGGCGTGGCGTCGCGGCGCGGGAAGAACCGGTCGGCGGCGGCCTCCAGCGGCAGGTTGACCACCTCGGGCGCGCGCTGTTCCAGCTCGTCGAGGGTGGCCGCCTCGGCCAGGGCGAACCCGCCGACGGCGGTGCGGCGCAGCGCGGTCAGGTGGCCGCCGACGCCGAGCGCGAGGCCCGCGTCGCGGGCGATCGCCCGGATGTACGTCCCGGACGAGCAGGTCACGTCGACGTCCACGTCCACCACGTCGGGGCTGTCCCGGCGGATCGCGAGGACGGCGAGGCGGGAGACGGTGACCCGGCGGGCGGGCAGCTCGACGCTCTCCCCGTCCCGGACCCGCTTGTACGCCCGCTCCCCGTTGACCTTGATCGCGCTGACCGCGCTGGGCACCTGGTCGATCTCGCCGGTCAGCGCGGCGAGCGCGGCGCGTACCGCCTCGTCGGTCACCGCGCCGGCCGGAGTGGTGGCGATCACGTCGCCCTCGGCGTCGTCGGTGACGGTGGCCTGCCCGAGCCGGATCGTCGCGGTGTAGCTCTTGCCGGCGCCGATCACGTAGGTGAGCAGCCGGGTCGCCCGGCCCACCCCGATCACCAGCACGCCGGTGGCCATCGGGTCGAGGGTGCCCCCGTGCCCCACCCGCCGGGTACGCGCCAACCGCCGGATCCGCGCCACCACGTCGTGCGACGTCATGCCGGCGGGCTTGTCGACCACGATCAGACCGTCTGTGCTCACGACCGCCAAGCCTGCCAGAGACCGGCCTCCGCCACGCCAGAGGCCCCGCCGGTCGGGACGTCAGCGGACCGCGCCGACCACCGCCCAGCCGCCGGAGCGCAGCCGCAGCAGCAGGGCGACCAGCCGCAGCACCACGAAGAGCAGCAGCCCGGCCCAGATCCCGCCCAGCCCGAGGTCGAGCCCGTAGGCGAGCCAGATCGCCGGGAGGAAGCCGCCGAGCGCCGCCACGATCGTCAGGTTGCGCAGGTAGCGGACGTCACCGGCACCGATCAGCACCCCGTCGAGGGCGAAGACCACCCCGCCGATCGGCTGCAACGCCACGAACCACGGCCAGGCCACCATCGCCTGCTCGCGTACCTGGGGGTCGGCGCTGAACCAGCCGGGGACGACGCCGGCCCCGGCGGCGATCAGCACCGCGAACGCCACTCCGCAGACCCCGCCGACCAGCGCGATCCGGCGGGCGAGCGCGCGGGCGCCGACGGCGTCGCCGGCGCCGAGCGCCGCGCCGATCAGCGACTGGGCGGCGATGGCCAGGGCGTCCAGCACCAGGGCGGTGAAGAACCAGAGTTGGAGGGCGATCTGGTGGGCGCCCACGGCGGCGGCGCCGAAGCGGGCGGCGACGGCGGTCGCGGAGAGGAAGCTCGCCTGGAAGGCGACCCCCCGGATCAGCAGGTCCCGGCTGAGCACGAGCTGCTGGCGGATCAGCCGGGGCCGGGGCCGCAGGGAGATCCGCTCGCGCACCAGCGCCGCCGCGAAGAGGCCGCCGGAGAGGGTCTGCGCGACCGCGTTCGCCACCGCCGAGCCGACCAGGCCGAGCCCGGCGGGATAGACGAGCAGCGGGCAGAGCAGCGCGGAGAGGAGGTTGGGGGCGAGCACGAAGAGCAGCGGGCGCCGGGTGTCCTGGATGCCGCGCAGCCAGCCGTTGCCGGCGGCGGCGAGCAGCAGGCCGGGGGCGCCGAGCGCCGCGATCCGCAGCCACTGCGCGGCGGCGTCGGCCACGTCGCCACCCGCGCCGACGAGGGTACGCGCCAACGCCCCGCCGCCGAGCTGCATGCCGACCGCCACCAGCACGCCGACCGCCAGGGCGAGCCAGGACGCCTGGACGCCCTCGGCCACCGCGGCGGCCCGGTCGCCCGACCCGAACCGGCGCGCCGACCGCCCCGTGGTGCCGTACGCGACGACGGTGCCGAGCCAGGCGGTCAGCGTCATCACCGTGCCGCCGACGGCCAGCGCGGCCAGCGGGACCCGGCCCAGGTGCCCGACGACGGCGGTGTCGACCAGGACGTAGAGCGGCTCGGCGGCGAGCACCACGAGCGCCGGCAGGGCGAGCCCGGCGATCCGCCGGGGCGACGCGACGGCGGACGGGGCGGCACTGACGGCGGTCTGACTCATCGCCGCCGATCCTGGCACGGGGCGGGTAAGGGCCGCAACCCCGGCCGTCACTTACCCCACTGCCGTTCACCCGACCCGGGCCGGCGGCGCAGCCGCGCGCCGTACGGTGACGTCATGGCGGTCAACGGCGACCAGATCGTCGACGGCGCCGACCCGGTCTGGTGGCGTCGCCTCTTCGGCGAGCTGCTCGGCACCTTCCTGCTGGTGCTGGTCTCGGTCGGCCCCGGCGTGGTGAACCAGCGCGTGGGTGGCGAACCGGTCAGCCGGACCGCCGCGGTCGTCGCCCCCGGGCTGATGGTGTCCTCGATCATCCTGTTCATGGGGGCGGTCTCCGGCGCTCACCTCAACCCCTCGGTGAC
This sequence comes from Micromonospora sp. CCTCC AA 2012012, assembly GCF_040499845.1. Lineage (NCBI taxonomy): Bacteria > Bacillati > Actinomycetota > Actinomycetes > Micromonosporales > Micromonosporaceae > Micromonospora > Micromonospora mangrovi. The sequence goes on from NZ_CP159342.1 coordinate 3,723,500, forward strand.
GCTCGCCTTCGCCCTGCGGGCCGACTTCCCGTGGCGTCGCGTGCCCGGCTATCTGGCCGCGCAGTTCGCCGGGGCGGTCGCCGCGGCGGGGCTCCTCGCCGGGCTGCTCGGTGGGCACGGCACCGCCGGCCTGACCGTCCCCGGCCCCGGTGTGGACACGCCGCTCGCCCTGGTCTGGGAGCTGATCCTCACCGTCGGACTGGTGAGCACCATCCTCGGCACCGCATCCGGCGCGCAGAGCGTGGGACCGCTCGCCGCCGTCGCGGTCGGCGGCTATCTCGCGCTCGCCGGGCTCTGGGCGTCCCCGCTCACCGGGGCGTCGATGAACGTGTTCCGCTCGCTCGGCCCCGCCCTCGTGTACGGGCAACCGCGGGGCTGGTGGGCGTACCTGGTCGGCCCGCTGCTGGCGGTGCCCGTGGCGGTCGGGGTGGCGCTGCTGCTGCGCGGGCCGGGCGGCGGGCCGGTCAGCCGGCGTGCCGCGCAGGGCGACGCCGGGCGCTGGCAGCGCTGAGCTGCGGACCGCTTCTTCCGTGCCGGCGCGGCCGGCGGGCGTGGTCGCCGTCGGTCACCGGGTGGGGACCGGCGGCGGTTCGGTCGGGCGGTGATGCCGGCGGCAGGTGTTCGTCGCCGGCGTCACCGCCGGGCCGGGTAGGTCACTGACGGGTGTCCATCGAGGTCTGCAGCGCGCGGCGCATCTGCTCGCGGGCCTCGTCGGTGGTCTTGGTCTCGGTCTTGGTCTTGGTCGCCATGGCGGATCCCTTCCAGGGTGCGGGCCACCGCGCGGTGGCCCTACGGGCGGTCGTGCTGAGCGCCCGGGGAGCGGTCCGGGGTTGCCGGAGCGGCTCGCCTGGCAGCGTGAGCCCGGGTCGGTCTGACCCTGGAGGGAGGCGGCACCGGGTGTGGGGCCGCCGCCCATGACCAGCGCCGGAGCGCCGGTCCCAAACCCAAGTTAACGTTTACTTTCCACATGCTGTCCACGTTTCCCGCCATCTGGACAGGGTGGTCAGCGGGCCAGGAAGTGCCAGCCGAGCCACCACCAGAACCCGAGCAGGGCGATCCGGCCCACCGGCACCGGACCGACCTCGTAGCGCATCAGGACGGCGCAGACGTCGCCGAGCGGCGGGATCCGGGCGTCCGGTCGCCGGGCGGCCCACCCGACGGCCGCGAAGAGCAGCAGCGCGGTGAGGAAACCGGCGATCGCCAGCGCGCGCATCATCGCCGTACCAGCGCCCAGAACCCGGCCAGCCAGGCGAACCACGCGCCCGAGCGCAGCAGGTGGACCTCCAGCAGCGGATCCGCCAGCCGGGAGAACGTCGGAAAGTCCTGACCCCGCGCGAGCGCGAAGGTCACCGCCTCGAAGCCGACGAAGACGGTGACCGGCAGCAACCACCAGGCCGCCCCGGACGCCAGCCGACGCGGAGCGGGACGGCGCGGCAGCCGGTGGCTCAGCCCGAGGCAGAGCAGCACCGCGCCCGCGCCGAGCACCCCGCGGTTCGCCGCGGTGGAGAAGGACGGCAACTGCCCGCCGACCAGCGAGAGGCAGAGCAGCACGGGCACCGCGACGGTCGGCCGGTCCCACCCGCGCGGCGCCTCGACGGAGAGCTCCCGGGGACGCCCCATCACCCGATTGTCCGCACCGTCACGCTTCGTGGAAAGACCCCTACCGGGAGTCAGCCGGCGAGCAGTGCCCCGTCCAGCTCGGCCCGGATCAGGTCGACCACCTCGTCGGCGGTGCCGCGCCCGGTGAAGCCGGCCGCGAAGCGGTGCCCACCGCCGCCCAGCGCCACCGCCACCCGACTCACGTCGACCGCGCCCTTGCTGCGCATCGAGACCGCCCACTCGTCCGCCGTGACCTGCTTGACCACCAGGCTCACGTCCGCCTCGGCGGTGCAGCGGACCGAGTCGATCAGCGCCTCCAGCACGTACGGCGGCTGATCGTGCCGGGCCAGGTCGGCCAGGGTGGCGTACGTCCACACCAGGCCCCGCCCGGCCGCCGCCGTCGGCTCCAGCCGGGCCCGGCCGAGCACCTCGCCGAAGAGGCGGACCGCCCCGAAGGGCCGGGTGTCGAAGATCCGCCGGGAGATGTCCCCCGGCCGGATCCCGGTGGCCAGCAGCCGGGCCGCCAGCTCGTGCACCGCCGGTGTGGTCGCCTCGAACCGGAACGAGCCGGTGTCCGTGCTCAACGCGACATAGAGGCAGGCCGCGATGTCGGCGTCCAACGGCACGCCGAGCCGGTCCAGCAGCCCCTGGGCGACCACCGAGGTCGCCGCGGCGTGCGGGTCGACCAGGTGCACCCCGCCGAAGCGGGTGTTCGAGGCGTGGTGGTCCAGCACCAGCGCCGCGCCCGCCGAGTCCAGCCGGTCGACCAGGTCACCCAGCCGGGACTCGCTCGCCGCGTCGAAGCAGATCACCAGCTCCGGATCCGGGTACGCCTCGTCCTGCGGCACCAGCAGGTCGAGCCCGGGCAGCCAGCGGAACGGCTCCGGCACCTCCGGCGGCCCGGGGAAGGTCGCCTGGAGGTGTCGTACGCCCAGCCGGCGCAGCCCCAGCCCGAAGCCGAGCATGCTGCCGAGCGCGTCCCCGTCCGGATTGACGTGACAGATCAGCAGCACCCGGGCGTCGGCGGGAAGCCGGCGTACCGCGGCGACCGCGGCAGCCCACTCCTCGTCGGTGGGCCCCCCGGCGACGGGCCCGGTCACCGCTGGTCGCCGCCGCGTGGCTCGGCCGCGTCCGCGGGCTCCTCCGCGTCGAGCTCGGCGTCGTCCTCCTCGTCCAGCCGGTACGGCTGGGCCTCGCCCGCGTACTTCGCCTGGGCGGCGAGGCGCTGCACCTCGGCGTCGGCGTTACGGGCCGCCGTCAGCAGGTCGTCGATGTGCTTGACCTGGTCCTGCACGTCGTCGAGGACGAAGGTCAGGGTCGGCGAGTGCCGCAGCCCGAGCGCCTTGCCGACGGTGCTGCGCAGCAGACCCTTGGCGCTCTCCAGCGCGGCGGCGGTGCTGGCCTGGGCCGTCGCGTCACCGAGCACGGTGTAGAAGACGGTGGCGTCGCGCAGGTCAGCGGTGATCCGGGCGTCGGTGATGGTGATCATCCCGAGCCGGGGGTCCTTGATCTGGCTCCGCACCACCGACGCGACCAGTTCGCGAATGCGCTCCGCGTGCCGGCGTACCTTGGCCGGATCCGACATGTCCCCCACCTCCAGGGCTTCCTGCTCCCGGCCGGAACCTGGGCGCGGGGCGCCGGGTCCGACCGCCCAACAACTCGAACACTACCCGTGCGGCGGTTTCCGCCGCGCGTCGCCGCCGGTGGTGCAGGACACGGCCGTTGACCGCCCGCGCGGCGGGCACCGCCGGTCGCGGCTCAGTCGTCCTCCGCGCCGTGCAGCCGACGGCGGACCGACAGCAGCTCGACCTCGGGGCGGTCGGCCACCAGCCGCTCGCACGAGTCCAGCACCTCGCGGACGTGTGCCGCCTCGGCGGCCACCACGGCCACCCCGATCTCGGCCCGCCCGTGCAGGTCGAGCGCGCCCACCTCGGCGGCCGACACCTCGAAGCGGCGCAGCGCCGCCACGATCGGCCGTACATATGATCTTTTGGTCTTGAGCGACCGGGAGTCACCCGGCAGCAGCAGGTCGAAGACCGCGGTTCCCGTGAACATCGCCCCGGACGTTACGGTCACCCCCCGACATGATCAAGGGGTTTACGCCGGTCGGCGTAAACCCCTTGATCACTGTGTCAGCACCGGATCAGGCGCGCGGCTTCTCCCGCATCTCGAAGGTCTCGATGATGTCGCCGACCTGGACGTTGTTGTAACCGCCCAGCGTCAGACCACACTCGAAGCCCTCGCGGACCTCCGTCGCGTCGTCCTTGAACCGCTTGAGGGAGCTGATCGTGAGGTTGTCCGCCACGACCGACCCGTCCCGCAGCAGCCGTGCCTTGGCGTTGCGGCGGATGATGCCGGACCGGACGATACAGCCGGAGATGTTGCCGACCTTGGACGAGCGGAACACGTCGCGGATCTCCGCGGAGCCCAGCTCGACCTCCTCGTACTCCGGCTTGAGCAGCCCCTTGAGCGCGGCGTCGATCTCCTCGATGGCCTGGTAGATCACGGTGTAGTACCGGATCTCCACACCCTCGCGGTCGGCGATCTCGCGGACCTTGTTGGCGGCCCGCACGTTGAAGCCGATGATCGTGACCGCCTCGGACGAGGCACTCGCGAGCATGACGTCGCTCTCGGTGATCGCACCCACCCCACGGTGGATGATCCGCAGCTGGACCTCCTCCGGGATGTCCAGGTTGAACAGCGCGTCCTCGAGCGCCTCCACGGAACCGGAGACGTCGCCCTTGAGCACCAGGTTGAGCGAGGTCTTCTCGCCCTCCTTGAGCTGCTCCATGAGCGTCTCGAGAGTCGCCCGGCCGCGGGAGTTGGCGAAGGACGCCGCCCGCCGCCGCGCCTGCCGCTGCTCGGCGATCTGACGCACCGTGCGGTCGTCCTCGGCCGCCAGGAAGGTGTCACCCGCACCCGGGACCGCGGTCAGACCGAGCACCATGACCGGACGCGCCGGCCCGGCCTCGTCCACCGGCTTGCCGTTCTCGTCGAGCATGGCCCGGACCCGGCCGTGGGCCCCACCGGCGACGATCGAGTCGCCCGCCCGCAGGGTGCCCTTCTGCACCAGCACCGTCGCCACCGCACCGCGACCCTTGTCCAGGTGCGCCTCGATGGCGACACCCTGCGCCGGCCCGTCGATCGGAGCGGTCAGCTCCAGCGACGCGTCGGCGGTCAGCAGGACGGCCTCGAGCAGTTCCTCGATGCCGATGCCGGGCTTCGCGGCCACGTTGACGAACATGGTCTCGCCGCCGTACTCCTCGGCGACCAGTCCGTACTCGGTCAGCTGCTGGCGGACCTTGTCCGGGTTGGCGTCCGGCTTGTCGACCTTGTTGACCGCGACCACGATCGGCACGTCGGCCGCCTTGGCGTGGTTGAGCGCCTCGATGGTCTGCGGCATGACGCCATCGTCGGCCGCCACCACCAGGATCACGATGTCCGTGACCTGGGCACCACGGGCACGCATGGCGGTGAACGCCTCGTGACCCGGGGTGTCGATGAAGGTGACCGCCCGGTCCTCGCCCTCGTGCGGGACGTGGACCTGGTAGGCGCCGATGTGCTGGGTGATGCCACCCGCCTCACCGGCCACGACGTTCGCCTTACGGATCGCGTCGAGCAGCTTGGTCTTACCGTGGTCGACGTGACCCATGACGGTCACGACCGGCGCACGGCTGACCAGGCGGTCCTCCGCGACCTCGGCGTCGAGGTCGATGTTGAACTGCGCGAGCAGTTCGCGGTCCTCGTCCTCCGGGCTGACGATCTGCACGTCGAAGCCGAGGTGCTCACCCAGCAGCAGCAGGGTCTCGTCGGAGCAGGACTGGGTCGCGGTGACCATCTCGCCCAGGTTGAACATCTCCTGGACCAGCGAACCCGGGTTGGCGTTGATCTTGTCGGCGAAGTCCGACAGCGAGGCGCCACGGGAGAGCCGGACGACCTGACCCTGACCCCGGGGGGCACCCGAGCTCATGGTCGGGGCCGACAGGTTGTCGAACTCCTGTCTGCGCTGCTTCTTGGACTTGCGACCACGGGTCGGCCGACCACCCGGACGCCCGAAGGCACCCGCGGCGCCGCCGCCACGGCCACGACCGCCGCCACCGGGACGACCGCCGCCACCGGCCGGGGCACCCGGACGGAAACCGCCACCCGGAGCACCACCGCCGCCACCGGGGCCACCACGGTAGCCACCGCCACCGGCACCACCGCCGCCGGGACCACCGCGGAAGCCGCCACCGGCACCGCCGCCGCCACCGGGACCGCCGCGGAAACCGCCGCCGCCACCGGGACGACCCGCGCCGCCACCGGGGCCGCCGCGCCCGCCACCGGGACCGCCGGGGCGACCCGTGGTCGGCCGCTGGCTCGGCATCGAGGCCGGGCTGGGCCGGGGCGGCATGGAAGCCGGGCTCGGCCGCGGCGGCATGCCCGCCGGGCTGGGCCGGGGACCGCCGGGCGCCGGAGGCCGCTGCTGCTGGCCACCCTGGATGCCGAACGGGTTGTTACCGGCGCCGCGCGCCGGCGGACGACCGCCCGGACGGGCACCCGGGGCACCCGGGGTCGGCGCGCCGGGACGACCGGCGGCCGGGGCACCCGGACGCGGCGGTGCCGCGTTCGGGCCGGGACGCGGACCCGGACGGGGACCACCCTCGGTCGGGGGCTCCCGTCGGACGTTCTCGCGCTGCTGCTGGCGGGCGGCCTGCGCGGCCTTGACCGCGGCCTCCTGCTCAGCCTTGAGGGCGGCGGCGCGCGCCTCGGCGGCCGCCACTTCGATGTCGTGTGCGCTCGCCGGCTTGGCGACCGGGGTCGCCGGCTGCGGCGGGCCGGGGACCGGGCCCTTGGGCTTCGGTCCAGGGGTCGGCGCGGCCGGCCGCCGGGGCGGCATCGGCTTGGCCGAGACCCGGGGGGCACCCGGGGTCGGGGTCGGCGTCGGGGTCGGTGCCGGGCTCGGGGCGGCCGCCGCCGGAGCGGACGGCGCCGCGGAACCACCGGCGGACGCGACGAAGGCGCCCCGCAGCCGACGGGCGACGGGCGCCTCGACGGTGCTCGACGCGGACTTGACGAACTCGCCCATCTCCTTGAGCTTGGCGAGCACGGTCTTGCTCTCGACCCCGAGCTCCTTGGCGAGCTCGTGTACGCGGGCCTTTCCTGCCACTGCACTCCTCACTTCGAGGTCGTGCGGGCAGCACCCGCAGCGACCTCAATCGTGCACTTGAAGCCTGGTCATTTCAGGGACTTCATCGTGTGCTCATGTCGGTCGTCCTACCTTGCTAGCGACCCTCGACCGGTCGGGTTGACCGGTCGTAGTGGTTGGCGCGTCAACGTGCTCCGCCAGCTCACCGTGATCGATGATCCCGGTGACACGCAGCGCCCGCCCGAAGGCTCGGCGCCGCACCGCCTGCGCGAAGCAGGCCGGATCCGGGTGCATGTTCGCTCCCCGACCCGGCAGTGTGCGGGTCGGATCGGGTCGAAGGCGATGTCCCGCCCCGTCGCCGATCGCGACGATCCGCAACAATTCGCTGGCCGGCGCACGTTTCCGGCAGCCCACACAGGTGCGCTCCGGCTGCGCGCGTCGTACCACTGGAAGAAGTCTACCCCTAGCTGCTCGAGATCGCGCCGCCCGGTTCCCGGACGTGCTCGGCCCCGCCCCGCGCGGGCGTCCCGGCCTGCTCGGCGTCGGACCGGATGTCGATCCGCCAACCGGTCAACCGGGCGGCGAGCCGGGCGTTCTGCCCTTCCCGCCCGATCGCCAGCGAGAGCTGGAAGTCCGGCACGGTGACCCGGGCCGTCCGGGTGGCCAGGTCGACCACCTCGACCCGCAGCGCCTTGGCCGGGGAGAGGGCGTTGCCGACGAACGTCGCCGGGTCGTCCGACCAGTCGATGATGTCGATCTTCTCGCCGTGCAGCTCGCTCATGACCGCCCGGACCCGCTGCCCCATCGGGCCGATGCAGGCTCCCTTGGCGTTGACCCCGGAGGCCGTCGAGCGCACCGCGATCTTCGTACGGTGACCTGCCTCACGGGCGATCGCGCCGATCTCGACGGTGCCGTCGGCGATCTCCGGCACCTCCAGCGCGAAGAGCTTCTTCACCAGCGCCGGGTGCGACCGGGAGAGGGTGATCTGCGGACCACGCATCCCCTTGGCCACGTGCACCACCACGCAGCGGATCCGCTCGCCGTGGTCGTAGCGCTCGCCGGGGACCTGCTCGGACTGCGGCAGCACGCCCTCGAGCTTGCCGAGGTCGACGCTGACGATGCCCTTCTCCCGGCGGGTCTCGTGCGCCTGCACGACGCCGGTGACCAGGTCACCGTCGCGGCCCACGTACTCGCCGAAGTGCACCTCGTCGGTGGCCTCCCGCAGCCGCTGGAGGATCACCTGCTTGGCGGTCATGGCCGCGATCCGGCCGAAGTCGTGCGGGGTGTCGTCCCACTCCCGCACCACCGTGCCGTCCTCGTCCAGCTCCTGGGCGTAGACCAGGGCCGCGCCGGACTTACGGTCGATCTCCACCCGGGCGTGCGGCTCGGCGCCGTCGGTGTGCCGGTAGGCGGTCAGCAGCGCGGTCTCGATCGCCGCGAGGATCGTGTCGAACGGGATCTCCCGCTCGCGCTCGAGTGCGCGCAGCGCCGCGAGGTCGATGTTCACCTCTCCTCGTCCTCCACATCATCTTCGTCGTCGATGTCGTCAATGTCGTCGGCCTCGGCCGCCTCGTCGATCTCGTCGAGGCGGTGGAACTCGACCTGGACCCGGCCGGGGCCCAGCTCGGCGTAACCGTGTTCGGCGCGGCCGGCATCCGTCTCCAGCACCACGCGCTCGTCGTCGGCCTCGACCACCCGACCGGTGAGCTGCCGGTCCCCGGCGGCCCGCTGCTCGGGCAGCCCCGCCGCGCCCCGCACGGTCACCTTGACCAGCCGGCCGACGTTGCGTCGCCAGTGCCGGGGCAGGGTGAGCGGCCGGTCCACGCCCGGGGAGCTGACCTCCAGCTGGTACTCCCCGGCGACGAGGTCGCCGCCGGCCTCCTCCGCGGCGTCCAGCGCCGCGGAGACCGCCCGGGAGACGTCCGCGACGCCGTCCAGGTTGATCCCGCCGTCGGCGTCCACGATCACGCGTACGACGTGCCGCCGCCCGGCCCGGGAGACGGAGAGGTCCTCGAGGTCGTAGCCGGCCGCGGTGACCACCGGTTCGATCACGTCGCGCAGCCGCGCGCGCCGGGCGCCGAGGTCACCGCCGCGCGGGGCGCCGACCCGCTCGCCGCCACGCGGGCCCTCGGTCCGACGGGGTCGCCCCGACGGTCCGGTCGGCCTGGTGGCACGGCCACGCTGCGTCATCTCGGCGCACCCTTCTCCTGATCGGCCGGGCTCCCGGCCAGCTCTCCCGCTCCGCCGGGCCGGCGGCCCCACGGTCGGAGATCGACCGTGCCGTCGGCCCGCCATGCCGGCACGCCACCGGGGCGGTCGCGCCCGGTGGCTGCGCAGAGCGTAACGCGCGGGCCGGTCGGCGGAGCCGGCGGCGCACCGACGCCGGTGCCCCACCCGGCGGCACCGATGGTGTTGACTTGTCCGGTGGCGACCGGCAGAACGAGACAGCGCGGCGGAGCAGCCGGACATTCCCGGCGGAACGTGCTGCGCGCGGGCGCACTGGTGGCGCTCGGCGGCGCGACCGTCCCGCTGACCGGCTGTGATCTTTTCGACCGCAACGACAAGGAGCCGGTCCCCGACCCGCTCGAACCCCTGGCGGCCGAGTCCGGCGCGCTGGAGGCCCGGCACCGGGCCGCGATCGCCGCCGACCCGAGCCTCACCGACCGGCTCACCCCGATCGCCGACGCGCACCGCGCGCACGCCGACGAGCTGCGCCGGCTGATCGGCCGCAAGGCGCCCTCCGGCGCACCGGCGGGCAGCCCGACGGCCGCCCCGGCGGCGGACCCCGCCGGCCTGCTGGCCGGGCTGCGTCAGGCGGAGCAGGCCGGCCGGGAGAACGCGGCGAAGGCGTGCGCGGCCGCGCCGGCCGAGCGGGCCGCGCTGCTCGGCTCCATCGCCGCCGCCCGGGCGACCCACGTGGAGGCGTTGACGTGACCCCCCGTACCGCACCCACCGGCCCCGCCGAGGCGCTCTCCGCCGCCCTCACCGCCGAGTACGCGGCCGTCTGGGCGTACGGGGTGATCGGGGTACGCCTCACCGGCACCGCCCGGAACGCCGCGCGGGCCGCCGAGGCCGCCCACCGGGCCCGGCGGGACGCGCTGATCCTCCAACTCAGCTCCGGCGGCACCCCGGTCCCCGCCGACCGCGCCGGATACGCGCTGCCGTACCCGGTGACCGACCGGGCGGGCGCGCTGCGGCTCGCGGTCGACGTCGAGGAGCGGACGGCCGCGTTCTGGCGGGCGGCGCTGCCGCACACCGGCGGGGCGGACCGCAACCGGGCCCTGGCCGCGCTGACCGACTGCGCGCTGCGGGCCACCCGCTGGCGGCGCACCGCGGGGGTGACTCCGCTCACCGTCGCCTTCCCGGGCCGGCCGGCCTGAGCGGGGCGACCCGCGTGCGACGGCGACGTGCCTGGTACGGCGGGAGGTCGTTCCGGTTGCGGACGGCATACCAGGTATGCATACTCCGGTTCCATGTCCATCCGTCACGGGCTGCTCGCCCTCCTGGAACGCGGCCAGATGTACGGCTACCAGCTGCGCGCCGCGTTCGAGGAGTCGACCGGCGCGACCTGGCCGCTGAACATCGGGCAGGTCTACACCACGCTGGCCCGGCTGGAACGGGACGGCCTGGTCCGCCCGCTGCCGGAGAACGAGGGCGGACAGCGGCCGTACGAGATCACCGACGCCGGCCGCGCGGACCTGACGCTCTGGTTCGCCACCCCGATCAGCCGCACCGACCGGCCCCGGGACGAGCTGGCGATCAAGCTGGCCCTGGCGCTGACCACCCCCGGCGTGGACGTGCGGGCGGTGGTGCAGACCCAGCGCAGTGCCACCATGCGGGCGTTGCAGGAGTTGACCCGACTGAAGTACGCCAGCGACAAGCCGGAGGACCTGCCCTGGCGGCTGGTGCTGGACGCGATGGTCTTCCAGGCCGAGGCGGAGATCCGCTGGCTGGACCACTGCGAGACCAGCCTGGTCCGGCACCGGCCCACCCCACCCCGGCCCACCGGCCAGGACCAGCCGGAGGCGGTGGACCGGACCGACCACCAGGCCCGCCGGTGAGCGCGAGGAGTGAGCCGCTCCTGCGAGCCCCGCAGTCGCGAACGAAGGACGGCCCGGTGAGCGCGAGGAGTGAGCCGCTCCTGCGAGCCCCGCAGTCGCGAACGAACGACGGCCCGGTGAGCGCGAGGAGTGGCCCGCTCCTGCCAGCCCCGCGGTCGCGAACGAGAAACGGCCCGGTGAACGCGAGGAGGGTCCGGTGAGTGACGGGGTGCTGGAGCTGCGGGACGTGCACCGGACGCACGGCGTCGCCGAGGCCGCCGTGCACGCGCTGCGCGGAGTGAGTCTGACCGTCCACCCGGGCGAACTGGTCGCCGTGATGGGTCCGTCGGGCTCCGGCAAGTCGACCCTGCTGGCGATCGCCGGTGGGCTGGACCGCCCCACCGGCGGCGAGGTGCTGGTGGCGGGCGAGCCGCTCGGCGGGCTGGCCCCCCGGGCGCTGGCCCGCCTGCGCCGCCGCCGGATCGGCTACATCTTCCAGCACCTCAACCTGCTGGGCAGCCTCACCGCGGCGGAGAACGTCGCGCTCCCCCTGGAACTCGACGGTGTCGGCGTCCGGCAGGCGCGGCGGCTCGCGCTCGCCGCGCTCGCCGAGGTGGACCTGGCCGGGCTGGGCGGGCGCTTCCCCGACCAGATGTCCGGCGGTCAGCAGCAGCGGGTGGCGATCGCGCGGGCGCTGGTCGGTGAGCGTCGGCTGGTCCTCGCCGACGAACCGACCGGCGCGCTGGACTCGCAGGCCGGGGAGGCGGTGCTGCACCTGCTGCGCCGCCGGGTGGACGCGGGCGCGGCCGGGGTGCTGGTCACCCACGAGGCCCGGCACGCCGGCTGGGCCGACCGGGTGGTCTTCCTCCGGGACGGGGTGCTGGTCGACTCGACGGCGCCGCTGGCCGGCGTCGAGCAGCTGCTCACCGGCAGCGGTCGGTGAGCCGGGACCGGCTCGCCGGGACCGTCGGCTCCTGGCGTACGGCGCTGCGCATCGCGCGCCGGGAGGCCCGTCGGGCGCGCGGACGTACCGCCCTGGTGCTGGCGATGATCACGCTTCCGGTGCTGGCGCTGACCTTCATCGCGGTCACCTACGACATGTCCGAGCTGAGCCGCGCGGAGCGGATGGACCGGCGGCTCGGCGGTGCCGACGTGGAGCTGCGGTGGGTCGCCGAGAACGCGATCGTCCAGGGCTCGTGGGGGGAGGACTGGTGGGGCGAGCGGACGGAGGCGGTGCCGCGCAGCCGACCCCCCACCGCCGCCGAGGTCGCCGGGCTGCTGCCGGCGGGCAGCCGGTCCACCCCGGTCCGCTGGTGGGTGCCCTTCGAGACCCGGGTCGGCGGCCGGCTCGTCTCCTTCGAGGGCCGGTCGTTGGACCTGACCGACCCGCTCACCCGGCCGCTGGCGAGGTTCCGCGCCGGGCGCGCGCCGGCCGCGCCCGACGACGTGGCGGTCAGTCCGCAGGCCCTGCGCCACCTCGGGGTACGCCTCGGCGGCACGGTCACCACCTCGGACGGCGCCCGGACGTACACGGTGGTCGGGGTGGTGGAGTTCGCGGACAACCTGGGCGACGTGGTGGTGCTCCCGCCCGGGGTGCCGCTCGGGCCGAACCCGGCCGAGGGGAGCTGGCTGGTGGACCTTCCCGGCCCACTGGACGAGGCGTTGGTCGACCGGCTGAACGCGCGGGGCGTCGCCGTCGCCGCGCGGACGCCGGTGCCGGGGCGCGACGCGTCGGACGCCCGTACCTCCGCGCTGCCGGATCCCGAGACGGCCGGCAACGCCCTGCTGGTCGGCGGACTCGGGCTGCTGGAGGTGGTGCTGCTGGTCGGGCCGGCCTTCGCGGTCGGCGTCCGTCGCCGGCGGCGGGACCTGGCGCTGGTCGCGGTGGCCGGCGGTGACCACGTGCACCTGCGTCGCGTCGTGCTCGCCGACGGGGTGGTGCTCGGCGCGGGCGGGGCGGCGCTCGGGCTGCTGCTCGGCACCGCCGCCGCGTTCGCCGGCCGACCTCTGGTGGAGCAGTACCTGACGCACGCCCGGTTCGGGGCGTACCGCGTCTTCCCGGCGGCGCTGGCGGCCATCGCGGCGGTCGCGGTGCTGGCCGGGGTGCTCGCCGCGCTGGCGCCCGCGCTGGCCGCCGCCCGGCAGGACGTGGTGGCCGGGCTCGCGGGGCGGCGCGACGCCCCCCGGCACCGGCGGCGCTGGCTGGTCATCGGGGTGCTGCTGGCCCTCGGTGGCAGCCTGACCGCCGCCGTCGGCGCCTCCCGGAGCAACCCGACGACGGTCCTGGCCGGGCTGGTCCTCGGTGAGCTGGGCCTGGTGTTCGTCACCCCGACGCTGATCGGGCTGCTCGCCCGGACCGGGCGGCTGCTGCCGCTGGCGCCCCGGCTGGCGTTGCGGGAGGCCAGCCGGAACCGGTCCTCCGCCGCACCGGCCATCTCGGCGGTGATGGCCGCGGTGGCCGGGAGCGTGGCCGTCGGCGTCTACCTGGCCAGCGACGACGCCCGCACCCGCACGGACTGGCAGCCCGGCATCCCGCCCGGGAACGTGCTGCTGGTGCCCGGGGACGCCGTCCCGCCGGCCCTGCCCGCGCTGCCGGCGGTGGTCGAGCGGGCCCGGGCCGTCCTGCCGGCGGCCTCCGTCGTGGCGGTCGCGCAGCCGGCCTGCGCCCATCCCGTGAGCCAGGACGACTACTGCTCGGTGTCGGCGGTGCTCCCGCCCGAGCTGACCTGCCCGTACGAGACGACGGAGTTCCGCTCCGCCGCGGGCCGGCGGCGGGCCCTCGCCGATCCCCGGTGCGTCCGCCCGACCCGCATCCCGGACGGCATCTACGTGCCGGCCGTGGTCGACGGCGACGGCGCGACCCTGCCCGTGCTGACCGGTGCCCCGGCCGGGGAGGTGGCCGCGGCGTCGGCCGTGCTCCGGGCCGGCGGGGTGGTGGTGACGGACCCGCGCTACCTGGTCGACGGTCGGGTCACCGTCACGGCGAGCGGGCCCACCGACGGGCCGGCGACGCCGCCGACCGCGACCGCGACCCTGCCCGGGTACGTGCTGCACGGCGGGGTGCCGGTCGACCGGCTGCTGCTCTCCCCCGCGGCGGCGGCCCGGGTCGGGCTGGTGGGCAGACCGCTCGGCTATGCCATCGACACCACCGGCCCGCCGACGGTGGCCCAGCAGGAGCGCCTCGCCGCCGACCTGCGCCCGGTCGCCGAGCTGGTGGTGCAGGTGGAGCAGGACTCGTCCGGGCCGGACCGGCGACCGCTGCTGCTCCTGCTGGCGGTGGGCGCGGGCGTGATCACCCTGGGGGCGGCCGGCGCGGCGACCGGCCTGGCCGCCGCGGAGGCCCGCCGCGACCTGTCCACCCTGGCCGCGGTGGGGGCCAGTCCCCGGGTACGCCGCATCCTCTCGCTCTGCCAGGCCGGGGTGATCGCGGTGCTCGGTTCGGTGCTCGGCCTCGTCGCCGGCACCGGCTCGGCGGTGATCATCCTGACCTCGGTCAACCGCCGCCTCGCCGAGAGCTGGCCGGTCCAGTCGCCGTACCCGGTGGTGGTGCCCTGGTCGACGCTGGGTGTGCTGGTGGTGGTGCCGCTGCTGGCGATGCTCGGGGCGGCGCTGTTCACCCGGTCCCGGCTGCCCGTCGAACGACGGCTCGACTGACCGGCGGCGTCCGGGGTGGCGGCGGACGATCGGGGGGTGCCGCCGACGCCCGGGACCCGGCACACTGGACGGGTGTCCGTTCTGGGAAGCCTGGCGCGCCGACTCGGTCACCACGCGTGGTTCGGCGCCACCATGCGGCTGCTGGTCCCCGCCGACCGGCTGGTCGGCCGGCTGACCCGGGGGCGGGTGGTGGCGTTGGGGCTGGTCCCCTCGCTGGTCATCACCACCACCGGCCGCCGCTCCGGCAAGCCCCGCAGCAATCCCCTGCTCTACGTGCCGGACGGCGACGGCTATGTGGTGATCGGCTCGAACTGGGGGCAGCAGCACCAGCCGAGCTGGGCGCTGAACCTGCTCGCCCAGCCCGCCGCCGAGGTCGACGTGAAGGGGCGCCGGATCCCGGTCCGGGCCGAGCCGGCCACCGGCGCGGAACGGGACCGGCTCTGGCAGCTGCTGGTCACCGAGTGGCCGGCCTACCGGACGTACGCCGAACGGGCCGGGGACCGGGACATCCGGATCTTCCGGCTGGTCCCGGTGGGTGAGGCGCGGCCGGTGCCCGGGTCGTCCTGACCGTGGCGCGGCACGCCGGCCCGGCGGGCCCGCGTGGCTAGGGTGGGGACGGCGACCCGGTGCGACGGAGGTGACCCGTGGACGGCGGCGACGTGGAGCTGGACACCGACCCGCACCTGGACGATCCAAGGTGGCGGGTCGCGGAGCGGGCCGGCGCGGCGGCGCTGCGCCGGTTCCCGGCCGACCTGCTCGCCGTCGCGGTGCACGGCCCGCTCGCGCACGGCGACGACGACGGCGGCGGGACCGGCGAGGTCGGGCTGCTCCTGGTCACCTACCGGTCCGGCGCGGGACCGGCTCCGGCCACCCGGCGGGTGGACGGCGTCCTGGTCGACCTGACCGTGGCCGGCGCCGACGACTACCTGCGGCAGGCCCGGACGTTGGGCGCGCTGTGGCCGCTCACCGCCGACCGGTACGTCACCACCCGGGCGCTGCACGACCCGACTGGCTGGCTGCGCACGCTGCGCGACGAGCACCTGGCGCGGCTGGCCCGGGCCCGCCCCGCCGAGTTCAGCACCGCCGCGCGGCAGGCCTGGTACCGGGGCAGCGCGGCGCACGCCCGCGCGCTGCGGCTCGCCGAGTGGTACGAGACCGACCAGGCGCTGCTGATGCTCGGCGAGGCCCGGCTGGCGGCGGCGACGGTGCAGGGGCTGCTGAGCCGCACCTACTTCCGCGACCCGGGGGACGCGGTACGGCGTACCGGGCTGGCCGGCGCGGACATGACCGAGGTGGGCGCCGTGCTGACCCGGCAGGCCGACGAGCTGGCCGCCCGGGGCCGCCCCGTGGACGGCACCGTCGACGACCTGCTCACCGGCTGACCGGGGTCAGCCCAGCCCACCCTGGATGCCGATCAGGGCACCCACGAGATACGTGGCACCGGCCGCGGCGGCACCGAGCAGGAGCTGGCGCAGGCCACCGGTCCACCAGGGGCGGTTGGTGAACCGGGCGACGATCGCCCCGGCCACGAAGAGCCCCACCCCGCCGACGCCGAGCGCCAGCGCGAGGCTGGTGAAGCCGAGCAGGTAGGTCATCAGCGGGATCAGCGCGCCGACGGAGAAGCAGAGGAACGACGAGATCGCCGCCGCCCACGGGCTGGGCTGCTCGTCCGGGTCGATGCCCAGCTCCTCGCGGACGTGCATCCGCAGCGCTTCCTCCGGGTTGCGCCGGATCTCGTTCGCCACCTGGAGGGCCAGGTCCCGGGGCAGGCCCCGGGCGATCCACGCCTCGGCCAGCTCGCGGGCCTCCGCCTCCGGGTGCCGTTCCAGCTCCCGGCGCTCCTTGGCCACCTCGGCGGCGACCTGCTCGTTGGCCGAGCGGACGCTGGTGTACTCCCCCAGCCCCATCGAGATGGCACCGGCGACCAGGCCGGCGACGCCGGTGAGCACGATGCTGTGCGCCGAGACGCCACCGCCGCCGACACCGGCGATCAGGGCGATGTTGGTGACCAGTCCGTCCATCGCGCCGAAGACGGCGGGCCGCAGCCAGCCGCCGGACACGTCCGCGTGGTGCGCCTCGCGCAGCGCCGCCGGGGTCTCGGTCACGGCAGCGTCAGGATCTCGTAGCCGTCGTCGGTGACGACGATGGTGTGCTCGAACTGCGCCGTCCACCGGCGGTCCTTGGTGACCACGGTCCAGCCGTCGTCCCACATGTCGTACTGGTGGGTGCCGAGGGTGATCATCGGCTCGATGGTGAAGGTCATTCCCGGTTCCATGATGTCGGTGGGGCGCGGGCTGTCGTAGTGCGGCACGTAGAGGCCGCTGTGGAAGGCCTCGCCGATGCCGTGGCCGGTGAAGTCGCGGACCACGCCGTAGCCGAACCGCTTCGCGTACGACTCGATGACCCGGCCGATGACGTTGATCTGCCGACCCGGGGCGACCGCCTTGATGCCCCGCATCATCGCCTGGTGGGTCCGCTCGACCAGCAGCCGGGCCTCCTCGCTCACCTCGCCCACGCAGAACGTGGCGTCGGTGTCCCCGTGCACTCCACCGATGTACGCGGTGACGTCGACGTTGATGATGTCGCCGTCCTGGAGCACCGTCGAGTCCGGGATGCCGTGGCAGATGACCTCGTTGAGGCTGGTGCAGCAGGACTTCGGGAAGCCCTTGTAGCCCAGCGTCGACGGATAGGCGTCGTGGTCGACGAGGAACTCGTGCACCACCCGGTCGATCTCGTCGGTCGTCACGCCGGGCTTGCAGTGCTCCCCGGCGAGCTGGGTCGCCTGGGCGGCGAGCCGACCGGCGAGGCGCATCTTCTCGATGGTCTCCGGGGTCTGCACGTGCGAGCCGCGCCACTCCTGCGGACGCGTCTTGCCGACGTATTCCGGGCGGGGGATGTGGGCGGGCACCGGTCGCCACGGGGAGAGCGTGCCTGGGGTCAGCGGCGCACGGACGGTCATGTCCACAGCCTATCGCCGCCCGTCGGGGTGACCCCCGCCACGGCCCCGCCGTGCAGGTTGTTGCCGCGCTCGTTCCGCTGTGCCATTGTGGCTTCGTGGATCAAGGGGGCGCACCTCCCGTCTTCTCCGCCACCGCGGAGATCGACGGTGATCAGCTCCGCGTGGTGGTGACCGGTGAGGTCGACATGGCCACCGCCGACACGATGCTCCAGACCGCTCTCCGCGAGCCGGTCGGGCAGGTCACCCTCGACCTGCGCGGGGTCACCTTCTTCGACTCGGCGGCCATCCACGCGCTGGTCCGGCTGGCACAGCAGGTCCCCGACACGCTGACCGTGCTCCCGTCCCGGCAGGTCCGGCGGGTGCTGGAGATCTCCGGGCTGGGCGAGCAGAGCTGGCTCGCCCCCGCCTGACGCCGAGGCCCGACCGGGCCGCTCAGTCCTGGAGCTGCCGGCGCAGGGTCACCTCGGTGCCCGTCGGCGTACGACGCACGGTCAGCTCGCCGAGCGCCTTGATCAGCGACAGTCCCCGCCCCCGGAAGCCCGAGCCGGTGGACTCCCGCCAGACCCCGCTGTCCCGGACGGTGGCGGTCACCGTACGACCCTCGATGGTCACCTCGACACCGATCATCGCCTCGGCGGGCGAGACCGGATGCTCGATGGCGTTCGCCGCCGCCTCGGAGATCGCCACGGTCAGGTCGAACAGGTCGTTCTCGCCGACGTGGTGGGCGACGAGGAAGTCCTCCAGCCGCTTGCGCAGCACGCTGAGGCGGGTCGGGTCGGCCGGCAGCCGCAGGGCGAAGCGGTTCAGCTCGGTCGCCTCCAGCGCGAGCACCGCCACGTCGTCGTGCCGGGGCCGGCCGGCGACCCGCGCCACCACGGCGTCGACCAGGTCCACCACGTGCTCGCCGCGGGTCGTCGCGTCGGCCCGGAGCTGGGCGAGCGCCGCGTCCATGCCGACCTGCCGGTCCTCGATCAGGCCGTCGGTGTAGAGCAGCAGCCGACCGCCGGGGGGCAGCTCACCCTCCTCCGTCCGGTAGGACGTGGTCCGGATCGCCCCGACCGGCGGTCCGAGGGCCCGGTGGTGCAGGAACGCCACGTCGTCTCCCCGGATCAGCAGGGGCGAGGGATGACCCGCGCTGGCGTACCGCAAGCGGCCGGTGCGCGGGGAGAACCAGATGCACAGCACGGTGGCGAAGGAGCCGCCCTCGGTGGAGCCGACCAGCCGGTTCAGCCGGGTCAGCGCCTCACCCGGGCCGAAGCCCTCCAGCACGTACGCCCGCAGCGCGTTGCGCAGCTGGCCCATCGCGGCGGCGGCCCGGACGCCCTTGCCGACCACGTCGCCGATGACCAGCACGAGTTCGTCGCCGGTGGTGCCGATGACGTCGTACCAGTCGCCGCCGACCTCGACGTCGGCGCTGCCGGGCAGATAGCGGCTGGCCACCACCGTGCCGGGGAGCTGGGGCAGGGTCCGGGGCAGCAGGCTGTGCTGGAGGGTGGTCGCGATCCGGTGCTCGGCCTCGTAGAGCTGGGCGTTCTCCAGCCGGACGCCGATCAGCCGGGCCAGTTCGGTCAGCGCGGCCTGCTCGGTGCCGTCCCCCTCGCGCCGCCAGACCCGCAGCTCGCCGAGCTGCTCACCGGTCGTACCGGTCAGCGGCAGCACCACCGACGGTTCGGCGCCGGTGTCTCCGCCGCCGTCGGCCTCGTACCGGGCGCCGGTGGCGGTGACGACCACCCGGGCGGCCTCGGCCAGGCTGAGCGCGTGCCGGGCGGCCACCTGCACCACCTCGGCGGTGGACCGGGCGGTGTTGACCGCCACGGCGGCGTCGGCGAGGGCCCGGAGCCGGCGGATGATCTGCCCCCGGAGCTGGCCCAGCTCGACGTTGGCGCGGACCCGGGCGATCAGTTCCTGGCTGGAGAAGGGCTTGGTGAGGTAGTCGTCGGCGCCGACCGAGAGCCCGGCGACCTCCTCCGCGGCGCCGGCCCGGGCGGAGAGCAGCACGATCGGCACGTGCCGGGTACGCGGGTCGGCCCGCAGCGCGGTGACCAGCCCGAAGCCGTCCAGCCGGGGCATCATCACGTCGGTGAGCACCAGGTCGAACGGGGACTCCAGCGCCAGCCGGAGCGCCTCCACGCCGTCCGACACGGCGACCACCTCGTACGCGGAGCAGAGCAGCCGGCTGACGTGCTCGCGCAGGTCGGCATTGTCGTCGGCGACCAGGATCCGGCCGTTTCCGGTCTCCTTCCCGGCCGACGAGGGCGACCCGTCGACGGTGCCGACGCCGTCGGCCCAGAGCACCGTCTCGGCGACGTGCAGTCGGGCCTGCTCCGACTGGCTCAACGGCACCGGGTCGAGCGCGGCCACCCGGTCGGCGGGCAGGTGCCCGTGACCGAACGGCACCGTCACGGTGAAGGTGGTGCCCTCGTCCACCCGGCTGCGCACGTCCACCGTGCCGCCGTGCATCTCGACCAGCTCGCGCACCAGCGCCAGCCCGATGCCGGTGCCCTCGTGGGTCCGCGACCGCACCCCGGCGACCCGGTGGAACCGTTCGAAGACCAGCGGCAGCTCCGCCGGGGAGATGCCGACGCCGGTGTCGGAGACCTCCAGCCGCGCGGAGCCGTCCACGGCCCGGATCCGCACGCTGATCTCGCCGTCGAAGGTGAACTTGACGGCGTTGGAGAGCAGGTTGAGGACGATCTTCTCCCACATGTCCCGGTCGACGTGGACGGGCGCGGGCAGCGGCGGGCAGTCGACGACCAGGCCCAGCCCGGCCCGCTCGGTGACCGAGCGGAAGGTGCTGGCCAGCCGGGAGGTGTAGTCGGCCAGGTCGGTGGCCTGATAGCGGGCGGCCATCCGGCCCGACTCCAGGCGGGAGAAGTCGAGCACGGTGTTGACCAGCTTGAGCAGCCGCAGCGCGTTGCGGTGCATCATGGTCAGGCGCTCGGTCAGGTCGGGCGACAGCGCCGGGTCGGCGAGCAGGTCCTCCAGCGGGCCGAGCACCAGCGTCAGCGGGGTACGGAACTCGTGGCTGACGTTGGCGAAGAAGTTGGTCTTGGCCTGGTCCAGGGCGGCCAGTTCGGCGGCCCGGCTCCGCTCCTGCTCGTACGCCCGCTGCTTGCCGACGGCGCGCGAGACCTGGGCCGCGATCAGGTCGAGGAAGTCGCGGTATTCCGGGGTGAACGGGAGCCGCCGGCCCAGCCCGACGACGATCGCGCCGGCGGGCTCGTTGGTCGCGGTGATCGGCAGGACAAGGGCCTCCCCGGCCGCGTCGTCGGGCACCGTCCCCAGCAGCTCGGTCACGGCGACCGTGTCGTGCTCGACCCGGGCCGCGAGGCGGGCCAGCACGTCCGGGCCGGCCCGGACGTCGTCCGGCGTGACGCCGCTGCACCCGGCGAGCGCCGGAGCGCCGTCGCCGTCGCCGTCGCGCAGCAGGACCAGGCTGAACGGGACGTCCGCCCGGTGCTCGTCCAGCACCCGGGCCACGGCCCGGCCCAGCTCCTGGGTGCTCTGCACGTCGGCGAGGCGGGAACCCAGCTCGGCCAGGGCGCGCAGCCGGCGCTCGCCGAGCACCCGGCCGGTGGTCTCGTTGACGAAGCAGAAGACCCCGTTGACGGTGCCGTCGGCCTCCCGGATCGGGTCGTAGGAGACGTCGAAGTAGACGTCCTCCAGGAAGCCGTGCCGGTCCAGGACGAAGGGGTGGTCCTCACCGCGGTAGGCCTCGCCGGCGCGGTGGACCCCCTGCAGCAGCGGGCCGAGCACGTCCCAGGTCTCCGCCCAGTGCCGGCTGGCCGGCTCACCGATGGCGGCCGGGTGCTTGGCGCCGATGGTGGGCCGGTAGGCGTCGTTGTAGAAGGCGCGGTGGTCCTCGCCCCAGAACATGACGATCTGCGCGCGGGAGGAGAGCATCATGCTGACCGCGTGGCAGAGGGCCGGCGGCCAGCCGGCCGGGTCGCCGAGCGGGGTGGTGGACCAGTCGAAGGCGCGCAGCCGCGCCCCCATCTCACCGCCGGCCGTGAACGCCGCCGCCAGCAGTGGGGGCAGTTCGGCCTCACCCGTCCCCGAGGACGACCAACGCCGTTCCTCGCTCCCGTGGGCCGAGCTCATGCAGCCTCCCGCTCCGCCATGTCCACAACGACCGACGAAGATCCCGTCGGCCGTGTCCGCCTACTACCCCGAGGGAGGAGCAACGTAACGCAGACGGCAGGACGGTCGCTGGTTACCTACGCCTCACCCGACGGTCACCACGGGTGCATCCCGGGCCCCTGGTGTGACGAGGGGCACAGTCGACCGTCAGCGGGCGGCCCGGACCAGGGCGGTGATCGGCCGCGGGTCGGCGTCGTTCTCCGGGTGCCACTGCACCCCCAGCAGGAAACGCCGACCGGGGTCCTCCACCGCCTCGACCACGCCGTCGTCCGCCCAACCGCTGACCGTGAGCCGCCCCGGATCGGCGACCGCCTGGTGGTGGTAGGAGTTCACCCGGTCGATCCCGGCCAGCACCGACCCCGCCCGGCTGCCGGGGGCGAACCGGACCGGATGCGCCCCGTACACCCCGGGGGCCGGGCGGTGGCCGTCGTGCCCGACCACGTCCGGCAGGTGCTGGTGCAGCGCACCGCCGTGGGCCACGGCGAGCAGCTGCATGCCCCGGCAGACGCCGAGCACCGGCAGGTCCACGGCGAGCGCGGCGGCCAGCAGGGTCAGCTCCCCCGCGTCCCGGTCCGGGCGGGCCTCGGTGCGTGGGTCGCGCGGCTGGGCGTACCGCGCCGGCTCGACGTCGGCGCCGCCGGCCAGCAGCAGGCCGTCGAGCACACCCACCACGTCCGCGTCGACGTCGTCGGGGGGCAGCACCACCGTCCGGCCGCCGGCGGCGGTCACCGCCCGGACGTACGCCTGCGGCACCAGCGTCGCCGGCACGTCCCGCCACACCGCCCAGCCGGCCGGTTCGACGTACGCGCTGATCCCGATCAGCGGACGCCTCATAGCGGAGTGACGTAGGCGCCCGTGATCCCGCCGTCGACGACGAACTGGGCGGCGGTCATGAAGGAGGAGTCGTCGCTGGCCAGGAAGGCCACCGCCGCGGCGATCTCCTCCGGGTTGCCGAACCGGCCCATCGGCACGTGCACGAGCCGGCGGGCGGCTCGCTCCGGGTCCTTCGCGAAGAGCTCCAGCAGCAGCGGGGTGGCGACCGGCCCGGGGCAGAGCGCGTTCACCCGGATCCCCTCCCGGGCGAACTGCACCCCCAGCTCCCGGGTCATCGCCAGCACCCCGCCCTTGCTCGCCGTGTACGCGATCTGCGAGGTGGCCGCCCCCATCAGCGCCACGAAGGAGGCGGTGTTGATGATCGAGCCTCTGCCCTGCCGGCGCATGTGCGGAATGGCGTACTTGCAGCAGAGATAGACGCTGGTGGTGTTGACCCGGAGCACCCGCTCCCAGGCGTCCAGCCCGGTCTCCAGGATCGAGTCGTCGTCCGGCGGGGAGATGCCGGCGTTGTTGAACGCCACGTCCACCCGGCCGTGCCGCTCCACCACTCCGTCGAAGAGTGCCCGGACCGCCGTCTCGTCGGCGACGTCGCAGGCCACGAAGTCCCCGCCGACCTCCTCGGCGGCCCGTCCGCCCGCCTCCGGGTCGATGTCGACGCAGACCACCCGGGCCCCCTCGGCGGCGAACCGCCGCACGGTGGCGAGGCCGATCCCGCTGCCCGCGCCGGTCACCACGGTCACCCGGTCCGTCAGTCGTCCCTGCACGCTGGTCACTCCTCTGTCGCGATGAACACGTTCTTGACGTCGGTGAAGGCGTGCAGCGCGTCCGGCCCCAGCTCACGGCCGAGCCCCGAGCGCTTCATCCCGCCGAACGGGGTCCAGTAGCGCACCGAGGAGTGCGAGTTGACGCTGAGGTTGCCGGCCTCCACCGCACGGCTCACCCGCAGCGCCCGGCCGACGTCCCGGGTCCAGATCGAGCCGGAGAGGCCGTACTCGGTGTCGTTGGCGAGCCGGACCGCGTCGGCCTCGTCGTCGAAGGGGAGCACCGAGACGACCGGGCCGAAGATCTCGTCCCGCCAGTGCCGGTCGGCCGGTGACTCGGCCAGCAGCACGGTCGGGGCGTACCAGAAGCCGGGCCCGTCGGGGCGGTGGCCGGTGAAGGCGACCTTCGCACCGTCGACGTACCCGCCGACCCGGTCTCGGTGGGCGGCGGAGATCAGCGGGCCCATCTCGGCGCTCTCGGCCGCCGGGTCCTCGACCCGGAAGGCGCGCACGGCCGGTTCGAGGAGTTCCAGGAACCGGTCGTACACCGGTCGTTGGACCAGGATCCGGGACCGCGCGCAGCAGTCCTGGCCGGCGTTGTCGAAGACGGCGGACGGCGCACTGGCGGCGGCCTTCGCCAGGTCGGCGTCGGCGAAGACCAGGTTGGCGGACTTGCCGCCCAGCTCCAGGGTGACCCGCTTCACCTGGGCCGCGCAGCCGGCCATGATCCGGGTACCGACCTCGGTGGACCCGGTGAAGCAGACCTTGCGGACGGCCGGGTGGGTGACGAAGCGTTCCCCCACCACGCCGCCCTGGCCGGGCAGCACGGTGAACACGCCCTCCGGCAGGCCGGCGTCGAGGGCCAGCTCGGCCAGGCGCAGCGCGGTCAGCGGGGTCAGCTCGGCGGGCTTGAGCACCACGGTGTTGCCGGCGGCGAGGGCCGGGGCGAAGCCCCAGCCGGCGATCGGCATCGGGAAGTTCCACGGCACGATCACCCCGACCACGCCGAGCGGCTCGTGGAAGGTGACGTCCAGCCCACCGGGCACCGGGATCTGCCGGCCGGTCAGCCGCTCCGGCGCGCCCGCGTAGTAGTCGAGGACGTCCCGGACGTTCCCCGCCTCCCAGCGCGCGTTCCCGATGGTGTGCCCCGCGTTGCGCACCTCCAGCTGCGCCAACTCCTCCAGATGGTCGTCGACGACGGCGGCGAACCGCCGCAACAACCGCGCTCGGTCCCCCGGCGCGACCTTCCGCCACCCCTCGTACGCCGCCGCCGCCCGCCCGATCGCCGCATCGACCTCGGCGAGCGAGGTGGCCGGCACGCTGGCCACCACCTCCCCGCTCGCCGGGTTGATCACCTCACTCACCCGCCCCGCCCCCTTTCCTGACGATCATGGAGTTGCCGGACGAGAGACGCGACCACGGTAAGGGTCAGAGGCGTTCGAAGCCACGGGTGAGTTCCCAGTCGGTCACGGCGGCGTCGAAGGCGGTCAGTTCGACCTTCGCCTGGTTGGCGTAGTGGGCGACGACCTCGTCACCGAAGGCGTCGCGGGCCAGCTCGGAGGACTCCCAGCCGGTGAGCGCGTCGCGGAGGGTGGCGGGGACCCGCTCGGCGCCCGGGTCGCCGTACGCGTTGCCGGTGCACTCCTCGCCCAGCTCCAGCTCCCGCTCGATGCCGTGCACCGCCCCGGCCACCAGGGCCGCGATCGCCAGGTAGGGGTTCACGTCGGCGCCCGGCACCCGGTTCTCCACCCGCATGCCCTGCCCGTGCCCGACCAGCCGCAGCGCGCAGGTGCGGTTGTCGGTGCCCCAGCGCAGCGCGGTCGGCGCGAACGAGCCCGGCTGGTAGCGCTTGTAGGAGTTGATGTTGGGGGCGAACAGCAGGCTGAACTCGCGCATCGTGTCGAGCAGCCCGGCCAGCACCCGCTGCCCGGTCACGCTCAGGTGCGCCGGCCCGTCCCCCAGCATCGCCGACCGGCCGTCGGCGTCGCGCAGCGAGAAGTGGATGTGGCAGGAGTTGCCCTCGCGGGCGTTCGGCTTGGCCATGAAGGTGATCGACATGCCCTCCTGGGCGGCGATCTCCTTGGCCCCGTTCTTGTAGATGACGTGGTGGTCGGCGCAGGCCACCGCCTCGTCGTAGCGGAAGGCGATCTCGTGCTGGCCGAGGTTGCACTCCCCCTTGGCGCTCTCCGGGGTCAGTCCCGCCCCGGCCATCTCGGTGCGGATCCGGCGCAGCAGCGGCTCCACCCGGGCCGTGCCGAGCAGGGAGTAGTCCACGTTGTACAGGTTCGCCGGGGTGAGGTCGCGGTAACCGCGCCGCCACGCGTCCTCGTACGAGTCGCGGAACAGCACGAACTCCAGCTCGGTCCCCGCGTACGCGGTGAGGCCGTGGGCGGCCAGCCGGTCGAGCTGCCGGCGCAGGATCTGCCGGGGCGAGGCGACCACCGGGCCGCTGCCGTCCAGCCACTCCAGGTCGGCCAGGACCAGCGCGCTGCCCGGCTGCCAGGGCGTCCGGCGCAGCGTGGTCAGGTCCGGCTTCATCGCGAAGTCGCCGTAGCCGCGTTCCCAGCTCGACATCGCGTACCCGTCGACGGTGTTCATGTCGACGTCCACGGCGAGCAGGTAGTTGCAGCCCTCGCTACCTTCGTCGAGCACGTTGTCGAGGAAGAAGGGGGCGTGGATCCGCTTGCCCTGCAACCGGCCCTGCATGTCGGTCAGGGCCAGCACCACCGTGTCGATCTCGCCCTCGGCGACGGCAACTCGGAGCTGTTCCAGCGTGAGCGGGGCTTTCCTCATCGGCGCGCCTCCATCACCAAGGTCTACTGGCAAACCGGATCACCGTCAATGCCCCCGCCGACCACCCCACCAAACGCGCCCGCCCGGCCGGTCCCGCCGCCCCATGGGTACGCGGAGCCGGTGCCGCGGAGGCCGGTGACCCGGAGCGGGCGGCTGCCCGGCCCCCGTCTCCGGCGTCACCTCCCTGCCGCGAGGTGTGCTGCTCGGCGATATGCCTGAGAGGCATATTCATGACGCTGAGGCATATCGCTCCCGGCCGTATCTGCGGTGGCGGTCGGCCCAGCGGCCCGGCCGGGGCGGCCCACCGGGCCACGCCGGCCGGGAACGGGACCTGGCCCCTAGCGATGCCTGTCCGCCGACGGCTCGGCGGGCGCGGTGCCGTCGGCGGCGGGACGGGGCGCGGGCAGGTCGACGGTACGGCGGGGGCCGGTGAACCACTTCCGGGCCGAGGCGTACCACCAGAGCGCGACCAGCAGCAGCACCCCACCGACGGCGAGCGGCGCGTAGTTCACCGCCGACCAGGTGAACCCGTCGTTGCCGGGCACCCCGGCGGGGACGATCGGCAGCACGAAGTAGACCGAGATGATCGCGATCTCGACCACCGCGATCCAGCCGAGCAGCTTGTACTTCGGGCCGAGCGTCCACGGGCCGGGGACGAACCGGTTCCCCAGCCGCAGCCGCAGGAAGATCGGGATGAGGAACGACAGGTAGAGCCCGATCACCGCGACGGAGACCACCGCGTAGAAGGCGACCGGGATGCCGGCGGACTGATAGAGGGCGGGCAGGGTGAGCACCAGGCCGGCGAAGGTCGCTCCGATGATCGCGTTGACCGGGGTGCCGTTGCGGTCGACCCGGGACCAGAGCCGCCAGCCGGGCACCGCGCGGTCCCGGCTGAACGCGTACGCCATCCGGGACATCGAGGTCACGCAGCTCATCCCGCAGAAGAACTGCCCGATGGTGGAGATGATGATGACGGTCTTGAAGAAGAACGGGCTGAGCGCGCTCTCGAAGATCGCCCCGGAGAAGCCGCCGGCCTTGTTGATCGCGTCGACGTCGGTGGCGGCGAAGAGGAAGGCGAGCAGCAGGATCCAACCACCCACCGCCGAATAGAAGATCGACTGCCAGAGCCCCTTCGCGGCGGCCTGCGAGGCGCCTCGGGTCTCCTCCGACACGTGCGCGCAGGCGTCGAAGCCGGTGATCGTGTACTGGGTCAGCAGGAAGCCCAGCGGCAGCACGTAGAACCAGAAGGTCAGCCTGCCGCTGTCACCGCCGCCGAAGCCGGAGTTGTTGAACCGCTCGGTGAAGACGAACCGGAAGCTCTGGTGGTCGTCCGGCACGAACGCCAGGATGGCCACCACCACCGCCGCACCGGCCACGTGCCACCAGACCGAGACGTTCTGGAGTACGTCGATGATGTGGTGCCCGAAGATGTTGATCAGCCCGTGCAGCACGAGGATCACCACGAAGAGCCCGAACGTCTGGTGCAGCGTCCCGGCCCAGGAGTCGAAGAGCGCGGAGAGCGTCAGGTTGAGGAAGGTGGCGCAGCCGTAGTCGACCGACGCGGTGACCGCCACCAGCCCGATCAGGTTCAGCCAGCCGGTGAACCAGCCGTGCACCGGCCGCCCCATCGTCGCCGCCCACCAGTAGATCCCGCCCGCCGTCGGGTACGCGGACACCAGCTCGGCCATGCAGAAGCCGATGATCAGGATGAAGAGCGAGATCAGCGGCCAGCCCCAGGAGATGGCGACCGGCCCGCCGTTGTTCCACGCCTGGCCGAAGGTGGTGAAGCAGCCGGCCAGGATCGAGATGATCGAGAACGAGATGGCGAAGTTGGAGAAGCCGCTCCACTTGCGGCGCAACTCCTGTTTGTAGCCGAGTTCGGCGAGCCGTCGGGCGTCGTCGTCCATCGGTTGCTCGGCGGTCGGCGCGGGCGTCGTGGCCACTGCACACCTCCTCGAGGTGGTTCCCCGGTACGAGTGCGCAAAGTGTCGTCCCGTGATCAAGGCCGGTCAATACCTCGGCAGCCGGGAACCGGTGGCCGGGCGGCCTAATTGCCTTGCCGCACCGACCCGCGCGGCGGCATCCTTGAGCCCGTGACCAGGCCCGATCGCGACGGGCCGAACCCGGGCGCTCGGCAACGCCCGGCCGCGACGGCGCGGGGCGTCCACCTCTCTCTCACTCGTACGGCGATCCGCCGTACCCTCCGGGACGCCCCGCGCCGCCGCACCCACCGACCCGGTGCGACGGCCTTTGCCGGACCTCGATCAGGCGAAGAGCAGGCCGGCGACCCAGAGGGCGGCGATCACCACGCCGGCCAGGAACTCGACCAGCATCGACAGGCCCGCCGCCTTCAACGCCTGCACAGTGGCCGGCCAGGCGAGCTGGGTGCTGCCCAGCCGCAGCCGCTCGGCGCCGAACACCCCGGCCACGAAGCCGATCACCAGCCCGACCACCGGGATGACGAAGAACCCGACCAGCCCCAGCAGTCCCCCCGCCAGCAGCGACGACGTCGGCACCCCGGTCCGTTTCAGGTTCCGCCCCGGCCAGAGGTACTTGACCACCGTGCCGCCCGCCGCGACCACCGTGGCGGCGGCGAGCACCGCCCAGCGTCCCGGCCCGGCGTCGCCGAAGAGCGCCCAGACCAGCACCCCGCCCCAGCACAGCGGCAGCGCCGGCAGCCCCGGCACCACCACCCCGGCCAGCCCGGCGAGGATCGCCAGCGCCGCCACCACCGAGACCACCGCCTGTGTGTCGCTCAGACTCACGCCGCCTCCCTTCCCCCGGCCAGCCGCTCCCGGATCTGGTCGGCGGGGACCGGGGCGCCGAACCAGCGGCCCTGCCCGGTGTCGCAGCGCAGCGAGCGCAGCCGCTCCGCCTGCACCGCCGTCTCGACCGCCTCGGCGGTGACCCAGAGTTCCAGCGCGTGCGCCAACCGGACCAGCGCGTCGACGATCCGCTCGTCCCGGTGGTCGGCGGCGACGTCCGCGCCGTCGGCCCGGATCCCCTCGACGAAGGGGCCGGCCAGCTTCAGGCAGTGGATCGGCAACCGGCGCAGGTACGCCAGGTTGGAGTACCCGGTGCCGAAGTCGTCGATGGCCAGTCGTACGCCCAGCTCGGCCAGCCGGTGCAGCGACCGCAGCGGCTCCCCCGCCGTGCCCATCACGGCGCTCTCGGTCAGCTCCAGCTGGAGCAGCTCGGCCGGGAGTCCGGTGCGGGACAGCGCGGTGGCCACGGTCTCCACGATCGCCGGGTCGTCGGCCTGCCGGGCGGCCAGGTTGACGCTGACCACCAGCTTCGCCTCCGGGTACGCCCGCCGCCAGCTCTCCGCGTCGCGGCAGGCCTGGTTGAGCACCCACGCGCCGAGCCGGACGATCAGACCGGTCTCCTCCGCCAGGCCGATGAACCGGTCCGGCCCGATCAGCCCCAGCTCGGGGTGCTGCCAGCGGACCAGCGCCTCCACGGCCAGCATGGCGCCGTCCAGCAGGGACACGATCGGCTGGTAGTGCAGCACGAACTCGCCCCGGTCCAGGGCGGCCGGCAGGTTCGCGGCGAGTGCCGAGCGGGCGATGTCGGCGGCGCTGCGCTCGGGGTCGTACACCGCCCAGCGGCCCCGGCCCTCGGCCTTGGCCCAGTAGAGGGTCGTGTCGGCGGCCTTCATCAGCTCGGACGCGCTGGTCTCGGCGGCCGGGCACTCGACGATGCCGATGCTGGCCGAGACGGCGAGCTGCTGGTCACCGACGTGCACCGGGGCGGAGACCGCGGCCAGGGCGGCCTCGGCCACCGCCACCGCGTCGTCGATGCCGTCGCCGGAGTCGACCAGGATGACGAACTCGTCGCCGCCCATCCGGGCGACCAGGTTCCCGCGCCCGGCGACGCAGTCGGCGAGCCGGTGGGCGATCACGATGAGCAGCCGGTCGCCGAGGTCGTGGCCGAGGCTGTCGTTGATCGCCTTGAACCCGTCCAGGTCGAGGAAGCAGACCCCGATCCGCTGCTCCGGGCCGGCGCCGTCGAGGACCTTCCCCAGCGTCTCGAAGAAGAGCGTCCGGTTGGGCAGGCCGGTCAGCGGGTCGTGCAGCGCCTGGAAACGCAGCCGCTGCTGGAGCTCGTACCGCTCGGTGATGTCCTCGATCATGGCGACGGTGAAGCGGG
Organism: Micromonospora sp. CCTCC AA 2012012; assembly: GCF_040499845.1. NCBI lineage: Bacteria > Bacillati > Actinomycetota > Actinomycetes > Micromonosporales > Micromonosporaceae > Micromonospora > Micromonospora mangrovi. The sequence continues at coordinate 3,753,557 of NZ_CP159342.1, forward strand.
GTCGGCCGTCGTCGTGCCGGATCAGCGAGACGGCGAGGTCGGTCCAGACGATGCTGCCGTCCTTGCGGTGGTAGCGCTTCTCCACCCGGACGCTGTCGTGCTTGCCCTCGATCAGCTCCTGGTACAGCTCCCACATCCCGGCCGCGTCGTCGGCGTGGAAGAGCGACGCCACGTTGGTCTCGCGCAGCTCCTCCACGGTGTAGCCGAGCATGTCCGCGAAGGACTGGTTGACGTCGATGATCCGGCCGTCGACGCCGGCGATGCCGATCCCGATCGCCGCCCCGGTGAAGACCGCCCGGAACCGTGCCTCGCTGTCCCGCAGCGCCCGCTCCACGGCGTCCCGCGCCTGCCAGGCCGAGCGGGCGATCCGCTCCTGCTGGCTGAAGGTGCGGTCGCGCAGGGCCCGCGCGTACCCGGCGGCGAGGCCGCCCTGCACGGCCGTGATCCGCTCGGCCGCCGCCGCCGATCCGGCGAGCGCCGGCAGCACCCAGGGCAGGAAGCGGTCACCCAACGCCCGCACCGACCAGTCGAGTACGCCGGGCTCGGTGAGGTGCGACTCCACCAGCGCCCGCCCGACGTCCTCCGCCGGCTCGGCGGAGAACGTCTCGGCGCACACCGCCTCGGCCAGCCGCCCGGTGTGCACGAGCAGCAGCCGCTCGGTCTCCACCGCGCTGAGCGGCACGAACCCGAGCCGGCGGACCGCCCGCGCCCACTCGGCCGCGTACGCCTGGGCGCCCGGCCGGCTGAAGTCGTCCCCGCCGGGCGGTGGGACGGCGTGCATCGGGCTCAGCCGGCCGGCTGGTCGTACCGGCCGACGCCGCCGAAGGCCCCGAACCGCTCGGGGTGCTCGTCCACGTCGGACGGGGAGTCGGGCCGCCACAGCGGCATGTGCACCACACCCGGTTCGAGGATCGTCCAGTCGCCGAAGAAGGCGCTGATTTCGGCCCGCGAGCGGAGCGTGATCTCGGTGTCCGTACGCGCCGACAGCCGCTGCGCGTCGAGCATCTCCTGCGGCTGGTCCTCGAAGGTGGAGTGCGAGATGACCAGGAAGCTGCCGGGGGCGGCCGCCGCGCGCAGGGTGGCCAGGATGTCCCCGGGGCGGTCGGCGTCGGGGATGAAGTGGACCACCCCGGCGAGCAGGATGCCCATCGGGCGGGCGAAGTCGATCAGACCGCTCTCGCGGGCCTCGGCGAGGATCCGGTCCGGCTCGCGCAGGTCGGCGTGGAGCACCGTGGTCAGGTCGTTGCCGGCGAGCAGTTCCCGGCTGTGCGCCACGGCGACCGGGTCGATGTCGACGTACACGATGCGGGCCTTGGGGTTCGCCGCCTGGGCGACCTCGTGCACGTTGCCCACGGTGGGGATGCCGGAGCCGATGTCGAGGAACTGGTCGATGCCGGCGTCGAGCAGGGCCCGGACGGCCCGGCGGAGGAACTCGCGGCCGGAGCGCATGGTGGCGGCCAGGTTCGGGGTCATGCTGGCGATCTGCTCGGCGAGCTGCCGGTCGATCTCGAAGTTGTGCGCGCCACCGAGGAAGTAGTCGTAGACCCGGGCGGCGCTGGGCCGGCTCAGGTCGATCTCGGCGGGAAGTCCGTCCTGCTGCATCGGTTCGCCCCAGTTCGTCGCCGCGGTGCGGGAGGGCACCGGTGATATGGGTGCCGCGGGCAGGCGGAGACGCACCGGCCCACCCGCGGATCGTGTGGTGCTCACCACTCTAGGCCCGTGAGTCACGGTACGGGAGATCCACTTTGGCGGGGCGGCGCGGTGCCGCCGGGCCGCGCCCACGCACGGGGCACGGCCCGGGCGGAGCCCGCTCAGGCGGCGGACTCCAGCAGCAGGGAGATCCCCTGACCGACGCCGACGCACATGGTTGCCAGCGCCCGGCGGCCACCCCGGCGACGCAGCTCCAGCGCGGCGGTCAGCGCCAGCCGGGCGCCGCTGGCGCCGAGCGGGTGGCCGAGCGCGATCGCGCCGCCGTTCGGGTTGACGTGTTCGGCGTCCTCGGGCAGGCCCAGCTCCCGCAGCACCGCCACGGACTGGGCGGCGAACGCCTCGTTCAGCTCGATCACGTCGACCGCGTCGAGCCCGAGACCCCGCCGCTCCAGCAGCTTCCGGGTGGCGGGCACCGGGCCCATGCCCATGATCCGCGGCGGTACGCCGGCCGCCGCGGCGCCACCGACCCGGGCGAGCGGGGTGAGGCCGTACCGGGAGACCGCGGCCTCGGAGGCGACCAGCAGGGCGACCGCGCCGTCGTTGACGCCGGAGGAGTTGCCGGCGGTCACCGTGCCGCCCTCGCGGAACGGGGTGGGCAGCGCGGCGAGCTTGGCGAGCGTGGTCTCCCGCGGGTGCTCGTCGACCTCGACCAGCTTCGTCTCGCGGCGCCCGGCCGGCACGGTCACCGGCACGATCTCATCGGCGAACCGGCCGTCGGCCTGCGCCTTGGCGGCCCGCTGCTGGGAGCGGTACGCGAACTCGTCCTGCGCGGTCCGGTCGACGCCGTACTCGGCGGCCACGTTCTCCGCCGTCTCGGGCATCGAGTCGATGCCCCAGCCCTGCTTCATCAGCGGGTTGACCAGCCGCCAGCCGATGGTGGTGTCGTAGACCTCGGCGGTGCGGGAGAACGCGGTGGTCGCCTTCGGCATGACGAAGGGCGCCCGGCTCATGCTCTCCACCCCGCCGGCCACCACCAGGTCGGCGTCGCCGGCCACGATCGACCGGGCGGCGGTGGCGAGGGCGTCGAGGCCGGAGCCGCAGAGCCGGTTGACCGTGCTGCCGGGCACCTGCTCGGGCAGCCCGCCGAGCAGCGCCGCCATCCGGGCCACGTTGCGGTTGTCCTCGCCGGCCTGGTTGGCGCAGCCCAGGATCACGTCGTCGGTGCGGGCCCAGTCCACGGCGGGGTGGCGGGCGACCAGCTCGCGGATCACGTGCGCGGCGAGGTCGTCGGGGCGGACCCCGGCGAGGGCGCCGGCGTACCGGCCGATCGGGGTGCGGACTCCGGAAACGAGGTAGGCCACGGTCATCGAGCGCACGTCCTTCGGGGGTGGGAAGGGGCTGGCGGCGGGTCGCCCGCCGGGTCACGGGGACGCCCGGCGCCAGGATATCCGCGCCCGGAGCGGATAGGTTGACGGCATGGCCCGGGCCCAGTTCGACGCAGAGACCGCCGGCGGCGGCCAGTTCGTCCGCCAACCCAATCGGTTCACCGGTCGGGTCACCCCGCACTCCACCTCCCCGGCGGGCGGCGGCCCCGACGAGCAGGGCCGCTGGCCGCTGGAGGCCGGCCGGTACCGGCTGATCTGGTGCCGGGCCTGCCCGTGGGCGCACCGGGCCCGGATCGTCCGGAGCCTGCTCGGCCTGGACGAGGTGATCTCGCTCGGCACCGTCGACCCGATCCGCGACGAGCGGGGCTGGCGGTTCGCCCTCGACCCGGACGGCTTCGACCCGGTGCTCGGGATCGGCTTCCTCTCCGAGGCCTATCTGGCGACCGACCGGGACTACACCGGCCGGGTGACCGTGCCGGCGCTGGTGGACACGGTGACGGGGCGGGTGGTCACCAACGACTATCCGCAGCTCACCCTGGATTTCTCCACCGAGTGGCGGCGGTTCCACGCCCCGGACGCGCCGGACCTCTATCCGGTCGAGCTGCGTCCGGAGCTGGACGCGCTGATGGCGGAGATCCACCGGGACGTCAACAACGGCGTCTACCGCTGCGGCTTCGCCACCTCCCAGCAGGCGTACGACGAGGCGTACACGGCGCTCTTCGCGCGGCTGGACGCGCTGTCGGAACGGCTGGCCGGCCGCCGCTACCTGATGGGCGACGCGATCACCGAGGCGGACGTGCGGCTCTTCACCACGCTGGTCCGCTTCGACGTGGCCTATCACGGCCACTTCAAGTGCAACCGGCAGAAGCTGACCGAGATGCCGGTGCTGTGGGCGTACGCCCGGGACCTGTTCCAGACGCCCGGCTTCGGTGAGACGGTGGACTTCGACCACATCAAGCGGCACTACTACGGCACCCACGAGGCGATCAACCCGACCCGGATCGTGCCGCTGGGCCCGGACACCTCGGGCTGGACCACGCCGCACGGGCGTGGCTGACGTCGCCGTCGTCCGGGCCGCCGCCGCGTCGGCCGCCGCCGGCTGCATCACGGCCGGGGCGGTCGCCGTGACGGTCGCCGTGGTCGCCGGTCCGGGCCCGGGCCTGACCGGGTACGTCAGCGAGGCCGGGGTCACCGACAGCGGCTACGCCGGGGCGTACCGGATCGGGGTGTTCGCCCTGGCGGCGGCGTTGCTGCTGCTCGCCGCGGCACTGCCCCCGGCGCTGCGGACGGCGGCGGCGCTGCTCGCCACCGGCGGGGTCGCCACGGTGCTCTCCGGGACGGTGACGTGCAGCGCGGGCTGCCCGCTGCCGCCCTTCGAGGCGACCACGGTGGCCGACCTGGTGCACGGCGGCGCGAGCATCGCGGCGACCGCGACGGTGGTCTTCGGCATGCTGGCGCTGGTCGCCGCACCGGCGGCGGGCCGGGCGCTGCGCCGGGTCGCGGCGCTCGGCGCGGCGCTGGCCCTGCCGCTCGCCGCCGCCGTCGGGCTGGCGATGCTGCTGGTCGGCCGGGGTGCCCTGGTGGGCGTGCTGGAACGCCTGCTGCTGGCGGTCGCGGCCGGCTGGGGCCTGGCCACCGCCGGCACCCTGGGCATGGCGCGGGGGAATTCTTCCCCGGTCGGGCTGTAAGGATCGTCACCGGGTTCACTCCTTCCGGCTGGGAGCCGGCCGGGAGTAGCGTCGGCAGGCGATGACCAACGTCTGGCACCTCACCGTTCGCCTGTATGTCGACCTCCGACTGCAGGCCAGCGGCGTCTGTCCGGCGCAGCCCCGCTCCTGACGCTGCCCCGACCGACCCTCCCGACAGACCTTGGACGCATCCTCATGGCTTCCGCCCTGCGCAAGATTCCCTTTTCCGTGCAGATCCTGCTCGGCCTCGTCCTCGGCGTGGCGCTCGGCTTCCTCGCCCGCGCCAACGACCTGAGCTGGCTGGCCAGCACCCTCGACACCGTCGGCGGCCTCTTCATCCAGCTGCTCAAGCTGGCCGTCCCGCCGCTGGTCTTCACCGCCATCGTGGTCAGCGTGGTCAGCCTGCGCGGCGTGGCCAACGCGGCCCGGCTGGCGCTCAAGACGCTGCTCTGGTTCGGCATCACCGCCCTGATCGCGGTGACCATCGGCATCGGCCTCGGCCTGCTGGTCGACCCGGGCCGGGGCGTCTCCCTGGACGTCGCCGGCGCCGCCGCGCCGAAGAAGACCGGCTCCTGGACCGACTTCCTCACCGGCATCGTGCCCACCAACCCGGTCGGCGCCTTCGTCGAGGGCAACGTGCTGCAGATCGTCTTCCTCGCCCTGGTCGTCGGTGCCGCCGCGCTGCTGGTCGGCAAGGCCGCCGAGCCGTTCGTCGAGTTCAACCGCTCCGTGCTGACCATCGTGCAGAAGGCGCTCTGGTGGGTGATCCGGCTCGCCCCGATCGGCACCCTCGGCCTGATCGGCCACGCCGTCGCCTCGTACGGCTGGGACCTGCTCGCCCCGCTGGCCAAGTTCACCACCGCCGTCTACGTCGGCTGCGCGATCGTGCTCGTCGTGGTCTACCCGGTGCTGCTGCTGGCCGCCGGCCGGCTCAACCCGCTGCGCTTCTACGCCGGTGCCTGGCCGGCGATCGAGCTGGCGTTCGTCTCCCGCTCCTCGGTGGGCACCATGCCGGTGACCCAGCGCTCCGTCGAGCGGCTCGGCGTCCCCCGCGAGTACGCCTCCTTCGCGGTGCCCTTCGGTGCCACCACCAAGATGGACGGCTGCGCCGCCATCTACCCGGCGCTGGCCGCGATCTTCGTGGCGCAGGTGTTCGGGGTGAACCTGAGCGTCACCGACTACCTGCTGATCGCCTTCGTGTCGGTGGTCGGCTCGGCGGCGACCGCCGGTCTGACCGGCGCGATCGTGATGCTGACCCTGACCCTCAGCACGCTGGGGCTGCCGCTGGCCGGCGCCGGTCTGCTGCTGGCCATCGACCCGATCCTGGACATGATCAGGACCGCCACCAACGTGGCCGGTCAGGCGGTCGTGCCGACCATCGTGGCCGCCCGCGAGGGCACCCTCGACCGGACCGCGTACGAGTCTGCCGGCCGGCGTGAGCTGGTCGAGCCCGACGAGGCCGACCGGCCGGCCCGGCAGGACGAGCTGACCCCGGTCCCCGCCTGAGGCACGGCGCCGACCGGCCCCACCCACCGCTGAACCGAGGAGGGCCCTCCCCCGAGGGCCCTCCTCGTCGTCCGCCGACGGAGGATCACCCCATGAGTTCCCTCTTCACCCCGCTCACCCTGCGGGGCGTCACCCTGCCCAACCGGGTGGCGCTCGCCCCGATGTGCCAGTACAGCGCCGGGCCGGACGGCCTGCCCACCGACTGGCACCGCGTACACCTCGGCTCGCGGGCCGTGGGCGGTGCCGGCCTGGTCCTCACCGAGGCCACCGCGGTGCTGCCCGAGGGGCGGATCAGCCCGCAGGACGTCGGCCTCTGGTCCGACGCGCACGTCGACGCCTGGCGCCCGGTCACCGCGTTCGTCGCCGCGCAGGGCGCGGTGCCGGCCGTGCAGCTCGCCCACGCCGGCTTCAAGGCGTCCACCTACCGGCCGTGGGCCCCGCACCGGGGTGGCGTGCCGGACGCCGACGGCGGCTGGACCCCGGTCGGGCCGGGCGGGGAGCCGTTCCTGCCGGACCACCGGGAGCCGACCGCGCTGGACGGGGCCGGCATCGCCGCCGTGGTGGCCGCCTTCGCCACCGCCGCGGGCCGGGCGATGGACGCCGGCTTCGCCGCCGTGGAGATCCACGCCGCGCACGGCTATCTGCTGCACGAGTTCCTGTCGCCGCTGACCAACCACCGCGACGACGGCTACGGCGGTGACCGGGCCGCACGGATGCGGCTGACGCTGGAGGTGGCGTACGCGGTCCGCGCCGCGGTCGGCGAGTCGGTGCCCGTGCTGACCCGCATCTCGGCCACCGACTGGGTCGAGGGCGGCTGGACCGTCGAGGACAGTGTGGTGCTCGCCGGCGAGCTGGCCGCCGCCGGGGTGGACCTGGTCGACGCCTCCTCCGGCGGCGCCTCGGTCGGCGCGGCCATCCCCGTCGGCCCCGGCTACCAGGTGCCGCTCGCCGCGCGGATCCGCCGCGAGGCGGGCGTGCTGACCGGCGCGGTCGGCCTGATCGTCGAGCCGGAGCAGGCCGAGCGGATCGTCGCCGACGGCGAGGCCGACCTGGTCCTGCTGGGCCGGGAACTGCTCCGCGACCCGTACTGGCCGCGCCGCGCCGCCGCCAAGCTGGGCGCCGGGCCCGGCTGGCCGGACCAGTACGTCCGCGCCTTCTGACACGCCGACAGCGCCACCGGCGGGCCGCCCCGCCGGTGGCGCTCAGCCGGCCAGGTGACCCCAGTCGGCCTCCAGCTCGCGCCAGCCGCCCTGCGCCGCGACCGCCCCGTCGGTCAGCACCACCACGTGGTCGGCGCGGACCAGGGCGGCCCGCTTCGAGGTCGAGCCGACGACCGTCACCCCGTGCTCGCGCAGCGCCGCCCAGAGCGCCAACTCGGTCGTGACGTCCAGCGCGGACGACACGTCGTCGGCGACCAGCAGCTCCGTACGCGGCGCGAGCGCCCGGGCCAGCGCCAGCCGTTGCAGCTGCCCGCCGGAGAGCCGGGTGCCCTTGTGCCCGATCAGCAGCCCGAGCCCGCCGCCCGCCGCCGCCAGGTCGTGCTCCAGCTGCGCGGTGCTCACCGCGTCGGCGGGGTCGACGTCGTGGCCGAGGGCGATGTTGTCCGCCACCGTGCCGGAGAGCACTCGCGGCAGCTGACCGACGTAGCCGACCTGGTTGGGGCGCAGGAACAGCTCCGGCTCGGTGACCGGCTCACCGTTCCAGCGCAGCGCGCCGGTGTGGTGCACGATCCCGGCGAGCGCCCGCAGCAGCGAGGACTTGCCCGCGCCGACCGGCCCCACCACGAGCACGAGCTGTCCCCGTTCGACGGTGAGGTCGACGTCCCGGACGGCGAGCGTCCCGTCCGGGTGCAGGGCACCGAACCCGACCAGGTCGAGCCGGCGCAGCGGATGCCGGGGCGGCGCCGGAGGTGCCGGGGCGGTCCCGGCGGCCAGGTCCACCCCGGGCACCGCCGCCGAGTAGTCGCCGATCCCGGTCATCGCCACCGTCCGCCGGGTCCAGACCCGCGCCGACGGGTACTGCGACACCAGCGCCGCGGTGGTCCAGGCGAACCAGCGGGCCGCGCCGAGGGTGGAGACCGCCACCAGGGTGGCCCCCGCGCTGAGCCCACCGGCCAGGTAGAGCGCCCACGCCCCGATCGGCAGCAGTCCGCTGACCACCGACGGGGTGGACCGCGCCCACACCTGCATGGAGATCTCCCGGCGCTGCCGGTCGCTGCGCACGGTGTCCAGGGTGGCGAGGTGGTCCAGCACCGGGCGGGTGGCACCGGCGAGCTTCACCGTACGGGCGGCCGACAGCGAGGAGACCAGCGCGGTGGCGAAGGCGGCCCGCGCCTTCACGGTGCCGGCGGCGGTGCGTTCCAACGTCGGCCCGAAGAGGGTGGCCGCCAACCCGGAGACCAGCATCGTGCCGAGGAAGAACAGCGCCGGCACCACGCTGCCGGTCACCGCGGTCATGGTGATCAGGATGGCCACCGAGAGGAACTGGTCCATCAGGTTGTCGGCGAGCTGCACCACCCGGTCGGTGTCGCCGCCCTGGGCGACCACCTCCGCCGGGGTGTGCCCGCTGACCCGGCGCGCCCCGGTCTGCCCGTGCACCAGGCGCAGGCTGATCCGCAGCATCTGCCGGATCCACCACTGCGGGAACCAGAGGTTGGTCAGGTAGGGCACCGGCAGGACGACCAGCAGCGCGGCGACGATGCCGAGCGCCGGCAGCCACGGGTCGCCGCCGCCGACCACGTCGGCCCAGAGCCACGGCAGCACCGAGCCGTCCAGGCCGAGCAGCGTCATGACCATGAACAGGCAGACCGAGACCAGGCCGTACCGTGGGTCGTTGGTGCCCAGCCGCAGGATCTCCCGCAGCGTCCGCGCGGGCGGCGCCGGCGGCACCGGCGGCGGGTCACCCTTGGGTACGACCACGGTGGCCGGCCGGGCGGCCTCGACCGGCGCGGCCGACGGCTCCTCGTCGACCCACTCCGGCGCGTCCAGCAGGTCCACCCCGCCCCGCCCCGCTCCGGTCGCCGCGTACGCGTTGGCGCGGCTGGTCGCCAGCAGCTCGGCGAAGCGCGCCGACTCGCGTAGCGGCCCGGCCTCCAGCACCGCCCCGTCGGCCATCATGACCACCTCGTCGCAGCGCCGCACCGAGGAGAGCCGGTGCGCGATGACGATGCCGATCCGGTCGGTGAGCAGCCGTTCGGTGGCCTGGCGGACCCGGGTCTCGGTGACCGGGTCGAGCCGGGCGGTGGCCTCGTCGAGGATCACCACGCGCGGGTCGCGGACCAGGATCCGGGCGAACGCGACCAGTTGCTCCTGGCCGGCGGAGAGCGCCTGCCCACCCTCGCCGAGGCGGGTGTGCACCCCGTCGGGCAGTTCGGCGATCCAGCCGGCCAGCCCCAGCTCGGTCAACGCCCGGGCCGCGTCGTCGAGCAGGTCGGGGTCGAAGAGCGCGACGTTCTCGGCGAGGGTCCCGGCGAGGATCTCGGTACGCTGCGGCACCACCGCGATCCACCGGCGCAACGCCTCGACGTCCAGCTCGGTCAGGTCGGTGTCGCCCAGGAAGACGGTGCCGGGTGGCACGTCCACGGCCCGGGTGAGCACCTTGGCCAGCGTCGACTTGCCCGACCCGGTCCGGCCGACCAGCGCGTACGACTTCCCACGGGCGAAGGTGAGCCGGATGTCGCGCAGCGCCGGCTCCCGCTCGTCCCCGCCGGACGGATAGCGGAAGGTCAGCCCCCGGACGGTCAGGTCGCCGTCGACCGGTTCGACGCCACCGGCCGGTTCCTGCCGGGAGTCGGCGAGCAGCTGCACCCGGGCCCAGGCGCCGAGCGCCTGCTGCAGGTGCGGCACCCAGCGGGCGATGTGTTCCACGGTCGCGCCGAAGGCGAGGGCGAGCAGCCAGATGGCGGTGAGGCGGGCCCCGTCGACCCGCCCGGTGGCCAGCGCCCAGGCACCGGCGAGGACGACCAGGGCGATGCCGACCCGGACCGCCCCGGCGGCGAGGGCGGTGACCCGGGCGGAGAGCCGGAACACCCGTCCGCCCCGGGCGATCACCTCGGCGGCCCGCCGGGCGTAGAGGCGCAGCACGTACGGCCGGGCCAGGCTGGTCCGGACGTCGTCCTGGCCGTGGACGGCCTCCTCCATCACGGCGGCGAGGTCCGACCAGGCCTCCTCCTCGACGACCCGGGCCGGGGCGATCCGCGCGGTGGGGCCGCGCAGCACCACGGCGAGCAGGCCGGTCAGCACGATCATCCCGACGCCGGCCGGCCACCAGACGACCAGCGCGCTGACGGTGGCGAGCAGGCACACGGCGAGCCCCCAGGCCAGCCGCATCCCGGTGTTCCGCAGCTCGGCGGCGACCTGGTAGACGTCGTTGTCGATCCGGTCGAGCAGCTCGCCGACCGGGGTGGTCTCCAGGGTGGGCAGGTCCTGCCCGAGCGCGACCCGGCAGAGCCGGCGGCGCACGTCGGCGGACCAGTCGGCGGTGAGCCGGGCCATCAGCAGTCCGACGGCCAGGTCGGCCAGGACGGCCGCGACGAGCGCCACCACCAGGACGGCGAACCAGCCGGCCGAGCGGTGCACCAGCACCGGGCCGGCCAACGCCGAGGCGGCGGCCTGGCCACCGGCGCCGAGCAGGATCAGCAGGCTCACCACGGTCAGGCGACGGGGGGCGGCAGCCCACAGGTCACGGAGCAGGCGCATCGGACATCCCCCGGTAGCTCGATGGCGAACTCCCAGCCTGCCCGCTGCCCCCGGGGTGACTCAACACAATTTACGCGGACCCGGTCAGGTCTGGGCGACCCGGCGGACGATGCCGAGCAGCGCCTCCTGCACGTCGTCGATGGGCCGGTCCGGCTGGAACACCAGCCAGTCCACCGCCACCACCAGGCCGACGCCGAACAGCGCCGAGCTGGCCGTCGGCACGTCCAGGTCGGCGGGGAGGTCGCCGCTGGCCACGCCGGCCCGGACGGTCTCCGCGATCACCTCGATGGCCTCGCCGCGCAGCAGCCGCAGGGTCTGCTGCCACTCCCGGTTGGTCCGCCACATCTCGGACAGCAGCAGCTGCGCGAAGGCCCGGTAGCGGCGGATGTACTCCAGTTCGGCGCGGACCAGGGCGGCGAGCGCCTCGCGCGGCGGCAGCCCGTCGACCGCGGCCCGGAAGTCGGCGGTGAGCAGGCCGATGCCGTGCCGCAGCAGCTCCTCGAAGAGCACCGTCTTGGACTCGAAGTTGTAGTAGACGGTGCCCTTCGCCACCCCGGCCCGGGCCGCGATGTCGTCCACTGTGGTGGCCGAGAAGCCCTGCTCGGCGATGAGTTCCACCGCGGCCACGAAGAGGCGTTGGCGGGTGTCCTCCCGCCGCCGCGACCGTCCGTCCGTCACTCGCCCTCCCCGTCGACCACCCGTACCGGCGTGCGGCGTCGCCGCCGCCCGGTCCATCAGCATCCTCACATGGTCAGTTCGGGGTGCAGCTTGGCCGGGGTGAGCCGGCGGGAGCGTCGCGTCGCGCCGACGGTCAGCACCAGCGCGCCGATCCCGAACGCGGCGAGCACCAGCGCACCGGTGACCACCGGGCCGGCCGGACCGCCGTTGATCGTGTGCCGCAGGCCCGCGACCACGTACGTCATCGGCAGCCAGGGGTGGACGGCCTGGAAGAGGCCGGGCGAGGTCTGCACCGGGTAGGTGCCGCCGGAGGAGGTGAGCTGGAGCATCAGCAGGGCCAGCGCGGCGAGCCGGCCGGCCGGGCCGAGCGCCACGCCGAGCAGCTGCATGATGGCGGTGAAGGCGAGTGAGGTCAGCGTGAGCAGCCCGAACGTCGCCACCGGGTGCGCCGGGTCCAGGCCGAGGGCCAGGGTGACGACGGTGAAGAGCACCGCGACCTGGGCCACCCCGATGCCCGCGGCGGGCAGCCAGCCGGCGAGCGCGACCCGCCAGCCGGGCGCGCCGGACATCACGTGCCGCCGGTTGACCGGCCGCAGCAGCATGTACGTGATCATCGCGCCGACCCAGAGCGCCAGGGCCAGGAAGTACGGGGCGAAGCCCACCCCGTACGAGCCGGCGGGGTGCTGCGAGTTGCGGATCAGGCCGACGGGGTCGCCGAGGATGTCGGAGCGGCTGTCCGCGTCGTGGTAGCCGGGCAGCTTGTCGGCCCCGGTGGCGAGCCCGTCGGCCAGCTCACCGGCCCCACCCTCCAGCTTGGTCAGGCCGCTGACCAGCCGGTCGCTGCCGGTGCCGAGCTGGGCCAGTCCGCCGTCGAGCTGGCGGGCGCCGGTGGCGAGCCGGTAGAGCCCGCCGCGCAGCTGGTCGGCCCCGTCCGCCGCCCCGCCGAGCCCGTCGCGCAGTTTGGCGCTGCCGTCGGCGAGGGTGGTGAGGCCGCTGGCGAGCTGGTCCACCTTGGTACGCGCCGAGGCGACGTCGTCGGCGAGGTGCGGCGCGGCGGCGGCGACCTCCCGGGCGGTGGCGGCGACCTCGGTCATCTTCTTCTTGAGCGTGGCCAGGTCGGTCTTGTCGAGGGTGGACACCATCGCCCTGGCGGTGCTGACGGCCTTGTCGGCGGCCTGCCGGGCGGCCACGAAGTCGGGGTCGTCGGCGAGTTCGGGGTGCGCCTTCGCCAGCGCGTCGAGCCGGTCGCGGACCTTCTCCGCCTGGGTCACCACCTCGTCCGCCTTGGCCGGCAGCGCGTCGATGCCGTCGGCGAGCGCCTGCGCGCCCTCGGCGACCGCGGTGGCCGCCTTCTGGATGTCGGTGGCGTTCTTGCGCAGCAGCGGCTCGTACCGGTCGGCGGCGGCGTCCACCTTGGCGGCGGCGGCGCGGGTCTCGGTGGCCGCGCGGTTGGTGCCGTCGGCGATCTGCGCGGCGCCGGTGTAGAGCTGGTCGAGCCCGGAGGCCAGTTTGTCCGCCCCGCGCGCCGACTTGTCCAGGCCGGCGGCGAGCTGCCCGGCGCCGTTCTCGGCGGAGTCGAGCCCGTCGGCGATCTTCCCGGCGCCGTTCCCGGCCGAGTCCAGCCCGTTGGCGATCTTCCCGGCGCCGTCGGCGGCACGACCGGTCTCGGCCTTGGCGTCGGTGAAGCCGATCAGCATCTTGTCGAAGTACGACGCGGCGGTGCCCTCCGCCGCGGCGGCCCGGATCTCGCTGAACGCGGAGCGGGCGAGCAGCCCGGAGAGGTAGTTGGTGGCGTCGTCGTTGACCACCTTCAGCTCGCCCTGCCGGGCCGGCTGGTCCGGTTCGGGGCTGGCGGCGAGGCTGGCGGAGAAGTCCGCCGGGATGGAGAAGACGAGGTGGTAGCGGCCGCTGCGCAGCCCGGCGGTGGCGTCGTCGGCGTCGGTCTCGGTCCAGCCGAAGACCTTCCGGTCGATCAGTTCGTCGGCGAGGTCCTTGCCGGCGTGCACCTCGGTGCCGTCGCTGGCCGTGGCCGGCCGGTCGGCGTTGACCAGCGCGACGGGGATGCGGTCCAGGTTCCCGTACGGGTCCCAGAAGGCGTAGAGGTAGAGGGCGCCGTAGAGCAGCGGGATGACGGTCAGGACGGCGAGCGCGGCGCGCGGCAGCCGCCCCCGGGTCATCCGGCGCAGCTCGAACAGCGCCAGGCGGAGGACACTCATGCGGTCACCTCGGAGGTCTTCTCCCGCTCGTCGGCGGCGCGGGGCGCGACGAGGGCGGGGGTGGGGAGGGTCGGGTCGCCGATGCGGTGCACGATCGCCGTGCTGCCGGCCTCGACGGCGCGGGCGCTGGCGACGACGGCGTAGCCCTGGTCGGCGAGGCGGGCCAGCGCGTCCCAGATCCACTGCCGTTCGGGGGCGTCGGAGCCGGCGTCCACGTCGTCGGCGACGATCAGGCTGGGGCCGCTGAGGCTGGCCAGCACGAGGCCGAGCACCTGCCGCTGGACGGGGGTGAGGTCCCGGCCGTACACGTCGGGGTCGAGCGGGACGTCGGTGAAGCCGGCGCCGGCGATCGCGGCGGCGAAGGCGTCGCGGCGGTAGGCCCGGCGGGCGCGGACGGCGGCGACCGGGACGAGTTGCCGGCGGCGGCGCGGCACCGGCCCGAGCAGCAGCAGCCGCTCCTGGAGGTGCTCGGCGACGGTCAGCGTCGGGTCGGGTTCGTGTACGCCGGCGACCTGGCCCAGTGCGGCCGGTCCCCGGCGGCGCAGTTCGCCGTCGGTGTGCGGGAAGCGCCCGGCCAGCGCCAGCAGCAGCGAGGTACGCCCGCTGCCGGGCGGCCCGGTCACGGCGTGCAGCTCACCGGCCTCGGCCGTCAGGTCGACGTCGCGGTACACCCAGCCGCGCCGGGTCCGCAGACCCAACCCGGTGGCCTCAACGATCTTCAACGTCTCATCCCGCCTGAACTAAACTGACTGGTCAGTATAAAAACATGGCCAGCATAACGCCGTTAGTCCGGTTCAGCGCAATTCGAGGCGACGTGATCCCGGCCATGCCGGGGCCGGAAACCTCAGAAGAGGACGGTGGCGAGCGTGCCGACCGGGCGGAACCCGCAGCGGTCGTAGACCCGGCGGGCCGGGGCGTTGAAGTCGTTGACATAGAGGCTGACCGTCGGGGCGACCCGCACCAGGGCGTCCCGGACCACCGCCGCCATCGCCGCGGTGGCGATCCCCCGACCCCGCCACTCCGGGGCCACCCAGACCCCCTGGACCTGCGCGGTGCGCCGGGTCACCACCGCCAGCTCGGCCTTGAAGACCACCTTGCCGTCCACGAAGCGGGCGTACGCCCGGCCGGCCCGGACCAGGTCGGTGACCCGCCGCCGGTAGCCGCGCCCGCCGTCCTCGGTCAGCGGGGAGACCCCGACCTCCTCGGTGTACATCGCCACGGCCGCCGGGAAGAGCCGGTCGACCTCACCGCTGCGCACCCGGCGCACCTCCGGGTCGGCCGCCACGGCGGGCAGCGCGTCCGTGGCCAGCAGCGGCTGATTCGGGCGTACGTCCCGGGCCGGCCCCCAGTGCGCGGAGAGGCGGTCCCAGAGCCCGAGCACCGCGTCGGCCCGCCCGACGATTGACGAGCAGATCCGCTCCTCGGTGCCGAGCTGCTCGGCGAAGGCCTCGACGGCGGACTCCGAGGCGAGCACCGGGGTCAGGTTGCCGCCCAGCCAGCAGATCGACTCCAGGCTGCGGCGGGGGCCGTAGCCGAGGATCCGCCCCTCGGCCCGCCACCAGGCCAGCCCACGGGCGGCGACCCGCTCGGCGACCTGCGCGCCCGCGAACGGGTCGAGGTCGAGCAGCCGCTCGACGGAGCGACGCTCCGACTCCCCCAGTTGGCGTACCGGCACCGTCAGCACGGCTACCAGCCTGCCAGATGGACCGGGGGACGCGCGGGCCGACCTGACGACCCCGCACCCGGTGGCGGTCAGCCGACCGGGACCGGGTCGGCCGCCGGGGCGGCGGGACGGGTGCGTTCCGCCCACCGGGCCACCGGCGGCACCAGCAGCCCGAGCAGCAGGAACAGCCCGCCAAGCAGCAGCCAGCCCGGCACCCCCCAGCCGACCGCCAGGGTGGTCACCACCACCGGGGCCACCATCCCGCCGAGCTGCATGCCCATCCCGTACGCGCCCTGGTACTGCCCCTGCGCGTGGGCCGGGGCCAGCCCGAAGGAGATCCCCCAGCCGGCCGCCGCGTGCCACAACTCGCCGATCACGTGCACGAACGCCCCGGCCAGCAGCAGGGCGACCGCGGCCGGGGTGGAGACGCCACCGCTGGCGGCGAAGAGCCCGCAGGCCACCGCGATGACGGCACCGGCGCGCCGGGCGGCCCGCGCCGCCCCGGCCACCTCCTCGGTGCCCCGCGAGGCACGCACCTGGAAGAGCACGACGATCACGGTGTTGACCAGCATGCAGGCCGAGACGAGCCACTCCGGGGCGGTGGTGTGATCGGCGATCCAGAGCGGCAGGGCGATGTTGACCAGCCCGAAGTGCACCGACATCAGGCCGTCGAGCACGGTGAAGACCAGGAACGGGCGGTCCCGCAGGGCGATCAACCGCGGCCCGTGGGTGGGCGCCGGGACCGGCGGGACCGCCGCCAACCGGAGCAGGACCGCCGCCGCGACCAGGTACGTCACGCAGTCGAGCAGGATCAGCGCCTGGTAGCCGGCGCGGGTGTCGGCGGCGATGCCGAACCCGGCGACCACGGCACCGACGGAGATCCCGACGTTGGTGACGGCGCGCAGCCAGGCCCGGGTACGGACCCGCTGGTCGGCGGGGACGGCGCCGGCGATCAGCGCGCCCCGGGCGCCCCGGCTGGCCGCGTCGGCGACCGCCATCGCCATGCCGACCGCGAGGAAGCTCGGGAACGACCGGACGGTGAGCAGCGCGGCGGTGAAGCCGGCGGAGGCGACCAGGGCGGCGAGCTGGATGCCGCGCGGGCCGTACCGGTCGGCCAGGTAGCCCATCGGGGTGCTGGCGACCAGGCTGACCGCCGCGGTGAGGGTGAGGCCGAGACCGACCTGCGCCACGGAGAGGCCGACCGAACGCGTCAGGAAGAGCGCGCTGACGGTCAGCCACGTGCCCCGCCCGACGGTGTTCACGAGTGTGGACAGGGCGAGCGTCCGGGCCGGACCCGGTTCAGGAAGTAGGCGCACCCCCGCACCCTAACAAGACGTACGTACGGTTTGCTGCCCCGTCCCATCGCCCCCGCTCCCGTGATCATGGAGTTTGCGTCGGCGGCTGCCCGTCTCGTCGCCGCAAACTCCATGATCACCGCGGCGGGGAGGGGGCGTGGGGAGGGTGGGGAGGGTGGGGACGGGAAAGGGCGGGCCTCCGTGAGGAGGCCCGCCCTTTCCGGGTGTGTGGGTGGGTCAGTGGACGGTGACGGTGGCGCCCGGGACCAGGGCGCGCAGCTCCTCGGGGAGGTCGGCGCCCATCTCGTCGGCGATCCGCAGCGCCTCCTCGATCAGCGTCTCCACGATCTGCGCCTCCGGCACGGTCTTGACGACCTGGCCCTTGACGAAGATCTGGCCCTTGCCGTTGCCGGAGGCGACCCCCAGGTCGGCCTCGCGGGCCTCACCCGGACCGTTCACCACGCAGCCCATCACGGCCACCCGCAGCGGCACCGGCAGCCCCTCCAGACCGGCGGTGACCTCCTCGGCCAGCTTGTAGACGTCCACCTGGGCCCGGCCGCAGGACGGGCAGGAGACGATCTCCAGGCCGCGCTCGCGCAGGCCCAGCGACTCCAGGATCGCGGTGCCGACCTTGATCTCCTCCACCGGCGGGGCCGACAGCGAGACGCGGATGGTGTCGCCGATCCCCTCGGCCAGCAGCGCGCCGAACGCGACCGCGGACTTGATGGTGCCCTGGAACGCCGGCCCGGCCTCGGTCACGCCGAGGTGCAGCGGATAGTCGCACTTCTCGGCGAGCAGCCGGTACGCCCGGATCATCACCACCGGGTCGTTGTGCTTGACCGAGATCTTGATGTCCCGGAAGCCGTGCTCCTCGAAGAGCGAGCACTCCCAGAGCGCCGACTCGACCAGCGCCTCGGCGGTGGCCCGGCCGTACTTGGCGAGCAGCCGCTTGTCGAGCGAACCAGCGTTCACGCCGATCCGGATCGGCACGCCGGCGTCGCCGGCCGCCTTGGCGATCTCCTTCACCTTGTCGTCGAACTGCCGGATGTTGCCCGGGTTGACCCGGACGGCCGCGCAGCCCGCGTCGATCGCGGCGAAGACGTACTTCGGCTGGAAGTGGATGTCGGCGATCACCGGGATCTGCGACTTGCGGGCGATCGCCGGCAGCGCCTCGACGTCGTCCTGCGACGGCACGGCGACCCGGACGATCTGGCAGCCGGAGGCGGTCAGCTCGGCGATCTGCTGGAGGGTGGCGTTGACGTCGGAGGTCAGGGTGGTGGTCATGGACTGCACCGAGACCGGCGCGCCCCCACCGACGGGCACCGAGCCGACCATGATCTGGCGGCTGGCCCGACGCGGGGCGAGCGGCGGCGGCGGTACGGGGGGCATACCGAGACTGACAGCGGTCACTTCAGGCACTCACCTTGGGAAGAGCGTGATCGGGTTGACGACGTCCGCGGTGACGGTCAGCAGCGTGAACACGCCACCGATCAGGATCACCGCGTACGTGATGGGCATGAGCTTGAGGTAGTCGACGCGGCCCGGGTCGGCCCGGCCGATCCGGGCGTAGAGCCAGGACCGGACCCGCTCGAACCAGGAGATCGCGATGTGGCCGCCGTCCAGCGGGAGCAGCGGCAGCAGGTTGAACACGCCGATGAAGAAGTTCAGCGACACGAAGAGCATGAAGAAGCCGTACCAGGCGTCGTTGGCCACGAACTCGCCGCCGAGCCGGCTGGCGCCGACCACGCTGATCGGGGTGTCCATGTCCCGCTCGCCGCCGGTGATGGCGGACCACAGGGCGGGGACCTTCTGCGGGATCCGCTGCATGGCGTGCGCGGTCTGCACCGCCATGTTGCCGGTGAAGTCGGCGGTGGCGCCGACCGCGCCGACCGGGCCGTACTCGATCAGTTGCGGCGTGCTGGGGCGCAGCGCGACGCCCATCGCGGAGACCGCCGAGGTGGTGCCCTTGGGGTTGCCCAGCGGCGGGCGCTGCACGGCCGCGAGGTCGACGGTGGTGCTGGCCGCGGCGCCGTCGCGCACGTAGTCGACGGTGGCCTTGCCGGGCGGCGTGGCGCGGACCACGTCCAGCATCTGACCCCAGCTGCTCACCGGCCGGCCGTTGACCGAGGTGATCCGGTCACCGTCGCGCAGTTGCGCCTGGGCGGCCGGGCTGGCCGGGTCGCCGGCCTGGCAGGGCCGGCTGGCGTTCTCCACCACCACGCACGGGGCGAGGGCGACCACCGCGGGCTCGGCGAGGAACTCCTTCTCGGTGCTCGGGAACTTCGGGTTGGGCAGGCCGACCGCGACCGCCATGATCCAGAGCGCGGAGAGGGCCAGCGCGAAGTGGGTGATGGAGCCCGCGGACATCACGATCGTCCGCTTCCACACCGGGTAGCGCCACATCGCGCGCGGCTCGTCGCCCGGCTCGACGTCGTCGTCCTGCGGGGTCATGCCGACGATCTTGCAGAAGCCGCCGAGCGGGATGCCCTTGACGCCGTACTCCGTCTCACCGCGCCGGAACGACCAGAGCGTCGGGCCGAAGCCGACGAAGTAGCGAGTGACCTTCATGCCGAAGGCCTTCGCGGTGAGCATGTGCCCCGCCTCGTGCAGACTCACCGAGACGAGAATGAACAGGGCAAAGAGCACCACCCCGAGCAGGTTTGCCATCAGGCTCCTTCCACCGACCCGACGATGATCTCCTGGGCGTGCGCCCGTGCCCACGACTCGGCGGCGAGCACGTCCTCGACGGTACCTGGTTCGTCGAAGTCGGGAGCGTCCTCCAGCACCCGCTGGAGGGTGTCGACGATGCCGAGGAACGGCAGCCGCCCGGCGACGAACGCGGCGACGCACTCCTCGTTGGCCGCGTTGTAGATCGCCGGCCGGCAGCGCCCCGTCTCGCCGGCCGCCTTGGCCAGCGCCACCGCCGGGAAGGCGGCGTCGTCCAGCGGGAAGAACTCCCAGGTGTGGGCCCGGGTCCAGTCGACCGGGGCGGCGGCGTCGGGCACCCGGTCCGGCCAGCCCAGCGCCACCGCGATCGGCAGCCGCATGTCCGGCGGACTGGCCTGGGCGATCGTCGAGCCGTCGACGAACTCGACCATCGAGTGGATCACCGAGGTCGGGTGGACCACCACCTCGATGTCGGCGTAGGGCACGTCGAACAGCTCGTGCGCCTCGATCACCTCCAGCGCCTTGTTCACCATCGTGGCGGAGTTGATCGTGATGACCTGGCCCATGTTCCAGGTGGGGTGGGCCAACGCCTGCTCCGGGGTCACCCCGGTCAGCTCGTCCCGCCGCCGGCCCCGGAACGGGCCGCCGCTCGCGGTGACCACCAGCCGTCGTACCTCGGCCGCCGAGCCGGAGCGCAGGCACTGGGCCAGCGCCGTGTGCTCCGAGTCCACCGGGACGATCTGCCCCGGCCGCGTCGCCGCGGCCCGCACCAGGGAGCCGCCGGCCACCAGGGACTCCTTGTTGGCCAGGGCGAGGGTACGACCGGCGCGCAGCGCCGCCAGGGTCGGCGCCAGCCCCAGCGAGCCGACCACCCCGTTGAGCACCACGTCGCAGGGCCACTCGGCCAGCTCGGTCATCGCGTCCGGCCCGGCCACGATCTTGGGCAGCTTGAAGTCGCCGGTCGCCCAGCCGCGCCGGCTCGCCTCGGCGTAGAAGGCGAGCTGGAGGTCCTGCGCGGCGGACGCCTTCGCCACCCCGACCGCCTCGACCCCGAGTTCGAGGGCCTGGGCGGCGAGCAGCGCGACGTTGCCGCCGCCGGCGCCGAGCGCCACCACCCGGAACCGGTCCGGATTGCGCCGGACGATGTCGATGGCCTGAGTGCCGATCGAGCCGGTGGAACCGAGCAGGACGACGTCGCGGGGAGTGGTCACCCGGCCATTCTTCCCCAGCCGCGCTGTACGCCCGCTGGGAGGCTCAGACCTCGCCGTCGGCCTGCGCCTCCGGCGCTTCCTCGTCCAGCAGATCGGCCGGGTCGACGGAGAACTCGAAGGGCTGCTTCATGAGGAAGGTGGTGCCGGCAGCCGCCGCGGACAGCGGGCGGTACTCCCCATCCGTCAGCTCGTAGAGGGCCATCGCGGGGACCCGGTTGCGCAGGTCGACACGGAGGAAGAAGGGCACGCCCGCCGCCGCGTACTCGCGGGGTCGATCGATCACGTCCTTGCGCCGGTTGCCCGGCGACACGATCTCACCCAGCAGCACGGCCTCGGCGATGTCGATGGCGGATCGTCCGCCGCCGGAGCGTCGGAGCACCGCGATATCCGGAATGAAGAGGTTGTCACCCGAGATCAGGTTGATCTCGGGATAGCCCCAGAGACCGGCTCGGCGCGCTGCCCGGTGCAGCAGATAGGGCAGTTCCCGCTCGACCGACTGGTGGTCGATTCCCGCGTGTGGTGTCACGATCACGCTTCCGCTCAGGACCTCTACCTTGGGGCCGTTGGTCTCCGGCAAGAGGTCGAGAGCGAGCTGCGCCGTCCACGGCTCGTCATGCCACCGCAGCACGTCGAACGACGGCTCGGCGGGCTGTGGCGCCGGCTCGGGCGCGAAAGCGGCCTGGGCCATCCGAACTCACCCCCTCAGCGGACATCGTGCTACCGACCACCCTAGTCCCGCCGCCCCGCAGGTCACGGGATCGCACACCACGTGCGTCAGGGGCCGGTCTCGCAGCGTCGGCCACGGCGGCCGGCCCTACCGATTGGGCGGCGTGGCCGGTGTCCCCCACTTGGCGGCTTCGCCACGGAAGACCAGCCCGCGTCTGCGGAGGTAGGAGATCAGCTCCTCGCGCTGTTCGGGCGGCAGGTCCGCCGTCACCACGGGAAGGAACTGCGCCTTGTTGAGCCGGAAGAGCAACTGGTCCGGCGCGAAGAGAGCGCCCAGGCTTCGCGTGCGGAGCAGGGTGCGGCGGCCTGCCCGACGCGTGGCGGCAACGAGTCGGCCGCGGTCAGGCCCGTAGTCGAACCGCATGATCATGACTGCGGACGATAGGCGTCAGCCCCTGCACGGCGCCTTCCCCCGAACGGCTACCAGTGGGCGCGCAGCACGTCCGGCGAACAGATGTCGAAGATCCGCTCCAGGTCCGTCGGGGTGTCGGTCCACTCCCGCAGCACCAGGCGTCCCGTCGTGAGCACCGTCATGACGCGCGATCGTGATGCGTGCCCCGGCCCCGGAGGGGGAAGGAGATCGCGATGGGCGGAGCATGGCAGCGGACGAAGCGGATCACGAGTGCCGCGTTCCGGCCGGTACGGGGCCGGGACCTGTCGCTGCACGCCGCCGCGATCACCTTCTACGGGGCGATCGCCGTGGTGCCGGTGGCGCTGCTGGCGATCTGGATGACCGGGCTGCTGGCCGGGGACGACCGGGTCCGGCGGCTCACCTCGTACGCCATCGACACGCTGCCCACCGACATCGGTGCGAACCGGGCGGTGGCCGCGCTGGTCACGGCCGGGCTGGGGTTGACCCCGCTGCTGGCGCTGGCGTCGCTGCTGCCGGCCTCGCTGTACGGGGAGGGGCTGCGCCGGGCCTTCGTCTCGGTGGCCGAGCCGCACAGCGAGTCGGGGGCCCTGGTGGGCTGGCGCGGACGGCTGCTGCTGCTGCCGCTGCTCGCCCCCGCCCCGGCCCTGCTGCTGTCGGTGCTGCTGGCGCTGCCGGTCACCACCCACCTGGTCCAACAGGGCGGCTGGCTCGGCGCGCTCGGCGTGGTGCTCTCCTTCCTGGCCACCTGGCTGGTGCTGACGCCGGTGCTGATGTGGGTGTTCCGGGTGGTCGGCCCGGCCTCGCCGGACTGGCTCTCGACGCTGGGCATGGGCTCGTTCACGGCGGCGAACCTCTCCGGCTTCCTGCACGGTTTCGTGCTCTTCTGCTCCCTGCCGCTGAACCTGGGGGTGCCGTTCGGCGGCTTCACCGAGATCGGCGGCGGGGTGGCCGTCCTGCTCTGGCTCTATCTGTTCCACGTGATCGTGCTGGCCGGCTACTCGGCCACCCTCGCCCTCTCCCGCTGGCGCGCCGCCCGCGCCGCCGCCCGCCCCTGACCCACCCCACCCCCACCCCACCCCGGCCGTCCCCGGCCTCACCCCCGGGCCGGTGATCAAGAGGTTTGCGTCGGGGAGAGCGGTCCCCGGCGACGCAAAGCTCTTGATCGACGAAGCTGTGCCTCCCGTCGGGGGGCGCGCGCGGCTAGGGTGATCGGGCATGAGCGAAGCGAGTGAGCTGCCCGCCCGCACCGACGTGGTGATCGTCGGGTCCGGGCACAACGGTCTGGTCTCCGCGATCCTGCTGGCCCGCGCCGGCCTCGACGTGCTGGTGCTGGAGGCGGCCGACGTCATCGGCGGGGCCACCCGCACCGAGAACCCGTTCCCGAAGGTGCCGGCGCTGCGCCACTCCACCGGGTCGTACCTGCTCGGGCTGATGCCGCCCGAACTGCTCGCCACGCTCGACGTCCGCATCCCGGTGCTGCGCCGCGACCCGCACTACTTCCTGCCCACCCCGGGCGGCCCCGGCGCGCCGTACCTGTTGATGGGGAGCGACCACGCGGCCACCCGGCGGCAGCTCACCGAGTTCTTCTCCCCCGCCGACGTGGCCGCCGACGACGCCATGCAGGCCGAGCTGGCCCAGCTCCGCGAGGACCTGGCGCCGGCCTGGCTGGCCGAGCCGCTGTCGGTGGAGGAAACCGCCGAACGGTACGTCCGGCCCGCGCTGCGGCAGGTCTTCGTCGACCTGGTCCGCGGCTCGGTCGCCGACCACCTGGCCCGCTTCGACTTCCGCTCCGAGCTGCTGGTCAGCATGTACGCCGTCACCGACGGCCTCTCCGGGCTCAACGCCGGCCCCGACGACCCGGGCACCGGGCACAACTTCCTGGTGCACAACATGTGCCGGCTGCCCGGCTCGGACGGCACCTGGATGATCGCCGAGGGCGGCATGGGCACCGTCTCCCGGACCTTCGCCGAGGCCGCCCGCGCCGCCGGGGCGACCATCCTCACCGGTACGCCGGTCACCGGCATCACCCTCGACGGCGGCGCGGCCGGCGGGGTCCGGCTGGCAGATGGAAGGGAAGTCGGCGCGTCGGTGGTGCTCGGGGCCTGCGACCCGTACCGGTTGATGGAGCTGCTGCCCGACGGCGCGCTGCCGGCGCCGCTGCGCGAGCGGATGGCGGCGGTCCGCCGCACCGGCACCACGCTCAAGCTCAACCTGGCGCTGACCGGGCTGCCCCGCTTCGGCTGCCTGCCGGCGGACGCGCCGAGCCCGTTCGGCTCCACGATCCACCTGCTGCCCGGCTCGGCGTCGCTGGTCGGGGCGGGCGGCGAGTCGCCGATGGCGGCGCTGCGTGCCATGTGGGCGGACGTGCAGGCCGGCCGGCTGCCGGCGGAGCCGACCATCGAGTGGTATCTGCACACCACCGTCGACCCGTCGCTGTCGGACCCGGCCGGGCACCACTCGTCGGCGCTCTTCGTCCAGTCGGTCCCCTACGAGCTGGCCGGCACCACCTGGGACGCGGCGCTGCCCGGCTACGTCGAGACGCTGATCGGGATCTGCGAACGCTACGCCCCCGGCACCGCCGACCTCATCGCCGACGCGGTGCCGCTCCCGCCGCCCGGGATCGAGGCGCACTTCGGCATCACCGGCGGGCACATCCACCACGTCGACAACACCGTCAGCTTCACCGACCGCATGCCGTATGCGACCGGCGTCGACGGCGTCTACGCCGGCAGCGCGGGCTGCCACCCGGCCGGCAGTGTCATCGGCGCCGCCGGCCACAACGCCGCCCGCCGCATCCTCGCCGACCTGGGCCGGTAGCCCTCACCCCGGCTCGGCGGCCTCCCGCCCCGCGGGTGGGAGGTCGCCGGGGCCCCGGATCAGATAGAGCGCGATCAGCAACAGGTAGGCCAGCAGACTCAGGATCGGGTCGACGAAGACCACCGCGAAGGCGACCAGATAGAGCAGCGGCCCGAGCAGGAACCGGCGGGCCACCGCCTTCGCCAGCCGAGGGTCCAGATCCGGGTGCAGCAGGCCGCGCCGGCGTGCCCACCACCAGCTCAGGTTGAAGAACAGCGCCTCACCGAGCACCGTGCCGACATAGAGCGCGGCGCTCAGCCGCTGTTCGACGGCCGCGCCGCGCAGATTGTCCGACAGCAGGTTCGCGGTGAACGGGATGGCCGCCACGAACATCAGCAGCAGCAGGTTCAGCACGAGCAGCATCTGGTCGACCCGGCAGACGTACCGCCACATGTTGTGGTGGGTCAGCCAGACCTGCCCGACGATCCCGAACGTGATGACGTACGCCAGGTAGGACCGCCACTCGTGGGCCAGCGCAGCCGCGAGCCCGTGCCCGTTCGGGGCGTCCGGGCTGAACTGGAGCAGCTCGACCGCCATCAACGTCAGCACGATGGCGATCACCGCGTCGCTGAACGCCTCCACCCGCGAGGCGTCCCGGGCCATCTCGCTGCCCCGCACGAACCGCCGCACCGGTTCCCTGTCCGCGCCCGTCACGCCGCCCCCTTCCGACCTCATGGTCACCCGCCGGGGGCGGCGTGCGGGGCGGAACCGTCAGCTGACCGCCTCGCCGGCCGGGGCGGGGGTGTCGGCGTCGACCCGGTGGGCGCGGACCTTGTGGCCGACGCTGGTCAGGCAGCGCCCGCTGGGCAGATCGAATTTCCAGCCGTGCAGCTGGCAGGTGAGCTGGTCGCCGTCGACGATGCCGAAGCGGCTCAGGTCGGCCTTCAGGTGCGGGCAGCGGCGCTGCACCACCCATCCGTCCAGGGTGATGTCCTCGGCGTCGACGGCCCGCTCGTGCTCGTCGTACCAGCCCTCGGCGTACTGGAGGCGCTCCTCGGAGAGGCACTTGAAGAAGGCGTAGACGAACTCGTTGTACTGGCCGATCCGGGCGGCGGAGAACCGGCAGGAGAGGAAGAGCGAGTTGACCCAGTCCACCTCTTCGATGTGCAGCAGGTGCTCGATCAGCGCCCGCTCGGTACGGAACCGGTAGCGCACCTTCTCGTCCGCGTACGGCCGGACCTCCTTGCCCGGGAAGTCCACCACGATGGATTCGACGCTCTCGCCGTCGTAGCCGACCAGGTCGAAGCGGACCGGGCCGCCGACGCCCTTGGCCAGATAGATGGACTCGTCGAGCAGCGGCTCGATCCGGCGCTTCATCCCGGCGAGCACGTCCACCTCGGGGTGCCGCCAGGACGCCTTCTCCGCCTCGATCACGGGACGCTTGCGCTCCCGCATCTCCTCCAGGTGGGCGACCTTGTTCGCGAAGAACTCCTCGACCGGCACCGGGTGGGTGGTGGTCGCGCCCTCGGTGGTCACCTCCGCGACGCTGCCGGGCAGCAGCACGATGCCGTTGGTGCCGCCGACCTTCGCGTACTCGGACAGGAAGACCGACTGGTCGGGGAAGATGTTGCCCTCGTCGCCGTGGATGTCGTTGAACTGCCACAACGCGTCGTCGAGGAAGCACGGCGGGCCGGCGATCGGGAAGACGTGGTCGGCCTTCAGGTCGTCGATGTAGCGCCAGGTGCGGTCGAACTGCCGATCCCGCTTCTGCTTGCCGAACGCGGTCTTCGCCGACTGCGGCAGCTCGTAGACCATCGGGTACCAGATCGCGCCGGAGAACTGGAGCAGGTGCGCGTGCACGTGACCCAGCTCGGCGAAGACGGTCAGGTCGGTGGGGCGGGCGTCGTTCTGGTTGAGCAGCCGGACGCCGTCGTACTCCACCCAGAGGGAGGAGTCACCGATCGGGCCGTCGGTCGGGCTGGTCAACGCCTGAATCATGATCTTCAGGCCGCCGGGCAGCTCCACGACCTGCTCGTTCGGGGCCTTGAGGAACTTCGTGAAGCCCAGCTCCCGCAGCTCGTCCTCCATCTCCGAGGTGGGGAACTCGGGCAGCAGGACGGTGGCGTCCTTCGAGACGAAGTCGCGCAGGTGCTTGGCGTCGAAGTGGTCCCGGTGCAGGTGCGACACGTAAAGGTAGTCGACCTGACCCAGGGTCTCCCAGTCGAGCAGCGAATTGTCGGGGAACGGGAACCACGAGGCGAAGTAGGCCGGATTGACCCACGGGTCGCACAGGATGCTGCCCGCGGCCGTGTCGATCCGCATGCTGGCATGCCCCGTACCGGTCACTCGCACCGCAGTCCCCCTCAAAACGACAATCAAGGTGTACGTCAAGACGCTACCGGAGGCAGTCTGGCCACCGCCCCGCGACGCCGGTAGTGCCGTTCCGCCCCGTCGAAGAGGGGTCCAACGGCCCGGGCGCTCCGCCCCTGGCCTCCCGGCGTCCGGTCCCGCCGCGCCGACGGTCCGCCGGCGATCAGGTCGGACCCTGCGCCGGGCCCGGTGCGGGGCGTGCCAGACTAACCGGAGATCCGATTGCGAGGGAAGGACCGACAGTGGCAGGAAGCGAGCCGGTAACCGCGCCAGATCAGCACAAGCCCGGGCACCGCAAGTCGGGGCGGATCGGTGCGGTGCTCTCGGCGGTGGTCTTGGTAGTGATGGCGCTCTGCGGCAATCACGAAGGCAAGGTCGAGGACATCTGGCTCATCGGGATCGCCCTGGTGCTGCTCGCCATCGTCATCGGCGACTCGGTGCTGCGCCGCAACGGCCTGCGGTCCTGACCGGGCCGGATCCCGGACCCGGCAGACACGAGGGCCCACCCCCGTCGGGGGTGGGCCCTCGTCGTCGTCCCGGGCCGGTCAGCGGCCGAAGAGGATGTCCTGCACGTCCTTGAGCGCGGCGTCGACCTCGGCCTCGAAGTAGCCACCGGGCACCAGGGGGAAGCGCAGGGTGTCCAGGTCCTTCGGGTTCACCGGCATCGGGTTGCGCCCCTGCATCCCGCCGAGCAGCGTCTCGAAGAAGCGGTCGACCTGGTCCGGGTCGTATCCGCTGCCGAAGCGCCGCACCTGGAAGCTGCGTCGGATCTGGTCGACCCGGTAGAGGTCGCTGCCGGGCGGGCCGGCCATCGGCGGGCCGACCATGGGCGGGCCACCGACACCGGGGCCACCCATCGGCGGGCCGGACAGCCCCGGCCCCATCCCCTGCTGCGGCAGCGCCGGCGGACCGGCCGGGCCACGCCCCCGCGGGTCGCGCAGATCCCGGTCGGGCATCCGGATCTCGGCGGTCATGTCGGTACGGCCGTGCCGGCCGGCCTCGAACCCGTCGAAGCGCGGCTCGTCCTGCCCGCCGTAGCGCGGGTCGTCCTGGGCCCCGTAGCGCGGGTCGTCCTGCGGGCCGTAGCGGGGATCGTCCTGGGCGCCGTAGCCGGACGGACCCTGGGGCAGGCCGCGCGACGGGGGCGGACCGGCGTGGCCCACCGGACCGCCGTGGCCCATCGGGCCGGGACCGGCCGGGCCGCGCGGCGCGTCGTACCCGCCACGGGGGGCGTCGTACCCACCGGCGAAGGCACCGGTCGGCTCGTCGTAGCGGCCGTAGCGGTCGGCGGGCGGGCCGGCCTGCGCCGGCATCGGCCGGGGCGGCATCGGCGGCTGCGGCACCGGCGACAGGCCACGCTCGTCCCGCATGGGCGGGCCGAGCCGGTCCGCCATCCGGGGGTCGCCACCGCGTGCGCCGGTGGGGGCACCGCGCTCCTCCAGCTCGGCCAGCTGCCGCTCGACCCGGTCGAGGTGCAGGTCGACCTGCCACTCGTCGTAACCGTTGAAGCGGACCCGGAAGACGACGTCGTGCACCTCCTGGGAGGCCACGGGCGCGCCGATCGGCTGACCGTCGAGGGTCGCCTCGACCCGGTCCAGGAAGGCGTCGACCTCGTCGACCTTGTATCCCCGGCGGAGCGCCTTACGCCGGAAACGCTGACCCTGACTCGCCACTATGTCTCCTGGTCTCGTTCGCTACGCCCGGTCACGCCGTTGCCTCGCGCGGCGCATCGGTGTCCCTGTCCTCGGCGGCGGCGAGCTGCCCACACGCGCCGTCGATCTCGCGTCCCCGGGTGTCCCGCACGGTGGTCGACACCCCGGCGTCGCGCAACCGCCGGACGAACTCCCGCTCGACCGGCTTCGGGCTGGCGTCCCAACGGCTGCCCGGAGTCGGGTTGAGCGGGATGAGGTTCACGTGGGCCAGCTTGCCGGCCAGCAGCCGCCCGAGCAGATCGGCTCTCCACGGCTGGTCGTTCACGTCCTTGATCATCGCGTACTCGATCGACACGCGACGCCCCGTCGTGGCGGCGTAGTCCCATGCCGCGTCCAGCACCTCGGACACCTTCCAGCGCTGGTTGACCGGGACGAGTTCGTCGCGAAGCTCATCATCGGGGGCGTGCAGCGACAACGCAAGGGTCACTGAGAGGTCTTCGCTGGCCAGTCGGCGGATGGCCGGCACCAGCCCCACCGTGGAAACGGTGATGTGGCGCTGCGACAGGCCGAGCCCCTCGGGGGCCGGCGTGACGAGCCGCCGGATCGCCGCGACCACCCGGGAGTAGTTGGCGAGCGGCTCGCCCATGCCCATGAAGACGACGTGCGACAGCCGCGGCGGGGAGCCGGCGACGGCACCGGAGGCGGCCACCCCGGCGAGGTAGACGGCCTGGTCGACGATCTCCGCGGTGGAGAGGTTGCGGGTCAGCCCGGCCTGGCCGGTGGCGCAGAACGGGCAGGCCATGCCGCAGCCGGCCTGGCTGGAGATGCAGACGGTGACCCGGTCCGGGTAGCCCATCAGCACGCTCTCCACCAGCGAGCCGTCGTGCAGCCGCCAGAGCGCCTTGCGGGTGGCGCCGTCGTCGCAGGCCAGCTCGCGTACCGGGGTGAGCAGGGTGGGCAGCAGCGCGCCGGCGAGCTTCTCGCGGGTGGCCGCCGGCAGGTCGGTCATCTGGGCGGCGTCGCGCACCAGCCGGCCGAAGTAGTGGTGGGAGATCTGCTTGGCACGGAACGCCGGCTCGCCCAGCTCGGTGGCGAGCGCCTGCCGACCCGGCAGGTCCAGGTCGGCGAGGTGCCGCGGCGGCATCGCCGGCCGGCGGCCGCGGGCGTCGGGGTCTACGGAGATCAGGGGGAGGCTCGTCATGGCTGGTCCAGTCTGACACGCCCGGAGCGGGACGCACCCGGCCGTAGGTGCCGAATCGACCCCGACCAGGCAACCGAGCCGGCTCCGGCGGCGTGATCCATGCCTCAACCCGCCAGCGGGGCGAAGACGGCGAGCAGCAGGTAGGCCGTGGGGACCGCGAAGAGGATCGAGTCCAGCCGGTCCATCAGGCCACCGTGACCCGGCAGCAGGTTGCTCATGTCCTTCACGCCCAGATCCCGCTTGATCATCGACTCGGCGAGGTCGCCGAGGACCGCCGCGCAGGAGACCGCCACCCCGAAGAGCGCACCCCACCAGGGAGCCACGTCGAAGAAGAGCCAGATCAGCACCGCGCTGCCGACCGCCGCCGCGGTCACCGACCCGGCGAAGCCCTCCCAGGACTTCTTCGGGCTGATCGACGGGGCCATCGGGTGCTTGCCGAAGGAGACGCCGGCCGCGTACCCGCCGGTGTCGGAGAGGACCACCGCGACGAGGGTCGCCAGGACCCGCAGCCGCCCGTCCCCCGGCGCCGCGGCCAGCATCGCCGCGAAGCCGGCCAGGAAGGGCACGTAGACGGCGATCAGGGTGGCCGCGGTCAGGTCCCGCTGGTAGTTGCCGGGGCCGTCGCCGAGCCGCCAGATCATCGTGCCGAGCACGGTCACCAGCAGGCCCAGGCTCAGCGCGTCCGGGCCGGCGAACCAGGCCAGCCCGACGGTGAGCACGCCACCGGCGATCAGCGGCACCAGCGGCGGGTGCGCGCCGCTGCGGCGTACCGCCCGGGCCATCTCCCAGGTGCCGACCGCCACGGCGGCGGCGATCACCCCGAGGAACGCCAGCGGATAGAAGAAGAGCGGCACCAGGATCACCGCGCCGAGGCCCAGCCCCACCCCGATCGCGGCCGGCAGGTTCCGCCCGGCGCGGCTGGGCGCGGCCTGCAGGGTGGGCGGCCGGTCGGCGCTGGCCCGGCGACGCCCCCGGGCCCGCCGTCCCGCCGGGGCCGCCGGCTCCGGGTCGGGCGCCGCGTCGGCCCGCACCGGCGCGAGCTGCGCCGTCGGGTACTCGTCGTCCCGACCGGGTTCGTCGTGGTCGTCCCGGTCGCGTCCGGAACGGCCGTCGACCCGGCCGGCGCGCTCGTCGTACGCGCCGGGGCGCTCGTCGGGGCCGCCGAGCTGCCCGGTGTACGGGGCGGGGCGGCCGGCGCGGGCCGGCTCGTGCCGGTCGACGTCGGGTCGGGCGTACGGCTCGGCGTACGGGTCCACCGTCGGCCGGGGCCGGCGGTGCGGCTCGGCGTACGCCTCAGGGTTGCCGCCCGGCCGCCGCCGCGGACCCGGCTCCAGGTCGGTCTCCGGCCAGGGCAGCGCGGGCGGGCGGTCCGGCCGGTCCCAGCCTCGGGGATCGGCGGCGCCGTAGGGGTCGGGGTGGGACATCAGGCACCGAGCGGACGCGGTACGAGATCCACCACATGACGCAAGACCAAGACATCCCCTACAGGCGTGCGAAGTTCCGGTTGACCGGCCCGACAGCCGGCTGATCCCCGCCGTTCACCCGGTGGTGGTCGGGAATCGTGCCGAGCCTACTGCACCCGGGAACCCGGCACGGCGGACGATGGCCCACCGACGACGACGGCACCGGGTCCGCCACCCGGGTGGGCGGCGACACACCGGTGCCGGCGGCGTCGTCGGACGCTCAGACCTCGAGCAGCTCGGTTTCCTTGTGCTTGACCAGCTCGTCGACACCGGAGACGAAGCGCTGGGTCAGGTCGTCCAGCTCCTTCTCGGCGCGGCGGCCCTCGTCCTCGCCGACCTCGCCGTCCTTGACCAGACGGTCCAGCTCTTCCTTGCCCTTGCGACGGATGTTGCGGACGGCCACCTTGGCCTCCTCACCCTTGTGCCGGGCCACCTTGATCATCTCGCGGCGCCGCTCCTCGGTCATCTGCGGGAGCAGGATGCGCAGCTGGTTGCCCTCGTTGTTCGGGTTCACGCCGAGGTCCGAGTCGCGGATCGCCTTCTCCATGGCGTTGATCTGCGAGTTGTCGTACGGCTTGATGATCACCATGCGCGGCTCGGGGACGCCGATGGACGCCATCTGGGGCAGCGGGGTCGGGGTGCCGTAGTAGTCGATGATGACCTTGGAGAACATGGCGGCGTTGGCGCGACCGGTGCGGATGGCGCCGAACTCCTCCTTGGCGTGCTCGATGGCACGCTCCATCTTCTCCTCGGCCTCGAGGAGGGTGTCGTCGATCACCGGTCTCCTCGCCTCCTTCTTGTGCTCGTCGTGGGCTCTGCGGGATGTCGTGGGGAGGGCCGCTGTCGTCGGCGGCGCCGCTCAGGCGGTGATCAGGGTGCCGATCTTCTCGCCACTGACGGCGCGGACGATGGTGTCGTCGCCCTGCGCGCCGAAGACCAGCATCGGCAGGCCGTTCTCCATGCAGAGGCTGAACGCCGCCGCGTCGGCCACCCGCAGGTTGCGGCGCAGCACCTCGGAGAAGGTGATCGAGTCGAGCTTGCTGGCCGTCGGGTCGATCCGGGGATCGGCGGTGTAGACGGCGTCCACGCCGTTCTTGCTCATCAGCACCACGTCGGCGCGGATCTCCAGCGCCCGCTGGGCGGCCACCGTGTCGGTGGAGAAGTACGGCATGCCGGCACCGGCGCCGAAGATGACCACGCGGCCCTTCTCCAGGTGCCGGATCGCCCGCAGCGGGATGTACGGCTCGGCGACCTGGGCCATGGTGATCGCGCTCTGCACCCGGGTCTCGATGCCCTCCTTCTCCAGGAAGTCCTGGAGCGCCAGGCAGTTCATCACCGTGCCGAGCATGCCCATGTAGTCGGCCCGGGCCCGGTCCATGCCGCGCTTCTGCAGCTCCGCGCCGCGGAAGAAGTTGCCGCCGCCGACCACCACGGAGACCTGCACGCCGCGGCGGACCACGGTGGCGATCTGCCGGGCGATGGCCTGGACGACATCGGGGTCGACGCCGATCGCGCCGCCGCCGAAGACCTCGCCGGAGAGCTTCAGCACCACCCGACGAGCCCGCCCGGGCGGCGGGGCGGTCGGATCATCCGCCGCCAGGCTCCGGTCACTCACAACCTGCGTCATCCGACCCGCCCTTCCCGTCGCGGCACCGTACGTGCGCCGCGTGCCGCGTTGCTGCCCTTGCCGACCCTATGTGACGAGGAGGCCGCGGTGCCTGTCGCGTACACCGGCGGCCTCCTCGTCGACGTTCCCTGCCCACGGGCGCGTCATGCGCCCGATCCGGCGGCTCAGGCCTGGCCGACCTCGAACCGCAGGAAGCGGGTGACCTCGATGCCGGCGTCGGCCAGCACCTGCTTCACCGTCTTCTTGTTGTCGGCGACCGACGCCTGCTCGACCAGGACGTAGTCCTTGAAGAAGGAGTTCACCCGGCCCTCGACGATCTTCGGCAGCGCCGCCTCGGGCTTGTTTTCCTCGCGGGCGGTCTGCTCGGCGATGCGCCGCTCGGACTCGACGACCTCGGCCGGCACCTCGTCACGGGTGAGGTACTTCGGCCGCATCGCGGCGATCTGCATGGCCACGGCGCGGGCGTCGGCGTCGCCGGCCTCGTCGGTCTTGCCGGCGTACTCCACCAGCACGCCGACGGCGGGCGGCAGGTCCTGGCTCTTGCGGTGCAGGTAGACCGCGGTGGTGCCGTCCAGCTTGGCGAAGCGGTTCAGCACCAGCTTCTCGCCGATCTTGGCGGACTGCTCCTGGATCAGGTCGGCGACCGGCTTGCCGTCGATCGAGCTGGCCAGCAGCTCCTCGGCGGTGCCGGCGCCGCTGCGCTCGCCGTGCTCGACGAGCTGCTGGGCCAGGGCGATGAAGGCGTCGTTCTTGGCGACGAAGTCGGTCTCGCAGTTGAGCTCGAGCAGCGCCTTGCCGGAGTGCGCGACCAGGCCGTTGGCGGCGGTACGGCCGGCCCGCTTGCCGACGTCCTTGGCGCCCTTGACGCGCAGGATCTCGATGGCCTTGTCGAAGTCGCCCTCAGCCTCGGTCAGCGCCTTCTTGGAGTCCATCATGCCGGCGCCGGTGAGGTCGCGGAGCTTCTTGACGTCCGCGGCGGTGAAGTTGGACATGACTCTCTCTTCGGTGTCGTGTCGGTGGGATGGTCTGCGTGCCGGTCTACCCGGATCCGGGCCGGACGTGCCCGGCGTACCCGCCGCGCCCCGCCGTCCGTGACGACGGACGGCGGGGGCGCGACGGTGCGGTCACTCCGCGGCGGCGGTCGCCGGCTGCTCGGCGGGCTGCTCGGTCGGCTGGGCGGGCTGCTCGGCGGCCTGCGCCGGCTCCTCGTCCGCCTTCTTCGGCTGCTCCAGCAGCTCGCGCTCCCACTCGGCCAACGGCTCGTCGGCGCCAACACCCGGCTCGGGCTTCTCGTCGCCACCGCGACGACGGCCGGAGCGGGCGATCAGACCGTCGGCGACGGCGGCGGCCACGACCTTGGTCAGCAGCTCGGCCGACCGGATCGCGTCGTCGTTGCCCGGGATCGGGAAGTCGACCTCGTCCGGGTCGCAGTTGGTGTCGAGCACCGCGATCACCGGGATGCCCAGCTTGCGGGCCTCGTCGACGGCGATGTGCTCCTTCTTGGTGTCGACGATCCACACCGCGGCCGGGAGCTTCTGCATGTCCCGCAGACCACCGAGGGTCTTGGTCAGCTTGATCTTCTCGCGGGAGAGCTGCAGGGTCTCCTTCTTGGTGTAACCGGCGGCGGTGCCGCTCAGGTCACCCAGGGCCTCCAGCTCCTTCATCCGCTGAAGGCGCTTGTACACCGTCTGGAAGTTGGTCAGCATGCCGCCGAGCCAGCGGTGGTTGACGAACGGCTGACCGACCCGGGTCGCCTGCTCGGCGATGGCCTCCTGGGCCTGCTTCTTGGTGCCGACGAAGAGGATGCTGCCACCCTCGGCGACGGTGCCCCGCACGAAGTCGTACGCCTTCTCGATGTAGTCGAGGGTCTGGCGCAGGTCGATGATGTAGATGCCGTTGCGCTCCGTCATGATGAAGCGCTTCATCTTCGGGTTCCAGCGCCGGGTCTGGTGCCCGAAGTGGACACCGCTCTCCAGCAGCTGACGCATGGTCACGACGGCCATGGTGGGGTACTCCTCAAGATCCCTGGTTGTCACGCCCGGCCGGTGGCCGGGCGTCCTGGCGCCTGGTCGTCGGCCGTGGTGGGCACCGAAACAGGATCGGGACCAGGGAGGCCGCCGCCCCACGACGAACCGTGGAGAGGGCGCGCGAGGTCGACCGCACGAGGGCGGTCGCCAGTTGACCAGTGTACGCGCCCCCTCGGCCACCCGGCCCCCGGGTTCGCGCAGGGGCCGCCGCCCCCTGCCGCCGCTCCCCGACGGCGGGCTCAGCCGACCGCGAGGGCCGCCGCGACGAAGAGCACCAGCCCGACGGTGAGGTACGCCGTCGGCGGCCGGAGCCAGCCCCGCGAGCCGTCCGCGAGGGCCAACCCGCCGGTCCGCAGCCCGTACAGGCCGGCCGCGAAGATCGGC
Organism: Micromonospora sp. CCTCC AA 2012012; assembly: GCF_040499845.1. Lineage (NCBI taxonomy): Bacteria > Bacillati > Actinomycetota > Actinomycetes > Micromonosporales > Micromonosporaceae > Micromonospora > Micromonospora mangrovi. The sequence continues at coordinate 3,788,832 of NZ_CP159342.1, forward strand.
AGGCCCGCCACCAGGAAGGTGCCGACCACCACGTGCGAGGCCGACACCGGGTCGCCGACCAGGCCGTGCAGCAGCACCCGCAGCGCGGGGACCTCGAAGACCAGCACCAGCGCCGCCAGCAGCACGGCCAGCGCCGGCCGGCGGGTCCGGTAGACCCCGTCCCCGGGCGGCGGCCCGTCCGGGCGGGGCAGGACGGCCGGCATCGGACCGGTCGGCATCTCCAGCGGGTGCGGCACGCCGGTCATCGTCGACGGGCCGGACGGCGGCTCACCCGCACCGAACGCGGTGGGACCGGACGGGGCTGGGCCGGTCGGCCGTTCGCCGACGACCAGGGGCGTCGGGCCGGACGGCCGGTCACCGACGGTCAACGGCGCCGCAGCAGCGTGGGCCGCCCCGTCCGGGCGGGACGGCTCGACGATCGGGTAACCGCCGAGCGGAGCCGGCCGCAGTGCGTCGGATGTCCGGTCCGTGCCGAGCGGGTCGGCGGTGTCCCGCAGGCCGACGCCGAGCGGGTCGACGGTCTCGCGGGCCGCCCGGCGGCCACCGCGCTCGCCGGGCAGCTCACCGGAGACCTCGGAGGGGTCCGGCTCACCCCGGCGGGAACGGCCGCGGTAACCGTCGGGGTCCTGGCGTACGTCACCGAGCGGGTCGGCCGCGCCGAAGCGCCCGGTGTCGGCGTACCGGGGCGGGGCGTCGGCGTACCGGCCCTCGTCGGCACCGCCGCGCTGCTCCGGGACGCGGAAGTCGTCGTCGCGGTGGCGGGGATCGTCCGTGTTGCGCCAGTCCGCCTCGGTGTAGCCCCGGTCGCTCCAGCGCGACCCCTGCTGATCGTCGGGAAAGCTCCGTCGTCCGTCCACGACCGGCACGGTATGCGACCGGCTCCACGCGCGCCATCCGCCCCGGTGGGTGACGAGGAGCCCGGTCATTCCGGCACGAGGAGGGTCATCGCGGGCACACGTCGAGTGACGACGACGTCGGTCGCATAGCACAGCGACGGCATGATCGTCCGGTCGTCCACAGGCCGGTCCGTCATCCACAGGTCGCCGTCCCGGGGCGGCCCGCCGACCCGTCCGGCCCGCACCCTGACCGCCATGACGAAGCGGAACCAGGCCGTCGGCGCGTACGGCGAGCGGTGCGCCCTGCGGCACCTGATCGAGGCGGGACTGCGCCCGGTCGCCCGGAACTGGCGCTGCCCCGACGGCGAGATCGACATCATCGCCTTCGACGGCGAGGTGCTGGCCTTCTGCGAGGTGAAGACCCGGCGTACCGGTGACTTCGGCACCCCGGCGGAGGCGGTGGTGCCGGCGAAGGCGCGCCGGCTGCGCGGCCTGGCGGCCCGATGGCTGGCGGAGACCGGCACCACCGCCGACGAGGTGCGCTTCGACGTCCTGGCGGTCCGCGTCGCCGGCGCGGGCGCGGCCCAGGTGGAACACCTCAAAGGCGCGTTCTGAGATGAGCTACGCCAAGGTGCTCTGCGTGGGACTGGTCGGGGTGACCGGGCACGTGGTGGAGGTGGAGGCCGACCTGGCGCCGGGGCTGCCCGCGGTGGTCATCTCGGGGCTGCCCGACACCGCGCTGCACGAGGCCCGCGACCGGGTCCGCGCCGCCATCGTGAACTCCGGCGAGAAGTGGCCGAACCGGCGGATCACCCTCAACCTGCTCCCGGCCACCCTCCCCAAGTACGGCTCGGCGTTCGACCTCGCCATCGCGGCGGCGGTGCTGGGCGGCTCCGGCGAGCTGCCGTTGCTGCCCCTGGAGCGGACGGTGGTCCTCGGCGAGCTGGGCCTCGACGGGACCGTCCGACCGGTCCGTGGCGTCCTGCCGATGGTCGCGGCGGCCGCCCGGGCCGGCTTCGGCCGGGTCGTCGTACCGGTCGACAACGCGGCCGAGGCCGCCGTCATCCCGGGGGTCCGGGTGCGCTCCGTGGACACCCTGCACCGGCTCGTCGCCTTCGTCCGCGACGGCACGCCGCTGATCGAGCCGGCGACCGCCGGGCCGACCGACGTTCCCGGCGGCCCCGACCTGGACGAGGTGGCCGGGCAGCAGCTCGGCCGCCGGGCCCTGGAGGTGGCCGCCGCGGGCGGGCACCACCTGGCGCTGCTCGGGCCCCCCGGCGCGGGCAAGACCATGCTCGCCGAACGGCTCCCCTCGATCCTGCCCGAGCTGGACGACGAGGCCGCCCTGGAGGTCTCCGCGCTGCACTCCGTCGCCGGGCTGCTCCCCGCGGGCGGCCGACTGCTGCGCCGGCCCCCGTTCCAGGCGCCGCACCACACCGCGACGGTGCCCTCGCTCGTCGGTGGCGGGTCCGGGCTGGCCCGCCCCGGGGCGGTGTCGCTGGCCCACCGCGGGGTGCTCTTCCTCGACGAGGCGCCCGAGTTCAGCAAGGCGGCGCTGGAGGCGCTGCGGCAGCCGCTGGAGAACGGTCGGATCCAGCTCCACCGGGCCGGCGGCGGCACGGAATACCCGGCCCGGACGCAGCTGGTGCTGGCCGCCAACCCCTGTCCCTGCGCCAAGCCCGCCGGGGACGCGTACTGCGAGTGCAGCCCGCTGGCCCGGCGGCGCTACCTCGGCCGGCTCTCCGGGCCGCTGCTGGACCGGGTCGACGTCCAGGTGCGGCTGCCCCCGGTCCGCGCGGCGGAGCTGCTCGCGGCCGGCGACGCGGGCGAATCGTCCGCCACCGTGGCCGCCCGGGTGGCCGGCGCGCGGCAGGCCGCCGCCACCCGCTGGGCGGGCACCGGCCACCGGCTGAACGCGGAGATCCCCGGCCCCCACCTGCGCCGCGCACCGTGGCGCCTGCCCGGGCGGGACACCCGGGAGCTGCGCGGGCGGCTCGACTCCGGGTCGCTCTCCGCCCGCGGATTCGACCGGATCATCCGAATGGCCTGGACCATCGCCGACCTCGACGGGCGGGACCGCCCCGACGGCGGCGACGTCGCGGAGGCCATCCACCTGAGGACAGGAGAAGGCACGTGAGCACCCCCGAGGCCCGCCTGCTGGCGCGGGTGGCGTTGACCTGGCTCACCGAGCCGGGCACCTGGTCGGTGCACCGGCTGGTCGACCGGCTCGGCCCGGTGGCCGCGCTGGAACTGCTCCTCGACGGCGGGGCGCCGGAGGAGCGGCTGCGGGCGACCGTGGCGGCCCGGACGGCCGCCGGTGACGCCCGGGCGGTGGCGGAACAGGCGGTGGCGCGTACCGCGCGGCTGGGGGCCCGGATCGTGACACCGGAGGACGACGAGTGGCCCGCCCCGGTCGCGGACCTGCGCCGGTTGGCGCTGCCGGGGGCCAGCCGCCGGGTCGACCTGGAGACCGCCCCGCCGCTCTGTTTCTGGGTACGCGGGGCGTGGCCGCTGGCGGAGGCGCTCGACCGGTCGGTGGCCGTGGTCGGCGCCCGGGCCGCCACCGCGTACGGGACGCACGTCGCCACCGAGCTGGGCTACGGGCTGGCCGACCGGGACTGGACGGTGGTCTCCGGTGGCGCCTTCGGCATCGACTCCGCCGCGCACCGGGGCGCACTCACCGCCGGTGGGCTGACCGTCGCCGTGCTGGCCTGCGGCGTCGACCGCCCCTACCCGATGGGCAACACGGCGCTCTTCGACCGGATCGTCGAGACCGGCCTGCTGGTGAGCGAGTGGATGCCGGGTGCGGAGCCGTTGCGCCCCCGTTTCCTGATCCGCAACCGGGTGATCTCCGCCGGCACCCGGGGCACGGTGCTGGTGGAGGCGGCGGCCCGCAGCGGTGCCACCCAGACCCTGAACCGGACGATCGCCGTCGGTCGTACCGCGATGGTGGTGCCGGGACCGGTGACCTCGGCGATGTCGGTCGGCGCGCACGAACTGCTGCGCGAGCAGCCCCGGGCCCGGCTGGTCACCGGGGTCGCGCACGTGCTGGAGGAGGTGGGGCGGATCGGGTACGACCTGGCCCCGGTCGCGCGCACCCCGGAGCGCCCGCGCGACCGGCTCGACGACGAGGCGGCCCTGGTGCTGGAGGCGCTGCCCCGCCGGGGCGCGCTGGGGCTGGACGTCCTCGCCGCGCGGGCCGGGGTGGACGTCCGCACGGCGATGCGCAAACTGTCCCTGCTGGAGGAGCTGACCCTGGTGGTACGCCGTGACGACGGCTACGCGCTCGCCCCGACCCCGGCCAGGCGGACCACCGGCACCACGGCGGGCGGCACCGGGTGAGCGCCGGTCGCACGGCGACCGGGACGACCATCGGGGCGACCGGGTCAGTCGCCCTCGAAGCGGATCTCCACGTCCGGGTCGTGCAGGCAGCGGCGGGCCAGCAGCGCCAGCCGGCGGACCTGGTCCCGCTCGGCGGGCGCCTCGGCCACCTCGGCCAGGCAGCGCAGGTCGGCCAGCAGCTGCGACACCGCGTCGGCGCCCACCACCAGCTCACCGAGCGGATCGACCCGGTCCAGCAGCGGCGTACGACCTCCGCCTCGCACCCGCTTCAACAGCTCCCACAGCACGTCGTCGGGATCGGCCACCACCTCGGCCGTCACGTACGACGCGCGGCGTCGGCTCGGACCGGCCCGGACCAGCCGGTAGCGGACCACATCCACACCCACCGTCGGTCCCCTCTCCCGTCGGCGTCGCCGCACCCGGCCCGACGCCCGTCCACCACGCGCGCCGCCTCGGCCGTCCCCCGGCAGCACCCCTGTACGGGAAGCGGCAGCGGCCCGCGCCTCGTCACGCCCGCGCCGCGATCATCCCCTCCACCCGTCCATTTTCTCCCGTCCCGGCATCGTCGGCCAGCCCCGAACGACCGCCGTCGCCGCCGGCACGGACACCGGCGGCCCGACGGGCTGCCCCGGTGCCGACGTGCCCTTACGCTGGGCCGGTGACCGCACTCCGGGTGCCTTTCCCGCCGACGGGGCGGGCCGACCACGACGCCGCGGCGACGACGCCCCCGCCGTGTCCCGATCGCGACGACGCCGTCGGCTGTGGACGTGTCCCGTGGTGACCCGGGAGCACGGCGGCACCCGGGCGGCCCACGCGGCCCTCCCCCCGGCGATGCGCGAGGCCGTGGACGACTTCGCGGACCATCTCTCCCGGGTCCGCAACCGTTCCGCCCACACCGTCCGGGCGTACGTCACCGACCTGGTCTCGCTGCTCGACCACGCCGTGCGGATGGGCTGCGCCGCGCCGGAGCAGCTCGACCTGTCGGTGCTGCGCAGCTGGCTGGCCAAGCAACGGACCCTGGGCGCGGCCCGCACCACGCTGGCCCGCCGGGCCGCCTCGGCGCGCACGTTCAGCGCCTGGGCGCACCGGCACGGCGTGCTCCCCGCCGACGTGGCCGCCCCGTTGGCCAGCCCACGGGCGCACCGCGAGCTGCCCGCCGTGCTCCGCGCGGAGCAGGCCGCCGCCCTGGTCGAGGCAGCCGGCGCGGGGAGGCCCGCGGACGAGGTGTCCGAGCGGCCGGCGGAGCCCTCCTCGGGCGAGCCGGAAGCGGTGCTGCTGCGGGACCGGGCGCTGCTGGAACTGCTCTACGGCACCGGGGTGCGGATCAGCGAGGCGTGTGGTCTCGACCTGGCCGACGTGGACGACGGGCGTCGGGTGGTCCGGGTGTTCGGCAAGGGCGGCCGGGAACGCGCCGTCCCGTACGGGGTGCCGGCGCAGCGCGCGCTCGACGCCTGGCTGCGTGACGGCCGGCCCGCCCTGACCGGTCCCGCCTCGGGTGCCGCGCTGCTGCTCGGGGCCCGGGGCGGGCGTCTCCACCCGACCACCGCGCGCCGGATCGTCGCCGGGTACGCCGACGCCGCCGGGCTGCCCCGGACCAGCCCGCACGGGCTGCGCCACTCGGCGGCCACCCACCTGCTGGAGGGCGGCGCGGACCTGCGCGCGGTGCAGGAGCTGCTCGGGCACTCGTCGCTGGCGAGCACACAGATCTACACCCACGTCTCGGTGGAGCGGCTGCGGGCCGCATACCAACAGGCGCACCCCCGCGCCTGACCCGGTCCCGGCCGATCCGGTCCCGGCCGATCCGGTCCCGGCCGATCCGGTCCCGGCCGATCCGGTCGCGGCCGATCCGGTCCCGGCTGGTCCGAGCGCGACCGGCAGCGCGCCGACGGCCCGCCGATGCGGTCCAGGGTGATGCGGTCCACGCCGGTCCGCGCCCGACCGGCAGCGCGCCAACAGCCCGCCGGTGCGGTCCAGGGTGATGCGGTCCACGCCGGTCCACGCCCGACCGGCAGCGCGTCGACGGCCCGCCGACGCGGTCCACGGTGATGCGGTCCGGGCCGGTGTGGGTGTGCGGCCACCGGCTCCAGGGCCGGCGAAGCCGCCGCGAAGCCCGAGTTGATGATCGTCGGCGGGCTAGGATCGACGGATGACGGTCCCGCAGCCGCCCGAGCCGATCCCCGGGGCTCGGCTGCTCTTCTCGCTCGACCCGTCGGTCAATTACCTCAACCACGGTGCCTTCGGCGCGGCGCCGATCGGGGTGCAACGGGCCCAGCAGCGGCTGCGCGACGAGATGGAGGCGAACCCGCTGCGCTTCTTCACCCAGGGCCTGGTGGACCGGATCACCCACACCCGCCGGCACCTGGCCGCGTTCCTCGGCGCGGACCCGGACGGGACCGCCCTGGTGGGCAACACCACCGCGGGCGTGGCGGTGGTGCTCCAGTCGGTCGGCCTGCGTCCCGGCGACGAGGTGCTGACCACCGACCACGGTTACGGTGCGGTCGGCTTCGCCGTCGAGCGGGAGTGCCGCCGAACGGGTGCGGTGTCCCGGACGCTGTCGGTGCCGCTGGCCGCCGGTGACGAGGAGGTCGTGCAGATCGTGCGGGACGGGCTGCGTCCCGGACGGACCAAGCTGCTGGTCGTCGATCAGCTCACCTCGGCCACCGCCCGACTCTTCCCCACCGCTGCGATCGTGGGTGTGGCCCGGGAGCACGGGGTGCCCGTCCTGGTCGACGCGGCGCACGCGCCGGGCATGCTGCCGACCACGGTGGCCTCCATCGGCGCCGACTTCTGGGTGGGCAACCTGCACAAGTGGGCGTACGCGCCGCGCGGAACCGCCGCGCTGGTGGTCGCCGAGCAGTGGCGGGAACGGATCGAGCCGCTGGCCGTCTCGTGGGAGCAGGAGGCGGGCTTCCCGGGTCGGGTGGAGTCGCAGGGGACCCTGGACTACACGTCGTGGCTGGCCGCCCCGGTGGGCGTGTTCACCCTGCGCAGCCTCGGCGTCGACCGGGTGCGCGCCCACAACGCCGCGCTCGCCGCGTACGCCCAGCGGGTGGTCGGGGACGCGCTCGGGGTGGCGCCGGCCGACCTGCCGGAGCCCGGCGGACCGACGGTCGCCATGCGCCTGGTGCCGCTTCCGGCCGGGTTGGCGACCACGATGGACGCGGCGCGGGCGTTGCGGGCCCGGATCGCCGAGCGGCTCGCCGCCGAGGTGGCGGTGACGACCTGGAACGGCCGGGGCTGGCTGCGCCTCTGCGGTCAGGTCTACAACACGCCGGACGAGTACGACCGGCTCGCCGTCCGGCTCCCCGCGCTACTCGCCCAGGGCTGACCGGCGGGCACCCCGTCGACCGGCAGCAGCCGGACCGGGCCGAGGCCGAGCAGCGCCAGCGGGTCCAGGTAGTCGCGGTCCCGGCGCAGCCCCCAGTGCAGGCAGGCCGCCGCCGGGCAGCCGGCGTGGCCGGCGAGGAGGGCCCCGAGCGGTGTGCCGGCGACCACCCGGTCCCCCGCCCGCACGGTGGGACGGACCGGCTCGTAGGTGGTGCGGAGGCCGTCGGCGTGCCCGACGGTGACGACCGGACGCCCGGCGACCAGGCCGGCGAAGAGCACCACGCCCGGACCGGCGGAGCGGATCGACGTGCCGGTCGGGGCGGCGAGGTCGACGCCGCGGTGGCCGGGCAGCCAGGGCTGCGGCGGCGGGTCGAACGGCCGCATCACCGGCCCCGCCACCGGCCAGCCGAACACCCCGGCGCGCGGTGTCGGCGACGCGGACGCCGCCGGCCCGTCCGGCCGGGAACCGGGCCTCGCCGGGTCCGGCGCGGCACGCCCGGAGAACGCACCGACGACGGACCGTTTCCCCGCCCGGGCAACCGGCGGGGCCGACGCCGACAGCACCGACAGGAGTACGAGTTGGGCCGCGACCGCCGGCCGGGACAGCATCCACACGCCCCGCAGCCTTCCCGGGCCCCGCTCCCGGGGCGAGCGCGATCACCGCCGACTGTGGACAGCGGTCGCGCTGTGGAGAACCCCCGGGCGGCCGGTTGATCTGTTAAGGGCGGGACGGGGAGGACCTATGCTGGCCCGGTGACTCGGGACTGGTACGCCTGGCACGACGACTACGACCGTCCGGGCTCCCCGCTGTCCCGCCGCCTCACCGAGCTGCGGCAACGCCTCGGCGAGGCGCTGGACCAGGCACCACCGGGCCCGCTGCGGGTGATCAGTCTCTGCGCCGGCCAGGGCCGGGACCTGATCCCGGTGCTCGCCGCCCACCCGCGTCGCGCCGACGTCACCGCCCGCCTCGTCGAGTGGGATCCGCGCAACGTCGAGGTGGCCCGGGCTGCGGCCGGGCGGGCCGGTCTCACCGCCGTGGAGGTGGTGGCCGGCGACGCCGCCCGGACCGACCACTACGTCGAGCTGTCCCCGGCGGACCTGGTCCTGGTGTGCGGGGTGTTCGGCAACATCACCGAGGCGGACATCCGGGCGACGGTCCGGCACTGCGCGTCCCTCTGCGCGACCGGCGGCACCGTCTTCTGGACCCGGCACCGGCGCGAGCCCGACCTGGTGCCGACGATCTGCGACTGGTTCGCCGAGGAGGGCTTCACCCCGGTGGCGGTGAGCAGCCCGGCCGACGGGGTCGGCGTCGGGGTGCACCGGTTCACCGGCCCGCCCCGACCGCTGCCGGTCGGGGTGAGGATGTTCGAGTTCGTCGACCAGGAACGCCCGGAGGAGCAGAAGTGACCACTGTGGACGATGTCAGCCGGCCGTCCCGGATCGCCGGACCGGACGAGGCGATCAGCGTCGAGGAACTGCAGCTCGCCGCGCGCAACCACGGCATCCCGCTGGAGGCGCTGCGCTACGACGTGACCCCGGCGGGCCTGCACTACCTGCTCATCCACTACGACATCCCGGACGTCGACCCGGCCGCGCACGCGTTGACCGTGGACGGGGCGGTGGACCGGCCGCTCACCCTGGACCTGGCCGCCCTGCGGGAGCGGCCCCGGGTCACCCACCGGGTCACCCTGGAGTGCGCCGGCAACGGGCGGGCGCTGCTGCACCCGCGCCCGGTCAGCCAGCCGTGGCTGGTCGAGGCGGTCGGCAACGCGGAGTGGACCGGCACCCCGCTCGCGCCACTGCTGCGCGAGGCGGGGCTGGACGCCGAGGCGATGGACGTGGTGTTCACCGGCGTCGACCACGGCGTGGAACGCGGGGTCGAGCAGGACTACCAGCGGGCGCTGCCGATCGCGGACGCGCTCCGCGAGGAGGTGCTGCTGGCGTACGAGATGAACGGCGCCCCGCTGCTGCCGCAGCACGGGGCCCCGCTGCGGCTGATCGTGCCCGGCTGGTACGGCATGGCGCACGTGAAGTGGCTGCGGAACATCCGGGTGTCGACCGAGCCGTTCCACGGCTACCAGAACGCGGTCGCCTACCGGCTGCGGCGGGACGCCGACGACCCGGGGACGCCGGTGACCCGGATCGAGCCGCGGGCGCTGGTCCGGCCGCCGGGCTTCCCGGACTTCATGTCCCGGACCCGCGTGCTGCGGCCCGGGCCGTGCACGGTGGACGGTCGGGCCTGGTCCGGGCACGCGCCGGTCACGGCGGTGGAGGTGACCGTCGACGGCGGTACGACCTGGGCGCCCGCCGAGCTGGACGAGCCGACCGGGGGCCCGTGGGCCTGGCGGCGGTGGCGGTACGACTGGCACCCGGTGCCGGGGCGCTACGTGCTGGGCGCGCGGGCGACCGACGCCTCGGGGCGGAGCCAGCCGGTCGAGCAGCCGTGGAACCGGGGCGGCTTCGCCAACAACCTGGTGCAGCGGGTCGAGGTGGTGGTGCCGGCGGAGTGACCGGCCGCCGGTGGCGGGACGTCCGTCGGTCGTCCCGCCCGAGAGGGCTGGGTCAGCCGCCGAATCCGGAGTCTGCGGGAAGGGAGATGTCGGGCTTTTCGAGCTCCTCGACATTCACATCCTTGAACGTCATCACCCGGACGTTCTTGACGAAACGGGCCGGACGGTACATGTCCCACACCCAGGCGTCGTGCATCTCGACCTCGAAGTAGACCTCGCCGTCCGAGTTACGCACGTGCAGGTCGACCTGGTTGGCCAGGTAGAAGCGGCGCTCGGTCTCCACCACGTAGGAGAACTGGCGGACAATGTCGCGGTACTCCCGGTAGAGCTGCAGCTCCATCTCGGTCTCGTACTTCTCGAGATCTTCCGCGCTCATCGCACTCCGCCTTCCATGACCACATCTTCCCCCACCGGTGCCGGAGGTCGAGGCTGCTCGCCCAACGCCACGCCGACGGTACCCCCTGGCGCGCCGGAGCGCTCCATCGGCTCGTCCGCGCTGTCGCCGACCGGACGGCGGGACCGGGGCGGCCGCCCGTCCCGGCCGGAGATCGTCGCCACGTTGACGTACGAGAAGCGATGCTCCCGGCACGGCCCGTGCTCCCGCAGCGCCGCCGTGTGCTCCGGCGTGATGTAACCCTTGTGCTCGGCGAACCCGTAGCCGGGATACCGCCCGTCCAGCTCCACCATCATCCGGTCCCGGGTGACCTTGGCCAGCACGCTGGCCGCCGCGACGCAGGCCGCCACCCGGTCGCCCTTCCAGACCGCCAGCCCCGGCACGTCCAGCCCGTCGACGCCGAAGCCGTCGGTCAGCACGTACTCCGGGCGGGTGGTCAGCGAGGCGAGTGCCCGCCGCATCGCGGCCAGGTTGCACACGTGCAGCCCCCGCGCGTCCACCTCCTCGGCGGGAATCACCACCACCGCGTACGCCAGCGCCCGCTCCACGACCTCCGCGTAGATCCGCTCCCGGCTGGCCGGGGTGAGCAGCTTGGAGTCGGCCAGCCCGTCGATTTCGCCCCGTCGCCCCTCCGGCAGCACCGCCGCGGCGGCCACCAGGGGACCCGCGCAGGCACCCCGCCCGGCCTCGTCCGCGCCCGCCACGTGCCGGAAGCCCCGCCGTTGCAGGGCGCGTTCCAGGGCGTAGAGGCCACCGTCGCGGCGCACCACGGTGCGCGGCGGCGTCAGCACGGCGTACCCCCGGCAGCGGCCGGACGGTCGGCGGCGAGCACCCGGTCGAGCAGCGCCGGCAGGTCCGTCGGGTAGTACCGCTCGTCGGTGCCGGCCAGCTCGGTCAGGGGCCACCAGCGGTGCCCGGAGACGCTGGCCCGCTCGATCTCGTTGAAGCCCGCGGTGTCCACCTCCCAGGTCGGCACCCGGACCAGGAAGTACTCCTGCTCCTGCCGGTACCAGACGCCGTCGAACGGGAACTCGGTCGTCTCGGACCAGACCGGCGCGCCCAGCTCGGCCGGGGTGAGTCGGAGACCGGTCTCCTCGGCCAGCTCGCGGGCCGCGCCGTCGGCCGGGCTCTCCCCCGGGTCGAGCCCGCCCCCGGGGGTGAACCAGTAGCCGTGGTCCGGCCGGGCCGGGTCGGTGCCCGCGAAGAGCAGCACCCGGTCGTCGGCGTCGACGAGCAGCACCCGGGCGGCGCGTCGAGGGGTGTAGACGGTCACCGCCCAAGCCTGCCAGACGCCTGTGACGAACGCCCACGCCCTCCGGTCAGGGGTTGGGGATGCCGTCGAAGCCCTTCGGCACGGTCAGCCAGGTGGCCCGGCCGACCGGCCAGAAGACCGTGAAGGCGCGGCCGACCACCCGGTCGGTGGGAATGGTGGCCTCGGTGATGTCCTGGCCGGACTGCTGCCAGTGCTCCAGCGAGTCGCCGGAGGCCTCCCGGTGGTCACCCATCACCCAGAGCCGGCCCGCCGGCACCGTGATGTCGAAATCCTGGTCGGCCGGGCGGTTCCCCGGATAGATGAACGGCTCGTCGATCGGCTTGCCGTTGATCACGAGCCGCTCCTGCGGCCCGGAGCGGTCACAGCAGACCACGTGGTCGCCGGCGACGCCGATCACCCGCTTGATGAAGTCCTCGCCGTCGGGGTTGCCGCTCCACTCGGTGGGCGCCTTGAAGACGATGACCTCGCCGCGGTGCGGCGACCGGAAGTCGTAGACCAACTTGTTGACCAGCACCCGATCGTCGATCTTGAGGGTGTTCTCCATCGACGGGGAGGGGATGAAGAAGGTCTGCAGCACGAAGGCACGCACCAGCACTGCGACCAGGATCGCCACACCCAGGAGGATGGGCAGCTCCTTCCAGAAGGAACTGCGGGGCTTTTCGGTCTGCTCGTCAATCACGGGAGGAGCCTACGTCCCCGGCTCAGTCGCGGTCGTCCGGAACGCGCGAGAACGGAAAGCGCGGCCGTGACCGGGAGGACGAGCACGACACCACCCACCGGATCCGGGTCGACCGGCGCCGGTCGCAGCGGCGCGGCGGCGCGCGGCAGCGCGGCGAAGCTCTCCGGCACCGGCAGGCCGGTCCACCGCTCGCGCGGCCAGACGATCGCGAAGGCCCGGCCGATCACGTTGTCGATCGGCACCGGCCCCTGGCAGCGGGCGTCCTGCGAGACCAGCCGGTGGTCGCCCATCACGAAGATCTGCCCCGGCGGCACCACGACCTCGGTGAACTGCCGGGACCGGCACTCCTTCGGGTTCGGCGGCAGGTCCTCCGGCGAATCCTCCGAGACGTACGCCCGCTCGTCGAGCGGGACGCCGTTGACCGTCACCCGGCCCTTGTCGCAGCAGGCCACCCGGTCCCCCGGGACCCCGATGACCCGCTTGATGAAGTCCTTCTCGCCGGGCCGGCTGACACCCACCAGGTCACCGAGGGTCCGGCCGACCTTGCCGGCGAAGCCCGCCGGTGGCGCCGGGGTCTCCTGGGCGACCCACTTGTCGGTGCCGCGGAAGACCACCACCTCGCCCCGGACCGGGTCGCGGACGTCGTAGACGACCTTATTGACCAGCACCCGGTCGCCGATGAGCAGGGTGTTCTCCATCGAGCCGGACGGAATGAAGAAGGCCTGCAACAAGAAGGTGCGGATCAGCACCGCGAGGCAGAACGCGACGACGAGCAGGAGCGGCAACTCCTGCCAGAGGGGCATCTGCCGCCGGGTGCGTCGGGCCCGTCGACGCCACGGATCGGCCGTGCCGTCCTCGTCAAGCATCTGCACCATGCCACTCTCCGGTCCGCAGAAACGACACTACCGCCCGGGAGTCTCGCCGGGAGACCCCACGGGCGGCAGTGGACCGCTGTGCCGTCGCGGCACGTGCCGCGACGTTGCTGCCTCCTGCGCCCGTGCCGACCAGAGTAATGCGATCTGGTCGATACGACATCCGGGCAGGCCAGGTGGCGTGACGAGCGGAGAGTCAGCTCGTCGGCTGCTTCTCGCGCAGCTCCTTGATCTTGGCCTTCTTGCCGCGCAGCTCGCGGAGGTAGTAGAGCTTGGCCCGGCGAACGTCACCGCGGGTCACGACCTCGATCCGGTCGATGCCCGGGCTGTTCAGCGGGTAGGTCCGCTCGACACCGACGCCGAAGCTGACCTTACGGACCGAGAAGGTCTCGCGCAGACCGTCACCCTGGCGGCGGATGACGACGCCCTGGAAGATCTGGACCCGGGACCGGTTGCCCTCGACGACCCGCGCGTGCACCTTGACGGTGTCACCGGCGCGGAAGTCGGGAACGTCGACCCGCTTGGACTGGGCGTCAAGGGCGTCCAGGATGTTCATCGCTGTGTCCTCGTGAGGCTCAACGGCGCACCGTCACTCGGTGCGCGGATGGGTGATTCTGATCCCCGGGTGGTGGACGGTGGACCGCCCCCGGGTCGGGGATCCTCGCAGCCGCCCGCGGGCGCGGTCGACTGCGGCAACCCCTCTACTTTGCCACATCCCCCGGCGGCGACTGAAATCCACCCCGGTCCAGCGCGGCCCGGTCCCGCTTGTCCAGGCTCTCCGGGGGCAGCGCGGCGATCATGTCGGGCCGGCGGGTGGCCGTACGCAGCAGCGAGGAGTCCCGACGCCAGCGGGCGATCCGGCCGTGGTCGCCCGAGCGGAGCACCTCGGGCACCTCGTGCCCGCGCCAGGTCGCCGGCTTGGTGTACATCGGCGCCTCCAGCAGCCCGTGGGCGTGCGACTCCTCGTCCAGCGAGCCGGCGTTGCCGAGCACCCCGGGCAGCAGCCGGGTGACCGCCTCCAGGATCACCAGCACCGCGACCTCGCCGCCGAAGAGCACGTAGTCGCCGAGGGAGACCTCGGTCACCCGCATCCGGCCGGCGGCGTGGTCGAGCACCCGCTGGTCGATGCCCTCGTACCGGCCGCAGGCGAAGAGCAGGTGCGACTCGGCGGCCAGCTCGTGCGCCAGAGCCTGGGTGAACGGGACACCGGCCGGCGACGGGACCAGCAGCCGGGGCAGGGTGTGGCCGTCCGGGCTCAGCTCGTCCGGGGCGAGGGCGTCCAGCGCCTCACCCCAGGGCTCCGGCCGCATGACCATGCCGGGCCCGCCGCCGTAGGGCGTGTCGTCGACCGTGCGGTGCACGTCGTGGGTCCAGCTCCGCAGATCGTGTACGGCCAGCCGCAGCGTCCCGGTCTCCCGGGCCCTGCCGATCAGGGAGAGGTCGAGCGGGGCGAAGTATTCCGGAAAGATCGACACGATGTCGACGCGCATGACGGGACCGCTCCAGCGGGTCTAGAGATCGAGCAGACCGGCCGGCGGGTCGACCACGACGCGACCGCCGGCGAGGTCTACCTCGGGGACGATCGCCTTGACGAACGGGATCAGCGCGGTACGCCCCTCGGGGCGGCGCAGCACCAGCAGGTCGGACGCGGGCGCGTGGTCGATCCGGGCCACCTCGCCCAGCCGCTCCCCGGCCGGGGTGACCACGGCCAGGCCCACCAGCTGGTGGTCGTGGAACTCCTCCGGGTCCTCCGGCGACTCCACGTCCGTGCTCTCCACCCCGATCAGGGTGCCCCGCAGCGCCTCGGCGACGGCGCGGTCCGCGACGCCCTCGAAGGCGACCAGCATCCGGCCCTGGTGCCAGCGGGCCGCCTCGACGGTCAGCTCCCGGGGCACGGTGAAGAGGACGCCCGGACCCGGTGCGGGGTTGGCCGGAGCGGCCGCCCCCGGCTCGGTGACCAGCACCGAACCGGGGGCGAAGCGCGCTTCGGGCTCGTCGGTCCGCACCTCCACGGTGACCTCACCGCGGATGCCGTGCGGTTTGCCGATCCTGCCGACGATGAGAAGCATCAGTACGAGTCGACGATGTCGACGCGTACCCCGCGTCCACCGATGGAGCCGATCACCTGGCGCAGCGCCTTGGCGGTCCGGCCGGACCGTCCGATCACCGTACCGAGGTCCTCGGGGTGCACGCGGACTTCCAGCCGCTTGCCCCGACGGGAGTCGACCATGCGGACGCGCACGTCGTCCGGGTTGTCGACGATCCCCTTGACCAGGTGCTCCAGCGCGGGACGCAGTGCCACGTCAGGCCTGCTCACCGGCGTCGGCAGCAGCGGCCGGGGCCTCGGCCGGAGCCTCGGTCTTCGGCGCCTCGGTC
Source organism: Micromonospora sp. CCTCC AA 2012012 (assembly GCF_040499845.1). Lineage (NCBI taxonomy): Bacteria > Bacillati > Actinomycetota > Actinomycetes > Micromonosporales > Micromonosporaceae > Micromonospora > Micromonospora mangrovi. Next base: position 3,804,441 of record NZ_CP159342.1, read on the forward strand.
TCGGCGGCGGCCTCGGTCTTGGCCGGGGCCTCGGCCTTGGCGGCCTTCTTGGCGGGCTTGGCCGGGGTCTCCGGGGCCAGGCCGGCGGCGGCCTTCGCCTCGGCCTCGTACGCCGCCTTGCGGTCGGCCCGCTCGGGGGCGACCTTCAGCGGCGGCGGGGCCGGCAGGCCCTTGAACTTCTGCCAGTCACCGGTCAGCTCCAGCAGGCGCTGCACGGCCTCGCTCGGCTGCGCGCCGACCGAGAGCCAGTACTGGACCCGCTCCGACTTGACCTCGATCACCGAAGGGTCTTCCTTCGGCTGGTACACGCCCACGAACTCGATCGCCCGGCCGTCGCGCTTGACGCGCGAGTCGGCGATGACGATGCGGTACTGCGGGTTGCGGATCTTACCCATCCGCAGGAGCCGGATCTTTACGGCCACAGTTGTTTCGCTCCTGTTGCGATCTCACCGGCCCGAACGGGCGGTGTGCGGGTGAGAGCCGACCGGCACAGTGGGGTTGGGCCGGAGACTGCTCGGTGGACTGGCGACACGCCCGGGTTAGAGGGCGCCGGACGCGTGCCGGATACCAGCGACCCATTCTGCCAGATCCGGTGCCGATCGCTCACACCGGACCCGGACAGACCCCGCACGTCCGGCCTCGGAGTGACGCAGCACACCCGTCACCGGACCGGCGGCCGGTCCCAGCCGGGTGGCAGGTCGTCCGGTACGCCCCAGTCGGCGGGCGGGGTGAAGTCGCACCACGTCCCGTCGAACGGGAACGCGCCGGCCTCGGCGCGGGCGATCACCCGCTCCCCCTCGGCCCGTACCGCCCGCTCGTCGGTCACCCAGTAGTGCCCGGGGAAGGCGAGGCGCTCGGCGAACTCCTCCTCGTCCTTCCACGCCCAGGTGTGGTCGGGTCGGACCACCACGTCCAGGTCCTGGTCGACCATGTCCACCCCGGCGACCGGACCGTCGTCCCAGCGGACGCCCGGTTCCTCCAGGTTGACGTACCACTCGGCGAAGCGGTCGTGGGAGTCGCGGAACCACCAGACCGAGTGGGCGGCGCCGGTGGGCAGGAACTTCAGCACCGGCGGGCCGTTCCACCGGCCCCGCGCCAGGCGGTAGGAGGAGGTGATCCACTCGGCGAACGGCATCGCCCGCATACCCTGCCCCGCCTCGGTGACCTCGTGCGCCACCGGGGTGTCCCGGGCGACCCAGAGCAGCAGGCCCCGAGCGTCGTCGAGGACCACCCGGGCCGGCCGCACCCAGCCGATCCGGCCGTGCCGCACGTTCCGGTGCAGGATCAGCCGACCCGGTTCGAACCGCACGCCCACCACCTCAGCTGTCGACGGGACCCTCGGCGACCGGGCCGGCGGCGCAGTGCGCACCGCCGGACCGGCGTCCGCAGATGTCAGTAGGCGCGGGCGAGGATGGCGACCAGGTCGGGCTCGTCCTCCGAGTCCGGCACCGAGCCGTCGGCGCGCAGCAGGCAGCGCACGGTCACGCCCTGACCGTTCGCCTCGGCCTCACCCTTGACGCCGACCGCCGACCACGGCACCCGGGCCCAGCCGGTGGCCGCCGCCTCGATCGCCTCGGCCAGGGTCGACACCTCGACCGTGCGCGACTCGCGGTGGGCGAGGGCCTGGTCGTGCAGCGCCTGCTGGTCGGCCTCCAGCGCGGCCAGGACCGCGCCGACCACGTCCGCCACCGGCGTCGGGGCCTTCGAGCCGTCCGTACGCCGGACCACGACCGCGTTGCCGGCGGCCAGGTCACGAGGGCCGACCTCGACGCGTACGGGATAGCCCCGCAGCTCGGCGTCGACGGCCCGGCGGCCGAAGGCGGTGTCGGTCCGGTCGTCGAGCGCGACCCGGACACCGGCGTCGCGCAGGCCGTCGCGGAGCTTGGCCGCCGCCTCGCCGACGCCCTCGCCGTCCTTGACGATCATCACGTACGCCTGGATCGGCGCCGCCTTCGGCGGCACCCGCAGGCCGTTGTCGTCGCCGTGGGCCATGATCAGGCCGCCGAGCATCCGGGTCGAGGTGCCCCAGGAGGTGGTCCAGGCGTGCTCCCGGCCGCCCTCCTTCGCGGAGTAGCTGATGTCGAACGCCTTGGCGAAGTTCTGCCCCAGCTCGTGACTGGTGCCGAGCTGGAGCGCCTTGCCGTCGCCCATCATGCCTTCGCAGGTGTAGGTGGCCGTCGCCCCGGCGAAGCGCTCCCGGGCGGTCTTCAGGCCCACCACCACCGGGATGCCCAGCACGTTGACCATCAGGTCCTCGTACGCCTCGTGCAGGATCCGCCGCGCGTAGGCGCGGGCGTCCTCCCGCGTCGCGTGCGCGGTGTGCCCCTCCTGCCAGAGGAACTCGCTGGTCCGCAGGAAGATCCGCGGGCGCAGCTCCCAGCGGACCACGTTCGCCCACTGGTTCAGCAGCAGCGGCAGGTCCCGGTACGAGTCGATCCACTTGGCCATGAACTCGCCGATGACCGTCTCGCTGGTGGGGCGCACCACCACCGGCTCGGCGAGCTGCTTGCCACCACCGTGGGTGACCACCGCCAGCTCCGGCGAGAAGCCCTCGACGTGCTCGGCCTCGCGCTTGAGGTAGCTCTCCGGGATGAAGAGCGGGAAGTAGGCGTTCTCCGCGCCGGCCGCCTTGATCCGGGCGTCCATCTCGGCCTGCATCCGCTCCCAGATGGCGTAGCCGGCCGGGCGGATGACCATGGTCCCCCGGACCGGGCCGTTGTCGGCCAGCTTCGCCTTGGCGATCAGGTCCTGGTACCAGCGGGGAAAGTCCTCCGCACGGGGAGTGAGCACGCGTGCCATGACCGCACATCCTATGCGCCGCCCGGAGGGCCGCCGCGATCGGGCGCGCCCGAGGCGCGGAGGCGCCCGGACGGGCGTACGCGCGCGGGGCAGCGGAACCGACCGGACGCTGGTTAGCATCTGCGCCCATGTCCCCGCTGCGTTCCCTGTTCGGCCGCGTCTCCGGGCCGGCGCCGCTGCCCTTCCCGCCCACCTCGCCGGAGGGGCTGGCCGCCCGCTGGGTGCGTTGGGTGGCCGCGCACGGGTCGGCGAAGAACCCGGTCCGCGACACCACCGGCGAGCACGCCGCGCACCACCAGCCGGACGACGTGTGGTTCCTCGCCGGCAGCTACGGCGGTTCGGTGACCCGACGCTGCGCCCTGCCGGCCGGCCGGCCGCTCTTCTTCCCGGCCTTCACCATGTGGCAGTATCCGGCGAGGGCCGGCGAGGTCCCGGTGGTGTCCCGCGCGACCGGGCACGCCCAGCTCGACGGGGTTCCGGTGCCACTGGCGACGATCGGCACGCCGACACCCTTCGAGGTACGCGGCGCACTCGGCAACGGGGTGACGTCGGGTTCCCGCCCGACGCCCGTCACCTGCTGGGGTCTCTGGGCCAGCCTGCCGCCGTTGGCACCGGGCGCGCACGAGCTGACCTTCGGCGGCAGCGACGGCCGCGGCTTCTGGGTCGAGGCGCAGTACCACCTCGTCGTCAACTGACCCGTCCGGCGGATGCCGGTGACGGCGGTGGGCGGCGCGTCGCCGCCCGTAGACTTCCGGACACCATGGACGAGCCTCGGGAGTCAGCCCGCCAGCGCCTGCGGAACAGCATCGTCGACGCCGCCCGTAGTCAGACGATCGCCACCGGCTGGGACGGCGTCCGGATGGGTGGCGTGGCGACCGCCGCCGGGGTCAGCCGGCAGACCGTCTACAACGAGTTCCGCAGCAAGGCGGGGCTGGCCGAGGCGCTGGCCCGCCGCGAGGTGGACCGCTTCGTCGGCGAGGTGCGGGCGGTGCTCGACGAGCACGGCGCCGACGTCCGGGCGGCCGCGTACGCGGCGATCCGGCACACCCTCGCGTCGGCGGCGGACAACCCGTTGATCAAGGCGATCCTGACCAGTGCGCGGGGCGGCTCCGAGGAGCTGCTGCCGTACCTGACGACCCGGTCTGAGCTGGTCCTGACCGAGTCCTCCAACGCGCTGCTGGAGTGGGCACAGCGCCACCTCCCCGACGCGGACGGGCCGGCCCTCGCCTTCGCGGCGGACACCATCGTCCGCCTGGTGGTCAGTCACATCGTGCTGCCCCAGGCCCCGGTGGACGACACCGCCGACGCCCTCGCCACCCTCGCCCTCCACCTCTTCCTCACCGCCACCACCCTCCCCTGACCCCGCCGCCCGCCCCGCCGCCCGCCCGCCGGCCGCCCACTCGCCCGGCCGGCAGATTCACGGAAAGCGTGGCCATCGACGTCGAAATGGCCACGCTTTCCGTGAATCTGCGAAGCGGTGGAGGGCGGACGGGGCGGGCGGGTGGCGCGGGGTTGGTGGGTCAGCGGATGACGTGGCCGCGGAGGACGATGCGGGAGGGGGTACGGACGACGCGCAGGTCCCTGCGGGGGTCCTCGGGATAGACGGTGAGGTCGGCGAGGCCGCCCTCGACCAGGCCGGGGAAGCCCAGCCACTCCCGGGCGCCCCACGAGGCGGCGGCGAGGACGTCCCCGGCCGACATGCCGGCCTGCTCGTGCAGCAGCAGCATCTCCTCGGCGGCCAGCCCGTGGTCGATGCCGCCGCCCGCGTCGGTGCCGACGTAGATCGGCACGCCCGCCTCGTACGCCGCGCGCACCACCTCGGGGAAGCGGTCGCGCAGGGCGATCATGTGGTCGGCGTACCCGGGGAACTTGGCGCGGGCCTGGTCGGCGATGCCGCCGAAGGTCCGGATGTTGATCATCGTGGGCACCAGTGCGGTGCCCTGCCGGGCCATCAGGTCGATCAGGTCGAGGCTCAGGCCGGTGCCGTGCTCGACCGAGTCCACCCCGGCCCGCACCATGATCTCCACCGCCGACTCGGAGAAGGTGTGCACGGCGGCGCGTACCCCGGCGGCGTGCGCGGCCGCGACGGCCGCGGTCATGGTGTCGGCGTCCCAGGCCGGCGCCAGGTCGCCGACGCCCCGGTCGATCCAGTCGCCGACGAGCTTGACCCAGCCGTTGCCGGCGGCGGCCTGCGCGGCGACCGTCGCGGCCACCTCCGCCGCGCCCACCTCCACGCCGATGTCGCGCAGGTAGCGCTTCGGCGGCGCGACGTGCCGGCCCGCGCGGGCCAGTCGCGGCAGCCCCGGTTCGTCGTCGAGTTCGGGGTACGGGTACGGCGACCCGGCGTCGCGGATGGCGAGGACCCCGGCGTCCCGGTCGACGTGGGCCAGCTCGCGGGCCGCGTCGAGGGAGGTGATCGGGGCGCCGCCCCGGGCGATGCCGATGTGGCAGTGCGCGTCGGTCAGCCCCGGCAGCACGAAGCCGCCGTCGGCGATCGTCTCCGCCCCGGGCACCGGGTCGAAGGTGACCCGGTCGCCGTCGAGCCAGATGTCCCGGACCTCGTCGTCCGGCAGGAGCACACCGCGCACATGCAGAGCCATGCGCACAGTCCTACCCGATCACTCCCCGTCGGGCGCGAGCAGGTCGCGACAGGCGAACCCCGGAGGTGCGGCAACCCCGCCACCGTGTCGGGTGACGGGGTTGCCGCGGGGATGACGAGAGGCGTCAGCGGGGGCGGTTGTCGCCCTTGCCGAGCTTGTTGAAGTCGATCTTCGGGAGCTTGAAGCCCGGCGGCAGCCCCTGCCCGCCGGCCAGGTCACCCGGGTCCATGCCCGGCGGGAGCTGCGGCATGCCGCCCGGGAAACCGCCCGGCAGCCCCGCGCCCGCCCCGCTGCGCGGACGACCGCCACCCTTGGTGCCCTTGCGCTTGTTCTTCGGCGACTTGGTGGCCTTGCGCCGGCCGGCACCGGGCAGGCCCATCATGCCGCCCATCTGCTTCATCATCTTCTGCGCGTCGGTGAAGCGGTTGAGCAGCTGGTTGACGTCCATCACGGTGACGCCGGAGCCGCTGGCGATGCGGGCCCGCCGGGAACCGTTGATGATCTTCGGGTTGGTCCGCTCGCCCGGGGTCATCGACCGGATGATCGCGGTGACCCGGTCGAAGTGCTTGTCGTCCAGCTCGGCGAGCTGGTCCTTCATCTGCCCCATGCCGGGCATCATGGCCAGCACGTTGGCGATCGGGCCCATCCGCCGGACCGCGATGAGCTGGTCGAGGAAGTCCTCCAGGGTGAACTGCTCGCCGCCCATCAGCTTGGCGGTCATCTTCTCCTTCTGATCGGCGTCGAAGGCCTGCTCGGCCTGCTCGATCAGAGTGAGGACGTCGCCCATGCCGAGGATCCGGCTGGCCATCCGGTCGGGGTGGAAGACGTCGAAGTCCTCCAGCTTCTCGCCGGTCGAGGCGAAGAGGATCGGCTGCCCGGTGACCTCCCGGACGCTGAGCGCGGCGCCACCGCGGGCGTCGCCGTCGAGCTTGGACAGCACGACACCGGTGATGCCGACGCCGTCGCGGAACGCCTCGGCGGTGCGGACGGCGTCCTGGCCGACCATCGCGTCGATGACGAAGATGACCTCGTCGGGGTCGACCGCGTCGCGGATGTCGGCGGCCTGCTGCATCATCTCCGCGTCGATGCCGAGGCGACCGGCGGTGTCGACGATGACGATGTCCCGGGCGGCCCGCTTGGCGTGCTCGATCGAGGCGCGCGCCACCTGCACCGGGTCGCCGGTGCCGTTGCCGGGCTCCGGGGCGTACACCTCGACGCCGGCGCGGCCACCGAGCACCTGGAGCTGCCCGACGGCGTTGGGACGCTGGAGGTCGGCGGCGACCAGCATGGGCTGGTGGCCCTGGGCCTTGAGCCAGCGGGCGAGCTTGCCGGCGAGGGTGGTCTTGCCGGAGCCCTGGAGGCCGGCCAGCATGATCACCGTCGGCGGCTGCTTGGCGAACTGGAGCCGCCGGCCCTCGCCACCGAGGACGTTGATCAGCTCCTCGTTGACGATCTTGATGATCTGCTGGGCCGGGTTGAGCGCCTCGGAGACCTCGGAGCTGCGAGCGCGCTCCTTGACGTTCGCGATGAAGCCCTTGACCACCGGCAGGGCGACGTCGGCCTCCAGCAGCGCCATGCGGATCTCGCGCGCGGTGGCGTCGATGTCGGCGTCGGTGAGCCGACCCTTGCCGCGGAGCTTGGTGAAGATCCCGGACAGGCGGTCACTCAAGGTGTCAAACACACGAACATCCCGTTTGTCAGTGTTCCGGCGGGCACAGGCGGCCGGGACGACCGCCCCGACCACCGTTAGGGTAGCCCGCCGCCCGCACCCCCGCTCCGAGCCGGCCCACGCCCGGCCCGCCGCGTGATCAGGAGGCGACCAGCCCCGACTGGTACGCGAAGACCACGAGCTGGGCGCGGTCCCGCGCGGCCAGCTTCACCATCGCCCGGCTCACGTGGGTCCGCGCGGTCGCCGGGCTGACCACCAGCCGCTCGGCGATCTCCGCGTTGCTCAGCCCCTCCCCGACCAGTCCCACCACCTCCCGCTCCCGCTCGGTGAGGGTGCCGAGCCGGGGATGCGGCCGGGGCACCCGGGCGGGCCGGGTGGCGAACTCGCGGACCACCCGGCGGGTCACCGACGGCGACAGCAGCGCCTCCCCCTCGGCCACCAGCCGGATCGCCCGCAGCAGCTCCGCCGGCCGGGTGTCCTTGGTGAGGAAGCCGCTGGCCCCGTGCCGCAGCGCGTCGAAGACGTACTCGTCCAGCTCGAAGGTGGTCAGCACGATCACCCGGGTCCCGGTCAGCGCCGGGTCGCCGACGATCCGCCGGGTCGCCTCGATGCCGTCCACGCCCGGCATCCGGATGTCCATCAGCACCACGTCGGGGCGTTCCCGCCGGGCCAGCGCGACCGCGTCGAGCCCGTCGGCGGCCTCCCCGACCACGGCGAGGTCGTCCTCGCTCTCCACGAGGGTGCGCAACCCGATCCGGACCAGGTCCTGGTCGTCGGCGAGCAGCACGGTGATCACTGAGCCTCCTCCACGGGCAGTCGCGCCGAGACGCGGAAGCCGCCGCCGGGTGCCGGGCCGGCGGTGCAGGTGCCACCCAGCGCCGTCACCCGTTCCCGCATGCCGGCGAGGCCGTGGCCGGCCCCGGGGGCACCGACCGGCCCCCGACCGGTGTCGGTCACCTCCACCGTCACCCCGGTCGGGGCGTGCTGGAGCCGGACGGTGGCGGTGGCCGGTCCGGCGTGCCGCAGCACGTTGGTCAACGCCTCCTGCACCACCCGGTACGCGGCCAGGTCGACGGCGACCGGCAGCGCGCGGGGCTCCCCGGTGACCTCCACGGTGACCGGCAGCCCGGCGCCGGCCAACCGGTCCCGCAGCTGCGGGAGCTGGGCCAGCCCGGGCGTCGGGGCCCGCTCGCCGGCCGGCTCGTCCCGGCGTACCACGGTGAGCGTCACCCGCAGCTCGTCCAGCGCCTCCCTGCTGGTGCGGCTGATCGCGGTGAGCGCCGCCTCGGCCTGCTCGGGCCGGCGCGCCAGCAGGTGCAGGGCGACCTCCGCCTGGAGGTGGATCGCGGCGAGGCCGTGCCCGACCACGTCGTGCACCTCGCGGGCCACCCGCAGCCGCTCCGCGTCGGCCAGCCGGCGGGCCTCGTCGACCCGGCCGCGGGCCGCGCTCTCCCGGGCCAGCCGGACCGTGGTGCCGACCGCGAACGGGACCACCACCCAGGCGGCGGCCGGCATCGCCCCGAAGAGCCCGGGCGGGCGGACCCCGACCACCACGTGCGTCAGCAGCGCGGCGAGCGCCACCCCGGCGGCGACCGCCCCGACCCGCAGCGGCAGGTACGCGGCGACCGTGTACACCGCCACCAGCAGCGACAGCAGGATCGGCCCGTACGGGTAGCCGAGCACCAGGTACGCCGTGGTCGCCGCGGTGACCACCCCGAGGGTGACCAGGGGCCACCGGCGGCGCACCGCCAGCGCCGACGCGGCCACCACCACCAGCGGGTACGTCGCCCGACCGGTGCCCACCCCGGCGTTGGCGGCGGCCGCCCCGGTGCCGACCAGCCCGACCGCCAGCAGCACCAGGCCGACGACCGCGTCGACGAGCGGGGCGGGCCAGGTGAGCCCGCGGTTCCCGTCCACCCGTCCCCCTCCCCGCCCGGCGGCCCGGCGGCTCGGGCTGCCCGCACCGAGCATCGCCCACCCGGCCGCGACGATCCAGCATCCCGCCCGCCGGCCCGTCCCACGTCGTCCCTCGGGCGACCCGCCGGCTACGTCCCCGGACGTAGTCGCCGGGGCTACACGGCGGCCAGGACGGCGGCCTCCAGGCGGGCGCGTTCGGTGTCGTCGGGCCAGTTGCCGACCAGATAGAAGACGTCCACCACGTCCCCGCCGAGGGTGGAGATGCGGGCGGCGCGGACCTGGGCGCCGGCCTCGTCGAGCGCGCAGGTGACCCGGTAGAGCAGGCCGGCCGCGTCGGCGGCGCGCAGCTCCAGCAGCACCGCGTCGGTGGCCGCCTCGCGGTGCCAGACCACCCGGGGTGCGGCCCCCTCGCTGCGGGCGGCCAGCGCCCGGCCGCGCAGCCGCTGGGTGACCGACACGTCGCCGCCCACCGCGCGGCGCAGGTCGGTGCTGAGCGCGATCGGGTCGGGGGCGAGACCGTACCGGGGCTGCACCCGGCACTCGACCAGGGCCCGGCCGTCGACCGTGGTGGCGTCCGCGGAGAGCACCTCCAGCCGGTGCAGGGCCAGGCAGCCGGCGACCGTCGCGAGCAGGCCGCGCCGGTCCGCCGCGGCCACCGCCACCCGGTCCCCGGTCAGGTGTACGACCGGCAGCGGCCCCGCCACCAGCGCCGGGTCGGGGGCCGGGGGCGCGGGCAGCACGCCGGTGTCCAGCGCGGTCCGCACCCGGGCGACGAGTTCGGCGACCAGCCGTCCCTTCCAGTCCGACCAGGCGCCCGGCCCGGTGGCGGCGGCGTCGGCGCGGACCAGGGCGTGCAGCAGGTCGAGCGTGGTGGGGTCACCGACCTTGTCGGCCACGTCGGCGATGGTCTTCGGGTCGGACAGGTCACGGCGGGTCGCCACGTCGGGCAGGAGCAGGTGCAGCCGGACCAGCGCGCCGATCAGCGCCGCCTCCGGTTCGGGCAGCCCGATCCGGGCGGCCACCGCCTCGGCCAGCGGCGCACCGACGGTGCTGTGATCTGCGAAGGTGCCGGCGGGCTCATGCCTGCCGGCCCGCCCGGCGGCACCTTCGCCGGGGAGCCCCTTGCCGATGTCGTGCAGGAACGCGCCGAGCAGCAGCAGGTCCGGGCGGTCCACCTCGCGGGTGTGCCGGCTCGCCTCGTACGCGGTCTGCACCAGGTGCCGGTCCAGGGTGAACCGGTGCACCGGGTTGTGCTGGGGCAGGCTGCGCAGCCGGGTCCACTCGGGCAGCCAGCCGTCGATCAGCCCGTACCGGTCGCAGGTCTCCCAGGCGGGCACCAGACCGGGACCGGCCCCGAGCAGGGTGATCAGCGCGGTCCGGGCGGCGGGCGGCCACGGCGCGGGCAGCGGCGGGCAGTACGCGGCCAGCCACTCGCAGGTGGCGCGGGCGATCGGCAGCCGGGTGGTGGCCGCCGCGGCGGCGACCCGCAGCGACAGGCTCGGGTCGGGGCGGGAGCCGATCGCGGTACGGGCGAGCACCAGCTCCCCGTCGTGTTCGACGACGTCCCGGGCGACGGGGCGGCGGACGGGCCGGCCGTCGGCGCCCCGGCGGCGGCCGGAGCGGAGCCGGTCGGCAGCCCGCCAGGCGTCGTCGAGCGCGTGGCTGACGGTGCGGGCGTCCCCGGCGACCCGGCGCAGCAGGGCGTCCCCGTCGCGGTCGTCGACGGGGCCGACGCCGGGCGGGGCGGGGCGCACGCCGAGCAGGGCGGCGACGCCGTCGCGTTCCTGGGCGACGAGCCGGTCGACCCGGCGGCCGACCTGCTGGTGCAGGGCGTCGCGGGTGTCCAGCAGCCGCAGGTGGGCGGCGCGGACGGCGGGGCGCAGCGCGTCGGTGACGTTGGCGGTGGCGATGGCCCGAAGGATGCCGACGTCGCGCAGCCCGCCGGCGGCCTCCTTCAGGTCGCCTTCGAGGAGGAAGGCCAGTTCGCCGTGGGCGGCCCAGCGGGCGGTGGTGATCTCCCGCAGGCCGGGGAGCTGGCGGACGGCGGTGCGCCGCCAGTGGTCGGTGGCGGTGTGGATGAGCTGGTCGGCGAGGGCCCGGTCACCGGCGACGAAGCGGGCGTCGAGCAGCCCGAGGGCCACCTTGACGTCGTCCTGCGCCACCGACAGCGCCTCGGCGACGGTCCGGACGGAGTGGTCGAGTCGCAGCCCGGCGTCCCAGATCGGATACCAGAGCGCGGCGGCCAGTTCGTCGGTGCCGGCGACCCCCGCGTGCAGCAGCACCAGGTCGAGGTCCCCGTACGGCGCGCACTGCCGCCGCCCCAACCCGCCCACCGCGATCAGCGCGATCCCGGGCCGGTCGGGCAGCAGCGTCCCCAACCACCGGTCGAAGGCGTCGGCGCGCGCGACCCGCGCCGCCTCCCCCACTCCCCCGGGAAGGCCGACGACCTCGTTGATCAAGAGGGTCGCGTCGCCGTCGCCGGGGTGTCCTGACACGTTCCTCTTGATCAACGAGGTCATCGGTTCCGCTCTCCTAGAGGGCGTCGAGGCCGCGTTCGCCGGTGCGGACGCGGACGACCTCCTCGACGCCGGTCACCCAGACCTTGCCGTCGCCGATCTTGCCGGTCCGGGCCGCCGCCACGATCGCGTCCACGATCTTGTCGACGTCCATCTCGTCGGTGAGCACCTCCACCCGGATCTTGGGCAGGAACTCGACCGTGTACTCGGCACCCCGGTAGACCTCGGTGTGCCCCTTCTGCCGGCCGTACCCCTGGACCTCGCTGACGGTCAGGCCGGCCACGCCGAGGGCGTGCAGGGCCTCCTTCACCGCGTCCAGCTGGTACGGCTTGATGACCGCGGTCACCAGTTTCATGTCCAACCCCTCCATCCCTGGAACGTTAACCGGCGACCTTCTCGCTGACCGGCTCGGCGGGCTCCTCCGCCGGCTCGGCGGACCCCGGGGCCGGCCTGGTGGCGCCGATCCCGGCCATGGCGAACGCGCCACCCGCGCTGCTGCCCGTGGTGGGCGACAGGTCGTACGCGCTCTCCGCGTGCTCGGCGACGTCGATGCCCTCGACCTCGGCCTCGGCGCTGACCCGGAAGCCGATGGTCTTCTCGATGGCGAAGGCGAGCAGCCAGGCGATGCCACCGGACCAGATCGTCACGATCAGGCCGGCCAGCGCCTGCCGACCCAGCTGGGTCAGACCGCCGCCGTAGAAGAGACCGTCGGAGGCACCCACCACGTCGCTGATCGCGCCGTTGACCGAGTTGGTGGCGAAGAGACCGAGCCAGAGCGACCCGATCCAGCCGCCGACGAAGTGCACGCCCACCACGTCGAGGGAGTCGTCGTAGCCGAGCTTGTACTTCAGGCTGATGGCGAGGGCGCAGACCGCACCGGCGACGATGCCGAGCACGACCGACGCCCAGGGGGCGATGAAACCGCAGGCCGGGGTGATGGCGACCAGACCGGCGACGGCACCGGAGGAGGCGCCGACCATGGTCGGCCGCTTGTCCTTGATCCACTCGACGGCGAGCCAACCGAGCACCGCCGCGGCGGTGGCGAGCTGGGTGTTGAGGAAGGCCAGACCGGCGACCGAGTCGACGGTCAGCTCCGAGCCGGCGTTGAACCCGAACCAGCCGAACCAGAGCAGACCGGCACCGAGCGCGACCAGCGGGATGTTGTGCGGCTTCATGCCCTCCCGGGGCCAGCCGACCCGCTTGCCGAGCACCAGGGCCACGCCGAGCGCCGCCGCACCGGCGTTGATGTGCACCGCCGTACCGCCGGCGAAGTCCAGTGCGTGCAGCTTGGCGCCGATGATGCCGCCGCCCCACACCCAGTGGGCGACCGGGAAGTAGACCAGGGTGGCCCAGCCGAAGGCGAAGAGCAGCCAGCCGGAGAACTTCGTCCGGTCCGACAGCGCGCCGCTGATCAGCGCGACGGTGATCACCGCGAAGACCATCTGGAACGCCATGAAGACGTAGAGCGGGACGCCGATGCCGCTGGGGTTCTCGGCGGTCGCGCCCCACAGGTCGGTCTCGGCCAGGAACGTCTTGGTGCCCAGGTATGCCCCCGGGTCGCCCCAGAAGCCGTTCACGTCGGTCCCGAAGGCGACGCTGAATCCGTAGAACCACCACAGCACGGAGATGAGCCCGATGGCGGAGAAGCTCATCATCATCATGTTGAGCACGCCCTTGGCCCGGTTGAGGCCGCCGTAGAACAGCGCCAGTCCCGGGGTCATGAGCAGCACGAGAGCGGTCGAAACCAGCAGCCAAACGGTGTTGCCGCCGTCGATCGTCGGTGCTTCAGGCACGCTGGCCTCCTAAAGGTGAAGTTCCCTCCTTCGCGGCTTCCGGGGCAGCGTCGCCCGTACGCCGGATGCGCGGAAGCTTGGTCGGCCGCTGTTTCCTTCACCGACACCGCTCGATTTCCGTCCGGTGACGGGTTGTTTCCGGCGTGTGAAGAACGCCGATCATGGAACCCGGAAACGGAAAGAGCGGCCCGAGGGCCGCTCTTTCCGGGGCGGGGCAGCGTCAGCGCAGCGCGTGCTCCAAGGCGTGCCGCTCGTAGTCGAGCAGCCGCAGGTCGCGCATCGGGCGACGGAGGTGACCCTTGTGCACGATCCGGACGAAGGCCGGCTCACCGGCCGCCGCCATCCGGCGGATCCCCTCGACGTGGTCGACGATCCGCTTGCGGATGGTCCGGATCAGCCGGTGCCGGTCCCGCGGGATCAGCCCGTACGCGTCGGCGAAGAGCCGCAGCCGCCGCGGCCGGTCGGGGTGCTTCCAGCCGAGGGTGATCGAGTCCCGGTCGGAGAAGATCGGCACCCAGGTCCACGCCGCGTACGCCACGTCGTAGATCCGGGCCCCCGGCGAGGCGAGGTCGAAGTCGATCAGCCCGAGCGTGCCGTCCGGCCGCCAGATCACGTTGTGCGGGGCGGCGTCGTGGTGACAGATCACCTCGGTGTCCGGCGGCGGCGGGCCGAACGAGCGCCAGACCGCCCCCGGCGGCGGGGTGAAGCCGTACTGGGCGTCGTGGAACATCCGCAGCATGGTCGCCACGGTCACCAGGGCCTCGTCGGTGACCCAGTGCGGGGCGAGCGGATATTCCCCGCACTCCCCCTCCAGGTACGACAGGACCTCCCGGTTGCGCTCGTCCATGCCGAGGGCGCGCGGGGCGCCGGTGAAGCCGACGTACTCCAGGTGGCGCAGGAGGGCGTGCACCGAGGGGGTCCAGGGGCCGGCGTTGCGCCGGACGGTGTCCCCCACCCGGACCACGGTGCTCACGTTCCCGCCGTGCAGCGGGATCTCCTGCGAAGTCACGTACGGTCTCCCGAGGCGCGGCGACAGGTGGCTGGGGTCGCGCCACCCGCCGTAGGCGCGATCGTCGGTCGTCACTCGAGGTTACGCGTCCCGGGCGAGCGGCTCGGTACCGAGCAGCGCGTCGACGAACTGCGCCGGGTCGAACGGGGCCAGGTCGTCCGGGCCCTCGCCGAGGCCGACGAGCTTCACCGGGATGCCGAGCTTGCGCTGCACGGCGATCACGATGCCGCCCTTGGCGGTGCCGTCGAGCTTGGTCAGCACCACGCCGGTCACGTTGACCACCTCGGTGAAGACCCGGGCCTGCTCCAGGCCGTTCTGCCCGGTGGTGGCGTCCAGGATCAGCAGGGTCTCGTCGATCGGGCCGTGCTTCTCCACCACCCGCTTGACCTTGCCCAGCTCGTCCATCAGGCCGACCTTGTTCTGCAACCGGCCGGCGGTGTCGATGAGCACGGTGTCCACGGCGGTGTCGATGCCCCGCTTGACCGCGTCGAAGGCGACGCTGGCCGGGTCGGCGGCCTCGGGCCCGCGGACGGTCTCCGCGCCGACCCGGCTGCCCCAGGTCTCCAGCTGGTCGGCGGCGGCGGCCCGGAAGGTGTCGGCGGCGCCGAGCAGCACGGTGCGGCCGTCGGCGATCAGCACCCGGGCGATCTTGCCGCAGGTGGTGGTCTTGCCGGCGCCGTTGACGCCGACCACCAGCAGGACGGCGGGCGCGCCGGCCTTTCCGGCGGTGTTCAGCGAACGGTCGAGGCTGGGGTCGAGGGCGTTGACCAGCTCGGCGGCGAGCAGGGCGCGCAGCTCGTTGGCCGACTTGGTGCCGAGCACCCGGGTGCGCTCGCGGAGCCGGTCGACGATGTCCCGGGTGGCATCGATGCCGACGTCCGCGGTGATCAGGCTGTCCTCGATCTCCTCCCAGGTGTCCTCGTCGAGGTGGTCGCGGCTGAGCAGACCGAGCAGACCCTTGCCGAAGACGTTCTGCGAGCGGGACAGGCGGGAGCGCAGCCGGACCAGCCGGCCGGCGGTGGGCTCGGGGACCTCGATGGTGGGCGCGGGGGCCTCGACCACCGGTGGCGGCTCGACCAGGATGCCGGTGGAGAGGTCGGACTCCGCCGCTTCGACGGGCGGCCCGGCCAGGTCCTCCTCGGCCCGGGTGTCGACCTCCGTCTCGGGCAGCGGCGGCTCGGGCCGCCGGCGCAGCCGAGGCACCACCAGGCTGAGGCCACCGAGGATCAGCACGCCGAGCAGGGCGAGTGCGACGAGGAGGTATTCCTTCATGCCGAAATCCTGTCAGATGCCGGCGACGGCGTCCCACTCACCGCCTCGGCACCCGGCGGAGCTGCGGGTACGCTCGCCGCTGGAAGGCGTACCGCAACCGCCGGCCGGGTATGAAATGGCCAAATGATCTTCGTCGGAGGTGCGTTGTGCCCAGTCCCCGCCTGCTCATCGGCCCGCTGCTGCGACGGGTCGTCGACACGCGGGCGACGGTCTGGGTCGAGACCAGCGCGCCCGCGGTGGTCACCGTCCGCACGGCCGACGGCGCCACCGGCACCGCGCCGACCTTCTCCGCGTACGACCACCACTACGCGATCGTGATCGTCGAGGGGCTCGCCCCGGACGCCGTCACCAGCTACGAGGTGCTGATCGACGACGAGGTCGCCTGGCCGGTGCCGGAGAGCGGCTTCCCGCCCAGCGTGATCCGGACCAGGGCGGCCGACGACCGGGACCAGCCGGTGACCCTGCTCTTCGGCTCGTGCCGGGAGACCACCCAGCACGCCACCGCGCGCAAGCTCCCCCCGGACGCGCTCGACGCGTACGCCCGGCGGTTGATGGCCGACCCGCAGCCGGCCGCCTGGCCGGACCTGCTGGTGCTGCTCGGCGACCAGGTCTATGCCGACGAGACCTCGCCGACGGTGCGCCGGCTGCTCAAGCGGCGCCGGCGGCGGCCGAAGGACGCCCCGGCCACCCAGGTGGTCAGCTTCGACGAGTACACCAAGCTCTATCTGGAGTCCTGGCGCGATCCGGAGATCCGCTGGCTGCTCTCCACCGTGCCGAGCGTGATGATCTTCGACGACCACGAGGTCATCGACGACTGGAACACCTCCGCCTCCTGGCGGGCGGACATGCGCGAGCAGCCCTGGTGGGCCGAGCGGATCCGCAGCGGGCTGGCCTCCTACTGGGTCTACCAGCACCTGGGCAACCTCAGCCCGGACGAGATCGCCGCCGACCCGCTCTATGCCAAGGTCACCGCCGCGGAGGACGCCACCGGCGTACTGCACGAGTTCGGCGAGCGGGTCGACACCGAGGCCGACGTCGCGCACGACACCGAGCGGTGGCGGGCCGTGCAGTATCAGTGGAGCTACGCGCTCGACCTGGGCCGGACCCGCCTGGTGATGCTGGACAACCGGTCCAGCCGGGTGCTGGTCTCCGGCAGCCGGGCGATGCTGCCGCCCGGCGAGTGGTCCTGGTTCCTGGATCGGGCCCACGGCGTCTACGACCACCTGGTGGTCGGCGCCTCGCTGCCCTGGCTGCTGCCGCCGGGCATCCACCACGTCGAGGCGTGGAACGAGAAGCTCGCGGACTCCCGCCGGCCGTGGGTGGCGAAGGCCGCCGAGCAGATGCGGCGGGCCTGGGACCTGGAGCACTGGGCGTCGTTCAACCGCTCGTTCCACGCGCTCGGTGAGCTCTTCGCCCGGCTGGGCAGCGGCACGCCCGCCTCGCCCGGTGCCCGGGTGGGGGCCGGGCCGGCGTACGCGCCACCGGCGTCGATCAGCGTGCTCTCCGGTGACGTGCACCATTCGTACGTGGCGCGGGCCCGGTTCGCCGACCCGGCCGTCCGGACGCCGGTGCACCAGCTCACCTGCTCCCCGATCCACAACCAGGTGCCGGCGGGGATGCGCCCGCTGATGAAGCTCGGCTGGTCCCCGGGCCCGGCGGCGGCCACCCGGGCGATGGCGCGTTCGGTGGGGGTGCGCCGGCCGGTGGTGCGGTGGAAGAAGCTGGCCGGGCCCTACTTCGGCAACGCGGTGGCCACCCTCACCCACCGGGGCCGGACCGCCGACGTGGTGATCGAGGGGACCACCAGCGACGGCCACCTCCGCCCGGTGGCGCGCCAGCGTCTCGCCGACGACGCCTGAGTACGCTCTCCGCTGTGGACGACGAGCACCTGCCGGAGACCCTGCGCGCGGTCGAGCACGAGCTGACCGCGCTGCTGCGCCGCGGTCGGGCGCTCTCCTGGGAGATCGCCCGGGAGGTGCACCCCAACCTGGAGCCGAACGCGTACGGGCTGCTGCTCTGGCTGCGCCGGTCGGGTTCGATCCGGCTCACCGACCTGGCCACCAAGCTGGGCATCGGCAAGGGGACGCTCAGCCGTCAGATCAACGGCCTGGAGGGGCTGGGCCTGGTCCGGCGGGACCCGGATCCGGCCGACCGGCGGGCGGCTCAGCTCAGCCTGACCGAGGAGGGGACCCGGCGGTTCGACGCGGCTCGGGCCGCCCGGTTGGGGCAGATCCGGCGCACGATGGAGAGCTGGCCGCGGCGGGACGTCGAGGAGTTCGCCCGGCTGATGCACCGGTTCAACGACACCTTCTGACCCGTTCCGGGCGGGAACAGGGCCTGCTGTTCCGTTCCGGGCGGGAATAAGACCTGCGCCACGTCCGGTTGTTGCTTGAGGCAACCAAGCCTTACGGTTGCCTGAGGCAACTCCCTGACCACTTCTGCACCGGAGGCACCACCCGATGACCCAGGCGACAGCGCCCCCACGGACGGCCGCCGTCGAGATGACCCACCGGCAGATCCTGGAGGCCCTCTCCGGACTGCTGCTGGGCATGTTCGTCGCAATCCTCTCCTCCACGGTCGTCTCGAACGCGCTGCCGCGGATCATCACGGAGCTCAAGGGCGGCCAGTCCGCGTACACCTGGGTGGTCACCTCCACCCTGCTGGCGACCACCGCGACCACCCCGATCTGGGGCAAGCTCGCCGACCTCACCAGCAAGAAGATCCTGGTCCAGCTCGCGCTGACGGTCTTCGTGCTCGGCTCGGTGCTCGCCGGCCTCTCCCAGTCCACCGGGCAGCTCATCGCCTGCCGGGTGCTCCAGGGCGTCGGCGCCGGCGGTCTCACCGCCCTCGCCCAGGTGATCATGGCGACGATGATCACGCCGCGCGAGCGGGGCCGCTACAGCGGCTACCTCGGCGCCGTGATGGCCGTCGGCACCATCGGTGGCCCGCTGATCGGTGGCGTCATCGTCGACACCGACTGGCTCGGCTGGCGCTGGTGCTTCTACGTCGGCGTGCCGTTCGCCATCGCCGCCCTGGTCGTGCTCCAGAAGACCCTGCACCTGCCGGTGGTCAAGCGCCCGGCGAAGATCGACTGGTGGGGCGCCACCCTGATCACCGCCGCCGTCTCGCTGCTGCTGATCTGGGTCACCCTGGCCGGCGACAAGTACGACTGGATCTCCTGGCAGACCGCCGTCATGGTGGCCGGCGCCGTGCTGCTCGGCGTGCTCGCCGTACGGGTGGAGAACCGGGCCGCCGAGCCGATGATCCCGCCGCGGCTGTTCCGCAACCGCACCATCACCCTCGCCGTGATCGCCAGCATCGCGGTCGGTGTCGGCATGTTCGGCGCCTCGGTCTTCCTCGGCCAGTACTTCCAGATCAGCCGCGGCGAGAGCCCCACCATGTCCGGCCTGATGACGCTGCCGATGATCGGCGGCCTGCTGGTCGCGTCCACGGTCGTCGGGCGGATCATCACCAACACCGGCCGGTGGAAGCGCTACCTGGTCGTCGGCTCCGCCCTGCTCACCGTCGGCTTCGCGCTGATGGGCACGCTGCGCTCGGACACCCCGTACTGGCAGATGAGCATCTACATGGCGCTGATCGGCACCGGCCTCGGCATGACCATGCAGAACCTGGTGCTCGCCGTGCAGAACACCGTCGGCCCGCACGAACTCGGCGCGGCCAGCTCGGTGGTCGCCTTCTTCCGTACCCTCGGCGGCGCGATCGGCGTCTCCGCGCTCGGCGCGATCCTCGGCCACAAGGTCAAGGGCTACATCGCCGACGGCCTGGCCGGCCTCGGCATCCCGAGCACCGGCTCCGGCAGCGGCGGCGTCCTGCCGAACGTGCACACCCTGCCCGCCCCGATCCGGGCCGTGGTCGAGTCCGCGTACGGGCACGGTGCCGGGGACATCTTCCTGGCCGCCGCCCCGTTCGGGCTGGTCGCCCTGATCGCGGTCTGCTTCATCAAGGAGATCCCGCTGCGCCGGCACAACGGCGACCCGCTCGCCGACCAGGTGGACGAGGAGTCCGGCGTCGCGGCCGGCGCCGGGGCGGCGGTGGTCCGCACCGGCATCCGGGACTGAGGCGGATGAGCACTCCGGTCGACGACCGCGAGGAGTACGGCCCGGAGGCCCGCCCGCTGCCCTACGAACGCGGCACGGACGGGCCCCGGGTGGTGCTCGTCGGGGTGGACGGCACCCGCACCTCCGAGCGGGCCGGCTGGTACGCCGCCGGCCTGGCCCGCCGACAGGGTTCCGCCCTGGTCGTCGTCTTCGTCAGCTCACCCGCCGGCTTCGCCGCCCTGGTGCCCGGGATGGACGCCGGGGCGGTGCAGCGCACCCACGACGAGCTGACCGACGAGCTGCGCCGGGAGTGCCGGCGCGGCGCGGAGGAGTTCGGCGTGCCGGTGACGTTCCTGTGCCGGCGCGGCGACGCGTACGCCGAACTCCGCCGCGCGGCCGACGAGACCCGGGCGGACCTGGTGGTGGTCGGCTCCTCGGAGCAGGCCGGGCACCGCCTGGTCGGCTCGGTCGCCACCCGCCTGGTCCGCACCGGCCGCTGGCCCGTCGTCGTCGTGCCCTGAGCCGCCGAATACCGGTCGCGGATTGTCGGACCGGTCGGCAAGGATGCCCGGATGACCTGGAGAGCACCGGAGATCAACCGGACCAAGGAACAGACCAACGGCGACGAGCGCGCGTCCCTGGAGAGCTGGCTCGACTACCACCGACAGACCCTGCTGCTCAAGTGCGCCGGCCTGACCGCCGAGCAACTGAAGACGCCCAGCGTCGAGCCCTCCGGCCTCACCCTGCTCGGCCTGGTCCGGCACATGGCGGCCGTGGAGCGCTGGTGGTTCCGGATCCGGGCCGCCGGCCAGGACCTCCCGGGCCTCTACGAATCCGACGACGACCCGGACGACGACCTCAACGCCGTCGCCGACGCCGACGCGGAGGCCGACTTCGCCACCTTCACCGCCGAGGTCGAGGCCGCCCGCGAGGCCGCCGCCGGCCTGTCACTGGACGACGCCTTCCGGCGCCCGCGCCGCGACGGCACCGTCGAGACCAGGAACGTCCGCTGGGTCTACCTCCACATGATCGAGGAGTACGCCCGGCACAACGGTCACGCCGACCTGATCCGCGAACGCATCGACGGCGTCACCGGCGACTGACGCCACACCTCCCCCGACCGGCCGAGGCGGTCCGCCGATCGGCCGCGCCACCCGACCGACCGTCCACACCCGACACCGGGCCGGCAACCACCCCCGCGCGGGACGCGTCTGCCAGGTGTGCGGATCGTGGCCGGGTCCGTACCCGCCGTGCGTCCGTCCTCCCGGACGCCGCACGGCGGACACGGGGGCCGCTGAGGCGGGAGCACGACGATGGTCGACGGGGGTTGGACGACGCATACCCGGAGAAGGACGCTGGGCATGCTGGGGGCGGTCGGGGCGGCGGCGGTGCTGGGCGGCGCGACGTACGGCGGGGGCCGGCCGTCGCGGGCCGCCCCGTCGGCCGACCCGTGGTATCCCGGGGATCCGACGGACGTGCCGCCCACGGCTGACCGGGGGCCCGCGCCGGGCCGGCCGACGGTGGCGGCGGAGAACACCCGTCCCGGCACCACCGGATTCCGGCTCACCGGGCACCGGTTCGGCACCGACCGCGCCGGCGAGATCGCCGGGTACGCGCATGCCACCAGCGTCGCCCCCGGCCAGGAGCTGGAGTTCCGGGTCTCCGTGGCGGCGGCCCGGCGCTGGCGGGTGACCGTCCACCGGATCGGCCACTACGGCGGCGCCGGGGCCCGGACGGTGACCGCGAGCCCATGGCTGCCCGGCACCCGCCAGCCCGCGCCGCAGGTCGACCCCGACACCGGGGCGGTCTCCTGCGCCTGGTCGACCGGGTGGCGGCTGCGCGTCCTCCCGGACTGGCCGAGCGGCCTCTACCTGGCCCTGCTCAGCAGCGACAGCGACCACCACCGGTGGATCCCGTTCGTGGTCCGGGACCCGGCGCGCACCGACGGGGCACTGGTCGTCCTGCCCACCAGCACCTGGCAGGCGTACAACGGCTGGCCGTTGGACGGGCGGACCGGCGCCAGCCTCTACTACGGTTACGCCGGCGGCGGGCACCGGGACGCCGACCACCGGGCCCGGGCGGTCAGCCACGACCGGCCGTACTCCGACAGCGGTCTCCCCCAGCTCGCCGAGCACGACATCGGCTTCGTCCAGTGGGCCGAGGGGCAGGGTCCGGAGTTCACGTACGCCACCAGCGAGGACCTGCACACCGGGCGGGTGGACCCGGGGCGGTACCGGGCGGTCGTCTTCCCCGGACACGACGAGTACTGGTCGGCGTCGATGCGCCGGGCGGTCGTCGCGGCCCGCAACGGCGGCACCAGCCTGGTCTTCCTCGGCGCCAACAACTGCTACTGGCGGATCGACTACGGGCACGGCGACCGGCTGGTCCGCTGCGCCAAGAGCGCGGTGCCCAAGGGGGGCCCGGTCCCGCCGACGACGAGGTGGCGCGCCACCGGCAACCCCGAGCAGCAGTTCATCGGCGTCCAGTACGTCAGCGTCGTCGACGGGCACGCGCCGCTGGTGGTGCGGGGCAGCGACCACTGGTTCTGGGCCGGGACGGGCGTCCGCGACGGCGAACTGATCCCCGAGGTGGTGTGGGGCGAGGCCGACCAGCGGATGCCGGGGGTGGCCGGCCCGGCGACGGTGGAGCGGACGCTGCTCGCCGACTCGCCGTTCAGCCGGGAGGGCGGGACCATCCGGCAGCAGAGCAGTCTCTGTCGGGCGACCTCGGGCGCCTGGGTGTTCGCCGCCGGCTCGCTGGGCTGGACCCGGGTGCTGGCCGACCCGGAGGTCGCCGACCCGCGCCTGGCCCGCGCCACCGCCAACCTGCTGCACCGGGTGCTCGCCGACTGACGGGCCGGCCGGCCCGACGCGTGGTCGGGCCGGCACCCCGGTCAGTACGCCAGCGCGGCCCGCAGGTAACGCAGGTCGGCCGGACCGCCCCAGCGGTGCGCCGACAGACCCGCCACCCGGGCCCCGGCGACCGCCCGGGGCTCGTCGTCGACGAAGAGCACCCGCGCCGGCGGGGTCGCCAACGCCTCGCAAGCCGCCTGGAAATACTCCTTCGCGGGCTTGTGCACCCCGATCACCGACGAGTTGACCACCACGTCGAAGTCGTCGGTCAGCCCCAGCGCGGCCAGGTCGGCGTCGAGCTGGTCGGTGGCGTTCGTGCCCAGTCCCACCGGTACGCCCGCTGCCCGCACCTCCCGGACGAAGGCCAGCACCTCCGGGTCGACCTCGCCCCGGTAGCGCTGCCACTCGGCCACTGCCGCGCGGGCTCGCCCGGCGTCGCCGACGGAGGGGGTGAGCGCGTCCGCCACGCTGCTCATCCACTCGGCGTGGCTGACCTTGCCGACCAGTACCGGCTGGAGCACGTCCCACGACATGGCGATCTCGCCGAGCACCCCGTCGGAGAGCCCGTACGCCCGCTCGACGCGGGCGGCCACCGTCGGGTCCCAGCGGCGCAGCACCCCGTCGAAGTCGATCAGGAGGGCCGTCGCGCGTTCCCGAGCCACTAGTCGTTCTCCTCGCCGCGGCCAGGCCGCTCGTCGTCGTCGGCCCGGTTGAGCCGTTGGCTGATCACCTGGGTGACCCCGCTGCGCATGGTCACACCGTAGAGCGCGTCAGCGATCTCCATCGTCCGCTTCTGGTGGGTGATGACGATCAGCTGACTCTTCTCCCGCAACTGCGCCAGCAACGTGATCAGGCGGCCCAGGTTGACGTCGTCGAGGGCCGCCTCCACCTCGTCCATGATGTAGAACGGGCTGGGCCGGGCACGGAAGATGGCCACCAGCATCGCCACCGCGGTCAGCGACCGCTCGCCGCCGGAGAGCAGCGACAGCCGCTTGATCTTCTTGCCCGGGGGCCGGGCCTCCACCTCGACGCCCGTGGTCAGCAGGTCGTCGGGGTCGGTGAGGATCAGCCGCCCCTCGCCGCCGGGGAAGAGCACGGTGAAGACCTGCTCGAACTCCCGGGCGGTGTCCGCGAACGCGCTGGCGAAGACCTCCAGGATCCGGTCGTCGACGTCCTTGACCACGGTGAGCAGGTCCCGCCGGGTGGCCTTGAGGTCCTCCAGCTGCTCGGAGAGGAACTTGAAGCGTTCCTCCAGCGCGGCGAACTCCTCCAGGGCGAGCGGGTTGACCTTGCCGAGCAGGGCCAGTTCCCGTTCCGCCTTCGCGGCCCGCTTCTCCTGCACCGGCCGCTCGTAGCGGACCGGCTCGGGCACCGGCAGGCCGTCCTTCTCGGCCGCCGCGACGTCCACCTGGGTGGGCGGGACGAGCTGCTCCGGGCCGTACTCGGCGACCAGGGTGGGCACGTCGAGACCGAAGTCCTCGGCGGCCTTAGCCTCCAACTGCTCGATCCGCATCCGCTGCTCGGCGCGGGCCACCTCGTCCCGGTGCACCTGGCTGGTCAGCCGGTCCAGTTCCGCGCCGAGCCGCTTGGCCGCGCCGCGTACCTCCTGGAGTTCGGCCTCGCGCGCGGCGCGCTGCCGGGCGACGGCGTCGCGGTGCTCCTCGGCCTGCCCGATCGAGACGGTGAGCCGGGTCAGCGCCTCGCGGGCGCCGCCGACCACGGCGCGGGCGATCGCCGCGCCACGGGTGCGGGCCGCCCGCCGGGCCGCCGCCCGCTCGCGGGCGGACCGCTCGGCGGCGGCCTGCCGCGCCAGCGAGTCGGCCCGGCCGGCGATCGAGGAGACCCGCTCCTCGGCGGTACGCACCGCGAGCCGGACCTCCATCTCGTTCTGCCGGGCCTGGGGTACGAGCGCGGCGAGCTGGTCCCGCTCCTCGGTGGAGGGTTCGGCGTCGAGCGGGGTGTCCTCGGCCAGCCGCAGCCGCTCCTCCAGCTCGGCCAGGGTCAGCAGGTCCCGTTCGCGGGCCGCCTCGGCGCGGGCCCGGGACTCGCCGAGCCGGTCGGTCTCCGCCTTCGCCGACCGGGCGGCGGCACCCAGCTCGGCCAGCCGGCGGGCGGCGGCGTTGCGGTGGCTCTCCGCCTCCCGCCTGGCCGCGGCGGCGTGCTGCACCGCCTCCTTGGCGACGGCCACCTCGGCGCGCGCGTCGACGAGCTGTTCGCGCAGCTCGGCGCTGGTCCGCTCGGCGGCGAGCCGGTTCGTCCGGGCCTCCTCGACGGCGGCCTGCACCTCCAGATAGCTGGGCGCCTTCGCCGACCCGCCGGCCGCCGCGTACGCCCCCACCACGTCACCGTCGGGGGTGACCGCGCGCAGCTCCGCGTTGCCGGCGACCAGCTCGGCGGCGGCGGCGAGGTCGTCGACGAGCAC
Source organism: Micromonospora sp. CCTCC AA 2012012 (assembly GCF_040499845.1). Classification (NCBI taxonomy): domain Bacteria; kingdom Bacillati; phylum Actinomycetota; class Actinomycetes; order Micromonosporales; family Micromonosporaceae; genus Micromonospora; species Micromonospora mangrovi. The sequence goes on from NZ_CP159342.1 coordinate 3,829,348, forward strand.
CACGTCCCGCAGCGCTCGGTGCACGGCCGGGCGGATCTCGGCGGCGCACTCCACCAGGTCGGGCGCCCAGTGGGCGTGCTCGGGCAGCTTGGGCCGGAGCACGTCGGGCGAGCCGTCCATGCCGGGGCCGGCGGGGCTGCCCACCAGCAGGCCGGCCCGGCCGGCGTCGGATATCTTCAGCAGCCGCATCGCCTCGACCGCCTCGTCGACGCCGCTGACCGCGACCGCGTCGGCGAGCCCACCGAGCGCCGCCGCCAGCGCCGCCTCGTGACCGGGGGCGACGGTGAGCAGCCCGGCCAGGCTGCCGAGCAGACCCGGTACGTCACCGGCCCGGGCCAGCAGGGCACCCGCGCCGTCCTTGCGGCGCAGGCCGAGGGCGAGCGCCTCCTCACGGGCCTTCCAGGTGGCGGCGTCCTTCTCGGCCGCGCGCTCGGCGTCGGCGAGCGACCGGACGGCGGCCTGCGCCTGCTCGTGGACGGTCACCGCCTCGGCGTGCCGGGCGTCCAGGTCGGCGTTGTCCCGGTCCGCCTCGGATGACTGCTCGGCGACGGCGTCCAGGTCGGCCTGGGCCTTCTCGGCGCGGGCCAGCGCGTCGGTGTGGGCGACGGCGAGCCGTTCGATCTCCTCGCCGGCGCTGGTGGTCCGGGCCCGGGCCGAGTTGACCTGGCCGGTGAGGCGGGCCAGCCCCTCCCGCCGGTCGGCGATCGCCTTGGCGGCGGCCACCAGCTCCCGCTCGGCGGCGGCGAGCTGGCGTTCCAGCTCCTGCCGGTGCTCGACCGCCTCGGCGAGCCGGATCTGGTCGTCGGTCAGCGCCGCCCGCAGCTCCTCCTCCTGCTCGCGGACCCGCTGCGACTCGGCCTCCAACTGGTCGGGGTCGCGGCCGGGACGCTCGTCGTCCGGGGTGGCGCTGAGGTGCCGCAGCCGTTCCCGGGCGAGCTGCTCGATCGAGCGGAACCGCTCGGCGAGGGCGGAGAGCCTGTACCAGGTGTCCTGGGCGGCGGCGAGCAGCGGCGCGTCCTCGGCGAGGGCGGCCTCCAGCTCACCGAGCCGGGCCTGCACCTCGGTGTGCTCGGCGTCCAGCTCCGTACGCCGCTCGCGCAGCGCGGTCTCGTCGGCGATCTCCTTGTCCAGCGTGGTCCGCAGGGTGTGCAGGTCGTCGGCGAGCAGCCGGAGCCGGGCGTCGCGCAGGTTGGCCTGGATGGCGGCGGCACGGCGGGCCACCTCGGCCTGCCGGCCCAGCGGCTTGAGCTGGCGGCGCAGCTCGGCGGTGAGGTCGGTCAGCCGGTTGAGGTTCGTCTGCATCGCGTCGAGCTTCCGCAGCGCCTTCTCCTTGCGCTTGCGGTGCTTGAGGACGCCGGCCGCCTCCTCGATGAACGACCGCCGGTCCTCCGGCTTGGCGTGCAGCATGCCGTCGAGCCGCCCCTGCCCGACGATGATGTGCATCTCCCGGCCGATGCCGGAGTCCGACAGCAGCTCCTGGATGTCGAGCAGCCGGCAGGTGTCGCCGTTGATCTCGTACTCGCTCTCGCCGGAGCGGAACATCCGGCGGGTGATGGAGACCTCGGTGTACTCGATCGGCAGGGCGCCGTCGGTGTTGTCGATGGTGAGGGTGACCTCGGCCCGGCCCAGCGGCGCCCGGCCGGCGGTGCCGGCGAAGATGACGTCCTCCATCTTGCCGCCGCGCAGCGCCTTCGCGCCCTGCTCGCCGAGCACCCAGGCGATGGCGTCGACGACGTTGGACTTGCCGGAGCCGTTCGGACCCACCACACAGGTGATCCCGGGCTCCAGCTTCAGCGTCGTCGCGGAGGCGAAGGACTTGAAGCCCTTCACCGTCAGGCTCTTGAGATGCACCTTCTCGATCCTCGTCCGGTGGCCGCCGTACCGTCGCCGGAGACGCGGACCTGGTGAACCCGCAGACTAACCCGGTGGTGGCGGCACCCTGGTACGCGACCCACCCGGTCCGGTTCGCGGATCGGCGGTGGACGACGCGGAAACTGCAAGATCCCCATTAGCGGGTCGACCCGTCCGCCGCATTTCCCGACGGGGCGCAAGATCGGAAATGGTGATCCGGAAATGGGTGCGGACAGAGCTGCGCGCCGGCACTTTCCGTGTCGGCGCGCGATTTACCGGTTGGTGCGATTCAGTTTTCCGACGACCGGGGCTCAGGTCAGCGCGGGCTCGGCCAGTCGGAGGAGGTCGTCCGCCTCCGCCGCAGCCGCCGCCAGCCGATCATTGTCGGCACGCAGACGCGTGATCTCGAACTCCAGTGCCTGAACCCTGGCACGCAGTCGGGTGACCTCGTCGAGCAGACGCCGGTCGGGCGCTGCACCTACGTGGCCGTAGAGGGCCTTCGCCATGCTGACTCCTTGATATGCGCTGCCGGAAAGGCCGGCCAACGCGCGCCCTGGTGTTCGCAGCTCTCATCCCCGACGATATGCGGGCATGACCGGGCGCGACTGGCGACACCTATATATTGAGCCGAGACCCCCTCCTTCGTCAAGTTCTCGCAGGCCGTAGATCATCTCCACGTCGACCTGTCCACTTGTCGGGGGGCTGCCACAAGGCGCGGACACGCTCTGTCCGGACGCCTTTACTGTACGCCCGACATTGTGGTTGCGGTCACGTCGCGAGTCGACTTCGCCTTAACTCTTTCTTAGCCACGTTGCCGCAGCTCTCGGCCCGCCCGTAGCGTCACCCCGGCCCGCAACCCACCCATGGAGGCGACAGGCGTGTACGGCTGGACCGACCCGATCGACCCGGAAGGCGCTCCCCGGCGCCCCGAGCCCCCGACCGACCAACCACCGGCGTGGCTCACCGACCGACCGGAGCCACGGTCGTCGTACCTCTTCGGTGACGAGCCGCAGGAGCCGACCGGCGCGCCGAGGTGGCAGTCGGAGCCGACCGGGCGGCTGCCGCACCCGGTGGCCCCCTTCGAGCGCGCCGGTCACCCGGTCGCGCCCTTCGAGCGGGCCGCGCAGGACCGGACCGGTGAGCTGCCCTACCCGGTCGCGCCCTTCGAGCGGGCCGCGCACGACCGGACCGCCCCGGTCGACCTGACCGCCGTGCGGGGCGCCGGCCCGGACGGGTCGGCCGACGGACGGCACCGCAACGGTCGGCGCTTCCCCCGTCCGCTGCTGATCGGCGGGGCCGCCGCCGCGGCGACCCTGGTGGTGAGCCTCGGCGTCGGCGCCCTGGTGCTGCCGAACAGCGACCCGCGCTCCGACGCGACCGCCGCCGTCGACGACACCGTCGCCGCCGCCCCGGCCGTCCCGGACACCTCGTCCGCCCCGGCCGACGCGCTCGCCGCCCCCTCGCCGACCACGTCGCCGAGCGCGACCCGGCCCAGCCCGACGCCCAGCCGGACGGTCAAGCCCGTGCCCAGCCGGACCACCGCGGCATCGCGCGACCTGCCCCGCAGCTCCGCGCCGAGCACCACCAGAGCGAAGACCACCTCCACCACCACCGGCACCGGCATCACCGCCGAGCTGCAGAAGGTCGTCGACCTGGTCAACGCCGAGCGGGCCAAGGCCGGCTGCAGGGCGCTGAGCGTCAACAGCAAGCTGATGACCGCCGCGCAGCGGCACAGCCAGGACCAGGCCGACCACCGCACCATGACGCACACCGGCAGCGACGGCAGCAAGGTGGGTCAGCGGCTCGACCGGGTCGGCTACGCCTGGCGGGGCTACGGCGAGAACGTCGCCTGGGGCCAGCCGACCCCGGCCGAGGTGATGCGCGACTGGATGAACAGCCAGGGCCACCGGGACAACATCCTGAACTGCTCGTTCACCCAGATCGGCGTGGGCGTGGCGCGGAGCAACGGGCCGTACTGGACGCAGGACTTCGGCACCCCGCGCTGACCGCGTCGTCTCCGAGACGGACTCGTTTGACCGGGTGAGGTACGCCGGGCGAAACCCGGCGTACCTCCCAGGGGCGGCAGCGGTGCCGCCCGCGACCCGGGAGAGCTGCCGATGCGGAACCGGCCGGCGCGCCTCGGCCGACGCGGAGTGCGCCGGATGCTGGCGGCGGCACTCGGCCTGACCCTGCTCGCCCCGCTGGTCGCCTGCCGGGCCACCCCGTTGGCCCCGCCCGGAGCGCCCACGGTCTGGCCGGCCGCGTCGGCCCGCCACTGGCAGTGGCAGTGGCAGCTCACCGGCCCGGTCGACGTGACCGTCGACGCGGACGTCTTCCTGCTCGACCCGGTCACCACCACCGCGGCCGAGACCGCCGCCCTGCGCGCCCGGCACCGCCGGCTGGTCTGCCAGGTCGCCGTCGGGACGTACGCGGGGACCGACCCGGACGCGAGCCGCTGGCCGGTGGCGGTGCGCGGCGCCCCGGTCGCCGGCCGGCCGGGCAGCCGCTGGCTGGACGTACGGCGGTGGGACAGCCTCGCCCCGGTGCTGGCCGACCGCTTCCGGCTCTGCCGCGGCAAGGGCTTCGGCGCGGTCGCGCTCGCCGACGCCGACGCGTACGCGCACCGCCCCGGCTTCCCGATCTCCTTCGACGACCAGTTGCTGGTCAACCGCCGGCTCGCCGCGCTGGCCCGCTCGCTGGACCTCTCCCCCGGCCTGGTCGACGCCGTGCCGCAGGTCGCGGCGTTGGCCCCGGACTTCGACTTCGCCGTCAACCAGGAGTGCGTCCGGCGGCGGGAGTGCGCCAGGCTGCTGCCCTTCGTCGACGCCGACAAGCCGGTCTTCCACGTGGAGTACAGCGGCGACCCGGCCACGTTCTGCGTCACCACCGTCGGGTACGGCTTCGCCTCCATCCGCAAGGACCGCAGCCTGGACGCGTGGCGGGAGCCCTGCCCCCTGCCCTGACCGGCCACCGAAGCCGGCCCGACGCCTCTCGGCGTTTCGTCACGCTGGGTACCGCCCGGATGGTTACCGGCAGTGGTCAGAAATATGCGGTCGCGTCCCGGATTTCCGCGCCTTTGCTCTGCAGCCCCATACGCATCACCCCGCTGAGCTTGGGTTACCCGCTTGCGCAGCTCTGCAGCCACCCACGCAGCGGTGACCGAGCGTCGCTGCTGCGTCGGTGGCTGCAGAGCAAAGGCAACCGACGGGGGCTCCGCTCGCAGGCGGTCTGTCGACCGGCGGGTGACCGGGAGCCGGCGCAGCCGGCGGGCGACCGGGAGCCGGCGCAGCCGGGGGGCGGGCGGTGGGCGTACCGGAGAGAAGGGTGACGCCGCCCCCGCCGGGGCGGGCGGGGGCGGCGTCGGGACGGACGAACGTCAGCCGGTGGTCGTGGCCGGGGCCGGCGTGCCGGTCCCGCCGCGCTGCGCCGGGATGTCGCCGTGCTCGGCGCTGAGCGGCGTCGCCAGGTCCTCCAGCGACTTCCCCTCGGCCTTCACGCCGAGCACCAACTCGACGATGCCACCGATGATCATGACGCTGGCACCGATCACGAAGGCCAGCACGGTGTCGCCGACCTTGCCGCTGCCGACCAGCTTCGAGAAGAGCAGCGGGCCGGTGATGCCACCGGCGGCGGTGCCGAGCGCGTAGAAGAAGGCGATGGCCATCGCCCGGGTCTCCATCGGGAAGATCTCGCTGACGGTCAGGTACGCCGCGCTGGCTCCCGCCGAGGCGAAGAAGAGCACCACGCACCAGCAGGCCGTCATGGTCACCGCGCTGAGCACGCCCGAGTGGAAGAGCCAGGCGGTGCCGAGCAGCAGCACCCCGGAGCCGATGTACGAGCCGGCGATCATCGGGACCCGGCCGACGGTGTCGAAGAGGCGGCCCAGGAACAGCGGTCCGAGCAGGTTGCCCACCGCGATCACCGCGAAGTAGTAGCCGCTGTTGCCCGGCGGGACGTCGAAGAACGTCTGCAGGATCTGGGCGAAGCCGAAGGTGATCGCGTTGTAGAGGAACGCCTGCCCGATGAAGAGCGAGAAGCCCAGCACGGCGCGCTTCGGGTAGCGGCGGAACAGGGTCTTCGCGATGTCCAGGAAGTTGGTGCTCTTGCGCTGCCGGATCTCGATGTAGTTGTCGGCCTCGGTGAGGTCCTTGCCGGTCTCCCGTTCGACCTCGGCCTCCACCGAGTCGACCAGTGTGTTCGCCTCGTCGGCGCGGCCGTGGATGAACAGCCAGCGTGGGCTCTCCGGGACGTGCCGGCGCACGATCAGGATCACCACGCCGAGCACCGCGCCCAGCCCGAACGCCACCCGCCAGCCCAGGTTGGTCGGCAGGCCGTTGAGCAGCGGCACGGTCAGCAGCGCGCCCAGCGCCGCGCCCAGCCAGAAGGTGCCGTTGATGATGATGTCGATCCGGCCCCGGTGCCGCGCCGGGATCAGCTCGTCGATCGCCGAGTTGATCGCCGCGTACTCGCCACCGATGCCCATGCCGGTCAGGAACCGGAACAGGAAGAACCACCAGGTGTCGAAGGAGAGCGCGGTCATCGCGGTGGCGACCAGATAGAGGCCGAGGGTCAGGAGGAACAGCTTCTTGCGGCCGAACCGGTCGGTCAACCAGCCGAAGAAGAGCGCGCCCACGCAGGCGCCCGCCACGTAGAGCGCGGCGGCGAGGCCGGTGACCTGGCTCTGGGTGATGTTCAGACCGCTGCCCGGCTCGGCGAGCTTGCCGGAGAGGTTGCCGACGATGGTCACCTCGAGGCCGTCGAGGATCCACACCGTGCCGAGGCCGATCACGATCATCCAGTGCCAGCGGGACCACGGGAGCCGGTCCAGCCGGGCCGGGACGTTGGTCCGTACGGTGCCGGGCCGCACGTCGGTGCTCACGACGCGCTCCGGGAGGAATCGGGGGTTGCCGGGGCGCAACGACGGGCCGCCGGCTCGAGCTGTTCGTCCATGGCGGGGCAGATGCCCAGCGGCCCGGTCCGTTAATCCTGTCCACGCACGGGAGAGGGCCCCGGTCGATGCCCGGGGCCCTCTCGGCGCGGTGGTCAGCGGGCGCCGACCAGCTCCGGGGTGGGCGTCGGCGGGTCGGCCGGCGGGGTCGCCACCCGGCCGCGCAGGAAGCGCGGCGCCCACCAGTTGGCGTCACCGAGCAGCGTCATCAGCGACGGCAGCACCACCGCCCGGATGATCGTGGCGTCCAGCAGGATCGCCGCGGCCAGGCCGATGCCGAGCTGCTTCATGTCGATCGTGCTCAGCGAGGCGAAGATCGCGAAGACGCCGACCATCACGATCGCCGCGCTGGTCACCACGCCCGCCGACGAGGTGATCCCGTACGCCACCGCGTCACGGTTCGGCATGCCCGCCCGGACCCCCTCGCGGATCCGGCTGACCACGAAGACGTGGTAGTCCATGGAGAGGCCGAAGAGCACCACGAAGAGGAAGAGCGGCAGCCAGGAGACGATCGCTCCCATCGAGGTGAACCCGAGCAGCCCGCCGGCCCAGTCGCCCTGGAAGACCAGCACCAGCAGCCCGTACGCGGCCCCGGCGGAGAGCAGGTTGAGCACGATCGAGGTGAGCGCGACCACCACCGACCGGAAGGTCAGCACCATCACCAGGAAGGTCAGCACCAGCACGAAGCCCATCACCAGCGGCAGCTTGTCCCGGATGTGCGCGGCGTAGTCCTCGCTGTCGGCGACGCCGCCGCCGATCGCGTACTCGATGCCGGGGATGCCGCGCAGGGTGGCGGGTGCCAGGTCGTCACGGAGCCGGTGCAGCGAGCGGGCCGCCTCGTCGGTGCGGCTCGCGTACGGGGTGGCCACCTCCAGCACCGACACCCGCCGGTCCGCCGACACCTTGACCTTCGGGCCGTCCCCCTCGGCCGGCGCGAAGATCGGGTCGGCGGCGGCCCGACCGGCCAGGTCGGTCAGCGCCGCCCGCACCCGGTCGGCCTGCCCGGCGGGCGCCCGCACCGCCACCAGGTGGGTGGTGCCGGTGCTCGGGAAGGCGGCGGTGAGCCGGTCGTACGCCTGCATGGCCGGGGTGGTCCGGGGCAGGTCCTCCATGCCGGGGAACTTCAGCTTCATGCCCAGCGCCGGCGCGGCCAGGGCGAGCAGCAGCCCCACCGAGACGACCAGGGTGATCCGTGGCGCCCGCAGCGCCGGGCGGAGCACCGCCGGCCAGAACCGCGGCCCCCGCCCGCCGTGCCGCCCGGTACGCGGGGCGGTGAGCCGCCACAGCAGCGGCACCCGGGGCCGGTCGACCCAGCGGCCCAGCTTGGCCAGGAGCGCCGGCAGCACGGTCAGCGAGCCGGTCACCGCGACCGCGACCACCAGGATCGAGCCGACGGCGAGCGAGGAGAAGACCGCGTCGTTGGCGAGCAGCAGCCCGGCCATCGAGATGATCACGGCGAAGCCGGAGACCACCACGGCGTGCCCGGAGGTCTCCGCCGCGATCTCCACCGCGTCCAGGCCGGAGCGGCCCCTGGCGCGTTCCTCGCGTTCCCGCCGCACGTAGAAGAGCGAGTAGTCGACGCCGACGGCCATGCCGATCAGCAGGATCACGCTGGAGGTGGTGTCGGTGGCCGGCACCAGGTGCGAGGCGAGGGTGGAGAGCCCCATCGCCGCCGCCACCGAGCTGAGCGCGAGCAGCACCGGCACGCCGGCCGCGATCAGCGCCCCGAACGCGATGATCAGAATGGCCAGGGTGACCGGCAGGCTGAGCAGCTCGGCCCGCTTGAAGTCCTTGCCGAGGGTGTCGTCGAGGGCCCGGTTGATCGACGGGCCGCCGACCTGTTCGACCCGTAGTCCCGGGTGCGCCGCCTGGACCTGCGCGGTGGTGTCCCGCAGCGGCTGCACCCGGTCGGAGGCGGTCTTCGGGTCGCCGGACATGGTGACCGGCAGCAGCAGCGCGGCGCCGTCGCGGGACGGCACCGGCGTACCGACCGAGGCGACGCCGGTCACCTGGCGCAGCCGCGCCGCCGCGTCGTCGGCCGCGGCCTTCGCGGCGGTCGGGTCGAGCGCCCCGGTGCGCGGCGTGATCAGCACGTTCTCCACGGCGGGGTCGTCGAAGTGGCCGCCGTCGACGATCAGCTGGGCGCGTCCCGCCTCGCCGATCGCCATGTCCCTGTCCGTCGCCTCGGTGAGGCCCGCGGCGTTGCCGCCGACGAAGCACACCGCCACGAACACCACCCACAGCGCGATGGCCCGCCACGGGTGCTCCGCACTCCACCGCGCCAACCGCACCGTCACCGGTCGCCTGCCCATACCCGGGTCCCCCTCCACGCGTCGGTCCTGCACCGACGGTGCTGACGCTAGGCAGGGCGGAGGGCCCGGACATCGGGGATCGGCCCCGGCTCGTCCCGGATCCGGCGAGCACCGGCCGGCCGGCCCGGCGGGGGTCGGCCAACCGGACAGAAAGGACCTTTCAGGGTACGAACCCGGGGGCGCGCCGGGAGCGCCCGGTGCGGCACACCGGCGCAACCCCGAGCCGTGTCGGGGTCATCCCCGGAGGGTTCCCCGGGGCCGTGGCTGGCAGCGCGGGCAGCTGAACGACGACCGGTTCATGAACGCCTCCCGCCGGATCGGCGCCCCGCACCGTCGGCAGGGCTCCCCCTCCCGGCCGTACGCGTTCAGCGACCGGTCGAAGTAGCCGCTCTCGCCGTTGACGTTGACGTACAGCTCGTCGAAGCTGGTGCCACCCTGCTTGATCGCCTCACCCAGCACGTCCCGGACGTGCCCGAGCAGCCGTCGCGCGGCCGGGGCGGTCAGCGCGTCGGTGGGTCGGGCGCCGTGCAGCTTCGCCCGCCACAGCGCCTCGTCGGCATAGATGTTGCCCACCCCGGAGATCAGGGTCTGGTCGAGCAGCGCCCGCTTCACCTCGGTCCGCCGCCGGCGCAGCGCCGCCACGAAGGCGTCGTCGGAGAACTCCGGGTCCATCGGGTCCCGGGCGATGTGGGCGATCTCGGCGGGCAGCTCCGCGCCGCCCTCGGAGACCGAGAGGCCGCCGAACGTGCGCTGGTCGACGAAGCGCAGCTCCGGACCGTCGTCGGCGAACCGGAACCGGACCCGCAGGTGCAGCTCGTCGGCCGCCCCGACCGGCTGGAGCAGCAGCTGGCCGGACATGCCGAGGTGGCCGATCAGGGCGTCCCCGCTGTCCAGCGGCAGCCACAGGTACTTGCCGCGGCGCCGGACGTCGGTCACCGTCCGGTCGGCGAGCACGTCGGCGAAGTGCGCGCCGCCCGGGGCGTGCCGGCGTACCGCGCGGGGATGACGCACCTCGACCGTGGTGATCCGCCGGCCGGTGACCCACTGGGCCAGGCCCTGCCGGACCGTCTCGACCTCGGGCAGCTCAGGCACGGCCGGCGCCCGCCTCGGCGGCGTCCGACTCGGCCTTCGCCTCCTCCTCCGCCTTCGCGGCGGCCTCCGCCTCGGCCTTCGCCGTCGCCTCGGCCTGCTCGGTGAGCATCCGCCAGGCCGACTCGGCGGCCCGCTGCTCGGCTTCCTTCTTGCTGCGGCCGTCCGCGCCGCCGTAGCGGTTGCCGGCCACCACCACCCACGCGGTGAACGTCTTCAGGTGGTCCGGCCCGGTCCCCTCGATCCGGTACTCCGGGACGCCCAGCCCCAGCGCGGCGGTCAGCTCCTGGAGGCTGGTCTTCCAGTCCAGGGCGGCGCCCCGGCCGGCCGACTCGGCCATCAACGGGTCGAAGAGCCGGTGGATCACGATGGCGGCGGTGTCCAGGCCGTACTGGAGGTAGATCGCGCCGAGCAGCGCCTCCAGGGTGTCGGCCAGGATGCTCGCCTTGTCCCGGCCCCCGGTGCTCTCCTCGCCCTTGCCGAGCAGGAGGTAGGCGCCGAGCCCGTCCGGGCCGAGGCCGCGCGCCACGTCGGCGAGGGCCCGCATGTTCACCACGCTGGCCCGCAGCTTGGCGAGCTGCCCTTCGGGCAGGTCCGGGTGGTTCTGGAAGAGCGCGGTGGTGATCACCACCCCGAGCACCGAGTCGCCCAGGAACTCCAGCCGCTCGTTGGTGGGCAGGCCACCGTTCTCGTACGCGTACGAGCGGTGGGTCAGCGCGCGCTCCAGCAGCTCCGGGTCGAGCGACACCCCGAAGGCCGTCTCCAGGTGACCGACGGGAGCCCGTCGCCGCTTGTCGTTCGTCATGGCTTTACCTCGTTGCTGGGTGCGGGATCCTGCGGAATGCCGTCGAGCAGGCCGGAGATCAGATCGGTGGCGCCCCGACGCCACAGGTGGGCGGCGAGGGCGATGCCGGAGGCGACGTCGTCGGGTCGGGCCGCGCCGTGGCACACGACCACCGTGCCGCAGACGCCGAGCAGGGCCGCCGCTCGGGGGGCGCCACCGCTGTCGGGGGGACCGCCGGCCATCGCGTACGCGCCCTCGATCGCCTTGAGCAGCACGTTACCGGTGAACCCGTCGGTGACCACCACGTCGGCGCGCGCGCCGAGGGCGACGTCGTACCCCTCGACCAGGCCGACGTAGCGGGAGCCGCAGGGCAGCGGCACCGCGGCGAGCGCCGGGTCGGCGGCGCGGCGCAGGCGGTCGCCCTTGCCGGCCTCGGTGCCGACGGAGAGGAGGCCGACCCGGGGCGCGGCCACGCCGTGCGCCACCGCGGAATAGGCGGCGCCGAGGACGGCGTGCCGGGCGAGGGTGGCCGCGCGGGGCTCCAGCGAACCGCCGACGTCCAGCAGGACCACCGGACCGGCGACGGCCGGCAGGGTGGCCACCAGGGCGGGTCGGCGTACGCCCGCCCACCGGCCCAGGCCGAGTGCGGCGGCGGTGACGGTCGCGCCGGTCGCGCCGGCCGAGACGAGCGCGTCCGCGAGACCGTCGCGGACGGCGGTGACCGCCGCGCGGACCGTGCTGTGGGCGCGGGCGGCGACGGGGTGATCGCCCATGCCGACGGCGTGGCGCACCGGGCGGACCGAGATCCGGGCGCGTTGCGCCGGTTCGAGGGCGTCGATCAGCCCGCCGGCCACCTCTTCGGGGCCGACGAGCAGCAGATGCAGGTCGGGGTCGGTACGCACCGCACGCAGAGCGCCGTCAACCACGACGGCGGGAGCATCGTCCCCGCCGAGGAGGTCAACGGCGATCCGCGCGGTGCCCGGCTCCGTCGAGGGGTCGACCGCGTCGCGGTCGGCGTCGGAGGGAGCCGGGACACCGGGGGACTGCCAGGGTGCGCGCGCCACCCGACCCGCGGTCGGGGGCGTCACTCGGCGTCCAGGTCAGACCTCGAGGACCTGGCGGCCGTTGTACGTGCCGCAGACGGAGCACGCCGCGTGCGGCAGCTTCGGCGACTTGCACTGCGGGCAGGCCACGGTCGCGACCACGGCCGCCTTCCAGTTCGCCCGGCGGGACCGGGTGTTGCTGCGCGACATCTTGCGCTTGGGGACGGCCACGGTTCCTACTCCTCTGTACGGTTCAGTTGCGACAGGCTCGCCCAACGCGGGTCGATCTCCTGGTGGCTGTGGTCGGCCGGCAGATCGTCCCAGTGCACCCCACACTCGGGGCACAGGCCTGGGCAGTCCTCCCGGCAGAGCGGGTTGGTCGGCAGCTTGAGCACCACCGCGTCCCGCAGCGCCGGTTCCAGGTCGATCAGATCGTCCTGCATCCGGCCCACCTCGTCCTCGTCGGTCGTCTCGTCCGTGGTGCTGTTCTCGTACGCGTACAGCTCCTGGACGTTGACGACCACCGAGTCGTCGATCTCGCGTAGGCAGCGGCCGCACTCGCCCTTGACGGGACCGGTGATGGTCCCGGAGACGAGCACGCCCTCGGACACCGACTCCAACCTCAGGTCGAGGTCGAGGTCCGCGCCTTCCGGCACGCCGATCAACTCCACGCCGAGGTCCGCCGGTGCCGGCACAGCCCGCTTGACCGTACGCAACGCACCAGGGCGGCGCGGCAGGTCCCTCGTGTCGAGGACCAGCGGCGACCTGGGGTTGAGTGATGAAGACGAGTGTTTGGGCATAGTCAGACTCCGGCCGGTGAGAGGCCGACAAAAAAGGTTACCTGGGCGACCACCCGACCGTCGAACCGGGGGCGTCGGGTGCCCCGCCTGTCGGCTGCCGGGGTGCCGCTCAGAAGGGTAGCGGGCGATCCGCCTCGTCGCCCGCGAAGGTGCCGATCTCCCGCAGCGCGTGCATCTTGTCCCGGCCCCGCTCTATCGAGGCGAGCGCCCGGGTGAGGAACTGCTCGAAGTTCGCCAGCGCGGTGTCGACGTAGTCGTCGACCTCCTCCCGCAGGCGCTGCGCCTCGGCGCGGGCCTCGGCGATGATCCGGGCGCCCTCGTGCTCGGCGGAGACCGTGATCTCGTTCACCGACACCAGGCGGGCGTGTTCCGCCTCACCCTCGCTGATGATCCGGTCGGCCTCCCGCTTGCCGGCCTCCATGATCTTGTCGCGCTCCTCCAGGAGGGCGGCGGCACGGCGCAGGTCGGCGGGGAGTTCGGCGCGCAGTTCGTCCAGGACCGCGATCATCTCGCCCCGGTCCACCATGCAGTTGTTGCGCGACATCGGGACGGAGCGGGCCTGCTCCACCATGGCGATCAGTTCGTCGATGCGATCGAGCGGGTCCACCGGTACCTCACTCCTGTCGTTCGTCGGCCGACCTACATGATGCGGGTTACGGCCGGGTTCCCGCTCCACCAATGATGTCGTGCGCGGGCGACAGGTGCCCCATCCGGCCCGGCCCGGCGCGTCGCGCCGGACCGCTGCGGTGGCCGGGTCAGCCGGGCTGCTGCGGCGTCAGCCGGGCCCGGAGCTGCTCGCGCACCAGGTCCGGGACGTGGGAGGAGATGTCTCCGCCCCACTTGGCGACGTCCTTCACCAGGCTGGAGGAGAGGAACGAATAGAGCGGGTTGGTCGGCATGAAGAGGGTCTCCACGCCGGCCAGGCCGATGTTCATCTGCGCCATCTGCAACTCGTAGTCGAAGTCGCTGACCGCCCGCAGGCCCTTGATCAGCACACTCGCCTGCTGGGCGCGGCAGAAGTCCACCAGCAGCCCCCGGAACGACTCGACCCGCACGTTGTCGTACGACGAGGTGACCTCGCGGAGCATCTCGATCCGCTCCTCGACGGTGAACAGGCCACTCTTCGACTGGTTGACCAGCACCCCGACGATCACCTCGTCGAAGAGCCGGCTCGCCCGGCCGATGATGTCGAGGTGTCCGTTGGTGACCGGATCGAACGAGCCGGGACAGACCGCACGTCTCATGATCGGCGACCGTACCAAAGGGTGGTCTCGCCGTAGCGGCGGCTGCGCTCGCCGGTGATCCCCTCCACCCAGGCGACCGGGTCGCTGCGGCTGGACCGCTCCACGACCACCAGGGCGTCCGGCGCCAGCCACCCGCCGTCGACCAGTGCGGCGAGCACCGCGGTGATCTCCTCGTCGGACACCGCGTAGGGCGGATCGGCGAAGACCACGTCGTACGGGTCGCCGTCCGGGCCGGCGGCGAGCACGGTGGCCACCCGGCCGGTGACCAGCCGCGCGGCCGGGGCGGCTCGCAGGGCGGCGACGTTCTCCCGGATCACCCGGGCCGCCCGGGCGTCCGACTCGACCAGCAGCACGTGCTCGGCGCCCCGCGACAGCGCCTCCAGCCCGACCGCGCCGGAACCCGCGTAGAGGTCGGCGAAGCGCGCCCCGACCAGGTCCACGTGCGCCTGCACCGCGCTGAACAGCGCCTCCCGCACCCGATCGGAGGTGGGTCGGGTGCCGGCGCCGGGCGGCGCGGCGAGCCGCCGGCCGCCGAGCGTCCCGGCCACGATGCGGGTCACCGTCTGCTCCTGCGCATGCCCCTGACGCTACGCGACGACCCGCGCGGGCCGGGCGACCGGCGCTGACGCCACCGTTCGATCACCGCCCGTACATCAATGATCTCAAATACATAACAGACCCTTTACGAGGTGTCGATCGACGTGACGTTCGGCGAACGGATCTCGCTAGTGTCTGCCGGGTTGCCGCGCGGACGTGGTCCCGCTCCGTCCGCCGCACCCTCCGATCCTCCCCTCATCAGGAGCAGACGTGCACCGTCTCCACCTCCGGCGTGCCGCCGCCCTCACCGCCGGCGCGCTGATCGGCCTCGTGGGCGTGGCCACCGTGGCCAGCCCGGCCCTGGCCCACCACCCCCAGCCCGCCGGCAGCTACTGCGCGGCCAAGGACGGCACCGTCACCGTCAACTGGTCGGTCGGCAGCAACGTGCCCGACCTGACCGGCAAGATCACCCGGATCGAGTCCTCGGTGCCCGGTGACATCACCGGCAGCCTGGCCGTCGACGCGACCCTCGACAAGGAGGGCGGGGAGCTGCTCACCGGCACCCAGACCCACACCTACCAGGGCGCGATCCCCGAGCTGAAGCTCACCGTCGAGGCCCGCTGGATCCGCGACGACAAGGTCATCCAGACCTGGCAGAGCGTCGTCGCCCAGCCCTCGCAGGACTGCGGCCCGGCGGAGACCCCGTCGCCCACGCCCAGCTCCCCGGCGCCCAGCTCCCCCGCGCCGAGCGCCACCCCCGAGCCGAGCCGGTCGCCCGAGGTCACCCCGTCGCCGTCCGCCTCCCGCCCGGCCAGCCCCTCCGCCACGCCGTCCGCTCCGGCGGAGCCCGCCGAGCCGGTGTTCCAGCTCGAGCAGACCTGCGACAAGATGACCTTCATCGTGGAGAACCCGGCGAAGGGCATCCCCTTCACCGCCACGCTGACCACCGAGAAGGGCGTCACCAAGAAGCTCGTCTCCCAGCCGGGCAGGACCACCTCGGTCAGCTTCGACGCGTACCCGGGCCTCAAGGTCACGGCGAAGTACGACGTGGTCGAGGACGCCGAGACCATCCCGTACACCCAGCCGAAGGACTGCTCCGGCCAGGGTGGCGGCCTGCCGGTCACCGGCCCGGCCGCCGGCGCCATCGTGGGCGGAGCCGTCCTGCTGCTCGCCGCGGGCGCGGTGCTCTTCGTGGTGGCCCGTCGCCGTCGGGTCCGCTTCACCGCCTGACCCGTCACCGGCCCAGCGGGGGCGTGCCGACCACCCGGTCGGCGCGCCCCCGCGCCGTTCCCACCACCTCGCGCCGTTCCGCCACCACCGCGCCACGAGCGCCGCCGCCCGACGAGCCTCCGCAGCACCACGAACCCCGCCGCGCGGCGAGGACTCGCCGCAAGGTCACGCTCGAACATGGAAACAGTGGCCTGCACCCGCTCCGGATGCCCCTGTTTCCCGGATCGAGCACGATCTTGAGCCGCCAGGCGGAGCCCGCAGCGCGTAAGCGGGGCCCGCTGGGGGGCGGCCGGACGGGTGGGTGGGTGGGACGGGGTCAGCCCTTCTCCAGGTATTCCGCGCGTTCCTCGTCGACCAGGGCGGCCACCGACGCGGCCAGCGCCGGATGGCGGGTCAGCTCCGGATCCTCCTCGACCAGGACGGTCGCCTCCGCCCGGGCGTCCCGGATCAGGTCGGCGTCGCGCTTGAGGGAGAGCAGCCGCAGGTGCGAGCGGCGGCCGGACTGGGTCGCCCCCAGCACGTCACCCTCGCGGCGCTGTTCCAGGTCCAGCTCGGCGAGCTTGAAGCCGTCGGTGGTGCCGGCGACCGCGTCGAGACGTTCCCGGGCCGACGAGCCCTCCATCGCCTCGGTGACCAGCAGGCAGAGGCCCGCCGCCGAGCCCCGGCCCACCCGGCCGCGCAGCTGGTGCAGCTGGGAGACGCCGAACCGGTCGGCGTCCAGCACGATCATGACGGTGGCGTTGGGCACGTTGACGCCCACCTCGACGACGGTGGTGGCGACCAGCACGTCCAGCTCACCGGCGGCGTAGGAGCGCATCACGGCGTCCTTCTCGTCGGCGGGCAGCCGCCCGTGCAGCACGCCGATCCGCAGCCCGTGCAGCGGCCCCTCGGCGAGCAGTGGTGCCACCTCGGTCACCGCCAGCGGCGGCCGCTTCCCGTTGTCGTCCTCCGGCGGCGGCTCCTCGTCGCTCTGCGGGCCCTCGCCGATGCGCGGGCACACCACGTACGCCTGGTGGCCCTTGGCGACCTCCTCGCGCACCCGGCGCCAGGCCCGGTCCAGGAAGGCCGGCTTCTCGGCGGCCGGCACCACGTGCGAGGCGATCGGCGAGCGGCCCTGCGGCAGCTGGGAGAGGGTGGAGACCTCCAGGTCGCCATAGACCGTCATGGCGACGGTGCGCGGGATCGGGGTGGCCGTCATCACCAGCACGTGCGGTGGCTGGTCGGCCTTGGCCCGCAACGCGTCGCGCTGCTCCACCCCGAACCGGTGCTGCTCGTCGACCACGACCAGGCCCAGGTCGGCGAAGTCGACCCCCTCGTAGAGCAGGGCGTGGGTGCCGAGCACGATGCCGGCCCGGCCACCGGCCACCTCGGCCAGCGCCCGGCGACGGGCCGCCGCGCCGAGCGAGCCGGTGACCAGCTCCACCCGGGTCGCGTCGTCGGCCCCGCCCAGCTCGCCGGCCTGTGCCAGCGGCCCGAGCAGGTCGAGCATGCCCCGGTGGTGCTGCGCGGCGAGCACCTCGGTCGGGGCGAGCAACGCCGCCTGACCGCCCGAGTCGACCACCTGGAGCATGGCGCGCAGGGCCACCACCGTCTTGCCGGAGCCGACCTCGCCCTGGAGCAGCCGGTGCATCGGGTGCGCGGTGGCCAGGTCGGCGGCGATCTCCACCCCGACGTCCCGCTGGCCGCTGGTCAGCTCGTACGGCAGCCGGGCGTCGAACGCGTCGAGCAGCCCGCCGGGGCGGCCGGGCCGGGACTTCGCCGGCCAGTCCGCCGCCCGGTGCTTGCGCTGCACCAGCGTGAGCTGCACGGCGAACGCCTCGTCCCACTTGAGCCGGCGGCGGGCCCGGTAGAGCTCCTCCTTGCTGGACGGGCGGTGGATCTCCCGGAGCGCCGCCCCGATGCCGACCAGGTTGCGGCTGGCCCGCACGGTGGCCGGCAGCGGGTCGTCCGGCGGGTCGAAGGTGTCCAGCACCACCCGTACGCAGCGGGCGATCACCCAGGTCGGCACGGCCGCGGCGGCCGGGTAGACCGGGATCAGCGCCCCGGCGAACTCCTCGACCTCCTCGTTGGCCGCCGCCTCGCCGTCGCCGCCCTCGCCGAGCAGCACGTATTCGGGGCCGTTGAGCTGGCGCTTGCCCCGGAACTCGGTGACCTTGCCGGCGAACAGCCCCCACCGGCCGGGGCGCAGCTCCCGCTCCCGCCACGCCTGGTTGCCGAAGAAGGTGCAGGTGAGCACCCCGCCGGAGCCGTCGCCGACGGTCACCTCCAGCAGGTTGCCGCGCCGTTGCCGCATCGGCCGGACGGCGGTGCGCTGCACCTGGGCCAGGACGGTGACCTGCTCGCCGACGTCGAGCGAGCGGATGTCGGTGTGCTCGCCGCGCTCGTCGTACCGGCGGGGGAAGTGGTAGATCAGGTCACCCGCGGTGTGCAGGTCGAGGTGGCTCGCCAGGGCCTTGGCGGTCCGCTCCCCGACCAGCTTCTTCAGCGGCGTGTCCACCGTGGACGGCTCGGACGTCATTCGACCCCTATCAGGAGCGGGTAGTGCGGCTGACCGCCCTCGTACGCCTGCACCTCGACGAACGGCCAGGAGCGCTCGACGTGCTCGCGCACCCGGTCGGCCAGCCCGGCCGGGGCGTCCGCCCCGCAGAGCAGGGTGACCAGCTCACCGCCACCGCCCAGCATCCGGTCGACCACGGCCGTGCAGGTGTCGAGCAGGTCGGCGCCGATCAGGTGCACCTCCCCCTCGACCAGGGCCAGCACGTCACCCGGGCGGCACGGCCCGGCGACGGTCAGCGCCTCCCGGCTGGCGTGGCACACCTCGGCGTACCGGCAGGCGCCGGCCGCCTCCGCCATGGCGATGACGTCGTCCTCGAAGCGCCGGCCCGGATCGCGCACCGCGAGGGCCGCGAGGGCCTGCACCGGGGAGCGGGTGGGCACCACGCTCACCTTGACGCCCAGCCGGTGCGCCTCCCGGGCCGCGGCGCTCGCCACCGACTGGGTGTTGGGGTCGTTCGGGAGCACCACCACCCGGGCCGCGCCGCTGGCCCGCACGGCGTCCAGCAGCTCACCGGTGGACGGGTTGCCGGGGACCACCGTCGCGCCCTCGCCGGCGAAGAGTTCGGCGATGCCCGCTCCGGTCGCCACCACCACCGCCGCCCGCCCGTCGGGCAGCGGAGCGGGCGGGCGCGGCGCCGGGGCCGTCTGGTCGGCGAAGCGGGTCACCGAGATCCGGTGCGGGCGGCCGGCGGCCACCCCCGCCTCGATCGCCGCGCCGACGTCGTTGACGTGCACGTGCACGTTCCAGGTGCCGACGCCGGGGCCGCCGTCGCCGACCACCACCAGCGAGTCGCCCAACGCGTCCAGCTCGCCGCGCAGCCGGGCCACCGCCTCCGGGGTGGCGTCGAGCAGGTACTGCACCTCGTAGGCGTACGCGTCGGAACCCGTCTCGCGGACGACGGTGGCCGGCGGGCGGACCGCGGGGGACGCGGGCGCCGGCTCGGGCACGCGCTCCCCGGTGACCACCTCGACCAGCGCGTCCAGCAGCAGGCAGAGGCCGCGCCCACCGGCGTCGACCACGCCGGCGCGGGCCAGCGCCGGCAACTGCTCGGGGGTACGCGCCAACGCGCCAGCCGCCCCGGCGGCCGCCGCCCGGGCCACCGCGCGCAGGTCGTCGGTGTCGGCCTGCTCGGCGGCGCGGGCGGCGGCCGAGACGACGCTGAGCAGGGTGCCCTCCACCGGCCGGGCGACGGCGGCGTACGCGGCGGTGGTCGCGTCGCCCAGCGCGGCGGCGAGCAGCCGGCCGCGCACGGCCGGGGCGGCGGCGAGCGCGTCGGCGAAGCCGCGCAGGATCTGCGACAGGATCACGCCGGAGTTGCCCCGGGCGCCGAGCAGCGCGCCCCGGGCCATCAGCCGCAGCGCGTGCCCGTGCGGGGTGTGCCCGTCCTCGGGGAGGGTGCCCAGGTCCATCGCGAGGGCCTGCTGGGCGGAGGTGAGGGTGAGCACCAGGTTGGTGCCGGTGTCGCCGTCCGGCACCGGATAGACGTTGAGGTCGTCGATCTCGCCCTGGTGCCGTTGGAGGGCGGCCAGCCCGCTCGCGCACCAGCGGCGCACCGCGGCGGCGTCGAGGGTCTCCAGCACGTCGGGAAGCCTACTGGCGCACCCTGACACGCGCCGGGGTCGACCGGCCCCCGTCGGCGTGTCCGATGACCCGGGGCCACCGTCGGCGCCGCGTCGGCACCGGTACGCTGGGCCGGGCCGCAGCCGGGTCGACCAGGCCGGTTGGGCGGACCGGTGGGTCATCGGGTAACCTGACCAGGTTGCCCGGGCAGCGCCTGCTGGCGACCTCATGAACGTATCAATCCCAGGAGTATCCCGTGGCTAGCGTGTGCGACGTCTGTGGCAAGGGGCCGGGCTTCGGCCACAACGTGTCCCACTCGCACCGGCGGACCAACCGCCGCTGGAACCCGAACATCCAGTCGGTGCGTACCCCGGCCGGTGGCGGCAACACCAAGAAGATGCAGGTCTGCACCTCGTGCATCAAGGCCGGCAAGGTCACCCGCGCCTGACGCGGTAGCGCCTCCACCCCGAACACTGCCAGCACCGGCGGACCGTCACGGTCCGCCGGTGCTGTCGTGTCCGCCGAACGTTCCGCGATCATCGCGGGTCCGCGATCGTCGCGGGCACCCACCACAGGATCGTGCCCGAGCAAAGAAACAGTGGCCTCCCCCACCGGACGAGGCCACTGTTTCCCGGATCGGGCACGATCCTGATGCGCGAGGCGCGCGACGGGTGGAGGGTCAGAGGGGGCGGCCGAAGGAGAGGCAGCCGGGCTCGTCGCGGTAGTAGCCGAAGTTCGGGATCCGCTCGTAGCCGCCGGCGGTGTACATGGCGATCGCCTCGGGCTGCCGGTCGCCGCACTCCAGGATGATCCGCTTACGGCCGGCGTCCCGGGCGGACTCCTCGACCGCGGCCAGCACCGCGCGGGCCACGCCCCGGCCCCGGGCCGCCGGGCTGGTGTACATCCGCTTCAGCTCGGCCGTCTCGCCGTCGTCGCCGTGGCTGCGCCAGCCGCCGCAGCCCACCGGCTCGCCGCCGAGGTGGGCCACCAGGAACGCGCCGGCGGGCGGCACGAACTCGCTCGCGTCGATCGGCGTCTCGTCGCCGCTGCCGCCGTACCGCTGGCCCAGGTCGGCCAGGGCCGCCCGGATCAGCGCCTGGGCCACCGGCGAGTCGAAGCGTACGGCGTGGATCTCGATCTCACTCACCGGACCACGATACGACCGGCGCCGCCCGCGCCCTGGCCTGCGGGGCGGGACGTGGCGTACGCCTCCCGGCGTACTCGAAGGTCGCCCCCGCCGGAGGTTCCCGGCGGGGGCGACGAGGTGGGTCAGCCGAAGTACAGGGTGTCCGGGTTCGCGCCACCCCAGCCGCTGCCGATGGTCGCCACCGACGCCCAGTTGCCCGGCGAGATGTTGCGGTAGTACGAGATCAGCCCCGTCGAGGTGTTCACGAACACCAGGTCGGCCTGGCCGTCGCCGTTCATGTCGGCGAAGTACATCGCCCGCGGGTCGGCGGCACCCCAGCCGCTGCCGATCGCCACGGTGGTGCCCCAGGTGCCCGGTCCGTTGTTCGGGTACAGCTTGACCAGACCGCCCGACTCCACGGAGAGCAGGTCGGCCCGGCCGTCACCGTTCATGTCGGCGAAGGAGAGCCGGTTCGGGTCGGCACCGGCCCAGCCGCTGCCGATGGTCGCCACCGACGCCCAGTTGCCCGGCGAGATGTTGCGGTAGTACGAGATCAGCCCCGTCGAGGTGTTCACGAACACCAGGTCGGCCAGGCCGTCACCGTTCATGTCGGCGAAGTACATCGCCCGCGGGTCGGCGGCACCCCAACCGCTGCCGATCGCCACGGTCGTACCCCAGGTGCCCTGCCCCAGGTTCGGGTAGAGCTTGATCACGCCGTCGGAGCCCGCAACGACCAGGTCGGACCGGCCGTCGCCGTTCATGTCGGCCCAGTGCAGCCGGTTCGGGTCGGCACCCGCCCAGCCGCTGCCGACGGCGGCCACCGGCGCCCAGTTGCCCGGCGAGATGTTACGGAAGTGGTTGATCACCCCGGTCGAGGTGTTCACCGTCTGCAGGTCCGCCAACCCGTCCCCCGAGTACGAGGCGGTGCCGACGACGTGGTCGTACCGGATCGGGGTGTAGGTGGTGAGGTCGGAGTAGCTGTCGAAGCCGATGTTGCCGAAGTTGCTGACCGCGTCGGGGTTCCGCACGGTCTCCCCGGTCTGGTTGAACGAGTAGACGTACGCCCCCTGGCTGTGGTCGGCGACGGACTTCCAGCGGGCGAAGAGCTCCATGTGACCGGTCCGGACGATCGCGTCGCCCGGCTGGAGGTCGCCGAGGCTGCCGAGGGCGTGCCACGGGTGGCTGCCGTCGAGCTGCTGGAAGGCGGTGGTGTTGTAGTTGCTGGTCAGGTGCCAGGCCATCGAGACCAGCCCGGAGCAGTCCCGCCGGTACGACCCGCCGTCCGGTCCCGCCGTGAGGGCGTTGGTGTCGTAGGTGATCCCCTGGTCGACCCAGTACTGCGCCCGGTCCAGGATCTCGCCGCGGCTGATCGGGCCACCGGCGGTGGAGGCCTGGGCGGGGGTGGGTGCGGCGACGGCGACGGCGCCCAGGCCGGCGACGGCCACCGCCAGCGCGGCGCGGGCGGCCCGGCGCAGTACCGGAGAAATTGTTGACGTGCGCACGATTTCCTCCTCGGGGAATCGCTTTTCGAATGGTCGGACGGGGCGGCGCGGTGCCGCCCGGAGGCGGGTGGCTCCGGGCGGCCGGGGCGGGTCACGCGTCCCTGCCCACCACGGCACGCTCGCGCTGCTGGACTGCCTGCGGTCCATCTCTCCCCCTCGTGGAGATCGGTGACGAGGGGAACGTATTGAGCGCGCGGCATGCCGGACGAGAGATTCGAACTGGTTCGAATACCCCCGTGAAAATGTGACGGGGGACGCCGACGCAGAGTCGGATATCTGTCATTTCCGGTGACCGTTGGAATTTATCGTCGTCATTCATGTTCACCGTGGAACTTGACGCCGCCACGTTGGCCGGCGTCCGGCTGGGCGCCTCACCGGCGTTCGAGGCCGTGGAATGGCTCTGGTACGCGGCCACCGGCCGCCCCCACCCGAGCGCCGGTCCCACCGGACCGCGGGCCCGGAGCGCGCTGCGACACCCCGACGTGGCCCTGCTCGCGGCCGTGCTGCCGAACGACACCTGTGCCGTCATCCCCGACCTGCTGACCCCGGAATACGAACCGGGACCGCCCAAGCAGGCCCTGCGCCGCCAACTGGAGGCCCTCGCCGCGACCGCCCCCGAGGTGGTGGAGGCACAGCTGGGCGAGGTGTTCCAGTTCACCGCGGCACCCCCGCCGGTCCGCGACGCGGTGCAGGCGGGCACCTTCGGCGCCCGGGCGGCGAACGGCATGTGGCAGTTCTGGCGGGCCGCCCTGGCCGACGAGTGGTCGGCGCTGGAGTCGGTCCTGGAGGCCGATATCGCCCGCCGGTCGGAGCTGATGGGCCGGCAGGGCGTGGCCGGCCTGCTGAGTTCGCTGCACCCGGACGTCCGCTGGCGGGACGGGCGGCTGGAGGTGCACCGACCGGGCGGGACCGAGCTGATGTTCACCGCCGGCCAACTGGTGCTGGTTCCCTCGGTGCTGGGCTGGCCGCTCTTCTTCAAGCAGTTCCACCGGCCGCGCGAGGGCGTGCTGATGTATCCGGCCCAGGGGGTACCCGTCCCGACCGGACCGCGGCCGGCGACCCCCGGGCTGGTCGGCCGCAGCCGGGCCGAGCTGCTGGCCGACCTGAGCGTGCCCCGCTCGACCGGCGAGCTGAGCCGACGGCACACCCTGGCCCCGGCGACCGTCTCGTACCACCTGGGCGTGCTGCTGCGGGCCGGCATGGTGACCCGGTTCCGGGAAGGCGCGCTGGTCTACTACCGCCGGACGGCGGCGGGCGACACCCTGCTCGGCGCCGACCGCGCCGTCACCGCCGCCGCAGGCTGAGGCTCACCAGCGAAGAGCACGACCGCGGCCGTCCCCGTTCGGTCGTCCGTCACTGCGTCCGCCGGGTGTCCGGCACCACGGCGAACGACCAGACGGTCAGCCGGACCGGAGTCCGGCCCGGTTCAGCGGAAGTGGTCCCAGCCGGCCGGCCCGTCGTACGCGGCGCCGTCCACGGTCACCCCGGCGCCGTCCGTTACCCGGCCGACCGGCCGCCACTCGGCGGGCAGGGCCACCGAGCGGGGGAAGGTCGCGGCCAGCGCGTGGTCGTCGCCACCGCCGAGGATCCAGGTGTACGGGTCGACGCCGAGCGCCTGCGCGGCGTCCCGCATCTGCCGGGGCACCTCGAAGGCGTCCCGGTGCAGGTCGATCGCGACTCCGCTGGCCTTCGCCACGTGTCCGAGGTCGGCCAGCAGCCCGTCCGACACGTCGATCATCGAGGTGGCGCCGAGCCGGGCGGCGTGCGGTCCGGCGGCGTACGGCACCTCGGGCCGGCGGAACGCCTCGACCAGCAGCCGGGGCGTGCGGAACCCCCGGGTCAGCACGGTGTACCCGGCCGCCGCCCAGCCGGTGCGGCCGGCCAGGGCCACCACGTCGCCGGGCTGCGCGCCGGAGCGGACCACCGGGGCCCGGTCCGCCAGGTCGCCGAGGGCGGTGACGGCGATGGTGAGGGTGGGGCTGGCCGACATGTCCCCGCCGACCACGCTCGCGCCGACCTTGGCGGCCTCCGCGCCGAGCCCGTCGGCCAGCTCCTCGGCCCAGCTCGTCTCCAGCTCGGCGGGCATGCAGAGGGCGACCAGCAGGGCGGTCGGGGTGGCGCCCATCGCGGTGATGTCGGCCAGGTTCGCCGCCGCGGCGCGGTGCCCGACGTCCCGCGCGCCGGACCAGTCCCGCCGGAAGTGCCGCCCCTCGACCAGCACGTCGGTCGAGGCCACCACCCGGCCGTCCGGTGCCGCCACGACCGCGCCGTCGTCGCCGGGGCCGAGCAGGCAACTCTCCCCGTACGTCAGCCGGGCGGTGACCCGGTCGATCAGTCCGAACTCGCCGACACCCGCGACCGTCATCGTGTCTCCTCGTCGCGCTCAATCATGATCGTCTTCCCGTCCCGCCCGGGCCGGGAGTGTGCTCGCTCACCGCGTCCGACCGACGACCGATAGGGATCAGCCCTGCTCCGTAAGGTAGTTTCACCCTTCGGGCCGCCCGAGGGCGGCGACGGACGGAGGTCGAGTCGTGGTTCAGGCGTACATCCTCATCCAGACGGAGGTCGGGCGGGCGCGTGACGTGGCCGGTCTGATCGCGGACCTGGCCGGCGTGGTCCGCGTCGACGCCGTCACCGGGCCGTACGACGTGGTGGTCCTCACCGAGGCGAACACCGTCGACGAGCTGGGCAAACTCATCGTCAGCAAGGTGCAGATGGTGCCCGGCATCACCCGCACCCTCACGTGTTCGGTGGTGCGGCTGTAAGTGGACGAGATCACTTCCCCCGCCGCTGGTGCGGAGTCCCGCCCGGCCGACCCGGCCCCGGGCCGGGACCGGACCACGCGCCGCGCGGCGCTGGTGGCGACGCTGATCGCCCTGCCGGTCACCGTGGCCGTGGCCGGCTTCACCTTCGCGAAGCTCTCCCCGGACTCCCCCGCCGCCGCGCCGAGCGCCTCGCCGACCGCCGCGCGACCGCAGTCCACCGCCCCGGTGGAGCTGCCCGCGCCGACCCTCGCCGAGCGGCCGGGCGTCGTCTGCCGGGCCCTGGTGTCCCAGCTTCCCGACAGCCTGCGTGACCTGAGGCAGCGCCCGGTCACCGCGGGTCCCGAGCAGAACGCCGCGTACGGCGACCCGGCGCTGACCGTCTCCTGCGGCGTCACGCCGCCGGTGTTCGAGAAGACCGACGAGGTGTGGACGGTCAACAAGGTCTGCTGGCACCCCGTCGAGGAGGCCGACGCGACGGTGCTGACCACGGTCGACCGGGAGACCCCGGTCCGGGTCCGGATCCCCCGGCAGTACGCCCAGCCCCTCCAGTGGGCCGCCCCGATCTCCGACGCCGTGGTCTCCGCCGTCCCCTCGTCGAAGTCGGCCCCGTCCGGCTGCACCCCCTGACCCACCACCCGCCACCGCAGGCCGTGCCTGAGGCGCAGTTTCCCGGAAAGAGTGGCCTCCCCAGCGGAGATGGCCACTCTTTCCGTGAATCTGAGCGGTTGGTGGAGCAGGGGCGCGGTCAGCGGGGGGCGGTGTCGCGGCGGAGGGCGGTGCGGATGAGGCGGTTGACGAGCTTGGGGTATTCCAGGCCGCTGGCGGCCCACATCCGGGGGAACATCGACGTCGGGGTGAAGCCGGGCATCGTGTTGATCTCGTTGAGGTAGACCTCGTTCTGCGGGGTGACGAAGAAGTCGACCCGGGCGAGGCCGGAGCAGTCCAGCGCGGTGAACGCCCGGGTGGCGTACTCGCGCACCTGGCGGGTGACCGCCTCGGGCAGGTTCGCTGGGATGTCGTACTCGCAGGCGTCGTCGATGTACTTGGCCTCGAAGTCGTACCAGTCGTGGCCGGAGACCACCCGCACCTCGGCCAGCACCGACGCCTCGGGGGCGCCGCCGGCCTCCCCCTCCAGCACGCCGCACTCGATCTCGCGCCCGACGATCGCGGCCTCCACCAGCACCTTGGTGTCGATCTCCCGGGCCGTCGCGACGGCCGCGTCGAGCTGGGACCAGTCGTCGACCTTGGTGATGCCGAAGGACGAGCCGGCCCGGGACGGCTTGACGAAGACGGGCAGCCCGAGCCGCTCCTTCTCCTGTTCGCCCAGCGTCATCCCGTTGCGCAGCACCGCGTACGGGCCGACCGGGATGCCCTCGACGGCGCAGAGCTTCTTGGTGAACTCCTTGTCCATCGCCGCCGCCGAGGCGAACACGTTCGCCCCCACGTACGGGATGTCGGCCATCTCCAGCATGCCCTGGATGGTGCCGTCCTCGCCGTACGCGCCGTGCAGCACGGGGAAGACGACGTCCACGTCGGCCAGCGCCCGGGGGCCCTCGGTCGGGTCGAGCACCATCAGGCCGCCCGAATTCGGCTCGGCGCGCAGCAGCACCTCGGTGCCGGCGCTCGCGGTGATCTCCGGCAGCTTCCGGGCCTGGATCGCGAGCTGGGCCGGGTCACCGCTGGTCAGCACCCACTGGCCGGTCCGGGTGATGCCGACCGGCACCACCTCGAACTCGTCCGGGTCGAGGGCGCCGAGCACGCTGCCGGCACTGACGCAGGAGATGCCGTGCTCGGGGCTGCGGCCGCCGAAAACGATCGCCACACGGGTCTTGCCTGGGGTGGTCACTGGAGGTCACCTCTTCGTTCGCGACTGCGGCTGGCCGTGCTCGCCGGTGGCGCTCACCCGGTTGACCTTACTGTGCGTGGCGGGCGGCCGATGCCGATACCCGGCGACAGAGGCGCACCCGACGCAACCGGTCAGCGACACATATACGGGGAGTAACCGGATGTTCCTGCCGGACGTCGCCGCCCCAGGGTGGCGTCGGACAGCGGAGGTGTGTCACGGAGACCGTCGACCGGGGCATCGGGCGGGCCCGCGCGTTGCGGGAGATCGGCCGGTGGGACGACGCCACGGCCGAATTGATCTCTGTGCTGACCGACCGGCCGGACGACGTCGAGGCGCTCTGCACGCTGGCGTACTGCCGGGGCCGGACCGGCGACCACCCCGGCCTGCTCTGCCGCCGGGCGTGGCGGCGGCAGCCGGCGGCCGTCCGATGGCGGCTGCGCGCCGAACGGCGGTCCGCGGCGGTGGCGCTCCGGCCGGTGCTGGTGCTGGCGGCCACGGTCGCGTTGACCGTCGGCGCCTGTCCTCCGTCCGCCGACGGCGCGGCCGAGGCGAGCGGCCAGCTCGCGCTCACGCTCACCGCCGTCACCCTCGCGGTCCGGCTGCGCAACCTGCTGGCCCGTCAGCTCCGGGCCGTCCTGGTGCGGCTCGGACACCGGGCCGGGCTGGCCGTCCACGAGGGCCGGAGCCGACTGCGGGGCCGACGTCCGGCACCGCCACCGACGGCGGCACGAGGGTGAGCGGAACCGGATGGTGGCCCACTACGCTGCTCGTCCTATGAGCCCCGATCCCCTCATCGACAGCCTGCTGGCCGCCCTCGACGCCCGCCCGGACGACCTGCCGCTGCGCCTGCACCTGGCCGGTCTGCTGCTGGACGCCGACCGGGGCGGGGAGGCGATCGCCCAGATCGGGCAGGCGCTCGCCCGGGATCCGGGCAACCCGCAGGCGCAGACGCTGATGCAGCGGGCGCTCGGTGCCCCCGTACCCGGGAAGGCGGCACCGGCGCGGCCGGCGCCGGCCGGTCCGACGCCGGGCGGCGACGACCCGCTGGCCGCCTACGAGCAGGAGCTGGCCGACGTCGTGCCGCCGCGTTTCGCCCGGGCCGGCGACGAACCGGAGCCGGTGACCGGCGAGGCCGACCGGGTGTACGACGTCGAGACCAGCGCGGTCCGGCTGGCCGACGTGGGCGGCATGACGGCCGTGAAGGAGCGGCTGGAGCTGGCCTTCCTCGGCCCGCTGCGCAACCCGGAGCTGCGCCGGATGTACGGCAAGAGCCTGCGCGGCGGGCTGATGCTCTACGGCCCGCCCGGCTGCGGCAAGACCTTCCTGGCCCGCGCGGTGGCCGGCGAGATGGGCGCGAAGTTCCTCTCCCTGTCGATCGTCGACGTGCTGGACATGTGGATCGGCAACTCGGAACGCAACCTGCACGAGCTGTTCGAGGCGGCCCGCCGCAACGCCCCCTGCGTGCTCTTCCTCGACGAGGTCGACGCGCTGGGCCACAAGCGTTCCCAGATGGGCTCCAGTTCGATGCGGACGCTCGGCAACCAGCTCCTGGCCGAGCTGGACGGCATGGAGGGCAGCAACGAGGGGGTCTTCGTGCTCGCCGCGACCAACACCCCGTGGGACGTGGACCCGGCGCTGCGCCGCCCGGGGCGGCTGGACCGGGTGGTGCTGGTGCTGCCGCCGGACGCCGAGGCCCGCGCGGCGATCCTGGAGTACCACCTGCGGGAGCGGCCGATCGCCAACATCGACCTGCGCAAGGTCGTCGCGAAGACCGAAGACTATTCCGGTGCCGACCTGGCCCACCTCTGCGAGACGGCCGCCGAGTTCGCGATGGCCGACTCGGTCCGCACCGGCGAGGTACGGATGATCGAGCAGCGGGACCTGGAGCGGGCGTTGAAGGAGGTCCGCCCCTCCACCCGGCCGTGGCTCTCCACCGCCCGCAACGTGGCGATGTTCGCCAACGAGGGGGGCGTCTACGACGACCTGGTGGCCTACCTGAAGCGGCGCAAGCTGCTCTGACCCGGGCGTCGCCGACGGCGGCGGGGAGCGCGCCGACCGTCGGCGACGGGCTCACACCAGCGTTTCCGGGTCCTTGGGGCGGCGGCCCACGGCGATCACCTTCACCCGCTGCCGGCCGGCCCGGACCATGCCCAGGGCCATGAAGGCACCCGCGATCCGGTCGGCGGCCTCCCGGCTGTTCGCCCCGACCACCTGGCGGCGGCGCTCGGGGCTGGTCCGTTCGTTGCGGTTCAGCGCCTCGACGGGCCGGACGTCGGTGAGCACCACGAGGAACCGGGTCACCGCCGGCCACCTCGGGCCGGGCGGAGGGGCGCGGACCCGGATCTCCGGGTACGGGCTCCGGTCGACGTCATGCGCGCCCCTTCCGTCGCTCGGCGATGGCAGGGCACGCGGCGATCAGGTCTTGGGGGAGTAAAACCCGATCGCCGCGCGCCCCATCCCCTCCGGTCGCCCACCACCACCGTCGCCACGACAACCGGCGGTGAGGACCTGGTCACAGATTGACAGGTGGACACGCGTGAATGCAACTCTCATCGATGTTCTCTCATGCCCGAGTTCCCGTTTATGTGCGACCATCGATGCATGGCTCCGAAGACGGCCCGGGCCCGACGGCTCGGCATCGCCCTGCGTACCCACCGGGAAGCCGCCGGCCTGACCCTGGAGGCGGCCGCCGACGAGATCAACAGCACCCGCAGCACCCTGTCCCGCTACGAGAACGCGCAGACCCTGGTCAACCCCGCCACCGTCCGCGCGCTGCTCACCCTCTACGGGGTGGGCGCCGACGAGGTGGCGGCGGCGGTGCAGCTCGCCAAGGACGCCCGCAAGCCCGGCTGGTGGGTCTCCTACTCCTACCTGCTGGACCGGCGCACCATCGACTTCATCGCCCTGGAGGCGGAGGCCACCGGCATCGCGAACTTCGAACCGTCGGTGGTGCCCGGCCTGCTCCAGACCGCGGACTACATCCGGGGCGTCATGCGCGGCGGACCGCACACCCTCAGCGACGACCAGGTCGAGCAGCGGGTCCACCTCCGCCTCGACCGTCAGCAGCGGCTCACCTCGGACGACCCGCCGATCCTGGACGCGATCATCGACGAGGGCGCGCTGCTGCGCCCGGTGGGTGACCGCAGCGTCATGGAGGGGCAGCTGCGGCACCTGCTCAAGATGGGCGAGCTGCCGAACATCACCGTCCAGGTGATCCCGCTCGCCGCCGGATACCACCGGGGCACCCGCGGCTCGCTGCACATCCTGGAGTTCGCCGACCCGGAGGACCCGATCATCGCCTCGGTCGAGACGGTCGCCGGGCAGATGGTCCTCGACCGGCCGGGCGACCTGCGTACCTGCACCAAGATCATGGAGCACCTGCGGACCGTCGCGCTCAGCCCGGCGGCCAGTCGGGACCAGCTCGCCCAACTCCTGAAGGGACGGTAGTACCGATGACCCCCACGACGAGCCCGCAGCCGGAGCCGGTCGCCTGGCGCAAGAGCAGCCACAGCGGCGACGAGGGTGCCTGCGTCGAGATGGCCGTGCTGCCCGGCGCCGTGGCGGTCCGCGACTCCAAGGACCCCGGCGGCCCGACGCTGCGCTTCACCCCGGCCGCCTGGGCGTCCTTCGCCGACGCCCCGCCTCGCCCCTGACCCCACACCGGGTACCGGCCGGCCAGCGGGCCGGCCGGGGGCGCTCGGGCGGTGCCGCGCTGGCCGGGCGGCGCAGGGGCGGGCGCCGCGCCGGACGGTGGCGCGAGGGCGGCGCCGGCCGGACGGTGGCGCGAAGGTGGTGCCGGCCGGCGGTCAGCCGGCCATCAGCGGGCCGGCCGGGGCGTCGGCCCGCAGCGTCTCCAGCGCCGCGATGGCCACTCCGCGCGCGCCGGCCATGTCTCGCTCGGGCACCAGGGCGAAGGCGGCCACCGCGGCCTGCTCGGCCCGCAGCACCGTGTGCTCCCGCACCGTGGCGAGGAACCAGTCCCGGAACTCCGGCGCCGCCTCCACCACCCCACCGCCGACGAAGTACGCGTGCGGGTCGGTGAAGTTGGCGGCGATCGTGAAGAGCCGACCCAACGCGGTCGCCTGCTGGGTGAAGACCTCCCGGGCCAGGCCGTCGCCGCGCTCGCCGTACCCGCGGACGAGCTTCGCCGCCCGGGCCGGCTCCTCGGCGGCCAGCGGATGCCCGGGATACCGACCCAGCCAGTACGGCAGCAGGTTCCGCTCGATCGCGGTCAGCGAGGCGACGCTCTCCGCATCCCCGGCGAAGCCGCACGCGCAGGTCGGCACCGGCTGACCCGGGGCCAGCAGCCCGTCCAGCGGGATGTGCACGTGCCCGAACTCGCCGGCCATCCCGGCGGCGCCGGTCACCACCCGGCCGTCCTCGACCACCCCGCCACCCAGGCCGGTGCCGACGATGGCGGACACCGAGGAGCGGCGCATCGCGTCGGCGCCGAAATGGACGTGGTGGGCGTAGAGGGCGGCGGCGTTGCCGTCGTTGTGATAGATCACCGGCAGGCCGAGCCGGCGTTCCAACGCGCCCCGCACGTCGTACCCGCGCCAGGCCGGCTGGGAGAAGTTGGTGGAGCCGCGGGACGAGATCACCCCGGTGGCGCTCGCCGGACCGGGCGTGTCCAGCCCGACCGCGCGGACCAGCTCGCGCGGCACGCCGGTCACCGCCAGTACGCCGTCCAGCGCGCGGGCCAGCGCCTCGATCGCCGCCTCCGGGCCGGCCCGCACCTCGCTGGGAGTCTCCACCAGGCCGTCCACCAGGAACCGGCCCTCGACGGTCAACACGGTGGCGTTGTTGCTGGTCCCCCCGTTGTCGAGACCGACCACCACCGGCACACCCGTGCTGTCCATCCGCCACCTCCCACCGTTCCCGTCCGGTCTGGTCCTGAGGCTAGTTCCACGTTCACCGTCCCGCACGCGTCGGACACCCGGCTCGCCCCGCCACTCCTGCGCCGACGGACGGATCACGCCGAACGACTCCCCCGCCGCCGCCCGGCCACCCGGCGGACGGGCCATGCCGGTTGAGCAATATGACTCTGAGGCATGAAGATGACTCAGAGGCATACCGCT
This sequence comes from Micromonospora sp. CCTCC AA 2012012, assembly GCF_040499845.1. Classification (NCBI taxonomy): domain Bacteria; kingdom Bacillati; phylum Actinomycetota; class Actinomycetes; order Micromonosporales; family Micromonosporaceae; genus Micromonospora; species Micromonospora mangrovi. Next base: position 3,861,620 of record NZ_CP159342.1, read on the forward strand.
CACGGGCGCACCGCCGTCCGGGCCCGACGCGCCCGGTCGGACCGCGGCGGCGGCGGACCGGCCCCGCCCCGCGCCGCAGCGCCGAAAGCACCGGGAGCCAGCAACACCGGGGCTGGGGCGTCGGGAACGCTGGAGACGAAAGCGTCGGGAGGGCCCGGTGCGCGCGAACCGGCTCGGTCAGCCGGGGCGGCGGGCGATGACCGCGGTGGCGTCCACCTCCTCGTCGCGTCTCACCGTCGGCTCCAGGCCACGGGCGACGAACGCCGCGCAGAGCGCGTCGACCTGGCCGTCGCTCACCTCCACCACCAGGTGGCCGCCCGGGGCGAGCCAGCCCACCGCCTGGTCGGCGACCCGGCGCAGCACGGCCAGCCCGTCCACGCCACCGTCTAGCGCCACCGGGGCCTCGTGCAGGCGGGCCTCGGGCGGCATCAGCGACACCGCCTCCGTCGGCACGTACGGGGCGTTCGCCACCACCACGTCGAGCCGGCCCCGCCACTGCCCGGGGACGGGCGCGAAGAGGTCACCCTCGTAGACCGGCACGCCCAGCGGGGCGAGGTTGCGCCGGGCGCAGGCCACCGCCGCCGGGTCGATGTCGGCGGCGGCCAGCCAGCGGGGCGCCAGCCGCCCGTGCATCACCAGCGCCGCGGCGCCGGAGCCGCAACAGAGGTCCAGTACGGCGGGCGCGGGACCGGCGACCGCCGTGGCGGCGGCGACCAGCAGGGCGGTCCGCCCCCGGGGCACGAAGACGCCCGGGTCGACGGCGACCCGCAGGCCGCAGAACTCGGCCCAGCCCAGCAGGTGTTCCAGCGGCAGGCCGGCGACCCGCTGGTCGGTCAGCCGGGTCAGCGACGCGGCCGAGTCGGCGGCGGCGATCAGCAGCTCCGCCTCGTCCTCGGCATAGACGCAGCCGGCGGCGCGCAGCCGCCGCACCAGGGCGGGACGGTCGGGCGAGAAGGGGGATGGTGCCATGGGAAACCTCCGGGAGCGCTGGTCGGCGCTCCCGACGTCGCCTAGTTCCCGGGCGACGCGGACGCGGAGGGGAGCGCCGGTCCTGTCTGCTGGATCGGTCTCACCTCCTCCGGTCGAGGGCCCGTACGGGCCGGTGGCTCGGGGCCGCGCTCACGATAACGCAGCGGTCAGCCCGACCGCCGCCCGTCAGGCCCGGCTGGCGTCCAGCGCGGCGACGAGGTCGGCCACCAGGTCGGCCGGGTCCTCGATGCCGCAGGAGAGCCGGACGAAGCCCGGCGCGGTGTCGTCCCCCCACTGGGCCCGCCGGTCGGCGGTGGTGTGCAGGCCGCCGAAGGAGGTGGCGGCGGCGACCAGCCGCGCGGCGTCGAGGAACCGGGCCACCCGGTCGGCGTCCCCCAGGTCGAACGAGAGCACCCCGGGCATCCGTCGCATCTGGACCGACGCCACCGGGTACGCCGGGTCGGTCGGCAGCCCCGGCCAGCGCAGGCCGGTCACGTCGGCACGCCCGGCGAGCAGTCGGGCGACCGCCTCGGCGTTGGCCGACTGGCGGGCCAGCCGCAGGTCCATGGTCGCCAGCGACCGGTGGGCCAGCCAGGCGTCGAACGCGCCCGGCACCGCGCCGGTGGTGGTCCGCCACGCGGTCACCGGCTCCAGCAGCTCCGCCGAGCGGGTGGCGACGTAACCGAGCAGCAGGTCGGAGTGCCCGGTCAGCGCCTTGGTGCCGGAGGCGACCACCACGTCCGCACCCAGCTCCAGGGGCCGCTGCCCGAGCGGGGTGGCGGTGGTGTTGTCGACCGCGACGAGGGCGCCCGCGGCGTGCGCCCGCTCGGCGAGGGCCGCCACGTCGACCACGTCCAGGCCCGGGTTCGCCGGGGTCTCCAGCAGCACCAGCCGGACGCCGGAGAACGACGGGTACGGCCCGGCGGTCGGCACGAAGCCGACCCGGACGCCGATGCCCTCCAGGGTGGCGGTGGCGAAGGCCCGGACGGGGAAGTAGCCGTCGGCGGGGAGCAGCACGGTGTCCCCGGGGCGCAGCAGCGCCAGCAGCAGCCCGGTGATGGCCGCCTGACCGCTGGCGAAGACCCGGCAGTCACCGCCCTCCAGCTCGCCGATGGCCGCCTCCAGCAGCCGGCGGGTCGGGTTGTCCGGCCGGCCGTAGCCGTTCGGTGTCGCCGCCGGCCCCTGCCACGGGTCCAGGTGGTACGGCGCGGCGAAGACCGGCCCCGGCAGGAACGGCTCCCCCGGTGTCGGTGTGGGCAGCCCGGCGTGCACGCAGCGGGTGCCGTCTCCCAGGTCGGTCATCGACGCCTCACTCGTACGACTCGGGCTTGGCGGTCCGGCTCATCAGGGCGTCCACGGCGAGCCGCGGGTCCATCCCCTCGTGGCAGATCCGCTCGATCTGTTCGGTGATCGGCATCTCCACGCCGTGCGCCCGGGCCAGGTCGCGGATCGCCAGGCAGCTCTTCACCCCCTCGGCGGTCTGCCGGGTGGCGGCCTGCGCCTGCTCCAGCGTCTCACCCCGGCCCAGGTGCTCGCCGAAGGTGCGGTTGCGGGCCAGCGGCGAGGAGCAGGAGGCGACCAGGTCGCCCATGCCGGCCAGGCCGGCGAAGGTGATCGGGTCGGCGCCGAGCGCCACGCCGAGTCGGGCGGTCTCGGCCAGGCCGCGGGTCATCAGCATCGCCCGGGTGTTGTCGCCGAAGCCCATCGCGGTGGCGATGCCGTACGCCAGGGCGATCACGTTCTTCACCGCCCCGCCCAGCTCGCAGCCGATCACGTCGTCGTTGGTGTACGGGCGGAAGTACGGCGTCCGGATGGACGCCTGGACCAGGGCGGTCCGGCGGCTGTCGGCGCCGGCGACCACCGTGGCGGCGGGCTGCTCGGCGGCGATCTCGGGGGCCAGGTTGGGCCCGGAGACGACCACCACCCGGTCGGCGGGCACCCCGGCGGTCTCCATGATCACCTGGCTCATCCGCTTGGTGGTGCCCAGCTCGATGCCCTTCATCAGCGACACCAGCGTGGCGTCCGGGTCGAGGTGGGAGGTCCACTCGGCCAGGTTGCCGCGGAGGGTCTGCGAGGGCACGGAGAGCACCACCACCTCGGCGCCGGCGATCGCCTCCTCGGCGTCACCGGTGGCGGTGACCCGGTCGGGCAGCCGGACGTCCGGCAGGTAGTCCGGGTTGTGCCGCCCGGTCCGGATCGCCTCGGCGACCGACGCCCGTCGGGCCAGGATCGTCACGTCCCGGCCGGCGTCAGCGAGGATCTTGGCGAACGCGGTCCCCCAGGACCCCGCCCCCAGCACGGCCACCTGCCCGCTCACGCGGCCTCCCCCTGCTGCGACTCGGCCCGGGTCCGGGCGGGACGTTCCCACAGCGGCGGCGGTGTGCCGCCGCGGATCTCGCCGACCAGGTCGCGCAGGCGCAGCATGATGGCGTCCGTCATCTCCTCCAGGATCGCCCGGGTGGGCGTGGCGCCCCGCCAGCGTTCCAGGTCGACCGGCTCACCGGCGACCACGGTCACCGGGATCCGGGGCCGTACGTCGAACCGGTTGGTCCGCGGGTCGAACATCCGCTCCGGCCCCCACATGGCCACCGGGATCACCGGCGCGCCGGTGGCCAGCGCCAGCCGGGCCGCCCCGGTCTTGCCCTTCATCGGCCACAGCTCCGGCTGCCGGGTGATGGTCCCCTCCGGGTAGATCACCACCGCGCCGCCCGCGTCCAGCGCGGCGACCAGCTTGTCCAGCGACTTGACCGCCTCGACCGTGCCGCGCTCCACCGGGATCTGCTTGCACCTGCCGATGATCCAGCCGATCACCGGCACCCGGAACACGCTCGCCTTGCCGAGGAACTGCGGCCAGCGGCCGGCGTCGTAGATGAAGTGCGCGGCGACGAGCGGGTCGGCGTGCGAGATGTGGTTGGGCACGATGATGATGCCGTCGGAGCCACCCAGCCGTTCCGCGCCGCGCCAGGTGCGCCGGGTCCAGACGGTCAACACCGGCTTGACCAGCACCACGGCGAACCGTTGCCAGAATCCCAGCTTCCGCCGTGTCACCCTGCCTCCTCGTCCTGCCCCGACCCCGCGCGCCCACGTCCCGCGACGAAATCATGCCTGCTCGCCCCGGGTACGGCCAGTGAGGGTACCGCCGCCCGACTGGCAGGATTGTCACGTGCCCGAGCCGAGCTGGACCGTGGTGGTGCCGGTGAAGCGCCTCGAGGTGGCGAAGAGCCGCCTGCGGGGCGCGCTGCCCGGCGTACCCCATGAGGAGCTGGCGCTGGCCCTGGCGGCCGACACGGTCCGCGCGGTGCGGGCGTGCCCGGTGGTGGCCGAGGTCCTGGTGGTGACCGACGACCCGCGGGTCGGCGCGGAGCTGCGCGCGGCCGGCGCGCGGACCGTGCCGGACGCCCCGGACGCCGGGCTGAACGCCGCCTTCCGGCACGGCGCCGCGCTCGCCGGCCCGCACGCCCCCGTCGCCGCGCTCACCGCCGACCTGCCGGCGCTGCGCCCGGTCGAGCTGGCGGCGGCGCTGCGGGCCGCCGCCGCGCCGCCGGGGGTACGCCGCTTCGTGGCCGACGCCCCCGGCAGCGGCACGGTGCTGCTCACGGCGCCGGCCGGGGTGCCGCTTGCGCCCCGCTTCGGGGTCGGCTCGGCCGCCGCGCACGCGGCCGGCGGGGCGCTGCCCCTGGTCGGCGCCTGGCCGACCCTGCGCCGGGACGTGGACACCGCCGACGACCTCGCCGGCGCCGCCCGCCTCGGCCTCGGCCCGCGCACCGCCGCGCTGGTCAGCGCCCGCGCCACCAGCGCCACCGGCTGACCTTGCGGGTGTACGGTGCTGGCATGCAGGGCACGGTGGCGACCTTCGACGCGTCGACCCGCAGCGGCGTGCTGCTCCTGGACGACGGCACCGAACTGGCCTTCCCGGCCCGGGCGTTCGACGCCTCGGGGTTGCGGCTGCTCCGGCTCGGGCAGCGGCTCCGCGTCGACCGGGACGACTCCGGCGAGGTCGTCCGGGTGACGTTGCCGACGATGGCCTGAATCACCTGCCCCGAGTTCATTTTCCGTTCACCGTAATCGGGGAATCATGGGGTGGTGAGCACCCCTCGTGAGCACCCCGAGCCCACACCGCACCTCCTCGACCCGGCCACGCCCCGCAACGGCTCCCGGACCCGGGGCACCGACGGCCGCTTCCGCCCGGTCAGACCACCGGAGGAGAGCGCCGCCCACGAGCCGGACGTGGCGGTCGCCTCCGCCGGGCTGGAGGAGGTCCTGGACCCGGTGGAGAGCCCCGACCGGGCGGTGGAGGCCGCGCCGTCGACGGCGGAGCCGCTGCCCGAGGAGCGCTTCCTCAACCGGGAGGTCTCCTGGCTCGACTTCAACTCCCGGGTGCTGGCGCTGGCCGAGGACCAGCGCACCCCGCTGCTGGAGCGGGCCAAGTTCCTCGCCATCTTCGCCAGCAACCTCGACGAGTTCTACATGGTGCGGGTGGCCGGGCTGAAGCGCCGCCTCTCCGCCGGGCTGCCGGTCCGCGGCGGGGACCGGCTGCCGCTGCGTACCCAGCTGGAGCTGATCTCCGAGCGGACCGCCGAGCTGGTCTCCCGGCACGCCACCTGCTTCGTCGACGACGTGCTGCCCAAGCTGGCCGCCGAGGACATCCGGATCCTGCGCTGGAGCGAACTCGACGACGCCGAGCGGGAGCGGCTGCGCACCTGGTTCCGGGAACACATCTTCCCGGTGCTCACCCCGCTCGCGGTGGACCCGGCCCACCCCTTCCCGTACATCTCGGGACGCTCGCTCAACCTGGCCGTCGCGGTCCGTGACCCGGACGGCGGCTCGGAACTCTTCGCCCGGGTCAAGGTGCCCAACAACGTGCCGCGTTTCGTCCGGGTGGCCCGGGACTCCCCCGGGGTCCGGTTCCTGCCCGTCGAGGACCTCATCTCGGTGCACCTGGGGCAGCTCTTCTCCGGCATGCAGGTGGTCGAGTGCCACCTGTTCCGGGTCACCCGTAACGCCGAGGTGGAGGTCGACGAGGACCGCGACGAGGACCTGCTCCAGGCCCTGGAGCGGGAACTGGCCCGTCGCCGGTTCGGCCCGCCGGTCCGCCTGGAGGTCGCCGCCTCCATCTCCGACCACATGCTGGAGCTGCTGGTCCGGGAACTCGACATGGACGACCAGGACGTGCTGCGGGTGCGCGGCCTGCTCGACCTCTCGGCCCTCTGGCAGGTGTACGGCGAGGCCGACCGCCCCGACCTGAAGGACCCGCCGTTCGTGCCGGCCACCCACCCCCGGCTCGCCGAGGGCGAGGTGCCGCGCAGCGTCTTCGCCACCCTGCGGGACGGGGACGTGCTGGTGCACCACCCGTACCACTCCTTCGCGACCAGCGTGCAGCGCTTCATCGAGCAGGCCGCCGCCGACCCGGACGTGCTCGCCATCAAGCAGACCCTCTACCGCACCAGCGGCGACTCCCCGATCGTCGACGCCCTCGTCGACGCGGCCGCCGCCGGCAAGCAGGTGGTGGTGCTGGTGGAGCTGAAGGCGCGCTTCGACGAGGTCGCCAACATCGGCTGGGCGCGCACTCTGGAACGCGCCGGCTGCCACGTCGTCTACGGCCTGGTCGGCCTGAAGACCCACTGCAAGACCGCCCTGGTGGTACGCCAGGAGGGCAACCAGATCCGCCGCTACTGCCACATCGGCACCGGCAACTACCACCCGAAGACGGCCCGGCTCTATGAGGACTTCGGCATGCTCACCGCCGACCCGGAGATCGGCGCCGACCTGACCGACCTGTTCAACGTGCTCACCGGCTACAGCCGGCAGACGGCGTTCCGGCGGCTGCTGGTGGCCCCGCAGGGCATCCGTCGCGGCCTGGTCGAGCGGATCGAACGGGAGATCGCGCACGTCCGACTCGGCATGCCCGGCCTCGTCCAGTTCAAGGTGAACTCGCTGGTGGACGAGGAGGTCACCGACGCGCTGTACCGGGCGTCGCGGGCCGGCGTCCACGTCGACCTGCTGATCCGGGGGATGTGCACGCTGCGGCCGGGCGTGCCGGGGCTGTCGGAGAACATCCGGGTCCGCTCGATCCTCGGCCGGTTCCTGGAGCACTCCCGCATCTTCCGGTTCGGCAACAACGGCGACGCCGAGTTCTGGATGGGCTCGGCCGACCTGATGCACCGCAACCTGGACCGGCGGGTGGAGGCGCTGGTGCAGGTCAGCGACCCAGTGGCCCGGGCCGAGCTGGACCACGTGCTGACCACCGCGATGAGCCCGGAGGTGGACGCGTTCGAGCTGGCCGGGGACGGGAGCTGGACCCGACGTACCGGCGCGGACGGGGCGCCCCTGACGGACCTCCAGGAGCTGCTGCTGCGCCGGGTCGGCGGGACGGCGGGTTGAGCGGGACGGCGGATCGAGCGGGGACGGCGGGTTGAGTGGGGTGGCGGGTTGAGCGGCACGGCCGGGCTTACGGTGGGCGGATGACGGACGACGAGCCGGTCGGCATCCGGGCGGCGGGCGGGGTCGCCTGGCGACCGGGTGCCCGAGGGGTCGAGGTCTGCCTCGTGCACCGGCCCCGCTACGGCGACTGGTCGCTGCCGAAGGGCAAGCTCGAACCCGGTGAGCACCCGCTGCTCGCGGCGGTCCGCGAGATCGCCGAGGAGAGCGACGTACGGGCCGTGCCGCAGGTCCGCCTGCCCACGGTCCGCTACCGCAGTGAGGGCCGCCCGAAGCGGGTCGACTACTGGTCGATGCGGGCGGTGGGCGAGGGCGGCTTCCAGCCGGGCACCGAGGTCGACGACATCCGTTGGCTCCCCGTCGACGACGCCGTACGCCTGGTCAGCTATCCGCACGACGCCGAGGTGCTCCGCGCGTTCGCCGACCTGCCCGAGGTGACCGCCGTGGTGGCGCTGGTCCGGCACGCGCACGCCGGCCGCCGCGGCACCTGGTCCGGACCGGACACCGGCCGGCCGCTCGACGGCACCGGTCGGAAGCAGGCGGACGCCCTGGCCCCGCTGGTCGCCCTGGTCCGCCCGGTTCGCCTGCTCTCCGCCTCGGCCCGCCGCTGCGTGCAGACCCTCGACCCGGCCGCCGCCCTGCTGGACCTGCCGATCGAGGTGGTCGGCGACTTCGACGAGCCGAAACCGGGCCAGCAGCCGGACGAGTGCGCGCTGGCCGCCGCCGCCCGCCTCGCCGAGCTGGCCGGGGCCGGCGAGCCGGTCGCGGTGTGCAGCCAGGGCAAGGTGCTCCCCGGCGCCCTGGAACGCCTCGCCGGCCGCCCCGGCGACTGGACCACCCCCAAGGGCGGCGGCTGGCTGCTCGCCTTCTCCGCGGACACCCTCCTCGCCGCCGACCGCCTGTGACCTCCGCCCGGCGATCCGGTGCGGGGCACCGGTCGTACGCGACGAAGGGCGCCCACCGCGCGGGTGGACGCCCTTCGGGCCGTCGCAGGTCAGCGCTTGGCGGCTGCCTTCTTGGCCGGAGCCTTCTTCGCCGGCGCCTTCTTGGCCGCCGTGCTCTTGCTCGCCGTGCTCTTCGTCGCGGTGGTCTTCTTCGCCGCGGCGCTCTTGGTGGCCGCCGTGGTCTTCTTCGCCGCGGTGGTCTTGGTGGCCGCCGCGCTCTTCGTGGCCGGAGCCGTCTTCTTGGTGGCGGCCGTGGTCCTGGTGGCCTTCGCGGGGGCGGCCTTCGTGCCCGCCGCGGTGGTCTTCTTCGCCGCGGTCGCCTTGGCACCGGTCGCCTTCGCGCCCGTGGCCTTCGTGCCCGTGGCCTTCGCGCCGGTCGCCTTGGCGCCGGTGGCCTTCGTCCCGGTGGTCTTGGCGGCCGTGACGGTCTTCTTCGCGGCTGCCGCGGCCTTCGGCGGCTTGCCGCTGGCCACCATCTCCTTGAATCCGGCACCCGGGCGGAAGGTCGGGACGGAGGTCTTCTTGACCTTCACCGCCTCGCCGGTCCGCGGGTTGCGCGCTGTTCGGGCGCCCCGGACGCGCTTTTCGAACGCTCCGAATCCGGTGATCGCCACCTTCTCGCCCTTGGTGACCGCCGCCTGGACCTCAGCGAGGACCGCGTCGAGCGCGGCCGTCGCCGTCTTCCGGTCCCCCAGGCGAACGGCGAGCGCCTCGATGAGCTCGGCCTTGTTCACGACTTCCTCCCGATTGTGCAACTGACTCGACGCGAGCCATTCTGCGCGCACGGTATGCCCTGTGCTGCCTGGACACAAACATTCGGTCGAAAAAAGCCCTTGTGTCGTAACGGATTCGCCCCCACCGGCCGGGCCGGTGGGGGCGAAAACCGATGTACGCCTCGGGTGTACGGCTATGCGACGGACGGCAGGAACGGCGGTCGGGTCACCTCGAAGGCACTGATCTCGGCCTCGTGCCGGAGGGTGAGTCCAATGTCATCCAAGCCTTCCATCAACCGCCAGCGGCTGTGGTCGTCCAGCGGGAACGCCCAGGTGGCCTCCCCGACCCGGACCTCACGGGCGGCCAGGTCGACGGTCACGGCAGTGGTCGGGTCGGCCTCGATCCGGTCCCAGATCTCCTCGACCGCTTTCAATTCCAGCTCGACCGGAAGCAGCCCTTCCTTGAGGGCGTTGCCCCGGAAGATGTCACCGAAGCGGGGAGAGATCACCGCGCGGAAGCCCCAGTCGCGCAGGGCCCAGACGGCGTGCTCCCGGGACGACCCGGTGCCGAACTCCGGGCCCGCCACCAGAATCGACGCACCCGAATGGGCTGGATCGTTGAGAACGAATGCCGGGTCCTCCCGCCACGCGTTGAAGAGTCCGTCCGCGAAACCGGTCCGGGTCACCCGCTTGAGGTACACGGCCGGGATGATCTGATCGGTGTCCACATTGGAACGGCGCAGCGGCACCGCGGTGCCGGTGTGCACGGTGAACTTGTCCATCGGGATCAGCTCTGCCCTTCTACAGGTCGGCGGGGGCGGCCAGCCGGCCGGCCACGGCGGTGGCGGCGGCCACGGGTGGGGAGACCAGGTGGGTGCGTCCGCCCCGGCCCTGGCGCCCCTCGAAGTTGCGGTTGGAGGTGGAGGCCGAGCGCTGCCCCGGGGAGAGCGTGTCGGGGTTCATGCCCAGACACATGGAGCAGCCGGCGAAGCGCCACTCGGCGCCCGCGTCGGCGAAGACCTTGTCCAGCCCCTCCGCCTCGGCCGCCTCCCGCACCTGGGCCGATCCGGGCACCACCAGCATGCGTACGCCGTCGGCGACCCGGTGCCCGCGCAGCACGTCGGCGGCGGCCCGCAGGTCCTCCAGCCGGCCGTTGGTGCAGGAACCGACGAAGACCACGTCGACGGCGAGGTCCCGCAACGGCGTACCGGGGGTGAGGTCCATGTATTCCAGGGCGCGCCGGGCGGCGGTCCGCTCGGCCTCGGTCACGAACTCCTCCGGGTCGGGCACGGCCGCGTCCAGCGGGGCGCCCTGACCGGGGTTGGTGCCCCAGGTGACGAACGGGGTGATCCGGCTCGCGTCCAGGGTCACCTCGGCGTCGAAGGTCGCGCCGTCGTCGGTGGGCAGCGTCCGCCAGTACTCCAGCGCCGCGTCCCAGTCGGCGCCCTGCGGCGCGTGCGGCCGCCCCTTCAGGTACGCGAAGGTCGTCTCGTCCGGCGCGATCATGCCGGCCTTGGCGCCCCACTCGATGGACATGTTGGCGATGGTCATCCGCCCCTCCATGGAGAGGTTCCGGATCGCCTCACCCCGGTACTCCACGATGTGGCCGCGCCCGCCGCCGGTGCCGACCTGGGCGATCAGGGCGAGCACCAGATCCTTGGCGGTGACGCCCGGGGCCAGCTCGCCGACCACGTTCACGGCCATCGTCCTGGGCCGGCTCTGCGGCAGGGTCTGGGTGGCCAGCACGTGCTCGACCTCGCTGGTGCCGATGCCGAACGCGAGGGCGCCGAACGCGCCGTGGGTGGCGGTGTGCGAGTCGCCGCAGACGATGGTCAGGCCGGGCTGGGTCAGGCCGAGCTGCGGGCCGATGACGTGCACGATGCCCTGGTTCTCGTCGCCCAGCGGGTGCAGCCGTACGCCGAACTCCGCGCAGTTGCGGCGCAACGTCTCGATCTGGGTGCGGGAGGTGGGGTCCGCGATGGTGAGCAGGTCACCGCGCCGGGCGCGGAACGCCGGGTCGGCGTACCCGGTCGGGGTGTTGTGGTCCTCGGTCGCGATCGTCAGGTCGGTACGACGGACCCGGCGGCCGGCCAGGCGCAGGCCGTCGAAGGCCTGCGGACTGGTGACCTCGTGCAGCAGGTGCAGGTCGATGAAGAGCAGATCCGGCTCACCCGCGACGGACCGCACCACGTGCGCGTCCCAGACCTTCTCGGCCAGGGTCCTCGGTTGAGTGACTCCCACCATCTGGACATCCTAAATTCTGGGAGGTAAATTTCGGCTTGTGGGACACAGTATGAGCGGTGTCGGCGTTCTCGACAAGGCGGTGGTCATCCTGGCCGCCTGTGTCGACGGCGCCAGCCTGGCCGAACTCGTTGAACGCACCAAGCTGCCCCGGGCCACCGCGCACCGGCTGGCACAGGCGCTGGAGATACACCGGATGCTGGTCCGGGACACCCAGGGGCGCTGGCGCCCCGGGCCCCGGCTCGGTGAGCTGGCCAACGCCGCGCCGGACGTGCTGCTGACCGCGGCCGAGCCGCTGCTCGCGGCGCTGCGCGACGCCACCGGGGAGAGCGCCCAGCTCTACCTGCGCCGCGCCGACGAGCGGATCTGCGTGGCCGCCGCCGAGCGGGCCAGCGGCCTGCGGGACACCGTCCCGGTGGGCTCGGTGCTGCCGATGACGGCGGGCTCCGCGGCGCAGATCCTGCTCGCCTGGGAGCCGCCCGAGGCGGTGATGCCGCTGCTGCCGCGGTCCAAGTTCACCGGCCGCACCCTCGCCGAGGTGCGCCGCCGTGGCTGGGCGCAGAGCGTCGCCGAACGCGAGGCCGGTGTGGCGAGCGTCTCCGCCCCCATCCGCGACCGGACCGGTCGGGTGATCGCCTCGATCAGCATCTCCGGCCCGATCGAACGCCTCGGCCGCCGCCCCGGCGAACGCCACGCCATGGCCGTCGTCCGCGCCGGCCAACGCCTCTCCGGCCTCTAACCCCCTCCCCCTCCCCTCCCTCCCCGCCCTCGATCCGGTTGATCAAGAGGTTTGCGTCACGGATACGCCTTCCGGCGACGCAAACCTCTTGATCAACTCCCGGCCGGCGGGGGCGCGCGGTGGGTTGGGCGAGGAGGCGGTGAGCTTGGGGTGGAAGCGGTGAGCCCGGGTGGCGCGGAGCATGCGCAGGGCAGGACCGGAGCGGCCCGAGGCGTCAGCGCTGCGGTGGCCCGGCGGGTGCGGGGCGGGAGCGCGGCGGTTGCAAAGCCTGAGCCCGCGAGCGAGGTCGGAGCGCGGCGCGGCCCGGCGGGGAGTGAGTGGAACGTGGTGGCTGTGACGGTGGCCGTTTGACGTCCATGGCGTTCCACCGACCGGACGGCGGCCTGCTCCGGGCGCACCCCGACGGCGGACCGTCTACGGGACGGTGGCTCGGTACGGGTGCGTTTCTTGTTGCCCGGGCGACAGGAAACGCACCCGCAGGCCGGCCGAGCGCCGCGCCGAGTTGCCCGCGCTGTCGCGCGCGACTGTGCCGCCCGGAGCCCATGATCGTGCTCGAACCCGGAAGTAGTGGCATCCAACGCTCGACGAGGCCACTACATCCTGGATCCAGCGTGATCTTGGTGATCGCACCACCCATGCGTTCCATGAACGGGTCCCGGCACAGGCTGACGGACCCGGTGCACGGGCGCGGGCGCGGGCGCGGACAAGCTGGGAAGGCGCAGAACCGGGCAGGGGTGGGACGTACGGCGGGTGCGGCGCGGCGTTCCCGGTCGTCGCGGCCGAGCAGGGGCGCGGGCAGGGGTGGAACGACGGCAGACACCGGAGGAGGCGCGGGCAGGGGTGGAACGACGGCAGACACCGGAGGAGGCGCGGGCAGGCGTGGGCGACGGCGGGCGCGGGCAGGGGGAAAGGCGAACGGCCCGCCTCGCGGGGCGAGACGGGCCGTTCGAGCTGTAGCCCCGACCGGATTCGAACCGGCGCTACCGCCTTGAGAGGGCGGCGTCCTGGGCCGCTAGACGACGGGGCCAGGCACTTTTCCTGCTTCACCGCCCTGACGAGCGGTGCGGCAGTAGTCTAGCGGCACCGCGTCCCCCGCCCACGAAGGGGTCCCCCGGAGGCGTACCGGGAGCGGGCGGACGAAGCCGGGACAGCGGACGGGCCGGGACACGACGTCAACCGGAGGCGGCACCCCGTCGAGCGGAGGCGAAGAAGCCCTGTCGGGTGGAGACGAAGAAGCCCGCCCCACCAGGGTGGGACGGGCTGTCAGCGTTGTAGCCCCGACCGGATTCGAACCGGCGCTACCGCCTTGAGAGGGCGGCGTCCTGGGCCGCTAGACGACGGGGCCAGAACTTCGTGCTTCCTCACTCTGGTGGTGAGGAAGCTGCACTCTATCAGAGCTCGCCCCATCCCCGAGGGGACGGAGCGGGACTCGTCAGAATCCAGCGTCCGGGGTTCTCACGAACCCGCGGTTGCGCTGGGGTACCAGGACTCGAACCTAGACTAACTGAACCAGAATCAGTCGGGCTGCCAATTACCCCATACCCCATTGGCCCCTTGCGGCGCCGGGAATGAACTTTACCCTCCCGGTGCCGACAGGCCAAATCCAACCCCCCGAACCGCCTCTGACCAGCGAAAACAGGGCGTCGAACGGCTCAGGAGACCGGGACCACCGGGTTGGTGAGCTCGCCGATCCCCTGGATCCGTACGGTGACCGTATCCCCCTCCGTCAGCGGGCTAACCCCCGCCGGCGTGCCGGTCAGCACCACGTCGCCGGGGAGCAGCGTCATCACGTGGGAGATGTACGACACCAGTCCCGCCACGTCGAAGACCATGTCGCTGGTGCGGCCGAGCTGGCGTACCTCCATCTCCTCCGGGTTGCGACCCACCTCGCAGCGGATCTCCAGGTCGGAGATGTCCAGGCCGGTGGTGATCCACGGGCCGATCGGGCAGAACGAGTCGAAGCCCTTGGCCCGGGTCCACTGGCCGTCGGAGTGCTGGAGGTCCCGGGCGGTCACGTCGTTGGCGCAGGTGTAGCCGAAGATGGCCCGTTCGGCGGCGGCCCGGTCGGCGCGGCGGGCACCCGGTGCGCCGATCACCACGGCCAGCTCGGCCTCGTGCTCCACCTGCTTCGAGAAGATCGGCAGCCGGATCGCGTCCCGGGGGCCGATCACGGAGGTGGAGGGCTTGAGGAAGAGCAGCGGCTCCTTCGGCACCTCGCTGCCGTGCTCGGCGGCGTGCTCGGCGTAGTTGCGGCCGACGCAGACGACCTTGCTGGGCAGGATCGGGGAGAGCAGTCGGACGTCGGAGAGCGCCCAGCGGGCGCCGGAGAACTGGATCTGACCGAACGGGTGGCCCTCGATCTCGGCGATGGTCAGGCCCTGCGGCCCGGCCTCCGGTTCGCCCTCGACGGCCCCGAACGACATTCCCTTGGCATGAGCAAAACGAGCGATACGCACCCGGCCAATCTATCCCCGACCGGGTGGCCGGCCATGGCACCCGCGACGCACGGCACGTCTCCCGCACCGCGACCGGCCCGGTCAGCGCGCGGGAACGGGCCGGCGCACATGGAGGGCGAGCCGCGGCACACGCCCCGACCGGGCCCGGGCGCACACCGGGAAGGACCCGCGGCACAGGCCCGGACGGGACGCAGCATAGGTCCTCGCGGGGTGGCCGGGGCGGGAATGCGGACTTCGTACCCGCACGGCGGGGCCGGCCTCATAGCTTCGGGTTCGGAGGTGCGTTCGTATGCCTGCATCGAGACGACACCACAGGACCCTCGCGGTGATCGTGAACTGCCTGGGCGTCCTCGCCGCCGTACCGGGGTTGCCCGGACCGGCACCCGAGGCGGCGGCTGCGCCCGCGCACCCGGCGGCCGTCGGGACCGCGCCGGCCGCGCCGTCCGGGATGCCCGCCGCGCCGCCGGCGGTGCCGACGAGCAGCCCGCCGCCGCTGCGCGCGGCGCCGTCGCCGGTGACCGTGGCGGTGGCGCCGGCCGGCACCCCGGCGCCGGGCTACCGGATCAACATCCGGAACACCGGGGACACGCCGGTCGACACGACGGTACGGCAGGAACTGCCGCCGGGTTCGTCGGCGACGACGGTCACCGCCGGTGGTCGGGCCAGCCGACCCGCGGGTGCCACCACCGCCGGCGAGGTGACCTGGCAGCTGAAGCTGCCGGCGCACAGCACCACCACGCTGCACACCGCGCTGAGCGCCCCGGCGGGCCGGCCGGTCACCGCACCGGCCTGCGCGTACGGCACGGACGGCACCCGCCCGTACGACTGCGGCACGGCGACCTGGCAGGCGGCGGCCGTACCGGTGGCGAAGGTGTCCGCCGCCCCGGCGTGGCGCCGCCCGCCGGTGCTGCTCGCGGCGCTGGCAGCCCTCCTGGTGGTCACCGGCGGCGTGCTCTGGTGGTGGCTGCGCCGCCGCCGCTCCGGCGGGCCGGCGCGGCCCGGTACGCCGACGACGGCCGGTGGGGCCGGCGACCCGGCGGGCCACGGAGCGGTCTATCCGCGGCCGGCGATGCCGGCACCCGGCGGTCGACGCCGGACCCCGTCGGTCTGGCTGGTGGTGCCGGTGTCGGCGGCGGTGCTCGCCGGGGTGGTGGGCGCGGGGGCCTGGACGGCCACCCAGCGGGTCGCCGCCATCGACACCGCCAAGAAGCAGCCGACCAGCGGCGCGTGGCAGGGACAGAGCGTCACCGGCGGGCTGGGCGAGCCGCTGCGGGAGTCGGCGTTCGAGTTCACCGTCTACCGGGTCGCCTGCGCCCCCGGCCCGACGACGGGGACAGCCGGGACGACGGGATCGGCCGGCCCGACGGGGACGCCGGGACCAGCCGGGACGGCGGGGGCGCCGGGGACCACCGGCGCGGCGGGCGGCCGGCA
This sequence comes from Micromonospora sp. CCTCC AA 2012012, assembly GCF_040499845.1. Taxonomy (NCBI): domain Bacteria; kingdom Bacillati; phylum Actinomycetota; class Actinomycetes; order Micromonosporales; family Micromonosporaceae; genus Micromonospora; species Micromonospora mangrovi. The sequence continues at coordinate 3,877,551 of NZ_CP159342.1, forward strand.
GTGTCAGGCCACCGTGGGGGTGCGCAACCTCACCCCGGAGGAGCAGACCTGGCACGGCCAGTTGCAGCGGGCGTACCTGCCGGGCGGCAACTGGGTCAGCACCGACGAGGACGCCACCCGGCTGGCGAACCTGGGGCGGGACGTCTTCGCCCAGCCGGTCGCCGCGGGCACCCGGGTGGTGCTGCCGCTGGTGTTCAGCACGGGCAGCACGCCGCCCCGGCAGTTGGAGCTGCGCAGCGGGGTCTTCTCCGCCGGGGTGCGGGTGGACGTGCCCTGACCGGCGGGCGGGCGGCGGTCGTACCCTGGGGTCCGTGACCGCCGCCCTCGCCCCCGCCGCCCTCGACCGGGCCGACTGGCAGGCCCGACGGCGGGCCCACGAGGAGCGGGTCGACGCCTGGCTCGACCCGCACCTGGCCCGCCGCCGCACCGGGGCGAAGCACCCGGTGGAGGACTTCCTCTTCACCTACTACTCGCACCGCCCGGCCCAGCTGCGCCGCTGGCATCCGGGCGCCGGCGTCACGCTGCGCGACGCCGACCCGGCGGAGTTCGGCCGCGACTACCGCGCCGGCCCCGCCGGTCTCACCCTCGACACCGACGGCGTACGCGCGCGGCGCGGCGACTCGCTCGACTGGATCCGTCGGCTGCTCGCCGCGACCGCCGGCCGCCCCGCCCACCTGGGCTGCTTCGGGATGCACGAGTGGGCGATGGTCTACCGCCAGACCCAGCAGGAGGTCCGGCACAACGCCTGGCCGCTGCGGCTGAGCCCGGACGAGACGGCGGCGGTGGTGCAGGAGCGGGGGGTGCGGTGCAGCCACTTCGACGCGTTCCGGTTCTTCACCGCGCCGGCCCGGCCGCTGAACCTGCTCAGCCCGACCCGGGAGAGTCAGCACGCGCTGGAGCAGCCGGGCTGCCTGCACGCCAACATGGATCTCTACAAGTGGGCGTACAAGCTCTCGCCGCTGGTGCCGTCGGAGCTGGTCGCCGACTGTTTCGCGCTGGCCCGGGAGATCCGCACGCTGGACATGCGGGCCAGCCCCTACGACCTGGCCGACCTGGGCTACCCGCCGGTGCGGGTGGAGACCCCGGAGGGTCGGGCGGAGTACGCCGCCGCGCAGCGCGGCTTCGCCGAACGGGCCGCCCCGTTGCGGGCCCGGCTGCTCGCCGCGATCGACTGACCGACCGGCGTGCGGGTCCGCCGCCGGCCGGACTCAGTCGCCGTCGACCCGGCGGTCGCGTTTGCGCTGGGACTGGCGCTTCTTCTCGGCCAGCCGGCGTTCCTTGGCGCCCCGCGAGGGGCGGGTGGGGCGGCGTGACTTGGGCGGTGGGGCGAACGCCTCGCGCAGCAGCGCGGTCATCCGCTCCCGGGCGGCCTCCCGGTTGGCCAGCTGCGCCCGGTGTTCGCTGGCGGCGACCGTCAGCACCCCGTCGACGAGCCGGCCGGCCAGCCGGTCCAGCGCCCGGGCCCGCAGCGACTCCGGCACGCTGGGCGAGCCGGCCAGGTCGAAGCTCAGCTCGACCCGGGAGTCGGTGGTGTTGACGCCCTGGCCGCCCGGCCCGGACGAGCGGGAGAAGCGTTCCCGTAACTCCGCCCCGGGGACCAGCACCCGGTCGCTCACCCGCAGTCCGTCATCCACGCACCGAGGCTAACGTCCGCTCCGGGTGGCCGGGGTGGCGGTCACCGTGGGTGTGGGCGTCGGCGCGGGACCGGCCCGTTCGTGATCGTCCCCCGCGGCCGCGTACGCGGCCGCGCCGAACAGCAGCAGGGCGATCACGCCCAGCTTGGTGACCACGGCCCGGATCGCCAGCCAGGCGGTGCGCCGGGCACCCGGCACGGTCTTCCTGGCGGTCCGGTAGTCGGTCCAGCCACGCCGTGCGCGCGCGTACGCCGCGCCGACCCCGCATCCGATGATCAGGCCCACCAGCAGGAGGGCCGCGATGACAGCTTGCTCCACCCACGCCAGTATCCATACTCAGCGTAATATTTCCATGGGCCCGATGGTCCCACGCCGGATATCCGACACTTTTCCCTTTCCGGCGGAACGTCGCGGCGGCTTCCCGCAGGTCAGGGCCGCGAGGGCCGGTCAGCCGCCGCGGCCGATGATGGTGTCGGCGGTCTGCTGCACCTGGTCGATCGGGATGGCGAACCCGATTCCGATGGAGCCGCTGCCGTCGATGGTGGCGATGGCCGTGTTCACCCCGACCACCTCACCCCGCGCGTTGACCAGCGGTCCGCCCGAGTTGCCGGGGTTGATCGAGGCGTCGGTCTGCACCGCCGTGTGCCGCCCGGAGCCGATCCGCACCTGGCGGTTGAGCGCGCTCACGATACCGGCGGTGACCGTGCCGGAGAGTCCCAACGGCGAGCCGACCGCGAGCACCGGCTCACCCACCCGGGTCGAGTTCGGCTTCGCCAGCGGCAGCGCCGCCAGCCCGGCCGCGGCGGGCACCTTGAGCACCGCCAGGTCACTGGCCGGCTCCCGACCCACCACCTCGGCGGTGAACCGGCGGCCGTCCGGCATCTCGACCGTCACCGGTCCCCCACCGCCCCGGGCCAGGATGTGGTCGTTGGTGACGATGTGCTGCTCGTGGTCGATGGCGAAGCCGGAGCCGCTCGCCGAGGAGCCGGACGCGCCGCCGACCATCACCGACACCACGCCGGGCACGGTCTTCCCGGCCGCGGTCACCAGCTCCGCCGGGACCGGCGCGGCGGAGGCCGCGGCCGGCCCGGGCGCGTCCCGGCCGGCGACCCAGCTGCCGGCCGCGGCGCCGGAGACGGTGGAGAGGGCCACCACCGCGGCGGCGGTCAGCAGCCGCCCGCGCCAGCCGCGTCCGCCCCCGTCCCGGCCCGACCCGGGCACGTCCCACCGCCCGCGCCCGTCCGGATCCAGCTCCGGCGAGATGAACCAGGGACCGCGCGGCTCGCCCAGTCCGGTCTGCACAGCCATACGTGCTCCTCACCTGTCGTCCGTCTCGGGTGGGTGCTGCGGGTCAGGGCAGCCGGGAGAACCAGCGCAGGGATCCGGCCGCCGCGCCCATCGCGAGGACCAGCCCCAGGCCGATGAAGCGGGCCGAGATGTCCTGCCGTTCCTTGCGGTAGCCGACCGAGGAGCCGATGTCCTCGTAGACGGCGCGCAGTTCCGCGCTGGTGGACGCCGAGTGGAAGCCACCCCCGGTCTCCTCGGCGACCGCCTTGAGGGTCTGCCCGTCCACCGGCACCTGGATCGCCCGCCCGCCCCGGTCGACGGTGCCGGACGGGGTGCCGAACGAGATGGTGTGCACGGGCACCTTCACCGCGACGGCCTGCGCCGCCGCCTCCATCGGGTCCATGCCGGAGGTGTTCGCCCCGTCGGAGAGGATGATGATCCGGGCCGGCGGCGGGTTCTTGGCCGCCGTGCTGTCCAGGCTCTTCACCGCGCCCAGCGAGGTGCTGATCGCCTCGCCGATCGCGGTGCCCTGCACCCCGGTGATCCCCTCGTCGAGCCGCTCGATCCCCTCGTGCAACGCCTCCCGGTCGGTCGACGGCGGCACCACCACCGCCGCGCTGCCGGCGAAGGCGACCAGGCCGACGTTGAACTCGTCCGGCAGGCCGTCGGCGAAGCGCCGGGCGGCGTGCTTCGCGGCGGTCAGCCGGTCCGGGTCGACGTCCCCGGCGAGCATCGAGGTGGAGACGTCGACCGCGACCATCACCGTGGCCCGTTCCCGGGGCACCCGTACCTCGGCGTTGGGCCGGGCGAAGCCGACCACCAGCAGGGCGAGCATGGCCAGGAAGAGGCCGGCCGGGACGTGCCGCCGCCAGGCCGGACGGCGCGGGGCGACCCGGTCCAGCAGCCGCAGGTTGGTGAAGCGAACGGCGTACCGGCTCTGCCGGCGCTGCATCGCCAGATAGCCGACGACCAGGGCGGCGACGCCGAGCAGCAGCCAGAGCCGGGCGGGTGACTCCCAGGTCATCCGACACCTCCCCGGGCCGGGGCCGGCGCGGCGGCCAGCCGGCGCTGGGCGTGCACGTGCCGGACGATGTCCGCGCTCCAGTCCCGGTCGGTGCGCAGGGCCAGGTGGGCGGCCCCGGAGCGGCGCAACGCCCGGCGTACCTGGTCGCGCTGGGCGGCGGCGGCCGCCGCGTAGCGCTCCCGCAGGGCCCGGTCGCCGGTCCACACCTCGCGCCGCCGGCCGGTCTCGGGATCGACCAGGGTGATCAGGCCGACGTCGGGCAGTTCCAGCTCACGCGGGTCGGTCACCTCGACCGCGAGGACCTGGTGGCGGGCGGCGAGCCGACGCAGCCCCGCCTCCCACGGGGCGGCGCCCGCCGGGTCGTCCGGCAGCCCGTCGAGGAAGTCGGAGACCAGCACGACCAGGCCGCGTCGGGTCGCCATCCGCTGCACGCCGTCGATGCCGTCAATGAGCGTGAACGGCGCCAGCGGGGCGGTGTCCAGGTCGTACCCACCGGTGCGGGGTGCGGCCAGCAGGGCCCGCAGCAGCCCCAGCAGATGGGTACGCCCGCTGCGGGCCGGGAACCGGCGCAACCCGGTCGGGTGCAGCACCTGCCCGCCGAGCTTGTTGCCGACACCGGCGGTGAGGAAGCCGACCGCCGCGACGGCCGCCACCGCGAGTTCGCGTTTGTCCAGGGTGGCGGTGCCGTACTCCATGCTCGGGCTGGCGTCCACCAGCAGCCAGGTGGTCAGCTCCCGGTCGGCGTCGACCTCCCGCACGTGCGGGACGGTGGTCCGGGCGGTGACCGCCCAGTCCATCCGGCGCACCTCGTCCTCGCCGGGCCGGTACTCGCGGCTGCCGGCGATCTCGCTGCCCGGGCCGGGCAGCAGGCCGTGGTGCTGCCCGTGCAGCATCCCGTTCAGCCGGCGGGTCACGGTCAGCTCCAACCGGCGCAGCCGCTGGTCGGGGGCGAGGTCGGCCAGTCCGGGTGCGGCGGGCGGGAGCGTCGGTGCCGCCCGGCGTCTCATGCCGCCGCCAGGTCGGGTGCCACCTCGGGGTGCCCGGTGACGATCCGGGGCGGCGGCACGGCGTCCACCAGCCGGTGCACCACCGCCTCGGCGGAGACCCCGTCGGCCACCGCGTCGAAGGAGAGCACCAGCCGGTGCGCCAGCACGTCGGCGGCGAGTTCCCGGACGTCCTCGGGCAGCACGTACTCGCGGCCGCGCAGCAGGGCCTGGGCGCGGGCGGCGGCGACCAGGCCGAGGGTGGCCCGCGGGCTGGCCCCGTACGCCAGCAGCGGCGCCAGCTCGGGCAGCCCGAACCGGCCCGGGTCCCGGGTGGCGAGGATGAGCCGGACGACGTACTCGGCGAGGGCGTGGTGGACGAAGACGTGGCCCGCCCGGCGCTGGAGTTCCCGCAGCCGGGCCGGGTCGAGCACCTGCCGGGGACTGGGCCGGTCGGCGCTCATCCGGTAGAGGATCGCCAGCTCGTCGGCGTCGCTCGGGTAGTCGACCACGACCTTCATCAGGAAGCGGTCGCGCTGCGCCTCGGGGAGCTGGTAGACGCCCTCCGACTCGATCGGGTTCTGGGTGGCCAGCACCAGGAACGGGTCGGGGACGGGCCAGCTGCGCCCGCCGATGGAGACCTGCCGCTCGGCCATCGCCTCCAGCAGCGCCGACTGCACCTTCGCCGGGGCCCGGTTGATCTCGTCGGCGAGCACCATGTTCGCCATGATCGGGCCCAGCTCGACGTCGAACGTCTCGGTGGAGGCCCGGTAGATGCGGGTGCCGACGATGTCGGAGGGGACCAGGTCGGGGGTGAACTGGATCCGGGAGAAGGTGCCGCCGACCACGGTCGCGAGGGTCTGCGCCGCCAGGGTCTTGGCGACCCCGGGCACCCCCTCCAGCAGGCAGTGCCCGTCGGCGATGAGGGCGGTGAGCAGGCGCTCGACGAGCCGATCCTGCCCGACGATCACGCGTTTGACCTCGAAGAGGGTCTGTTCCAGCTCGATGCCGCTCGCGTCGGCGTCGGCCGGGCTGGGCACGCTGGCCAGGGTGTCCGAGATGTCCGTCACGGTGCTTGCTTCCCGGGCCGACGGGCGGACAAACGTCGGATTATCAGGGCCGGGTGGGGCCTCGGCGGCCCGAACCGGGACGACTCCCCCGCCCGGAACGCAACGGCGCGAGCGGTGCGGCAGGACCCGCGAGGTGCCGGAGCACGCCCCGGTCCGACGGCCGGACGGCACCGGCCCCCGCCGGGGCGGGGGCCGGCACGGTGTACGCGACGGTCAGTTCGCGACGATCAGGTGGAACGGCCGGTCCGCCGCGGAGCCACCCGAGCTGCGGGTCTGGATGAAGACGCCGTTCGGGGTCAGGTAGCGGGGCGCGACCGAGACCTCACCCCCCGGCGGGACGTTGGCCGGGTCGTTGGTGCCGATCGTCGCGGCGTGCGCCTTCAGGTGCACGTCGTAGTTGAGGATGACCTCGTACTGACCGGCGCCGCAGCAGGTGAAGCGCTGGGCCGAGACGACGTTGGGCGAGTGCTGGAGCAGCACCCCGTTGGCGCTGACCACGGCCCAGGCCACCGCGCCGGGCGCCGGCGCGGCGAGGGTGGTGGCCATCGCCGCCCGGGCCTGGCGGGCCGAGGCCGCCGTCACCGGGGGCTGGCCGCCGGGCTGCCGGACCGCCGGCTGGACGGCCTGGACGGGGGCCTTCGTCGCCGGCTGCGCGGCGGCGGCGATGCCTCCGCCGGCCAGGGTGAGAGTAAGGGCGCCGAGCGCTACCGCCGCCGCCTTACGACTGAGAAGTGTGGCCATGACAGGTCTCCCTCTTGTGACCGTGGTGAAACGGCCGACCCGCGTCGTCACGGGCCGGTTGATGCCGCACGAGAGCCGGGCGCGGGAGGAGCAGATCATCGGGGAATCTGCTTTGGACACGCACCCATTCGTTCACACATTGCCGTATCGCACCCGGCTTGAGCTGGGGTTACTACCCAGAGTCGCGACGCCCAGCCAGGTTGGAAGGTAGCACCGAAAAAAGTGGACGGTCAATACTCAACAACGGCTCGGCGACAGCTTTCCGCAATTAACCGAGAATTGCGAAACATGAGCCGTCGACCATTCGCATAATTGCCTCCCGGGCGCGACGGGGCACCGCCGCAGACGCTGCGGCCGGTACGGTGACCGCCGTGGAGACGCAGATCGCGGGGCGGCCGGCCGGCACCCGGGCCCGCACCGGCGCGACGGTGGCCTGCTGGCTGGTCGTCGCGCCCGGCGCGGCCTGGGCGGTCGTCCGACTGGCGGGGCTGGAACGGGGACCGCTCGTGCAGGCGGTCGCCTTCACCCCGTACGTCGCGGCCTGGACGCTGCTGCCGCTGATGCTGGCGGTCGCCCTGCGGCGCCGCCTGCCCGCGGTCGTCGCGGCCCTGACCGCGTTCGCGTTGATCGGCGTGGTGGTTCCCCGCGCCCTGGCGTCCGGCGGACCGGCGGGCACCGGGCCGGCGCTGCGCCTGCTCACCGCCAACCTGCTCAAGGGCCAGGCCGACCCGCGCACCCTCGTCGACCTGGTCCGCGCCCACCGGGTCGACGTGCTGACCGTGCAGGAGTTCACCCCGGGGATCGCGGCCGAGCTGGACCGGCTCGGGCTGGCCACCCTGCTGCCCTACCGTCGGCTCAACCCGGAGGTCGGCACCACCGGCTCCGGCCTCTACGCCCGGTTCCCGATCAGCGCGGCGGGGGTACGGCGCAACCAGGGGTTCGCGTTCACCCAGGCGTACGGCACGGTCGCGGTGCCGGGCGCGCCGCCGCTGCGGGTGGAGTCGGCGCACCCGGCCGCCCCGTACGCGCTCGACGTCGTGGACGAGTGGTGGACCGACCTGCGGGCGCAGCCGCACGCCACCCCCGATGGCCGGCTGAGCATCCTGGCCGGGGACTTCAACGCCACCCTCGACCACGCCCCGCTGCGCGACCTGATCCACACGGGATACGTGGACGCCGCCGACGCGGTCGGCGCCGGGCTCACCGGCACCTGGGGCCCGTACGACGGCGACCCGATCCCGCCGGTCACCATCGACCACGTCCTGACCGACCGCCGGATCGCCGTCCGCTCGGTCGAGGTGCACCCGGTCCCCGGCAGCGACCACCGCGCCGTCCTGGCCGACCTGCGCCTACCGCCCGGCTGATCCTCGCCACCTACGCCCGCCCCGGCGGGCAGGGGGCGGGGGCTCAGACGCGGGCGCGGTCCAGGCCGTAGGTGAGGGCGTCGACGAGGGCGTGCCAGGACGCCTCGACCACGTTGGGGTGGACGCCGACCGTCGTCCAGTCCCGACCGGCGCCGGCCGTCTCGACCAGTACCCGGGTGACCGCACCCGTGCCGTGGCTGCCCTCCAGGATGCGGACCTTGTAGTCGGCCAGCTCGAAGTCGCGCAGCTCGGGGTAGTGCCGGGTCAGCCCGACCCGCAGCGCCTCGTCGAGGGCGTTGACCGGGCCGTTCCCCTCGGCGGTGGCGATCACCCGCTCGCCGCGTACCCGGATCTTCACGGTGGCCTCGGAGACCACCGCGCCGTCCTCCCGGTGCTCGACGATCACCCGGTAGGACTCCAGCGCGAACGGCCGCACCGCCGCGCGCTCCGGCAGCTCGGCGCGGACCAGCAGCTCGAACGAGGCGTCGGCGGCCTCGAACGACCAGCCACCGGCCTCCAGTTCCTTGACCCGGTTGGTGACCCGGGACAGGGCCTCCGGATGGCCGGCCAGGTCCACGCCCAGCTCACGACTCTTGAGCTCGACGCTGGCCCGGCCGGCCATCTCGGTCACCAGGATCCGCATGTCGTTGCCCACCACCGACGGGTCCACGTGGTTGTAGAGCAACGGGTCGACCTTGATCGCGCTCGCGTGCAGCCCCGCCTTGTGGGCGAAGGCGGCGGCCCCGGCGTACGCCTGGTGGGTGTCGGGGGCGATGTTGGCGATCTCGGCGATGGCGTGCGAGACCCGCACCATCTGTTCCAGGCAGCCGTCCGGTAGGACGGGCAGCCCGAGCTTGAGCTGGAGGTTGGCGACGACGGCGAAGATGTCGGCGTTGCCGGGACGCTCGCCGTACCCGTTGGCGGTGCCCTGGACGTGCCGGACACCGGCCTCCACGGCGGCGATGGTGTTGGCCACCGCGCAGGCCGTGTCGTTCTGGCAGTGGATGCCGAGCACTTCGGGGGCGACGCCGGTCCGCGCGGTGACGTCGGCGATGGCGGCGGTGATCTGCGAGGGCAGCATGCCGCCGTTGGTGTCGCAGAGCACGAACCGCTCCGCGCCCGCGGCGAGCGCGGTCTCCACCACCGAGGCGGTGTACGCCGGGTCGTGCCGGTAGCCGTCGAAGAAGTGCTCGCCGTCGACGAAGACCCGGCGGCCCTCGGCGACCAGGTGCGCCACCGTGTCGTGGACCATCGCCAGGTTCTCCGCGCCGGTGGTGCGCAGCGCCCGCTCGACGTGCCGGATGTCGGCCTTGGCGACCAGGGCGACCGCCGGGGTCTGCGCGTCGAGCAGTCCGCGCACCTGCGGGTCGGCGGCGACGGCCACGCCGGCCTTGCGGGTGGCGCCGAAGGCGACCAGGATCGCGTGCCGCAGCCGAAGTTCGGTCCGCGCCCGGCGGAAGAACTCGGTGTCCTTGGGCACCGCGCCCGGCCAGCCGCCCTCGATGAAGCCGACGCCGAACTCGTCGAGCAGGCGCGCCACGGCGAGCTTGTCGACCACCGAGTAGGTGAGCCCCTCGCGCTGGGCACCGTCGCGCAGCGTCGTGTCGTACACCTGGAAGGTCATCTGGGTCCTCTTCTCGAACCTGCGGGGAGCTGCGGGGCAACAAAAAGACCCCCCGCGGGATGCGGGAGGTCTGCGCGCTCGGCGAGAGGGAAGGCCGGCGCGCTAGCTGCCAATAATCAGGACGGTGCTGGTCACGCTCAGCACTCTGCCACCCCGCCCCCGGTTTTGGGAGGCACAATCCACATGTCGGGACGGTGACGGAGCGTGGCCGCCGCCCGACCGGCTGACCAGACCCGGTGCTGGTGATCGACTTCACAAGTCGACCGACCGCCGACCGGCGGAAACCGCGCTGCGGAAGTATCTGGAACCGATCCAGTTAACGGCCCCCGCGCCGCTGACGAGCCGCTGTCAAGGAGGACCTGTGCTCACTGTCGGTGACCGCTTCCCCGAGTACGAACTCACCGCCTGCGTGTCGCTCGACGCCGACAAGGCGTTCGAGACGATCAACCACAAGTCCTACGAGGGCAAGTGGCGGGTGGTCTTCTTCTGGCCGAAGGACTTCACCTTCATCTGCCCGACGGAGATCGCCGAGTTCGGTCGGCTCAACGGCGAGTTCGCCGACCGGGACGCCCAGGTGCTGGGCGTGTCGGTGGACAACGAGTTCGTCCACTACGCGTGGCGCAAGGACCACCCGGACCTGCGCGACCTGCCCTTCCCGATGCTCAGCGACATCAAGCGCGAGCTGACCGCCGACTGCGGCGTGCTCGGCGAGGACGGCGTCGCCCAGCGGGCCACCTTCATCGTCGACCCGGACAACGAGATCCAGTTCGCCATGGTGACCGCCGGCTCCGTCGGCCGGAACGTCTCCGAGGTGCTGCGGGTGCTCGACGCGCTGCAGACCGACGAGCTGTGCCCGTGCAACTGGAACAAGGGCGGCCAGACCCTGGACGCCAACGCCCTGCTCGCCGGCGCCGGTGCCTGAGATGGGTCTGGACGCGGTCAAGGCCGCCCTCCCCGAGTACGCGAAGGACATCAAGCTCAACCTCGGCTCGACCGTCGCCACCTCGACGCTCAAGCCCGAGCAGGCCTGGGGCACCGCCCTGGCGTGCGCGGTCGCGGCCCGTAACCCGGTGGTGCTGAGGGAGATCGCCGCCGAGGCGGCCGGTCACCTCACCCCGGAGGCGGTCGAGGCGGCCAAGGGCGCCGCCACGATCATGGCGATGAACAACGTCTACTACCGGGCCAAGCACCTGATCGGCGACGAGCAGTACGCCACCATGCCGGCCCGGCTGCGGATGCAGATCATCGCCCGGCCGGGCGTGGACAAGGGCGACTTCGAGCTCTGGTGCCTCGCCGTCTCGGCGGTCACCGGCTGCGGGGTGTGCCTGGAGTCGCACGAGAAAACCCTGCGCGGCGCCGGCTTCACCCGGGAGCAGGTGCACGAGGGGCTGCGGATCGCCGCCGTCGTACACGCCGCCGCGGTGGCGCTCGACGCCGAGGCCGCGCTCGCCTGACCCGTACGACCCGCGGGGCCGGTGCCGGATCACGGCACCGGCCCCGCGGCGTTCCCAGGCGTGAAAGCCGACACCGTGGGTAGAAGTTGTGGCTGTCAACACGGAACGTCATCGCTGCGACGACTACGACAGTCGGGACAGGAGTCACCCCATGGACGGGCTGGACCCGCACAGCACGCACGGCAGCACCGACCCGATGCTCGACGACGGCCGCGGTGCGGTCGCCGGGGGCGCGCCGGCCGGCGCCTTCGACCCGTGGCGCTACCGGGACGAGGCCGGGGTCGCCAGCGCGGACCTCACCGGCTACAAGGTCGAGGCCACCGACGGCGGCATCGGCAGGATCGACAGCGCCAGCCACGACGTCGACGACAGCTACCTGGTGGTGGACACCGGCCCGTGGATCTTCGGCAAGAAGGTCATGCTGCCGGCCGGCACCGTCAGCCACGTCGACCACGACGAGCGCACGGTGTACGTCGACCGGGAGAAGGACCAGATCAAGGCCGCCCCGGAGTACGACGAGACGAGCCACGCCGACCCGGCCTACCGGGACCGGCTGGGCGGCTACTACGGCGAGACCTGGTCGTCGTTGCCGCCGGACGGCCCGACCCGGGTCTGAGCAGACCGCACCCGGTCCGGTCGACCGGGGCGCGACGGCCGGTGGAGTGCCGCTCCACCGGCCGTTACCGTGTCGGGGTGGACGCCACCGAAGAGACCCGACGGATCCCCTTCGCCAACCTGTTCAACTTCCGGGACGTGGGCGGCTACCCCGCCCGCGACGGCCGATCCGTCCGCTGGCGACGGCTCTACCGCTCCGACTCCCCGCACCGGATCGACGGGGCCGACCGGGAGGCGTTCGGCGCGCTCGGCGTGCGCACCGTCATCGACCTGCGCCGACCGTCCGAGGTGGAGCGCGACGGCCGGGTGCCCGCGTACGACGGGCTCACCTACCGCCACATCCACCCCGAACACCAGGACTGGGCGCAGATCCCGTACGACCCGGACCAGAGCCTGGCCCGCTACCTCGCCGACCGGTACGCCGCCCTCGCCGAGACCGGCACCGCCGGGCTGGCCGAGGCGGTCGGCCTGATCGCCGACAGCGCCAACGCGCCGGTCGTGGTGCACTGCGTCGCCGGCAAGGACCGCACCGGCATCGTCTGCGCGCTCACCCTCGCCGTGCTCGGCGTCGCCGACGAGGACATCGCCGCCGACTACGCCCTCAGCACCGAGGCGTCGGCGCGGTTCAGCGCCTGGGTGGCCGCCACCTTCCCGGAGGTCGAGGAGCCGCCGCCGCCCTTCCTCGCCTCCCCCGCCGAGGCGATGACGCTCTTCCTCGCCGAACTGCGTGCCGGGTACGGCTCGGCCGAGGACTACCTGCGCCACGCCGGCGTCACCGACGCGCAGCTCACCGCCCTCCGCGACCACCTGCTCGACTGACGCGGTCCGGCCGGCGCCGTCCTCGGACGGTACCGGCCGGGGCGGGACGGGTCAGAGGACCTGCTGGACCCAGCCGTGCGGGTCGGCGGCCCGGCCGCGCTGGATGTCGACCAGCTGCTGCCGCAGCGCCGTCGTCGACCGGCCCGGCTCGCCACCGCCGATGAGGAACTCGCCGTCGGGGAACCGCACCCGGCCGATCGGGGTGATCACGGCGGCGGTGCCGCAGGCGAAGACCTCGCGCAGCCGCCCGCTGGCCGCGTCGGCCTGCCAGTCGGCGAAGCTGATCGGCCGCTCCTCGACCCGGTGACCGGCCTCGGCGGCCAGGGCGAGGATCGCGTCGCGGGTGATGCCGGGCAGGATGGTGCCGGTCAGCGGCGGGGTGACCAGGGTGTTGTCGTCGTAGACGAAGAAGACGTTCATGCCGCCCAGCTCGTCGACGAAGCGGCGCTCCACGGCGTCCAGGAAGACCACCTGGTCGCAGCCCGCCTCGATCGCCTCGGCCTGGGCGGCGAGGGAGGCGGCGTAGTTGCCGCCGCACTTGGCCGCGCCGGTGCCGCCCGGTGCGGCCCGGGTGTAGTCCGGGGAGACCCAGACCGTCACCGGCTTGACCCCACCGGAGAAGTACGCCCCGGCGGGCGACGCGATCACGCAGTAGAGGTATTCGTTGGCCGGTCGGACGCCGAGGAAGACCTCACTGGCGAACATGAACGGGCGCAGGTAGAGGCTGGCGTCCGGGCCCTCGGGGATCCAGTCGCGGTCGATCTCGACCAGCCGGCGCAGCGACTCGACGAAGGTCTCCGCCGGCAGCTCCGGCATGGCCAGGCGCTGGGCGGAGGCGATGAACCGGGCGGCGTTGGCCTCCGGCCGGAACATGGTGACCGACCCGTCCTCGGTCCGGTACGCCTTCAGCCCCTCGAAGATCTCCTGCGCGTAGTGCAGCACCGCGCTGGCCGGGTCCATCGGGATCGGGGCGCGCGCCTCGACGCGGGCGTCGTACCAGCCCTTGCCCTCGGCGTAGCGGATGGTGACCATGTGGTCGGTGAAGACCCGACCGAACCCGGGATTGGCCAGCAGGGCGGCCCGATCGGCGGCGGATACCGGCGCGGGATTCGGACGGATCTCGAAATCGAGCTTGTCACCACCGCTCATCGCGCTGACCTCCCTGCGGGTTGCCGGTGCGCGGGGTCGCACACCGGATCTGGTGCCAGAAACTTACCCCGAACGGTCGTTCAGCGGATAGCTCCGCCCCGGCAGACAGATCACGCCGGATGGCGGTACGGACCGGGGTCGTCGGACCGGCCGGTCAGGCTACGGCGTACCCGGCGAGCCGGTCGCCGACCTCCTCGGTGCGCAGCGGCACGCCGGGGGTGCGCCCGGCCAGCTCGGCGGCGACGGCGGCGGTGACCCGGGCGGCGGCGTCGGCGTGCCCGAGCTGGTCGAGCAGGAGCGCGGCGGAGAGCACCGCGGCGACCGGGTCGGCGACGCCCTTACCGGCGATGTCCGGCGCGGAGCCGTGCACCGGCTCGAACATGGACGGGTAGCGCCCCTCGGGGTTGATGCAGCCACTGGCGGCCAGCCCGATGCCTCCGGTGACCGCGGCGGCGATGTCGGTGAGGATGTCGCCGAAGAGGTTGTCGGTGACCACCACGTCGTACCGCTGGGGCTGGGTGACCAGGAACATCGCGGCGGCGTCGACGTGCTGGTACTCCGTCGTCACGTCGGGGTGCTCGGCGGCGACCGCGTCGAAGGCGCGGGCCCACAGCGACCCGGCGTGGGTCAGCACGTTGGTCTTGTGCACCAGGGTGACCTTGCGCCGCTCGCGCCGCCGGGCCCGGGCGAACGCGTCCCGGATCACCCGCTCGACGCCGTGCCGGGTGTTCAGGCTCTCCTCGGTGGCGACCTCGGCCGGGGTGTCCCGGTGCAGCGAACCGCCGGCGCCGGCGTAGAGACCCTCGGTGCCCTCGCGGACCACCACCAGGTCCACCTCGCCCGGCTTCACGGTGGCCAGCGGACCGGTCACCCCGGGCCAGAGCCGGGACGGGCGGAGGTTGACGTACTGGTCGAAGGCGAACCGGAGCTTGAGCAGCAGTCCCCGCTCCAGCACGCCCGGCGGGACGGTCGGGTCGCCGACCGCGCCCAGCAGGATGGCGTCGTGCCCGGCCAGCTCGTCGAGGACGGAGTCGGGCAGCACCTCGCCGGTGCGGTGGTAACGGGCGGCGCCGAGGTCGTACTCCGTGGCCTCGGTCCCGGGGAGCACGGCGTCGAGGACCTTGCGGGCCTGCGCGACCACCTCGGGTCCGATACCGTCCCCGGCCACCACCGCGATCCGTGCCACCTGGCGCTCCTCACCTCGTCGTTCTGCGCAACGGTACGTTGCCGTCCCGCCTCCCGGTACGCGTCTTCCAACATCCGGGAAACCCGGATGCTCAGGAGGCTCCCAGGTGGCATTCATGGTGCGGTCATCTCCGCTGCCTAGGGTCGGGGGTGAACGGGTCACGGGGGCCCGTGACGGTCTTCGCCGCGGTGCTGCGGCACCGTCAGCGAAGGAGCAGGTGTGATGCGGATCGACGAGCAGCCACGGGCCAGGTGGACCGACGAGCAGCCACGGACCCGCTGGGTCGACCAGGCGGCCTTCCGCGGCGGCCGTCCCGACCTGCGGCTCGGCACCCGCAGCCACCGGGTGGACCGGGCCGGTGCGGCCAGCGGCGACCGGATCAGCGTCCAGCACACCGTCCGCACCTCGACGGCGGAATACTCGCTGCTGCTCAACGCGCCCGAGTGGTTCGGCCGGCGGGGCGTCGGGGACGCGCTGCGGGACGCCGTCGCCGAGCTGCGCGCCGTCGACCTCACCTACGGACCGACCCGCCCCGACAGCCTCGTCTCCCGGTTGCGGCGCGGGGAGATCGCCCCCGAGTCGTACCCTCCGCTGGCCGACCTGGTGGACCGCTGCGCGGCCATGCGGGCCGCCACCGACGGCTGGTTCGACGCCTGGGCGGTGCCCGGCGGCTTCGACCCCGGCGGCCTGCTCGGCGGCTGGGCGGTGGAGCGGGCCGCGGCCCGGTTGCGCGCCGCCGGCATCCACGACTACGCCGTGCTCAGCGGCGCCGACCTCACCGTACGCGGACACGCCGCGCACGGCGGCCCGTGGCGGGTCGCGGTGCACCACCCGACGGAGGCGCACCGCCCGCCGCTGGTGCTGGAGATGACGGCGGGCGCGGTGGGCACCTCCGGCGTGACCGGGCGGCAGGGACACGTGGTGGACCCGCACACGGGCGAACCGGCCGAGCAGCTCGTCGCCGCCACCGTGGTCGGTCCGGACCTGGCCGTCGCCGACGCCTACGCCACCGCCCTGTACGCCGCCGGACCGGCCGGACTGGCCTGGTTCCGCACCGGCTCCGACTATCGCGCGCTCTTCGCCCACCGGCGGCGCTGACCGCACCGACCCGGATCCCGGCGGCCGGGTTCGCATCACGGCCGCCCGGGCGGCGGGGCGGGATCGCCGCGATCGGCCCCCACGGTCTCGGCAACGACCGTGGGGGCCGGTCAGCGACGAGTGCGCGTGGCTCGCGCAATCGAGGGGTGCGGGCCGGCCGGCAGGGCGTCCGACCTCGTCACCCGAAGACGGGCCGACGCCAGGACTCAGCCAGTGACCGCACCGGTACGCTAGCGAATCGACGCAACTCGACGCAAGAGTCTCCACAGCGGACCGTCACGACCACTCCGCTGCCGTTGCGTCACCGCCGCGCGGCGGGGCAGGGGTGACGCGGAGCAGCCGGGATGGCACGCTGTCCGCCGTGAGTTTCGATCTGAGCGTGTGGGCCCTGCCGAACGGGGCCACGCCCGCGGAGGTGCGGGCAGCGGTGCAACGGTGCCGCCAGGGGTGGCACGGCGAGCGCTATCCCGACCCCCGGGTGGTCGCCTTCTATCGGGCGATCACCGCCGCCTATCCCGACCGGCCGGGCGGACCGGACTCCCCGTGGGAGGTGACGCCGCTGCACGCGGCCGGCGACCACGTCGAGATGAACCTCTTCCCCACCTGCGAGGACCAGGTCCTGCTGGACATCGAGCGGCTGGCCGGCGAGCACGACCTGATGCTCTTCGACGCCCAGGACGGCTCGGTCTACCCGCCGCCCGCCCGCGTCAGCCCCTGAACCCGCGCGCCACGGCGCGGAGCAGCCGCAGCCCCACGACGACCAGGGGCCCAGCCGAACGGCCGGGCCCCTGACGTGTCCTGAAGGGACTACTCGTCGCGCAGGTCGGCCGCGCTGGCCGCCACGGCGCCGATCGAGTCGGCCGCCGAGGTGAGCAGGTCGGCGCCGAGCGCCTGGTCGACGGTGAGGGTCATCAGCGTCTCGCCGCCGGCCTCCCGACGGGCCACCTGCATGGCGGCGATGTTGATGCCGGCCTCGCCGAGCAGGGTGCCGACGGTGCCGACCACGCCCGGGCGGTCGGCGTACCGCAGGAAGAGCAGGATGCCCTCCGCGCCGATCTCCACGTCGAAGCCGTCCACCTCGGTCAGCTTGATGATGTCCCGGGTGCCGGCGTGGGTGACCGTGCCGGAGACGCTCACCGTACGCCCGTCCGGGAGGGCGCCACGGACCGTCACCAGGTTGGGGTGGTCGACCGTCTCGCCCTGCGTCGACAGGGTCACCTCGACGCCCCGCTCGGCGGCGAGGTGCGGCGCGTTGACGTAGGTGACCTGCTCCTCGACCACCGAGCTGAAGAGGCCCTTGGTGGCGGCGAGCTTGAGCACCGAGACGTCGTGGTTGACGATCTCGCCGCGCACCTCGACGGTGACGTTGGCGGCGACCCCGCCGGCGACCGCGGTGAAGGCCCGGCCCAGCTTCTCGGCCAGCGGCAGCAGCGGGCGGACGTCCTCGGCGACGACGCCGCCGGCCTGCACGTTGACCGCGTCCGGCACGAACTCGCCCTGCAGCGCCAGCTTGACGCTCTTGGCCACGGCCAGACCGGCCTTGTCCTGCGCCTCGTTGGTGGAGGCGCCCAGGTGCGGGGTGGCCACCACGTTGTCGAAGGCGAACAGCGGCGAGGAGGTGCAGGGCTCCTTGGCGTAGACGTCGACGCCGGCGCCGGCGACCCGACCCTCGGCGATCGCGTCGGCCAGGGCCTGCTCGTCGACCAGGCCACCGCGGGCGGCGTTGACGATCCGCACGCCCGGCTTGACGATCGCCAGCTCCTTCTCGCCGATCAGGCCGACCGTCTCCGGGGTCTTCGGCAGGTGGATGGAGATGAAGTCGGCCTCCCGCAGCAGCTCCTCCAGCCCGACCAGGCGAACCCCGAGCTGCGCGGCGCGGGCCGGCTGGATGTACGGGTCGTACGCGATCAGCCGGGTGCCGAACGCGGCGATCCGCTGGGCGAAGAGCACGCCGATGCGGCCGAGGCCCACCACGCCGACGGTCTTGCCCTGCAGCTCGACGCCGGTGTACTTGGACCGCTTCCACTCCCCCGCCTTGAGCGCGGCGCTGGCGGCTGCGGTGTTCCGCGCGACGGCGAGCAGCAGCGCGACGGCCTGCTCGGCGGCGGAGACGATGTTGGAGGTGGGGGCGTTGACGACCATGACGCCCCGCGCGGTGGCGGCCGGCACCTCGACGTTGTCCAGGCCGACACCGGCCCGGGCGACCACCTTCAGTCGCGGCGCGGCGGCGATCGCCTCGGCGTCGATCTGCGTGGCGCTGCGCACGATGACCGCGTCGGCCTCGGAGAGCGCGGAGAGCAGGGCCGGGCGGTCGGTGCCGTCGACGTGGCGGACGTCGAAGTCGTGCGCGAGCACCTCGATGGCGGCGGGAGCGAGTTCTTCGGCGATCAGTACGACAGGAGTCATCGGTCCTCGTAGATGTCGTCAGAGCGGTCGGCTGCGGCGGTGGACGCCGCGCTGCGCCCTGCGGTGAGCCGTGCCATGGCCGTCAGGTGCCGGCTACGCACCTACCAGGGATCGTAGGTCGTGGGCCGGCCGGCGTGTCCGGGACGAGGGGGTGAGCGCCCTCACAAACCCGACATGTCCCGGGGCTGAACAGGGAGGGAACGCGCGACGGTGACGCGCCCGACGCCGGGGAGAGCGTCGGACGCGTCACCATGCCGCAGCAGCGTCAGGCCGTCTCGGTGATCGGACGGTCGACCCAGCTCATCATCGAACGCAGCTTCTGGCCGGTCTCCTCGATCGGGTGCGCCGCACCCTCGGCCCGCCACTTGGCGAAGTTCGGCCGGCCGGCCTCGTCCTCGGCGACCCACTCGCGGGCGAACTCGCCGGACTGGATCTCGCCGAGGATCTTGCGCATCTCCTCCTTGACCCGCGAGTCGATGACCCGGGGGCCGCGGGACAGGTCGCCGTACTCGGCGGTGTCGGAGACGCTGTAGCGCATCCGGGCGATGCCGCCCTCGTACATCAGGTCGACGATGAGCTTCAGCTCGTGCAGGCACTCGAAGTAGGCCACCTCGGGGGCGTAGCCGGCCTCGGTGAGCACCTCGAAACCGGTCTGCACCAGCGCCGCCGCACCACCGCAGAGCACCGCCTGCTCGCCGAAGAGGTCGGTCTCGGTCTCCTCGGTGAAGGTGGTGCGGATCGCGCCGGCCCGGGTGCCGCCGATCGCCTTCGCGTACGACAGGGCCAGGGCGAACGCGCCGCCGGTGGCGTCCTGCTCGACGGCGACCAGGCAGGGCACGCCCTTGCCGTCGACGTACTGGCGGCGGACCAGGTGGCCGGGGCCCTTCGGGGCGACCATCGCCACGTCCACGTCGGCCGGGGGCTGGATCAGGTCGTACCGGATGTTGAAGCCGTGGCCGAAGAAGAGCGCCTTGCCGGGGGCCAGGTTCGGGGCGATCGCGTCGGCGTAGAGCGTCCGCTGCGCGGTGTCCGGCGCCAGGATCATGATGACTTCGGCCTCGGCCGCCGCCTCGGCCGGCGAGAGCACGCGCAGGCCCTGCTCCTCGGCCTTGGGCCGGCTCTTGGACCCGGTCGGCAGGCCGATCACCACGTCGACGCCGGAGTCGCGCAGCGACAGCGCGTGGGCGTGGCCCTGGCTGCCGTACCCGATCACGGCGACCTTGCGGCCCTGGATCAGGCCCAGGTCGGCGTCGTCGTCGTAGTACACCTCAACGCTCATTGACTTCCCTTTCGTACGGCGGTCCGAGCGGCCCGTCGTGGACTTGTGCGTGTGCTTCCCGGCGGCGCGGCGGCGTCGGCGCGATGGGGTGGGTTCAGGCGGCGCGGAGCGACGGTCCGGCGGTGATGGACCGCGAGCCGCGCCCGATCGCCACCGTGCCGGACTGGACCATCTCCTTGATGCCGAAGGGCTCGAGGTCGCGCAGCAGCGCGTCGAGCTTGTCGGGGGTGCCGGTGGCCTCGACGGTCAGGGTGTCCGGCGCGACGTCGACCACCCGGGCGCGGAACAGGCCGACCGTCTCCAGCACCTGCGCACGGGCCGTGCGGTCCGCGCGGACCTTGACCAGCAGCAGCTCCCGGGCCACCGAGACCTGCGGGTCCAGCTCCACGATCTTGAGTACGTTGACCAGCTTGTTGAGCTGCTTGGTGACCTGCTCCAGCGGCGAGGACTCGGCGTTGACCACGATGGTGATCCGGGAGACGTCCGGGTTCTCGGTCTCGCCGACGGCGAGGCTGTCGATGTTGAAGCCGCGCCGGGAGAAGAGCCCGGAGACCCGGGCCAGCACGCCCGGCTTGTTCTCCACCAGGACGCTGAGGGTGTGCAGGGTCATGAGAGGTCGTCCTCGTCGAAGGCGGGGCGGACGCCCCGGGCGAACATGATCTCGTCGTTGCTGGTCCCGGCGGCGACCATCGGCCAGACCATCGCGTCCTTACCGACGGTGAAGTCGATCACGACCGGGGCGTCGTTGATCGCCATCGCGGCCTCGATGGTCTTGTCGACGTCGGCCGCGTTCTCGCAGCGCAGGCCGACGCAGCCGAGCGCCTCGGCGAGCTTGACGAAGTCCGGGATGCGGTGCTTGTGGGTGCCCAGCTCGGTGTTGGAGTAGCGCTCGTTGTAGAAGAGCGTCTGCCACTGCCGGACCATGCCGAGGTTGCCGTTGTTGATCACTGCGATCTTGACCGGGATGCCCTCCAGCGCGCAGGTGGCCAGCTCCTGGTTGGTCATCTGGAAGCAGCCGTCGCCGTCCACCGCCCAGACCACCGTGTCGGGCTTGCCGACCTTGGCCCCCATCGCCGCCGGCACCGCGTAGCCCATGGTGCCGAGGCCGCCGGAGTTCAACCAGGTGTACGGCTTCTCGTACGAGATGAACTGGCTGGCCCACATCTGGTGCTGGCCCACCCCGGCCACGAAGATCGTGTCCGGTCCGGCGATCTCGCCCAGCCGCTTGATCACGTACTGCGGGGAGAGGGTGCCGTCGGCCGGCTCCTCGTAGCCCAGCGGGTAGCGGTCGCGCAGGTCGTCGAGCTGGGTCCACCAGTCGTCGAGGTCGGCCGACGGGTGGGCGGCCCGCTCGGTGGTGACCGCCGCGATCAGCTCGTCGATGACGTGCCGGGCGTCGCCGACGATCGGCACGTCCGCGTGGCGGTTCTTGCCGATCTCCGCGGGGTCGATGTCGGCGTGCACCACCGTGGCGTCCGGCGCGAACGAGTCGAGCCGGCCGGTGACCCGGTCGTCGAAGCGGGCGCCGAGCGCCACGATCAGGTCGGCCTTCTGCAGGCCGTAGACGGCGGCCACGGTGCCGTGCATGCCGGGCATGCCGAGGTGCTGGCGGTGCGAGTCGGGGAACGCCCCAAGCGCCATCAGCGTGGTGACCACCGGGATGCCGGTCAGCTCGGCCAGCCGGCGCAGCGCGTCGGTGGCGCCGGCCTTGAGCACGCCACCGCCGACGTAGAGCACCGGGCGGCGGGCGCTGGTCATCAGCCGGGCCGCCTCCCGGATCTGCTTGCCGTGCGGGTGCAGGGTCGGCCGGTAGCCGGGCAGGTCGAGGGTGGGCGGCCAGGAGAAGGTGGTCTGCGCCTGGAGGACGTCCTTGGGGATGTCCACCAGCACCGGGCCGGGCCGGCCGGTCGAGGCCAGGTGGAACGCCTCGGCGAGGACCTGCGGGATCTCCTCGGCGGTCTGCACCAGGAAGTTGTGCTTGGTGATCGGCAGGGTGATGCCCTGGATGTCCGCCTCCTGGAAGGCGTCCGTGCCGATCGAGGGGCGCGCCACCTGCCCGGTGATCGCCACCATCGGCACCGAGTCCATGTACGCGTCGGCGATCGGCGTGACCAGGTTGGTCGCGCCCGGGCCGGAGGTGGCGATGCAGACGCCGACCTTGCCGGTGGCCTGCGCGTAGCCGGTGGCCGCGTGCCCGGCGCCCTGCTCGTGCCGGACCAGGATGTGCCGGACGGTGGAGTCGTAGAGCGGGTCGTACGCCGGCAGGATCGCGCCGCCCGGGATGCCGAAGACGACGTCGACGCCGAGCGCCTCGAGCGACCGCACCAGCGAGCCGGCGCCGGAGAGCTGCGCCGGGGCGGAAGCCCGTACCGCCGGGGCGGCCGGGACGGCGCCGCCGCGCGGAGCGGGAGCGTGGTCGGTGTCACCCGCCGGCTCGGTGGCCGGGCGGGATCGCCGGACGGAGTGGGCGAGGGTCTCTGGCGTGGGTCTCGTCATGGCGGTTCAGGCCTTCGGCTGGAGTGGGTGAGGCTCGTTCAGGAAGTGCAACGCGGGCGGGGCCCGCCCCGACGGGGTCCGACGGCAACAAAAACGGCCCACGTGCAGTTGCACGGGGCCAGCGCACTCTCACGAGGGGAGAGTGCGCTCAGGTAAGTACTCGCAGCGACCGGTTCGACGACATGGGCCAAGCCTGACGCATCTCACGCGATGAGTCAACTGATCCCACATGTTGGTTCACGAACGTGGGC
This sequence comes from Micromonospora sp. CCTCC AA 2012012, assembly GCF_040499845.1. Classification (NCBI taxonomy): domain Bacteria; kingdom Bacillati; phylum Actinomycetota; class Actinomycetes; order Micromonosporales; family Micromonosporaceae; genus Micromonospora; species Micromonospora mangrovi. The sequence continues at coordinate 3,900,031 of NZ_CP159342.1, forward strand.
GTGTCGGGTCGACGGCCTCGTCCGCGGCGGCCTCCACCTGCGCGGATTCCTCCGTCGAGAGGCGCGGGGCGGGCACCGGCGGGACCGGAGCGGGTGGATGGGTCCGCAGCCGCGGCAGGAGCGGCGACGGGGTCGGCCGAACCGGGGCGGGCGGCGGGGGCGGCGGCGGCACCGCCGGACGGGCACCCGGTGAGGTCGCCGCCTCCAGCATCGCCTCCAGGTGCTCGGCCGGCACCCCCCACCCGAAGAGCGCACCCTGCCCGAAGCGGCAGCCGGCGGCGACCACCGCGGCCAGTTCGGTCGGCGTGGTCACCCCCTCGGCGATCACCTCCAGACCGAGCTGGTGGCCGAGCCGCATGACGATGTCGACCATCGGGGCGAAGGCCGGGCCGTCCTGCCCCACCGGCCGGACCGGCTCGTGCTCGGCGACCAGACTGTGGTCGATCTTGAGGATGTCGATCGGCAGGCGGCGCAGCTGCCCCAGCGACGAGTAGCCCGCGCCGAAGTCGTCCAGCGCGATCCGCACCCCGGTCAGCCGCAGCGCGGTCAGCCGGCGGATCAGCTCGTCCAGGTCGGTGGCGACCGCGTGCTCGGTGACCTCCAGCACCAGCCGCTGCGGCGGCACGTGGTGTGCGCGCAGCGCCTCGGCGACCTGGACGACGTATTCGGGGGCGTGCAGCTCGCGCGGGGAGACGTTCACCGACACCCAGACGTCGTGGCCGTCGGCGAGCCACCGGGAGAGCTGGTAGCAGGCCTGGTGCAGCACCCAGGCGCCGAGCGGGGCGATCATTCCGCACTCCTCGGCGAGCGGGATGAACTCGTCCGGGCGGACGTTGCCCAGCTCCGGGTGGTGCCAGCGCAGCAGCGCCTCCGCGCCGACCGGGCGTACCGAGGGCAGCGACGCCACCGGCTGGAAGGCCAGTCGCAGCTCGTCCCGGTCGATCGCGCCCCGCAGCTCGTGCTCCAGCCGGGTCCGCCGGCGCAGCAACTGGTCGTAGGTGGCGTCGTACCGCTCGATCCGGTTCTTGCCGCGCTGCTTGGCGTAGCGCAGCGCCAGGTCGGCGTTGCGCAGCAGCAGCTCCACGTCCTCCTGGCCGGAGCGGCCCGCCACGCCGATGCTGACGGAGAGGAAGACCGGTCCGTCCGGCTCCTCGTACGGGCGCCCGAGGACCCCGAGCAGCCGCTCGGCGACCGTGTCCGCGTCGGCCGGCCGGCCGTGCATCAGCACCGCGAACTCGTCGCCGCCGAGCCGGGCGGCCAGGTCGCCGGGGCGCAGGTTGCTCCGCAGCCGCAGGCCCACCTCGGCCAGCACCGCGTCACCGACGTCGTGTCCGCGCATGTCGTTGACGTTCTTGAAGCCGTCCAGGTCGAGCCCGAGCAGCACGCACGGCACGTCCGCCTCGGCGCAGCGTTGCAGGGCGCGCAGCAGTCCGCGCCGGTTGGCCAGCCCGGTCAGCGGGTCGGTGTGCGCCAGCTCGCGGAAGTGCGCCTCCCGCTCGGCCAGCCGGCTGGCATAGCCGCGTACGTCGTTGAGGGTCAGGTACTGCCGGGCCACCAGGGCGAACCCCTCGACGCTGCCGGCGACGATGCCGTACGCGTCGAACCGGCCGCCCTGGAAGAGGTGGTAGAGGGCCGAGGCGGCCATCGCGGCCATCGGCACGAAGGCGTACTCGCCGTCGCGCCGGATCAGGTCGACGTCGACCGGGCCGAGCGGGTCGACCCGGTGCACGGCCAGCGCGACGGCCAGCAGCCCGGCGGCCAGCACGGTGGCGCCGGTCAGCGCCAGCCCGGCCCCGGCCTGGCAGAGCCCGGCGGAGAGGCCGAGCCCGCCGCAGGTGGTCGCGGTGATGCCGAGCCCGAGCAGGGTCACCCGGCCCCGGGGGCAGGCGGCCCGCACCACCACGATCAGGGCCAGCCCGGCGGCGAGCGCCGCGCTCACCGTCGCCAGCAGGATGGGTACGCAGGCCACCGGCGTGGCCGCGCCGAGCAGCCGGGTCGGCTCCGAGAAGACCACCCAGCCGACGAACCAGAGCGCGCTCGCGATGATCAGGGCGTCGAAGAGCAGCCGGGCGGTGGCGGACGCGGTCACGGCGGCGCCGGGCAACCGGAGCACGGCCGCGCCGAGGGCCACCCCGCCGAGCGCCGTGCCGACCGAGACCAGAGCCGCCCAGCCCATCCGCTGCCCCTGGTGCTGGGCCCAGTGCCCGGTGTCGAACACCGTCACGGCGGCCCCGACGAGAAGGCTGAGCAGGGTGATCCCGGCACCCGCGGCGAGCAGCGCGTGGGCCTGCCGGTGCGGCCCGCTGCGCCGCCGGGCGGACGCGACCAGCAGTGCGGTGGCGCCGGCGGCGGCGAACGCGCTCAGCAGCGCGGTGGCGACCATGCCCGGGGGGAAGTGCACGCCCTCAACTGTGCCGGATGCACGCCTGCGGTGGGGGACCGGGTGTGCATCTGTTGGGACACGGCACGCACGGTCGAGGGCGCCGCCGACACCGGTGTCAGACTGGTAGCCATGCCTGAGCTGCGGTCGAAGACCTCCACGCACGGTCGGACGATGGCCGGCGCCCGGGCCCTCTGGCGGGCCACCGGGATGACCGACGACGACTTCGGTAAGCCGATCGTCGCCATCGCCAACAGTTTCACCCAGTTCGTCCCCGGCCACGTACACCTCAAGGACATGGGCGGCCTGGTCGCCGACGCGGTGGCCGAGGCCGGCGGCGTGGGCCGCGAGTTCAACACCATCGCGGTCGACGACGGCATCGCCATGGGCCACGGCGGCATGCTCTATTCGCTGCCCAGCCGGGAGCTGATCGCCGACGCGGTGGAATACATGGTCAACGCGCACTGCGCGGACGCCCTGGTCTGCATCTCCAACTGCGACAAGATCACCCCGGGCATGCTGCTGGCCGCGCTGCGGCTCAACATCCCCACCGTCTTCGTCTCCGGCGGCCCGATGGAGGCCGGCAAGACGGTGGCGATCGAGGGCGTCGTGCACTCCAAGATCGACCTGATCGACGCGATGATCGCCTCCTCCAACGAGGCCGTCACCGACGAGCAGCTCGGCGAGATCGAGCGCTCCGCCTGCCCCACCTGCGGCTCCTGCTCCGGCATGTTCACCGCCAACTCGATGAACTGCCTCACCGAGGCGATCGGCCTGGCCCTGCCGGGCAACGGCTCCACGCTGGCCACCCACGCGGCGCGCCGGTCGCTCTTCGTCGAGGCCGGCCGGACCGTCGTGGAGATCGCCAAGCGCTGGTACGACGGCGACGACGCCTCGGTGCTGCCCCGCGCGATCGCCGGCCGCTCCGCGTTCGAGAACGCGGTCGCCCTGGACGTGGCGATGGGCGGCTCGACCAACACGATCCTGCACCTGCTCGCCGCCGCCCGGGAGGCCGAGCTGGACTTCTCGGTCGCCGACATCGACGCGATCTCCCGCCGGGTGCCCTGCCTGGCCAAGGTCGCGCCGAACTCGCCGAACTACCACATGGAGGACGTGCACCGGGCCGGTGGCATCCCGGCCATCCTCGGTGAACTGGACCGCGCCGGCCTGCTGCACCGGGACGTGCACGCCGTGCACTCCCCCGGCCTCGCGCAGTGGCTCGCCGACTGGGACGTCCGGGGCGGCTCCGCCCGGCCCGAGGCGATCGAGCTGTTCCACGCCGCCCCCGGCGGGGTGCGTACCACCCAGCCCTTCTCCACCACCAACCGCTGGTCGACGCTGGACACCGACGCGGCCGGCGGCTGCGTGCGGGACCTTGAGCACGCCTACAGCGCCGACGGTGGGCTGGCCATCCTGCACGGCAACCTCGCCCCGGACGGCTGCGTGGTGAAGACCGCCGGCGTGCCCGAGGAGTGCCTGACCTTCCGCGGCCCGGCGAAGGTCTACGAGTCCCAGGACGACGCGGTGACGGCCATCCTGGCCAAGCAGGTCGTGGCGAGGGACGTGGTGGTCATCCGGTACGAGGGCCCGAAGGGCGGCCCCGGCATGCAGGAGATGCTCTATCCCACCTCGTTCCTGAAGGGGCGGGGACTGGGTCGCTCCTGCGCGCTGCTCACCGACGGCCGGTTCTCCGGCGGCACCTCGGGCCTCTCCATCGGGCACGTCTCCCCCGAGGCCGCCTCGGGCGGGCTGATCGCCCTGGTCCGGGAGGGCGACGAGATCGTCATCGACATCCCCAACCGCTCCATCGAGCTGAACGTGCCCGCCGACGAGCTCCAGGCCCGTCGGGTCGCCGAGGAGAAGCGCGACCGGCCGTACACCCCGACCGACCGGCAGCGCCCGGTGTCGGCGGCGCTGCGCGCGTACGCCTCGATGGCCACCTCGGCCAGCGACGGCGCCTACCGCCGCGTCCCGGAGTGAGCGGCAGGTCCCCGCTCGATGCATTTCACGCCGGCGGGGCCCGGCTCAACTCCTGTCGACGGGCCGGTCGGGTTCGATGAAGCGGACCGGTTCTGTCAGTCCGGCTGCCGCTCTCGCACAGTCGGGTGGCGTAATCATCGAAGCGCTGCGCGGAGTCGGCAATCTCACCGGCTCACGAGGACAGGACCACCAGGAGCAGCAAGAGGAGCAGCAACCCCCCGATGAAGAACCAGAGGCCACCGCCGTCGTCTCTCGCTGTCGTCGTTGTCGATCGCTGCCGGTAGTGCGGGCGCACCCATGTGCCGTCACTGCGCTGGTGACGGCGTACCCGCACGCGTGCGCCCTGAGGATCGAGAGAGGCGGAGCCTCTGCTGCGGCGATAGTGCGGGCGCACCCAGCGCCCATTCCGGTAGTGGCCTCTGACGTGATGCACCGAACACAGGTAGCAGCCAAAAGAGATCAGCAACAACGCCCAGCAAGATCATCGAACATGAATGTCCGACCAATGAATTTCATGCGCTCACGGGAATAAGACCAGCCATCAAGTTGCCGTGACCGCCCAGCCGAGCCGGTCCACGCCGACGCCACGAGACCCGGCCGCCTCCACGAGGGCGGCGGCTGGCGGGTCAATGACCGGGCCGGCGACATCCATCCCATGCACCGCACCCGAGTCCAGTCACTCGGCGGTCACCCCCCCATCATCCGGGCCAACAACCCTGCCAGGCGTTACTCACACCGGGCCGCCTGGTGGGCCGCGGGCCTGACCGCCGAGGGCGTCCGGACGCTGCCCGACGGTCCTCAGCGGGCCGCGATCGAGGCCAACACCGACCGTCGCGACGAGCCCGCGTACGCGGCGCTCAGCGAGGTCGAGCGGTGGGAGCTGCTCGCCGCCCCGGCCGCCCTGCCTGGCTAGCCGCACCCCTCATTGCCTCAGGCAACCGAAGAACGCAGTCAGCTATCTGACACGCTTCCCGCTTTGGATGAGAGATTGGCCGTTCTCAGGAGACTGGCCGACACTTCCGTCGACCGTTAAGCACCGGTCGTCCACACGAAGGCCCTGACGGCTAGTTGTTGATAGGCAAGCGTGTGGTCAGCCTGACCGAATTCAGCAGTAATAGGCAGGTAGCGTCTCGTAGACCACCGCTACAAGGAGTCGCTCAATGTCAGAGGAAACCTGGCTTGCCGCCCGCCTGATACCAACGTCCGGCATCAATGGAGCCGAAGAACAGGAGCGTCGGGCGACTTCCGCCCTGCTTGCGGTCATGAGCGCGGTCCGCGAGTTCGGTCGGGTGGTGACCCAGGCGGCAGGGGCACCCGCCGGCTCGGTGCAGACATTCATCGAAGTTCCGTTCAGGCTCGGCGGCCAGCAACTGTTCCCAGACGGATTGGTACGCGTGACTCGTGGCCAGCGTCAGTGGACTGCCCTCGTCGAGGTGAAGACTGGGAACAACACGCTGAAGACGGAGCAGCTTGAGGCGTATCTCGATATCGCCAGGGAGCAAGGATTTGACGCCCTCATCACCATCTCAAACGAGATCGCTCCTGTTGTGGGCCAGCACCCCACGCCGGTGGACCGACGCAAGCTCAAGAAGGTTTCTCTGTACCACCTACCGTGGACTGAGATCCTCACGCTGGCCGTCATGCAGAAGGAGTATCGGGGTGTGGCCGATCCGGATCAGGCATGGATTCTTGGCGAGTTGATTCGCTATCTGGAACATCCACGCTCGGGGGCCATGGAATTCAGCGACATGGGTGCCTCCTGGGTCCAAGTGAGAGACGCCGTTTCGACAGGCACCCTTCGTGCGACCGACAGCGGAGCGGCAGAGGTAGCCGGTCGCTTCGATGCCCTCATCCGGTACGCCTGCCTTCGGCTGGGCAGACGACTCGGCACTGAGGTGACGCCCGCGATGAGTCGACGCGACCTTGCAGATCCCGCCGCCCGAACTCAGTCGATGGTTGCCCAACTCGTCTCGACAGGCACCCTAACCAGCGGCATCAAGATTCCCGGTTCGGTCGGCTCCCTACACGTCACGGCTGACCTTCGCGCTGGGCAGGTCATCTGCCATGTCGACGTCGACGCACCTCGCACGGGGCGCCCGACTACACGCATCAACTGGCTTGTCCGGCAGCTCAAAGATGCACCGGAGACGACACGGGTGGAAGCGTTCGCCATGCATGCACGTGGTGGAGGAACTGCTGAACTACTTCGGAAGGTCCGAGAGGATCCATCCGTGCTCATCAGCGACCCTACCCGGGAGCTTCGCGCCTTCCGGGTGGCGAGATCCACCACCGCCGGCACCAAACGAGGGACGGGACGAGGGGCGTTCATCGACTCTGCACTCGATGCCGTTGATGGCTTCTACGAACAGATCATTCAGAACCTCAAGCCATGGATGCCGGCACCGCCGCGCCTGCGTACCCCTGATGACCTTCAGCCAACAGAGCCCGTAGCGGCAAGCCTGATCTCCACGGCGATCTCGTCCCAGGACAGCCCTGATCTCGGCAAGAACGAGCAGTAGGGCGGGATCGGTACTTAGCAAGCTGCGGCGGACGGGCGGCGGGGGTAACCGCCGCCCGTCCGCACGGAATCAGTCGGCGCGGAGGTTGTCCAGGTCGTGCGTGCCGGGGCTGACCCAGATCAGCACTCCGCGCACGTCGGCCAGGGCCGCCGCGTCGCAGGACATCTGGTTGAGCAGGTCCACCTCGACCGTGGTGGTGGTCCCCTGCCCGACCCAGCCGAACGTCGACTGGCACCAGCTGAAGCCGGAGCCGGTCTGCAGGGCGATCGCCGTCGAGCTGCCGGCGGTCACCGAGGTCCGCAGGTCGTACTTCAGGGTCGCCTTCGCCGACAGGTCGACCGGGGCCGGCAGGGTCACCCCGAACCAGCCGCCGCCGGTGGCCGCCACTTCGAGGCCGTGGCTGCCCTCGGTGGCGAAGGACGACGTCTGCGCGACCGTGCCGGCGTCGGTCTGCCAACTGCCCGGCGCCCAGCCCTCCACCCCGGTCTCCCAGGAGGCGAGCTGGATCGGGTCGCCCGGTGCGGGCTTCACGGTGACGGTCAGGTCGGCGGGGTTCGACACCCGACCGGCGGCGTCCCGGACGGTGTACCGCCCGGCCGCCTTGCCCTGGAACCCGTCGGCCGGGGTGAAGACCACCTCGCCTGCGGCGGTCAGCGCGAACGAGCCGCCGGCGGTGGCGAGGACGCGCTGCTGGCCGTACTCGACCGGGTCGAGGTCGATGGTCGACGGCCGGACCGGCCCGGCGTACGCGATGTCGTTGCTCGTCGGGGTGAGGGTGACCGGCGTGCCGGCCTGGGTGGTCGCGGTGTCGTGGTCGGCGACCGGCGGGCGCGGCCGGGGGCCGCGTCGGATGGCGTCCCCCGCGTTGGCCAGCGTGGTGCAGACCGGGCTCGGGCAGTAGACGGTGTAGCCGTCGTAGTCCGGGTAGAGGCTGCCGTCGTCCTGGACCCCGGAGAGGATCCAGTAGAGGAAGCCGGTGCCGCCGCTACGGATCACCGCGTCGGTCCACCGCTGGTAGACCGGGTTGCGGGTGGCCTTGTCGGCGAAGCCGAACTCACCGAGCATGACCGGCTTGCCGATCGCCGCCGCCTCCCGGCTGTGCCGCTCGATCCACGCGGTGCCCCAGTCGGCGTCCTTGCTCCACGCGTCGGGATAGAGGTGGTAGCCCATCAGGTCCACGGCCGGCAGCTTCGCCAGGGCGACCGAGTCGACGCCCTCGCCGCAGTTGACCGTCCACTCCTGCGCGGCCGGGTCGTCGCAGAAGAAGCCCTCGTCGCCGACGCCGACCAGATGGTGCCGGTCGACGGCCTTGACGTGCCGGCTCATCTCGTCGGCCCAGCCGGTGAGCGTGTCGGTGGTGCAGGTCGGCGAGGTGGGATAGACCCCGGAGCCCTTGCAGCGGGGCTCGTTCGCCAGCTCCCACGCCATCACCGTCGGGTCGTCCCGGTAGGCGACGCCGGTCAGCGGGTTGACCCGGTTCAGCAGGTGCGAGACCCAGTCCCGGTACCAGCCACGGATCACCGGGTCGGTGTAGAAGTCGTCGTGGTGGCCGCCACCGCGCCAGCGGACGTACTGGTCCATGCCGCCGAAGTCGCGCCAGTTGTTGGTCAGCGGGACGACCACCTTGATGCCGGCCCGGCGGGCCGCGTAGAGCACGTAGTCGAGGCGCTGCAACCCGTCCGGGCCGTCGTTGTACGCCGGCTTCGTGCCGTCCCAGTACTGGAAGTAGACGCCGTCGGACTTGCCGGAGACGGAGTTGCTGTCGTCGGCGTTGCCGATGTCGAGGAAGCCCCAGTGCCGCAGCACGGTGAACCGGGCGGCCTTCGCGTCGGCGAAGACGTCGTCGACCATCCGGTGCGACTTGTACTCCAGGTAGTAGTTGTTGGTGCCGGCGAACCGGAACGGCCTGCCGTCCAGGAAGAGCTGGTCCCCCTTGCGGACCACGAAGCCGCCGTCGTGCCGGGCGCCCGCCACGGCCGGGGTTGCCGCCCCGGTCGCGGCGAGCAGCCCGGCCAGGGCCAGCAGTACGCCGGCCAGCCGCCTTCTCATCGCGCCCCCTCCCGAATGTCGTTGACGCAGCGCAGGACGGGGCGAGTGGTGAGGGCGGTCGGGTCCAGCGGGCGGTCGGCGCGCACCGTGAAGCTGACCGACTCGCCCGGCAGCAGGGTGACCAGGGCCTGGTCGACCTGCGCCGACGGGTCCAGCCGGTCCGGGAAGAGGGCCAGGTCGCGCAGCACGCTCCGGGCGGTCACCCGGACCCGCTGGCCGCTGTCACCGGGCTCGACGGAGGCGTCCAGGTCGGCCGCCGGCCAGTCGATCTCGCGGTCCTCGGCGAAGAACCAGAGCGCCCGCTCCGCCGTGTCGCCGGCCTCGGCGACCAGCAGCTCCCGCCGGGCCTCGTCCGGCCGCGCCAGCTCCGCCGGCAGCGGCAGCACCACCGAGGAGTACGCCGGGACGTCCAGCTCGACCGAGGTCTTCGCCCTCGGCTCCCCGGTCAGCGTGAGCCGGGTGACCGTGGCCGGCCCGCGCCACGCCTCGCCGGTCTCGTTCACCGCCACCACGGCCAGCCCGCCGTCGCGCGGCTGCACGGTCAGCAGCCGGTCGGCGTACGCGCGGCGCAGCGCGTACCAGAGGGGCTTGCGGCGACCGTCCCCGTCGACCGCCGCCCAGGAGGTGACCGGCCAGCAGTCGTTGAGCTGCCAGACGATGGTCCCCATGCAGACCGGCCGGTGGGACCGGAAGTGCTCCACCCCGAGCTGGATGGCGCGGGCCTGGTTGAGCTGGGTCAGGTAGTGCCAGTCGTCGAAGTCGGCGGGCACCGGCAGGTGCGCGTCCAGCCCCCGCTGGAGCTTCAGGTCCCCGTCGATCGCCTTCTGGTGGTGCGCCATTCCGGGCGAGTCGTGCGCCAGCGGCTCGTCGGAGATCGACCGGCGCAGCGTCGCGTACGTGGGGGGCGCCTGGTAGCCGAACTCGGCGACGAAGCGGGGCACGTACTCGCGGTACTTGGTGTAGTCGTCGTCGTTCCAGACGTCCCAGATGTGCATGGTGCCGTGCGCCGGGTCGTTCGGGTGCAGGTCCTCGCTGCCCGACCAGGGGCTGCCCGGCCAGTACGGGCGGGACGGGTCCAGCTCGCCGACGATCGCCGGCAGCAGCTCCAGGTAGTAGCCACGCCCCCAGGTCCGGCCGGCGAGCGGCTCCTGCCAGTCCCAGTCGTGCCAGCCCCAGATGTTCTCGTTGTTGCCCGTCCAGAGCACCAGCGACGGGTGCGCGGCCAGCCGGGTGACCTGCTCGCGCGCCTCCGCCTCGATCTCCGAGCGGAACGGCTCCTCCTCCGGGTACGCGGCGCAGGCGAAGAGGAAGTCCTGCTGCACCAGGAGCCCGGCCTCGTCGGCCAGCTCGTAGAAGTCGTCCGACTCGTACCGGCCGCCGCCCCAGATCCGGAGCAGGTTGATGTTGGCGTCGGCGGCCTGGCGGAAGCGCTGCGCCAGCCGGTCACGGGTGACCCGGTTGGGGAAGGCGTCGTCGGGGATCCAGTTGATGCCCTTGACGAAGACCGGCACGTCGTTGACGTGCAGGACGAAGGCGGAGCCGTGCGCGTCGGGGGCGGTGTCGAGGCGTACCGAGCGGAAACCGACCCGGCGGGACCAGGCGTCCAGGGTACGGCCGTCCGCCGCGCAGAGGGTCACGTCGAGCTGGTGCAGGGCCTGCTCGCCGTACCCCCGGGGCCACCAGCGCTCGGGGTCGCGGACGGTCAGGGTCAGCACGGCCGTGCGCTCCCCCGCCGGCACGGTGACCTCGCCGGTGGCGCCGGCGACGGTGGCGCGCAGGGTGACCGGCGTCTCGGCCGCCCGCTCGACCTCGACGTGCAGCTCCACCGTCCCGGTGTCGCCGTCGACGGTGACCAGCGGCCGGACCGTGGCGAGCCGGGCGGTGGACCAGGCGTGCAGCCCGATCTCCTGCCAGATGCCGGCGGTCACCACCGTCGGTCCCCAGTCCCAGCCGAAGTTGCAGGCCACCTTGCGGATGAAGTGGAACGGCTCCGGATAGGCGTTCGGCCGGTCGCCCAGCCGGTCCCGGTGCGCCTCCGCATAGCGGTACGCCGAGTCGAAGCGCACGGTCAGCGTGTTCGCGCCGGGGTGCAGCAGCGGGCCCACGTCGAAGCGGTACCCGCGGTGCTGGTTCTCGGTGCGGCCGACCTCGGTGCCGTTGAGGGTGACCGTGGCGACCGTGTCCAGCCCGGCGCAGACCAGGTCCACCCGGTCGTCGTCGCCGGGCTGCCAGGCGAAGGTGGTCTCGTAGACCCAGTCGGTGCGCCCGATCCAGGCCAGCCGGGTCTCGTTGTCGTCGAGGTAGGGGTCGGCGATGAGGTCGGCGGCGAGCAGGTCGGTGTGCACACAGCCGGGTACGGTGGCCGGCACCGCCCGGTCGGCGATCTCCGGCGGCACCTGCGGACCGGGGACGGCCCGCAGCACCCAGCCCTCGTGCAACGCGTGCTGGCTCACGACTTCACCGCGCCTTCCATGATTCCGCGGACGATCTGGCGTCCACCGATGAACAGCATCACCAGCAACGGCACGGTGGCGACGAACGCGCCCGCCAGTACCCGCCGGTAGATCACGTAGTTGCCGCTGGCCAGGTCGGAGACCGCCACCATCGAGGTCGGGAAGTCGGTGCCGCTCAGCGTGATCAGCGGCCACTGGAAGTCGTTCCAGGTGGCCACGAAGGTGAGCAGGCCGAGCACGGCCATGGCCGGGCGGATCGCCGGCAGCACGATGTTGGCGTACACCCGCATGGTGGAGGCGCCGTCCATCCGGGCCGACTCGACCAGCTCGTCCGGGACGGTGTTGACGATGAACTGCCGCATGTAGAACACGCCGAACGCGGTGACCAGGCCGGGGGCGATGACCGCGAGCAGGGTGCCGTTCCAGCCGAGCTTGCTCATCACGATGTAGAGCGCCACGATGCCGAGCTGGTTGGGCACGGTGAGGGTGAGCACCACGACGAGCATCAGCGCCCGGCTGCCCTTGAAGCGCAGCTTGGCGAAGGCGAAGCCGGCCAGCGAGCAGAAGAAGAGCACCGAGGCGGTCACCACGGTGGAGACGATGACGCTGTTGACCAGGGAGGCGGCGAAGTAGACGTCCTGGAGGGAGAAGACCTCGTTGATGTTGACCATGAACTGGTTGCCGGGGATCACCGCCGGCGGCAGCTTGGCCAGCGCCTGGTCGTCGCTGGTGGCGATGACGAACATCCAGTACAGCGGGAACGCGGCCAGGAGGAACGTCACCGACAGCAGCAGATAGGTCCAGAGGCCGGCGGGGGTGTCCTGCGGTGCCCGTCCCATCAGCGTCGGCCGCTTCCGCTTGCCCGCGACGGCGGGACGCGGGGGTGCCACGGCGGTCATTTGCGCCCTCCGGCCAGTCGGTTCGTCAGCAGGGTGTTGAGGCCGGCGATGATCAGGGTGATCACGAACAGGGCCCAGGACATCGCCGCGGCGTAGCCGAGGTTGAGGTCCTTCCAGCCGACCTTGTAGATGAGCTGGCCGATGGTCTGCCACTCGCCGTTCGGTCCGCCGGTGGCGGCCTGCGAGTTGAGGTCGAAGAGCATCGGCTCGGTGAAGAGCTGGAGTCCACCGATGGTGGAGAGCACCACGGTGAAGACGATGATCGGCTGGATCAACGGCACGGTGATCCGCCAGAGCTGCTTCCACGGGCCGGCGCCGTCGATCGCGGCGGCCTCGTAGACGTCCTTGGAGATGGACTGCATCGCGGCCAGGTAGAGCAGCGCGTTGTAGCCGATCCACTTCCAGTTGACCATGGTGGCGATGGCGATCCAGGCGTGCGGCTTGTCGGCCCGCCAGTCGATCGGGGTGTCCCCGCCGCCCAGGCCGAAGAGGCCGAGCACCCAGTTCGCCATGCCGAAGTCGCGGGAGAAGAAGACGCTGAAGACCATCGTCGAGGCGACGATCGGGGTCACGTACGGCAGCAGGATGCCCACCCGCCACCAGGTCTGCGCCCGCAGCTTGCGGTTGAGCAGCGAGGCGACCACCAGCGCGAGCAGCAGCTGCGGCACCGTGGAGAGCAGGAAGATGCCGAAGGTGTTGTAGAGGGCGTTCCAGAAGTCCTCGTCACCGAGGAGCTTGCTGAAGTTCTCCACGCCGGCCCAGTACGGCAGCGTCGGGTCGTCGAGCCGGTAGTTGCGCAGCGACACCACGCCGTTGAACAGCAGCGGGAACAGCCCGAAGGCGAGGAAGATCAGGAAGAACGGGGCGATCATCAGGTACGGCATGTAGCGCATGTCGAAGCGGTACAGCCGGTTGCGCCAGGTGAGCCGCCGGTCGTCGCCCCCGGAGCGGCCGCGCTCCGGCGCGGCTCGGTGGCTCGACGGCGCGGGTGCGGCACGGGTGGTGGACATAGGACACTCCAGGGCCGGTGAGGTGACGGGGTGGGAACTCGGCGACGCCCGGGCGGTGGCGGGGCGGGCCGGGGCCCACCCCGCCACCGGTCACCGGTGCGTCAGGACTTGCTGGCCTTGTCGGCCTCCTTGACCGCCTCCGCCCACGCGGCGTCCGGCTTCAGGGTCTTGTTCTGTACGCGGATGATGACGTTCTCGACCGCCACCCGGGTCGGGCCGTTCTTCTTGCCCAGGTACTGCGGGGTGAGGCCCTGCGCCATCTTCGGGAAGATCTGCCCGACCGGCGCGTTGTTGAAGAACGGGTTCTTGAAGTCGGCGATCGCCGGGTCGGCGTAGAGCGCCGGCTGCGACGGCAGGTTGCCGACCTTCTTGAAGATCTCGATCTGCTGCTCCGGCTGGACCAGCCACTCCAGCAGCTTGTACGCCTCGTCGACGTGCTTGCCCTGCTTGGGGATGGTCAGGAACGAGCCGCCCCAGTTGCCGCCGCCACCGGGGACCGCGGCGATGTCCCACTTGCCCTGGGTGCCGGGGGCGGTGTCCTTGATGTGGCCGAGCATCCACGCCGGGCAGGCCAGCACGGCGAAGGAGCCGCTGGTGAAGCCCTTGTCCCAGTCGGCCTGGAAGCTGGCCAGGTTGGCCGAGAGACCGGCCTGGACGGCCTTGACGGTGTAGTCGAAGGCCACCTTCGGGCCGCCGTCCATCTGGAGCTGGTCCTGCTCGTTGTAGAAGCCGACCGGCTGCTGCCCGAGGATCGGGTTGAACAGGTTGGTGCCCGAGTCGATGAACTTCTTGTTGGTCTTGCTGGTGTACTGCTGGCCGACCTCGATGAACTTGTCCCAGGTGGGCCAGAGCGCGGAGACCTGGTCGCGCTCGGTGGGCAGTCCGGCGGCCTTGAACAGGTCGCTCCGGTAGCACATGGCCAGGCCACCGACGTCGGTGCCGAGGCCGATCTGGGTCTTGCCGTCCGGGGTGAGCGACTGCTTCCACTTCCAGGGCAGGTACTTGCTCTCGTACTTGCCGGCGCCCTTGTCGAGCAGGTTGACGAACTTGTCGGACTGACCACGGAACTGGACCATGAAGCCCTCGTCGATCGCCGCGATGTCCGGGGCGCCGGAGCCGGCGATCAGCTTCTTCTGCAGGTCCTCGTGCTGGGCGTTGTACTCGCCCGAGTTCAGCTGGATCTTGACGTTCGGGTGGTCGGCCTCGTACTTGGTCTTGAGGTCCTGGAGGCCGAAGTCGCCCCAGAAGTTGATCTTCAACGTGACCGGCCCACCGGCCGAGTCGGAGCTGCCGCTGTTGCCGCTGTTGCCGCTGCACGCAGCGACCATGACCAGGCTGACGGCACCGATCGCCGTCGCCCGGGCCCAGTGGAACCAGGACCGTCTCATGTCATCCTCCGCGCCAAATGGGAACGCTCCCGAGATCGAGAGACGTTGACTGAACCGGATAAGTGAGGCCACCGTACGGGGCCGTCTTAGCACTGTCAACGGGCGGTTAACGCCGTGGCCGACCCGTAACCATCCCGTGTTCGTGGGAGCGCGCTCATGCGTGGTGAAGCGCTCTCCGGCGCAATTTCGGGCCCGTCCGGGGTGGCGGAGAACGGTGGGTCAGGCCGTACGCTTAACCGCGCAAGTGCCGGGCTGTGCGGTTCAGCCCGGGGACGCGCCGCGCGCACCCCGCCGGCCGGACCCCTTGCAGTAGCGTGACGTCCGCCGGACACCCCGGCGGACGAACAACCCGCCCCGAGGGGCCGGACAGTGGAGGAGCGCGCCGGTGAAGCGGCCGACCATCGCCGATGTCGCCCGGCGGGCCGGGGTCTCCAAGGGCGCGGTGTCGTACGCGCTGAACGGACAGCCCGGCGTCTCCGACGCGACCCGACAGCGCATCCTGGCGATCGCCGCCGAGATCGGCTTCAGCCCCAGCAGCGCCGCCCGGGCGCTCTCCGGCGCCACCGCCAAGGCGGTCGGCCTGGCGCTGTGCCGGCCGGCCCGGATACTGGGCATCGAGCCGTTCTTCATGGAGCTGATCAGCGGCGTCGAGGCCGAACTCTCCGCCCGCTCGTACGCGCTCACCCTCCAGGTGGTGGCCGACCAGGACGCCGAGATCGCGGTCTACCGGCGCTGGTGGGCCGAACGGCGGGTCGACGGCGTCTTCCTCTGCGACCTGCGTACCGACGACCGGCGGGTGCCCGCCCTGGAGGAGCTGCAACTGCCCGCCGTGGTGATCGGGGGCCCCGGCCACACCGGCACGCTGGCCAGCGTCTGGTCCGACGACGCCGCCGCCCTGGTCGAGACCGTGGAATACCTGGTCGCGCTCGGCCACCGCCGGATCGCCCGGGTGGGCGGCCTGCCCTCGCTGCTGCACACCGAGATCCGCAGCGACGCGTTCACCGACGTGTGCCGGCGGCTCGGCCTGGACGAGGCGACGACCGTCTGGTCGGACTACACCGGCGAGGAGGGCGCCCGGGCCACCCGTCGCCTGCTCAGCTCCGCGCAACGGCCGACCGCGGTGATCTACGACAACGACGTGATGGCGATCGCCGGGCTCTCCGTGGCGCAGGAGATGGGGCTCGCGGTCCCCGGCGACCTCTCCATCGTCGCCTGGGACGACTCCCCGCTCTGCCAGCTGGTGCATCCGCCGCTGACCGCGCTGGGCCGGGACATCCCGGCGTACGGCGCCCACGCCGCCCGGCAGCTCCTCGCGGTGATCGCCGGCGAGCCGGTGACCGGGCTCCAGGACGAGACCGCGCACCTCACCCCGCGCGGCAGCACCGCACCGCCCCGAGTCAGGTGAACCGGTTCAGCAATCACTGAACGACCGGGTTCAGCGGGAGGCCGACGGGAACTCCTCGAACCAGGCCTCCACCCGCTCGGCGGTCGCCGGCCGGGCCAGCGCGAAGCCCTGGCCGTAGCGGCACCCGGCACGACGCGCCCCGGCGACCTGGGCGTCGGACTCCAGCCCCTCCACCACCACGTCCAGCCCCAGCCGGTCACCCAGGTTCACCACCACGTCGATCAGCGGACGGTGCCCGTCGCCGGTCGCCCCGACCAGGTGCGGACCGACCTTCAACAGGTCGATCGGGAGCCGACGGAGCTGGGCGAGGGAGGCGTGCTCGGCCCGGAAGTCGTCCAGCGCGGTGCGGACCCCCAACGAGCGCAGCCCGGCCAGCCGGGCCACCACGGTGGGCAGTTCGGCGGCCACCGCCGGCTCGGCCACCTCCACCACCAACCGGTCCGCCGGCACCCCGTACGCGGCGAGCGCGGTCGCGGTGGACGGCACGAAGTCCGGCGCGGTCAGCTCCCCCGGCGTGACGTTCACCGACATCCAGAGCCGACGGCCCCCCTCCGACCAGTCGGCGAGCTGCCGGCAGGCCCGGTCCAGCACCCAGCGGCCCACCTCACCCACCAGGCCCAGATCCTCCGCCACCGGCAGCAGCTCCGCCGGCAGCACGGTGCCCAGCGCGGGGCTGCGCCAGCGCAGCAGCGCCTCGGTGCCCACCGGCTGCCGGTCGGCCAGGGCGAGCACCGGCTGATAGACCAGGTCCAGCTCACCCCGGTCCACCGCGCCGGGCAGCTCCCGTTCCAGGTCGAGCCGGCGGACCAGCTGCTCCTCCAGATAGGCGTCGTACCACTCGACCCGGTCCCGGCCCAGCTGCACCGCCCGGCGGCGGGCCAGGTCGGCCTGGCGCAGCACGTCCTGCGGATCACCGGCGGCGGTCTCGGCGAGCCCGATGCTGGCCCGCAACACGACCGCCCCGCCCGGCACCGGGCACGGCTCGGTCAGCGCGGCCAGCACCCGGGTGCCCAACCCGTACGCGAGCACCGGACCCGTCGCGGTGAGCACCGCGAACTCGCTGCCGGCCAGCCGTACCGCCAGGTCGCCGGGGCCGCAGCCGGCACGCAGCCGCCGGGCCACCTCGACCAGCACCCGGTCGCCGACGAGGTGCCCGTACCCCTCGTTGACGGCGCCGAGCCCGTGCACGTCGACGACGAGCAGCGCGCCCCGCGGCGACCCCGGGCCCCGGCCGGCCAGCTCGCGCAGGAGTTCCGCCCGGTTGGCCAGCCCGGTGAGCTGGTCGGTGGCGGCGAGCCGGCGCACCGTACGGGCCAGCCGGTCCCGTTCGTCGGCGTCCCGGACGAGGTCCCGCAGCCGGGCCTCGTGCGCGGCGAGCCGGTCCGCCTGACGGCGCTGGTCGACGACGGTGAGCAGTTCCCGCAGCACCATCGGCGGGATCACCGCCAGGCCGAGCGCGACGGCGGGCGCGGTGAACTCCCCCAGCCACCAGAGGTGGCCGGCGGCGGCGAGTGCGGCCACCCCGGCCGGGGCGGTCACCCGGGGCCAGGCGGCCGCCGGACCGCCGGGGCGGGGCGGGTCGCCGGCCGCCGTGCGACGGGCGCCCGCGGCGGTGAGCAGCGCCCCCGCGAGCAGCGGCGGCACCACGACCAGGGTGGCCCGGTCCGGGGCCCGGTAGGCGAGCAGCACCACCAGCACGGCGAGGCCGGAGAGGGCCGCGGCCGCGCCGGTCAGGCAGAGCGCGGCGCCGGGGCGGCGGCGCCGGTCGGCGAGCGCGGCCACCACCAGCACCGCCAGCCCGACCGCGCCGGCGACGCTCGCCACCCGCGCCGCCACCGGCACCGCGCCGGCCGGCAGCAGCACCGCACCGGCGAAGGTCAGGCTGACGCCGAGGCCGACGACGTCGACGACGCGGCGGAGCCGTTCCGGGCCGGGCAGCCGGGACCGACCGGGCAGCCCGAGCAGCCCCGCCGCGTGCAGCAGCATGACCACGGTGAGCCCGCCGAGGGCCACCGGCAACCGCTGCGCCGGGCCGGTCAGCGGCAGCACGGCCACGGTGAGGCCGGTCATCAGCACGGCGGCGTCGAGGAGCGCAACCACCCGGCGGGGCAGCGCGGCCCGTCGGGCGGTCGGCGCCGGTGTCAGGGGTGGACGTGGCGACGTCGACCGAGCGGACACCCCGGACGGACCCGCCCCCGCAGCCGGACCGGACGCCGGGGGCAGGCCGGACGCCGGGGGAAGGCCGGACGCCGGGGGAAGGCCGGGAGCCGCAGGCGGACCTGCGGCCGGGGACGGACCGGGTGCGGGCCGTCGGCCGGGTGCGGGCGGCCGGGCACCGGCCAGCCAGGAGAGTCGGACACAGGCCAGGGCGCAGCCGGCGGCGACGGCGAGCGCGACGGCGGCGGACGGCGGGACCAGGCCGACGAGACCGGCGAGGACGACGTGGGCACCGACCGCGAGCACGACCAGGTCGGGAACGGGCGGGCGGCGGCGCGGAGCGCCGGAGGGGTACGCGACGGGCACGGCGGTCGCCTTCGTGAGGGGGCACGGGGCGGTGCGGTTGCGGAACGACGTGCGGGGTCGAACGGGTCGGGGACTGGGCTGACGACGGAGACGGCGACGGATCGGCCCACCGGGCCGGAGACACGGCGCGACCACGCCTCCCAACGACTCATCTGCGACGCGGTGACGGCCAACTCCGGGTGACCCCGATCACAGGAGTCGCCCCGGTCACCGCGCCGCCGCCCGACCGCCACGGAGACCCAGCGGGGTGCGATCATCGGGGGGTGAACCGCGCCGACACCGTCAGCTTCCGGCACAACCAGGCGATCCTGGTCGCCGCGATCGTCGCGTTCATCGGGGCGCTGCCGCTCGCCACCGCCCGCTGGTGGCTCTTCTGGGTGCTGCTGATCCCGCTGGGCATCGCGGTCTGGGCGTGGCGCTCCGGCACCGACGTCGACGCCCGGGAGCTGCGACTGCGGGCCCTCGCCGGTGGACGTCGGATCCCCTGGGCCCGGGTCACCGAGCTGGTCACCGACCCCCGGGGCCGGGTGACCGCCCGGCTGGACGACGGCCAGCAGGTGCTCCTGCCCGCCGTCCGGGCCGCCGACCTGCCCCGCCTGGTCGCCGCGACCGGCCAGGAACTGCCCGACCCGAGCCGCTGACGGCCGGGAACTGCCCGGTCCGAGCCGCTGACGGCCGGGAACCGACCGACCCGCGCCGCCGACGGCCGGGAACTGCCCGACCCGCACCGCCGACGGTCGGGACCGGCCGACCCGAGCCATTGACCGCCGGGACCGGCCGACCCGCGCCGCTGACCGGACGGGTCAGTAGCCGTCCACCACCGTGTTCGTCAGCGGCTCACCCGCGACGAACCGGCGCAGCTGCTCCCCCACCAGGCGGTAGGCGCGCGGCAGCAGGCCGCGTACCGAGCCGGCGACGTGCGGGGTGAGCAGCACGTTCTCCAGCCCCCAGAGGGGATGGTCGGCGGGCAGCGGCTCGGGGTCGGTGACGTCCAGGGCGGCCCGGAGCCGACCGGTGGAGAGTTCGGCGACCAGCGCAGAGGTGTCGGCGACCGGGCCCCGGGCGGCGTTCACCAGCAGCGCCCCGTCCGGCATCGCCGCGAGGAACGCGGCGTCGACCAGCCCGCGGGTCCGCCCGGTCAGCGGCACCAGGAGCACCACCACGTCCGCCTCCGGCAGGAGGGCGGGCAGCTCGTCCACACCGTGCACGCCCTCGGCCGGGCGGGCCGTCCGGGCCACCAGGGTGAAGGTCACCTCGAACGGGGCCAGCCGCGCCCGTACCGCCGCGCCGATCGAGCCCGCCCCGACGATCAGCACCCGCTTGCCGGCCAGCTCGTCGGTCGGGGCCACCTCGTCGAACGCCCACTCCCGCCGGGCCTGCGCGCGGGCCAGCGGGGCGAAGCCGCGCAGCTGGGCGAGGATCGCCGTGACCACCCACTCGGCGGTGGACGAGTCGTGCACACCCCGCGCGTCGCAGAGCGTCACGCCGGCCGGGACCCGACCCGCCCAGGCGTCCGCCCCCGCGGAGAGCAGCTGCACCACCCGGAGGTCGGGCAGCTCGCTCAGCAACCCGGTGGTGCCGGACCCGGCGAGGAAGGGCGGCACCCAGAACCGCACACCCACCGGCGACGAGGGCAGCCGGGCCGGGTCCGCCAGCAGTTCCACGGTGACGCCCGGGGGCAGCTCGCCGAGGAGGGACCGGCCGTCGGGGTGCGGAATCCATACCTTCACGACCGCCGACCATAGCCCCCGGTACGGTGCAGGGTCGGGACGGCGTCCGAACGGGTACACCGGCCACCGACCACCGACGTGACCGGGACGACGCCGGTTCCGACGGGGCGATCCCGGCCGCGGCCGGGTATAACGGATGATCGGGGCGTCGGCCGGCGTTCCATCGGGGAGACAGGGTGGTCGATGACCGAGGCAACGCCGGAACGTCCCGCTGTGCCCATGGCGGCACTGACGGACCCCGAGCGGCTTCGGGCACTCACCGAGACCCGGCTGGACGCCGCGCCGGACGAGGCCTTCGACCGCTTCGCCCGGCTCGTCAGCGACCTGCTCGACGTTCCCGTCGCGCTGGTCTCCCTGGTCACCGCCGAGCGGCAGTTCTTCCCCGGCGCGGTGGGCCTGCCGGAGCCGTGGGCCGCCCGCCGCGAGACCCCGCTGAGCCACTCGTTCTGCCAGCACGTCGTCGACATCGAGGTGCCGATGGTGCTGCCGGACGCCCGGCTCTATCCCCGGGTCCGCCGCAACCTGGCCATCGAGGACCTCGGCGTCATCGCGTACGCCGGCATCCCCCTCACCGACCTGGACGGGCGGGTCCTCGGCTCGCTCTGCGCGATCGACAGCAAGCCCCGCGCCTGGACCGCCGAGCAGCTGCGCACCCTCGCCGACCTGGCCGCCGCCTGCTCGTCGGAGCTGCGGCTGCGGATCGCGCTGGAGGGCGCGGAGGAGGCCCGTCGCCGGGCCGAGGAGGCACACGACCGGCTGGCCATGCTGGCCGGGATGAGCGAGACCCTGACCGGCACGCTGGACATCGCCACCGCCGTCGACCGGCTCGGGCACGCCATGGTGCCGCTGCTGGCCGACTGGTGCCTGATCACCCTGGTCGACCCGGCCGGCACGCCGCGTACGGTCTCGGCGGTGCACCGCGACCCGGATCTGGCCGCCGAGACGGCCCGCTTCGCCGAGCTGATGATCACCGGCCTCGGCCCCGAGTCGATCACCCGGGCGGTGCTGCGCACCGG
The DNA here is from genome assembly GCF_040499845.1 of Micromonospora sp. CCTCC AA 2012012. Lineage (NCBI taxonomy): Bacteria > Bacillati > Actinomycetota > Actinomycetes > Micromonosporales > Micromonosporaceae > Micromonospora > Micromonospora mangrovi. The sequence continues at coordinate 3,921,383 of NZ_CP159342.1, forward strand.
CCGACCGGTGCTGCGCAACCCCGGCGGCCTCGTCGACGTGGTACGCGGCACCACCCACCCGGAGATGCCGCCGCTCGCCGAGCGGCTCGGCTTCGCGTCCCACCTCAGCGTGCCGATCACGGCGGCCGGCGGCCGGAGCGTCACCATCGGCTGCATCACGCTGGTCAACAGCGGCCGGCGCCGTCCCTTCGACGACGGTGACCTGCACACCGCACTGGACATCGGCCGCCGCGCCGGCCAGGCGGTCGGCAACAGCTGGATGTACAGCGAGCAGCGGCACGTCGCCGAGGTGCTCCAGCACAGCATGCTGCCGTTGCTGCCCGACAGCACCGACGTCGAGCTGGCCGCCCGCTACCTGCCCGCCGCCGACCGGGTCGAGGTCGGCGGCGACTGGTACGACGCCTTCGTCCAGCCCGACGGTGACCTGATCGCCGCCATCGGCGACGTGGCCGGCCACGACATCGAGGCGGCGGCCACCATGGGCCAGCTGCGCAACCTGGTGCGGGGCAACGCGTACGGGCGGACGGACGCGGTCGGCGACCTGCTCACCCATCTGGACGACGCGATCCGGGGGCTGCGCATCGGCACCGTGGCCACCGCCGTGCTGACCCGGGTCCGCCGGAACGCCACGGGCGGGCTCACGGTGAGCTGGTGCAACGCCGGGCATCCGCCGCCGCTGGTGGTCCGCGCCGACGACAAGGTGGAGGTGCTCGACGCGCACCGGGAGCCGCTGCTCGGCCTCGCCCGCCCGATCAGTCGGGCCACCCGGGAGCTGACCCTCGCCCGGGGCGACACGCTGCTGCTCTACACCGACGGGCTGACCGAGCGCCGCGACCGCACCATCGACGAGGGCACCGCCGAGCTGCTCGACCGGCTCGCCGGCACCGCGGCGCTCCCGCTCGGCGAGCTGTGTGACCGGCTGCTCGCCGCCGCGCACGCCCGCGAGGACGACGTCGCCCTGCTGGTGCTGCGGGCACGCTGACGCCGACCGGCACCACGGATCCGTCGCGCCCGGACGGGCGGCCCCGTGCGGGCTAGGCTGTGCCGGGTGAGCGCCCGTCCCCCGTACCCTCGCACCAGCCGCCTCCGGGCGGCGCTCGCGGCGTCGTGCGCGGCGCTGCTGCTCGGCACCGCCGGTTGCGCCTTCGGCGAGCCGGCGCCGGACCCGGCCGGCGAGCCGCCGAACCTGCCCACCCCGTCGGCGACCGCCGGGCCGGGCGGCGCGGCCCCGCAGGTGGTGGCCACGGTGCTGGCCAAGGGGCTCCGGGTGCCGTGGGCGATCGCCTTCCTGCCCGACGGCGGCGCGCTGGTCACCGAGCGGGACAGCGGCCGGATCCTCCGGGTCGGCCCGGAGTCGGGCCCGGCGGGGCTCACCGTCACCGAGGTGCAGACCATCCCGGACGTGGCGGCCGGCGGCGAGGGCGGGCTGCTGGGCATCGCGGTCTCCCCCGGCTACCGGGACGACCGGACCGTCTTCGTCTACTACACGACCCGGCAGGACAACCGGGTCGCCCGGCTGGAGCTGGGCGGGCCACCCACCCCGATCCTCACCGGCATCCCGGCCGCCGCCAACCACGACGGCGGTGGGCTCGCCTTCGGCCCGGACGGCCAGCTCTACGTGAGCACGGGGGACGCCGGCCGGCAGGCGGCGGCCCAGGACCCGAAGAGCCTCGGCGGCAAGATCCTGCGGATCACCCGGGACGGGAAGCCGGCCCCCGGCAACCCGGTCGCCGGTTCGCCGGTCTGGTCGCTCGGACACCGCAACGTGCAGGGCATGGCCTGGGACACCGCCAAGCGGATGTACGCGGTGGAGTTCGGCCAGAACACCTGGGACGAGATCAACCAGATCACCCCCGGCGCCAACCACGGCTGGCCCCAGGTCGAGGGCCGCGCCGGTGACAAGCGCTACGTCGACCCGATCGTGCAGTGGCGGACGACGGAGGCCTCCTGCTCGGGCCTGGCGGCGGTGCAGCGCCTGCTGGTCACCGCCTGCCTGCGCGGTCAGCGGCTCTGGCTGGTCGAGCTGACCGACACCGGCACCGTGCTCGGTCAGCCCCGGGAACTGCTCACCGGCCGGTACGGTCGGCTGCGTGCGGCGGTGGCCGCCCCGGACGGCTCGATCTGGGTCACCACCTCCAACCGGGACGGCCGGGGGCAGCCGGTGCCCGAGGACGACCGGATCCTGCGGCTGGTCTTCGCGGGCGGTGGCGCGGGCCGCAGCTGAACGCCGGACCGGCCGGGTCGGCGGGGTCCGGGCCGGTCGAACGGGCCGCCTTCCGGCGGGTTTGCCAAGATCCTTCAACGGGCAGGTCAGAATCTCAGCATGGACGGTCAGGAGAACGAGCAGCCGGGCACCGGGGACACCCCGGTCACCGGGCGTACCCGGCGCTGGCCGCTGCGCGGGCGCACCGCCGGGCGGCCGGCGGTCCGCGGCCCGTTGCGGCGGCTCGGCGTGGTGCTGGCCATCCTGGCGGTCGCCCTCGCCGGGTCGGTGCTCGGCACGTACGGGGGCGGGCACGTCGGCACCGACATCGGACCGTTCCGGGCCCAGCTCAGCCTCACCCCCGCGGTGGGGGGCGGCACCACCGTCAACGTCCCGCCGCTGGGCGCGCTGCTGCTGGACAGCCACGACGGGCCCACCCACCTCACCGTGGAGCTCGGCTCGCTGGACCAGCGGCGTACCGAGGCCCTGATCGACGATCCGGCGAGCATCAGCCGGGCCAGCCAGTCGGCCGTGCAGGACGTCCGGGCCGGGGTGCTGCGCCTCGGGCTGCGTACCCTGGGCTGGGCGGTGCTGGCGACCCTGCTCCTGGCGGGGCTGGCGTTCCGCGACGTCCGGCGGACGGCCTGGGCCGGTGGGCTGTCCCTGGCGGTCACCGCCGGCAGTCTGGGCCTGGCCGCGGCGACCATCCGACCGCAGGCCATCGAGGAGCCCCGCTACGAGGGGTTGCTGGTCAACGCGCCGGCCATCGTCGGTGACGCCCGGCGGATCGCCAACGACTACACCAAGTACGCCGAGCAGCTCCAGCGGCTGGTCGGCAACGTCAGCCAGCTCTACACCACCGTCTCCGCGCTGCCGGTCTACGAGCCGGCGCCCGGCACCACCCGGGTGCTGCACGTCTCCGACATGCACCTCAACCCGACGGGGTGGCAGCTCATCCGGACGGTGGTGGAGCAGTTCGGCATCGACGTGGTGATCGACACCGGCGACATCACCGACTGGGGCAGCGAGCCCGAGGCGTCCTTCGTCGGCTCGATCGGCCTGCTCAAGAAGCCGTACGTCTACATCCGCGGCAACCACGACTCGGCGCGGACCGCGGCGGCGGTGGCCCAGCAGCCCAACGCGATCGTGCTGGACAACACCACCACCACGGTGGCCGGGCTGACCGTCGCCGGGATCGGCGACCCCCGGTTCACCCCCGACAAGGAGACCTCACCGGCCGGCAGCGGGCTCACCAAGGTGGTCGCCGACCAGGTGATCGGCGCGGGTGAGCAGCTCGCCACCACGGTCCGCAACTCGCCGCAGCCGGTGAACATCGCGCTGGTGCACGACCCGGCCTCGGCGGGCCCGCTCTCCGGGACCTGCCCGCTGGTGCTCGCCGGGCACACCCACGCGCGGCAGGTGTCGAAGCTGCCCCAGGTGCCCGACAAGCAGCCCACCCAGCTGATGGTGGAGGGCTCCACGGGTGGGGCGGGGCTGCGCGGGCTGGAGGGCGAGAAGCCGACCCCGCTCTCCATGACGGTGCTCTACTTCGACCAGCAGAAGCTGCTCCAGGCGTACGACGACATCACCGTGGGCGGGACCGGACAGGCGCAGGTGAACCTGGAACGGCACGTGATCCGGGAGCCGGCCAAGGGCGCCCAGGTCCCGGTGACGCCCACCCCGACCCGGGGCGGTCCGCAGGAGTCACCGACCGCCGGCCCGACGACGACCGGCTGACCGGCTGACCGGCTGACCAGGACGGCGGACGGGCGGCCCGAAGGCCGAGGCCGTCGCCGCTCGAAGACAGCTCTGACCACCTTGAGTGACAGACGCCCTGCGGTCGGAGGGCGGTTCGGTGCCTTTGCTCTGCAGCCACCGGCGCAGCATTGACGCTGGGTGAGCGCTGCGCGGATGGATGCAGAGCTGCGGAAACCTGAAATGCCAGCTCAACAGGGTGATGCGTATAGGGCTGCAGAGCAAAGGCTCGGGAATCCGGGGAGGCAAGCCGCAGATGCTGACCACTGTGGGTGAGCGGTTCGCCAATACCCAGCGTGACAACACTCCGCGACATCCGACCGGCTCCGGCCTGCCGACCGGCGGCGCGCCGTCCGCACGCCGCCGGTCGTGGGCCGGTGTCGGGGTCAGCGCAGGGAGAGGGCGGCCAGGGCGGCGTTGACGATGCTGCCGGGGAGCAGGTCGTGCAGCTCGTACAGCTCCTGGACGCTGCCGGACTGGCCGAACTCGTCCACCCCGAGCGGCACCGCCGGCGCACCGACGGCCGAGCCGAGCCAGGCCATCGCGTGCGAGGCGGCGTCGTGCACGGTCACCACCGGCACCCGGTCCGCGAAGGCCGACCGCAGCGCGCCGGGCACGCTCGGCACGGCCGCGGTCCGCACGCCCTGCCGCAGGGTGCGCTGCCAGGCCCGGTAGAGCCGGTCCAGGCTGGTCACGTCGACCACGTGGGCGGCGATGCCCTCCTCCGCCAGCTCCGCGGCGGCGGCGAGCACCTCCGGCAGCACCGCGCCGGAGGCGGCGAGCTGCACCACCGGGGCGTCGGCCAGTTCCGGGTACGCCCGGTGCGCGTCCACCAGCCGGTACGCCCCGGCGACCACCTGCCGGCGCAGCACCGCGTCGCCGAGCCGGGCCCGGGCCGCCTCGAAGGGGGCCTGGTCGACCGGCCGGGTGCTGAGCCGGAAGTAGTACGCCCCGTCCTCGGCCGGCGCGGCGGTGGCGGCCGGCGCCGCACCCTGCGCGATCTGGCCGAGCGCGTCGCAGAGCAGCCAGTCCAGCGCCCCGGCGTACGCGGGCTCGCAGAAGGTGACGCCGGGCAGTTCCAGGCCGACGGAGGCGGTGATGGTGGACTGGTGGGCACCGCCCTCCGGGGCCAGGGTGATGCCCGACGGGGTGCCGGCCACCACAAACCGCGAGCCCGAGTAGGTGCCGTAGAGGAAGGCGTCCAGGCCGCGCAGCACGAACGGGTCGTAGACCGTGCCGACCGGCAGCAGCGGCTGCCCCGACAGGTCCCACGACAGGCCGAGCTGGCCGAGCAGCAGGAACAGGTTCATCTCGGAGATGCCCAGCTCGATGTGCTGGCCCGACGGGCTCTCCGTCCAGCGCAGCATCCGGTCCTCGGTCCAGGAGCGCTGCTCGGTGGGGGCGAAGACGCCGGTCTTGTTGATGAACCCGGCGAGGTTGGTGGAGGTGGCCACGTCCGGCGCGGTCGTCACCAGGTAGGGCGCGACGGCCGGGTCCCGGGCCAGGTCCACCAGCACCCGACCGAAGACCTCCTGGGTGGAGATCGGCTTGTTGACGCGTACCTTCGTGGTCTCCGGGACGGTGACGCCGAGCGCGCGCTCGCGGGGCGCGCGGGCGAGCGCCTCCCGGCGCTCGCCGGCCCGGATCCCGGCCTCCGACGCCGGGTCGAGGCGGTCCCACTCGGTCTCGGCGGTCAACCCGTTGGCGGTACGCAGCGCGTCGACCTGCTCGGTGCTCAGCAGCGCCGAGTGGTTGCGCGGGTTGCCGGCGATCGGCAGGCCCCACCCCTTCACCGTGTACGCGAAGACCACGCTGGGCCGGTCGGTGACCGCGTCGCACTGGGCGTACGCGTCGAGCATCGCCGCCAGGTCGTGCCCGCCCAGGTCGGTGACCAGCGGACCCAGCTCGTCGTCGGGGGTGTCCGCGATCAGCTCGGCGATGCCCGCCGGTGCGCCGTCGAGGAACTGCTTGCGCAGGGCCGGCCCGGCCAGCCCGAAGAGCGACTGGTACTGCTCGTTCGGCATCCGGTCGATCCAGTCGCGCAGCGCCTCGCCGCCCGGCCGGGCGTACGCCTCGGCGAGCTTGCGGCCGTACTTGACCTCCACGACGTGCCAGCCGGCGGCCTCGAACTGGCCGCGCCACTGGTTGATCCGGATGCCCGGCACCACCCGGTCCAGGGACTGGCGGTTGAAGTCGACCAGCCACATCACGTTGCCCAGGCCGGTGGTGGCCGGGTCGGCGACGGCCTCCCAGATGTTCCCCTCGTCCAGCTCCGCGTCGCCGATCAGCGCCACGAAGCGGGAGTGCGGGCGCTCGCCGAAGTGCGCGTCGACGTACCGCCGGGTCACCGCGGCGAAGAGCGGCGCCGCCGCGCCCAGGCCGACCGAGCCGGTGGAGAAGTCCACCTCGTCGGGGTCCTTGGTCCGCGACGGGTACGACTGGAGCCCACCGCGCGCCCGCAGCCTGGGCAGGTACGACCGGTCCAGGTTGCCCAGCAGGTACTGGATCGCGTGGAACACCGGCGAGGCGTGCGGCTTCACCGCGACCCGGTCCTCGGCGTCCAGGTGGGCGAACCAGAGCGCCGTCATCGCCGTGACCAGGGAGGCGCTGGACGCCTGGTGGCCGCCCACCTTCACCCCGTCGCCGGCGCTGCGGTCGTGGTTGGCCGCGTCCACGATCCGGGTGGCGAGCCAGAGCACCCGCCGCTGGATCTCGTCGAGGACGTCGAGGTCGTGCTGGTTCACGGTGACTCCATCCGGGCGTCGCCGTTGACGCCCTCGCGAGGGGGTGGCGCGGGTCGCGCGCGTACTCGAAAGGCCGAAGGCCGCCGCCGGGTCACGACGGCGGCCTCACGGGTGGGGCTCAGCCCTGCGCGCCGAGGCGCTCCAGGATCAGGTCGCGGACGGTCTTGGCGTCGGCCTGGCCGCGGGTGGTCTTCATGACCGCGCCGACCAGCGCGCCGGCCGCCGCGACCTTGCCGCTGCGGATCTTGTCGGCGATGCCCGGGTTGGCGGCGATCGCCTCGTCCACGGCGGCGGTGAGCGCACCGGTGTCGGAGACCACCTCCAGGCCCCGGTTGGTCATGATCTCGGTCGGCGAGCCCTCGCCGGCCACCACGCCCTCCAGCACGGTACGGGCCAGCTTGTCGTTGAGCTTGCCGGCGTCGACCAGGCCCTGGAGCTCGGCGACCTGCTCCGGGGTGGCGCCGACGTCGGCCAGCTCCACGCCGGTCTCGTTGGCGCGGCGGGACAGCTCACCCAGCCACCACTTGCGGGCGGCGGCCGGGATGGTGCCCGCCGCCACGGTCCGCTCGATCAGCTCGACCGCGCCCGCGTTGAGCACCGACTGCATGTCCAGGTCGGAGAGGCCCCACTGCTCCTGCAACCGGCGGCGGTGCAGCCGGGGCAGCTCCGGCAGGGCGGCCTTCAGCTCGGCCACCCAGGCGGTGTCCGGGGCGAGCGGCACCAGGTCCGGCTCCGGGAAGTACCGGTAGTCGGTGGCGGTCTCCTTGGACCGGCCCGACGTGGTGTCGCCGGTGTCCTCGTGGAAGTGCCGGGTCTCCTGCACGATCCGGCCACCGGCGTCGAGCACCGACGCCTGACGCAGGATCTCCGAGCGGACCGCCCGCTCCACCGAACGCAGCGAGTTGACGTTCTTGGTCTCGGTACGGGTGCCCCACTCCTCGCCCGGCAAGTTCAGCGAGGTGTTGACGTCGCAGCGCAGCGAGCCCTCCTCCATCCGGACGTCGGAGACGCCCAGCGAGCGGAGCACGTCCCGCAGCTCGGTCACGTACGCCTTCGCCACCTCCGGCGCCAGCGCGCCGGTGCCGGGGACCGGCTTGGTGACGATCTCGACCAGCGGGATGCCGGCCCGGTTGTAGTCCACCAGCGACTCGGTCGCGCCGTGGATCCGGCCGGTGGCGCCACCGACGTGCAGCGTCTTGCCGGTGTCCTCCTCCAGGTGCACCCGCTCGATGCCGATCCGCACCAGCTCGCCGTTCACCTCGACGTCCAGGTAGCCGTCGAAGCAGAGCGGCTCGTCGTACTGGCTGATCTGGAAGTCCTTCGGCATGTCCGGATAGAAGTAGTTCTTCCGGGCGAACCGGCACCACTGCGCGATCGAGCAGTTCAGCGCGAGACCGATCCGGATGGTCGCCTCGATGGCAGCCTTGTTGGCCACCGGCAGCGACCCGGGCAGGCCCAGGCAGACCGGGCAGACCCGGGTGTTCGGCTCGCCGCCGAAGTCGGTCGGGCAGCCGCAGAACATCTTGGTGTTCGTGCCCAGCTCGACGTGGGTCTCCAGGCCGATCACCGGTTCGTAGCGCGCGACGACCTCGTCGTACGCGGGCAGTGTCGTGGTCATCTGAGCTCCTGCCTCACAGCGCCGGTGGGGTGAACGTGCCGACCACGGACTCCAACGCGGCGGCGACCCGGTACATCCGGTCGTCCGCCATCGTCGGCGCCATCACCTGAAGGCCGACGGGGAGGCCCTCGGAGAGCCCGCAGGGCACCGAGATCGCCGGTCCGCCGTACAGGTTGGTCGGGATGGTGAACAGGTCGGCCAGGTACATCTGGTAGGGGTCCGAGGTGCGCGCCCCGAGCGGGAACGCCACGAACGGGGTGGTCGGCGAGATCAGCGCGTCCACCTGCTCGAACGCCGTGGTGAAGTCCCGGGTGATCAGCGTACGGACCTTCTGCGCCTGACCGTAGTAGGCGTCGTAGTAGCCCGACGAGAGCGCGTACGTGCCGAGCATGATCCGCCGCTTGACCTCGGGGCCGAAGCCGGCCTCCCGGGTCAGCGACATGACCTCCTCCAGCGACCGGTTCCCGTCGTCGCCGACCCGCAGGCCGAACCGGACGCCGTCGAACCGGGCCAGGTTGGAGGAGCACTCGCTCGGCGCGATCAGGTAGTAGGCCGGCAGCGCGTACTTGAAGTGCGGGCAGGACACCTCGACGACCTCGGCGCCCAGCTTGGTCAGGGTGTCGACGGACTCCCGGAACGCGGCCATCACACCCGGCTCGGCGCCCTCGCCGGTGAACTCGGAGACGATGCCGAGCTTCACGCCGGTCAGGTCGCCGCTCGCGCCGAGGCGCGCCGCGGCCACCACGTCCGGCACCGGCTGCGGGATCGAGGTGGAGTCGCGCGGGTCGTGGCCGCCGATCACCTGGTGCAGCAGGGCGGCGTCGAGCACCGTACGGGCACACGGGCCGGGGGTGTCCAGCGACGAGGAGAACGCCACCAGGCCGTACCGGGAGGTGCCGCCGTAGGTGGGCTTCGCGCCGACGGTGCCGGTGACCGCGCCGGGCTGGCGGATCGAGCCGCCGGTGTCCGAGCCGATCGACAGCGGCGCCTCGTACGCGGCCAGGGCCGCCGCGCTGCCACCACCGGAGCCGCCGGGGATCCGGTCGGTGTCCCACGGGTTCCGGGTCGGGCCGTACGCGGAGTATTCGGTGGAGGAGCCCATCGCGAACTCGTCCATGTTGGTCTTGCCGAGCATCACCGTGCCGGCCTCGCGCAGCCGGGACACGATCGTCGCGTCGTACGGCGGGCGCCAGCCCTCCAGGATCTTCGACCCGACGGTGGTCGGTACGCCCTTCGTGGTCAGCACGTCCTTGACCGCGACCGGCACACCCGCGAGCGGGCCCAGCTCCTCGCCGGCGGCCCGGCGCTCGTCCACCGCGCGGGCGGCCGCGAGGGCGCCCTCGGTGTCCACGTGCAGGAAGGCGTGCACCCGCTCGTCGACGGCGGCGATCCGGTCCAGGTGCGCCTGCGTCACCTCGACCGCGCTCGTCTCACCGCTGCTCACCAGACCGGCGATCTCGGCGGCGGTCAGCTTGATCAGGTCACTCATGCCGGCACTCCGCTTCGCTCCGTGCCGCCATGAGGCACCAACAGGCTGAGTTCGATGATTCGCTCGCTGCGCTCGCTCATGCCGGCACTCCGCTTCGCTCCGTGCCGCCATGAGGCACCAACAGGCTGAGTTCGATGATTCGCTCGCTGCGCTCGCTCATGAGGCCACATCCTCGTCCAGGATCCGCGGGACGCGGAACCGCTGCTGGTCGGCGTCGGGCGCACCGGACAGCGCCTCCTGCGGGGTCAGGCCCGGCACCACGACGTCGTCCCGCAGGACGTTCGTCAGCGGCACGGAGTGCGAGGTCGGCGGGATGTCCGCCGCGGCGACCTCACCGACCTGGGCGACCGACTGGAGGATCACGTCGAGCTGGCCGGCGAAGGTGTCCAACTCCTCCTCCGTGACGGCGAGCCGCGACAGTCGCGCCAGGTGCGCGACCTCCTCGCGGGAGATGGCGGCCATCGGGTGCCCCCTTCGTGGCTGTCCTGCGTCTGCGTGTGCCGGCCGCGCCGTCCGAGTGATGACGCGCGGTGACCGGAGCGAGTCTATTGTCCTGCGGTCGTCCCCATCGCTCCGACTCCCCCTCCGCCGCCGACACCGACCGGCGTCGCGGTCACCGGCCGGGGCGGCGCGGGACCTGCACGCCCGGTCCGCCCGGCCGCACCGGCCGGTAGCGGGCCAGCCAGGCGACCAGCTCGTCGGCGGGCATGGGGCGGGCGTGGAACCAGCCCTGCGCCACGTCGCAGCCGGCCGCGTGGAGCAGCCGCCAGGTCCGCTCGTCCTCCACGCCCTCGGCGACCACCCGCAGCCCGAGCGCCCCGGCCAACTCGATCATCGACCGGACGATCGCCGCGTCGTCCGGGTCGTCGGCCATCCCCAGCACGAACGACCGGTCCACCTTCATCTCCGACAGCGGCAGCCGGCGCAGGTGCTGCAACGACGAGTAGCCGGTGCCGAAGTCGTCCAACGCGATGCCGACGCCGATCCGGTGCAGCTGGGAGATGGTCGCCAGCACCCGGCGGGGGTCGGCCATCAACGCCCCCTCGGTGATCTCCACCTGGAGCCGCTCGGGACGGACGCCGGACCGGGAGAGGCGGTCGGCGATCTGGTCGGCGACCTCACCGGTGTGCAGGTCACGGACGCTGACGTTGAGCGCGGCCCGCAGGGTGATCCCGGCCGCCGACCACGCGGCGAGCTGGTCGATCACGTCGTCCACCACCCGCCGGGTGAGCAGCCGCATCACCGCGCTCTGCTCGGCGACCTGGATCAGTTCCCCCGGGTCGACCATCCCCCGCCGGGGGTGCCGCCAGCGCAGCAGGGCCTCCACGCCGACGACCTCGCCGGTGGCGATGGCGATCTGCGGCTGGTAGTACATGGTGATCTCGCCCGGGTCGTCGCCGCCGTCCCGGGCCGGGCCACCGACACCGTCGACCGGGACGGCCGGGCTGCCGGCACCCGGCTGACCGGCCGGGCCGGTGCCCGGGGCGGGCGGCGGGGCGGTGGTTCCGGCCCACGCCGACGCGTCCTGACCCCCCGACAGGTCGGCGGGGTGGACGCCGTTGGTGACCGCCCGGCCGGCGCGGCGGCGGATCGGGTCGGCCCCGGTGACGATCCGGTTGATCAGCTCGTCGTCGTGCCGCAGCTCCACCCGGTCCCGTCGGCGGCGCCACCGCCACCGGCCGGGCGCGTCACCGGCGGCACCGAGGTCGTCGACGGGCACCACCACCCCGTGGTCGACGGCGGCGGCACCGTCGGCCAGCCCGCCCGTCGGCGTCAGGGCCGCGCCGTCCCCACCCCGCCGCCCGGCCGGTCGGCCCGAGGCGTCACCGGCGCGGTCGACCGGCCCCGCTTCGAGTACGCGCCGCAGGTCGGCCAGGAGACTCAACCGCTCGGCCGAATTGTGGTCCGACTCGGCGGCGTACACGGCGACGGTGTCGTTGCGGTGCTTGGCGTCGTACATCGCCACGTCGGCGTGGCGCATCAGGGTGGCGAAGTCCTCGCCGTGCTCGGGATAGAGCGCGATGCCGATCGAGCCGCCCACGTCCAGCGGCAGCCCGTCCAGGCAGACCGGCTCGGCGAGCGCGGCGACCACCCGCCCGGCCACCTCCCGGGCCTGCTCGGTGCCGGTCAGCCGGGGCACCAGGATGGCGAACTCGTCGCCGCCCAGCCGGGCGACCAGGTCACCGCCCCCGGCCGCCTCGCTGAGCCGGGCGCTCACCTCCACCAGCAGCCGGTCCCCCACCGCGTGCCCGAGGGCGTCGTTGACGTGCTTGAACCGGTCCAGGTCGAGCAGCAGCAGCGCCAGGTGACCGTCCGGCTCGCCGCGGGCGCCCCGCTCGGCGTGCAGGTGCACCTGCTCGGCCACCTCGGCCAGCAGCGCCTTGCGGTTGGGCAGCCCGGTGAGCGGGTCCAGCGCGGCGAGCTGCTCGTGCTCGGTGGAGAGCCGGGCCATCCGGTAGACGGCGAAGAGCGGCACCAGCACCAGCGGGATCAGGGCGGCGCTGGCCCGGGCGGCGGCCACCAGCACCGGGGCGAGCAGCAGCAGCGAACCGGTGGAGAGCAGCTCGTAGACCAGCCCGTGACGCAGGCTCGGCCACCAGCGGTCGCCGAAGCGCAGTCGGACGGCCGTGGTCACCAGCCCGTAGTTGACCGCGAACCAGGCGGCGGTCGCGCCGCCGACCGCCGCCACGTCCGTCCAGTGCAGCCGGCCACCGTCGTGGAGGCCGCCCGGGCCGAGCCGGGTGAAGACGTACGCGGCGCCGAGCGCGCAGGCGTACTGGGCGGCGTTGAAGCCGGTGCGCCACGGGGCGTATCCCATCCGCCAGCCGGACACCGCCACCGCCACCGCCTGCACCGCCACGGCCGGGCCGAGGCCCCAGCCGAGCAGGATGGCGAAGGTGAAGCAGGTCGACGGGAAGACCGCGGAGGTCTGCCGCCGGCCGGGCGGGACGAACGGGCGCGCGTCGCAGGCCACGGCGAGCGCCGCCATGGTCCAGAACGCGGCCGGCAGCTCGGGCAGCCGGGCGGGCAGCCCGGCCAGCGGCCCGACCGAGACACCGACGGCCAGTACGGCGACGGCCGCGATGAAGCCGAAGAAGGGCGCCACCCGTCCGGGTGGGACGGAGTTTCGCGGATCGGCGGCCTCCATCGCACCTCCCGGGACGGCCCTGGCGTGCACCGGTGACACGCCGTGCACCAATGAAACGCCCTCGGTGCCGGTTTCCCCGACACGACAGTCACGAATCGGTCGTAGTCGTAATTAAGTTGGTATACGCCGTCACGCCCGCCCGGGAGCCACACCGCGGGTCAGCCCTCGACGCGGGCCACCTCGCGGGCCGCGTCCGGGCCGGACTCCAGCAGCACCCGGAACCCGTCCTCGTCGAGCACCGGCACCTTGAGGGTGGCCGCCTTGTCGGCCTTGGAGCCGGGGTTCTCCCCCACCACCACGAAGCTGGTCTTCTTGGAGACGGAACCGCTGACCTTGCCGCCCTGCCCCTGGATCGCCTCGGACGCCTGGTCGCGGCTGAACCCGGCCAGCGTCCCGGTCACCACCAGGGTCAGCCCCTCCAGCGGACGCGGCCCCTCGTCGACCGCCTCCTCCGCCATCCGTACGCCCGCCTCGGCCCACTTGCGCACCACCTCGCGGTGCCAGTCGACGGCGAACCACTCCTTGATGCTCGCGGCGATCGTCGGGCCGACACCGTCCACGGAGGAGAGTTCCTCCTCGCCGGCCGCGTCGATCGCCTCGATCGAACGGAAGTGCCGGGCGAGAGCCTGCGCCGCGGTCGGCCCGACGTGCCGGATGGAGAGCGCGACGATGACCCGCCACAGGTCGCGTTCCTTCGCCACGGCCAGGCTCTCCAGCAGCTTGGTGGCGTTGCTGCCGAGGGTGCCGTCCTTGTTGACGAAGAACGGCGCGGCGGTGAGCTGGTCGGCGTCGAGCTGGAACAGGTCGCCCTCGTTCGTGATGATCTGCGCGTCCAGCAGCGCCGCGGCGCCCTTCTCGCCGAGCACCTCGATGTCGAGCACCTTGCGGCTCGCCAGGTGGTAGACCCGTTCGCGGATCTGCCCGGGGCAGCCGCGCGCGTTGGGGCAGCGGATGTCGATGTCGCCCTCCTTGGCCGGCGCGAGCGGGGTGCCGCAGGCCGGGCAGGTGGTGGGCATGACGAACGGCCGGGCGTCGGCGGGGCGCAGGTCGACCACCGGACCGAGCACCTCGGGGATCACGTCGCCGGCCTTGCGCAGCACCACCGTGTCGCCGATCAGCACCCCCTTGCGCTCGACCTCGCGGGCGTTGTGCAGGGTGGCGAGGGCGACCGTGGACCCGGCCACCCGGACCGGCTCCAGCACCGCGAACGGGGTGACCCGGCCGGTCCGCCCGACGTTGACGTCGATGTCGAGCAGCCGGGTGGTCACCTCCTCGGGCGGATATTTGAAGGCGATCGCCCAGCGCGGGGCGCGGCTGGTCGAGCCGAGGCGGCCCTGGATGGAGACCGGGTCGACCTTGACCACCACACCGTCGATCTCGTGCTCGACGTCGTGCCGGTGCTTGCCGTAGTAGGCGATGTATTCCGCGACGCCGGCCAGGTCGGGCACCACCCGGACCCGGTCGCTGGTCGGCAGCCCCCACGCCTTGAGCGCCGCGTACGACTCGGACTGCGCCGCCGGCTGGAAGCCCTTGCGGGCACCGATGCCGTGCACCACCAGGCGCAGTGGCCGGGACGCGGTGATCCGCGGGTCCTTCTGCCGGAGGCTCCCCGCGGCGGCGTTGCGCGGGTTGGCGAACGGGGCCTTGCCCTGCTCGACCAGGCTGGCGTTGAGGTCGGCGAAGCCGGCGACCGGGAAGTAGATCTCGCCCCGGACCTCCAGCAGCTCGGGCAGGTCGGGGAAGTCGGCCGACGGGGTCAACCGGGCCGGGACGTCGCGGATGCTGCGGACGTTGGCGGTGACGTCCTCACCGGTGCGCCCGTCGCCCCGGGTGGCCGCCCGGACCAGCCGACCCTTCTCGTACGTCAGGTTGATGGCCAGGCCGTCGACCTTCAGCTCGCACAGGTAGGGCACCGGACCGCCGGCGTCCCGCTCGACCCGCTCGGCCCAGGCGGCCAGCTCCTCGTCGGCGAAGGCGTTGTCGAGCGACAGCATCCGCTCGGCGTGCGCGACCGGGGTGAAGTCGGTGGAGAAGGTGCCGCCGACCCGCTGCGTCGGCGAGTCGGGGGTGCGCAGCGCGGGGAACTCCGCCTCCAGCGCGGCCAGCTCACGCAGCTGCGTGTCGAACTCGGCGTCGGAGACGGTCGGCGCGTCGAGGACGTAGTAGCGGTACTGGTGTTCGGTGAGCTCCTGGCTCAGCGTGGCGTGCCGCTCCCGCGCCTCCGGGGTCGGCTCGGCACCCGCCGCCGCCTCCTGCGCGGGGCTGACCTGCTGGGGAACCGCTTCTTCGGACACCCTGCCGCCTTCGGACACCGCTGTCGACCTCCCGTGATCGTGCTACCCCCGCACCGTAGCGGTCGGGTGGGACAGCCGTCCGGGCACCCGCCTTGAGCAGGCACGCCGGGTGCCCGCCGCGCCACCGGGCGGACCGGCCGGGGCCGTGCGACGATCGCCGCACGGCGGCGACAGGTGCCCGCCACGGGCGAGAGGCAGGGGTACGGATGCCGGACTGGGTGCTCTGGGCGGTGGCGGTGGTGGCCGCCGTCGCGGCCGGCTGGCTGTGGAGCGAGTGGCGCCGCCGGGTGGCCGACCGTCGCTCCGGATCCCGCGACGGCACCCGCGATCGGGGCCCGGGAACCCGCCCCGGTCGCGGCGGCACCCGCCCGGGACGCTCCGGCACCCGCCCCGGCGGGCGGAGCACCACCGCCCCGCCCCGCCCCCGCGGGGCGGACCGACGGCCGGCCGGCACACCGCAACCCGGCGAGATCTGGTGGGCCGACGTGCCGTACGCCGACGGCACCGGCTCGAAGGTGCGCCCCTGCCTGGTGCTGCGCGCCGACGACCGGGGCGCGGAGGTCCTGAAGATCACCAGCCAGGACAAGTCCGACCGGGACGACCACGTCCGGATCCCCACCCGGAGCTGGGACGCCGACGCCGACCACGACAGCTTCCTCGACGTCAGCGAGCCGATCCACGTCGCCGCGGCTGCCTTCGCCGACCGCGCCGGCACCTGCGACCCCACCCTCTGGCGTCAGCTCCGCAAGCTCCCCCACCTGGCCGGCTGAGCGCCCTCGCGGGGGCGGGTCAGTCGGCCGCCCCCGCGAGGGCGGTGAGCTGGTCGGCGTACTCGATGCGGGCGGCCCATCCGGCGGGCCAGGCGGCCATGCCGTGGGCCGCGCCGACGAAGGCGCCCGCGAGCGCGGCGATGGAGTCGGAGTCGCCGGCGGTGGTGGCGCCCCGGGCCAGCGCCCCGACCGGGTCGTCGGGGTGCCGCAGTACGCAGAGCAGCGCCGTCGCCAGCGCCTCCTCGGCGATCCACCCCTCCCCGGTGTGCCGGCACGGGTCACCGCCGTCGTCGCCACGGTGAAGCGCGGCGTCGAGCCGGCCGAGGGCGTGCAGGCACTCGTCCCAGCCCCGGGCGATGAACTCCGCCGGCGTCGACACCCCCGGACGCTGCCAGAGGTCACCGAGCCAGTCGCCCCGGTAGACCCCGCGCTGCTCGTGGGCCCGGGCCGTGAGCAGGCCGGGCAGCTCCGCCGGTGCCGCGCCGTCGCGCAGCAGCCGGACGGCGTACGCGGTCAGCTCGCTGGCCGCCAGGCCGGTCGGGTGACCGTGGGTCAGCCCGGCCTGGAGCTGCGCCAACCCGGCCAGGGTGTCCAGGTCGACGTCGAGCAGCCCGACCGGGGTGACCCGCATGTTCGCGCCGCAGCCCTTCGAGCCGGCCACGGTGGCCGCCTGCCACCGGGTGCCCAGCGCCAGCTCGGCGCAGGCCCGCAGGCAGGTCATGCCGGGTGCGCGGTTGTTGTCCGGGCTGACCGACCAGGCGACGAAGCGCTGCCGCAGCAACGGCTCGACCGCCTCCGGCGAGTACGCGGGCGCGTCGTGCAGCGCCCACGCCACGGCGAGGGCCATCTGGGTGTCGTCGGTGACCAGGGCCGGGTCGCCGACCAGTTCCCGGGGACCGGTCGGGCCGTACCGACGGACGATCTCGGCGACGGTGAGGAACTCGGTGGGCTTGCCCAGGGCGTCACCGTAGGCGAGGCCGAAGAGCGAGCCGGCGGCGCGGCGCGGCGGAGAGTCGATCACGGTGGCGATCATGCACCCTGCCGGCAAGCGCTGTCCGCCCTGGTCAGTCCC
Organism: Micromonospora sp. CCTCC AA 2012012; assembly: GCF_040499845.1. NCBI lineage: Bacteria > Bacillati > Actinomycetota > Actinomycetes > Micromonosporales > Micromonosporaceae > Micromonospora > Micromonospora mangrovi. The sequence goes on from NZ_CP159342.1 coordinate 3,938,476, forward strand.
AGCAGAGGCAGAACGGGTGGCCGGACGGGTCGGCGTAGACCCGCCAGCCCTCGCCCTGGCCGGGCAGTCGCCGGGCACCCAGGGCCAGCGCCGCCCGCTCCGCGGTCTCGATGTCGTCGACGGTGACGTCGAGGTGGAACTGCTGCGGCCGCTCCGGATCGGGCCAGGCCGGGGGTCGCAGGTCCGGCGCCTTCTGGAACGCGATCCGCGGTTGGTGCCCGGGCGGCCCGCCGAGCACCACCCAGTCGTCGCCGTCGGACTCGCTCTCGGCCACCGGCAGGCCCAGCAGCTCGGCGTAGAAGCCGGCCAGGGCGCGCGGGTCCGGGCAGTCGATCACCACTGAACGCAGCTGTCCCACCATGGCTACACCGTGCCCCACGGGTACGACGGAAAACGTCACTCCTCGACGAGTCGCCGACCGGCGTCGCGACAGGCGGCCAGCACCGCGCGGGCGTACGCCGGGGTGGCGCCGGCCAGACCGCAGGCCGGGGTGACCACCACCTGCTCGGCGAGGCGGCGGCGGGGGAAGCCGAGGCGGTCCCAGAGGGTGCGTACCCGGTCGGCGACCTGGGCCGAGGTCGGGGCGCGACCGCTCGACGGCGGCAGCGCCGGCGCGGCGCCGGCCAGCAGCCCGAACCCGGCGTCGACGGCCTCGCCCAGCGGGTCCAGGTCGGTGATCAGGCCGAGGTCCAGCGCGACACCGACCGCCCCGGCCGAGCGGATCAGCTCCAGCGGCACGTCGGGGGCGCAGCAGTGCACCAGGGTCGGCACCCCGGCGGCGTCGATCACGGTTCGCAGCAGCGCGCGGGCCACCTCGGGCTCCACCGGCCGGTGGGTGCCGAAGCCGCTCTCGGTGGGCACCCGGCCGGCCAGCACCGCCGGCAGGGACGGCTCGTCGAGCTGGAGCAGCACGGACGCCCCGGGCAGCCGCCGGGACACCGCCGCGACGTGGCCGCGCAGCCCCTCGGCCAGCGAGCCGGTGAGGTCCCGGACCGCGCCGGGGTCGCGCAGCAGCCGGCCACCGATCGGCAGCTCCAGCGAGGCGGCGAGGGTGAACGGGCCGGCCGCCTGGACCTTGACCGGCCCGGTGTACCCCTCGGCCTGCTCGGCGAGCTGGTCCAGGTCGCGCTCCATCAGGTCACGGGCCCGGCGCAGGTCCCGCCCCGGGCGCGGGGCGATCCGCCAGCGGGCCGCGTACAGCTCGACCGGCAGTTCGACCAGCAGGCCGCCGGTGCGCCCGATCAGGTCCGCGCCCGGGCCACGGTCGGGCAGTTCGGGCAGGTGCGGCAGGGCGGGCAGCTCACCGAGCACCACCCGCTGCGCCTCGGCGATGTCGGTGCCGGGAAGCGAACCGACACCGGTCGCCGCCCCGGCCGGCCATGGCCACGCCTGTTCAGTCACGGCCGAAGACTATCCGCCGCGCCACGCCCGCTCGCCCGGACGCCCCGCCCGGCGGACCCGGTCGGTCCGCCACGCCCGACCGACCGGCCCGGCCGCCGGCCGCACCCGACCGCCCCATGAGCCCGAGCGCCGGTCGCGCCCGGCCGCCATGCCCGCCCCACCAGCCCGAGCGCCGGTCGCGCCCGGCCGTCATCCCCGGCCACTACGTACAGGCTGGTCGACCGAGGCGACAGGTCTGCCCGGCAGGCCCGGCCGCTTCGGGCAGCATGGTCACGGCACGCTACGAACTTGATTACACAAATGGATCGGTGACGCCTCACGACGACTCCGCAGGGCGGCACCACCGTTGGTCGGGGCGAGGTCGGGCAGCGCGCCCAGAGGTTCTCTCCGTCCACCTCGACGGTGATTCATTCATGTAATCAAGTTCGTAGCGTCCGGAAGCACCCGGCACACCTTCTGCCGAGCGGCACCGCACCGCGACCCGAGAGCCAGGAAACCCACCGGGTGCACCAGCACGGGCAGACCGGCAGACCGGCAGACCGGCAAACCGGCAGACCGGCAGACCGGCAAACCGGCAGACCGGCAGACGCGCAGCGCCGACCTGGTGCTCGAACCGAACCGGCCCACGGCGGGCCCGGGACGCGGGCACGGGCGTGGGCGTGGGCGGGGGCGTGGGCGGGGGCGTGGAGGTGAGGGTGAAGTGCTCAGCCGGCGATGGTGGCCGAGCCGAGGACCACGTCACCGGCCGGGTCGGGGCGGTAGGCGACGATCGCCTGACCGGCGGCGACGCCGCGCACCGGGCGGCGCAGCTCGGCGTGCAGCCCGTCGGCGTCCACCGCCACGGTGGCGGGCACCACGTCGCCGTGCGCCCGGAGCTGCACCTCGCACTCGATCGGCGCGTCGGGCCGCTCGCCGCCGGTCCAGACCGGGCGGGTGGCGCGTACCTGCGACACCTCCAGCGCCTCGGCGGGGCCGACGGTCACCGTGTTGGTCTTCGGCGTGATGGAGAGCACGTAACGGGGGCGGCCGTCCGGGGCGGGCCGGTCCAGGTGCAGGCCGCGCCGCTGGCCGACGGTGTAGGCGTACGCGCCGCTGTGGCTGCCGACCACCGCGCCGGTGAGTGCGTCGACCACGTCGCCGGGGGCCTCGCCGAGCCGCTGGGCGAGGAAGCCGCGGGTGTCGCCGTCGGCGATGAAGCAGATGTCGTGCGAGTCGGGCTTGTCGGCCACGGCGAGACCGCGCCGGGCGGCCTCCTCGCGGACCTGCGCCTTGGTGGAGTCACCCAGCGGGAAGACCGACCGGTCGAGCTGCGCGCGGGTCAGCACCGCGAGGACGTACGACTGGTCCTTGGCCTCGTCGACGCTGCGCCGCAGCAGCCCGTCGGCGCCCAGCCGGGCGTGGTGGCCGGTGACCACCGCGTCGAAGCCCAGGGCCACGGCCCGGTCCAGCACCGCGGCGAACTTGATCTTCTCGTTGCAGCGCAGGCAGGGATTAGGGGTACGACCGGCCGCGTACTCGGCGACGAAGTCGTCCACCACGTCCTCGTGGAAACGCTCGGCCATGTCCCAGACGTAGAACGGGATGCCGATCACGTCGGCGGCCCGGCGGGCGTCCCGGGAGTCCTCCAGGGTGCAGCAGCCGCGCGCCCCGGTCCGGTAGGTCTGCGGGTTGCGGGCCAGCGCGAGGTGCACCCCGGTCACGTCGTGCCCGGCCTCCACCGCACGCGCCGCCGCCACGGCGGAGTCCACCCCGCCCGACATCGCCGCCAGAACCCTCACCAGCCCACTCCCTTCATCCCACCGAGCGTAGCCGGGTCAGCGGGGCGTGCGGAGGGCGGCGGCGCGGCGGGCCCGTTCGACGGCGCCCGGGAGCGCGGCGATGAGGGCGTCGACGTCGGCGCGGGCGCTGGTGTGGCCGAGGGTGAACCGCAGCGAGGACCGGGCCCGGTCGTGGTCGGCGCCCATCGCGAGCAGTACGTGGCTCGGCTGGGCCACCCCGGCGGAGCAGGCCGAGCCGGTGGAGCAGGCGATGCCCTGGGCGTCGAGCAGGAGCAGCAGCGCGTCGCCCTCGCAGCCGGGGAAGGAGAAGTGCGCGTTGCCGGGGAGCCGGTCGGTCGGATGGCCGTTGAAGATCACCTCGGGCACCGCCTGCCGGACCCGCTCGACCAGTTCGTCGCGGAGGGCGGCGACGCGGGCCGCGTACTCCTGCTGGCCCTTCACCGCGGCCTCGACGGCGACCGCGAAGGCGACGATGCCGGCGGTGTCCAGGGTGCCGGAGCGCACGTCGCGCTCCTGGCCGCCGCCGTGCAGCAGCGGGGTGGCGGCGGTCTCCCGGGCGAGCAGCAGCGCGCCGACCCCGGTCGGGCCGCCGAGCTTGTGCCCGGTGACGGTGAGCGCGGCGACGCCGCTGGCGGCGAAGTCGACCGGCACCTGACCGACCGCCTGCACCGCGTCGGTGTGGAACGGCACGCCGTGCTCGGCGGCGACGGCGGCCAGCTCGGCAACCGGCTGCACCGTGCCGACCTCGTTGTTCGCCCACATCGCGGTGACCACGGCGACCCGGTCGGCGTGCGCGGCCAGCTCGGCGCGGAGCCGGTCCGGGTCGAGCCGGCCGGTCGCGTCCACCGGCAGCCAGCCCACCTCGGCGCCCTCGTGCCCGGCGAGCCAGTCCACCGCGTCGAGGACGGCGTGGTGCTCGACCGCGCTGGAGACCACCCGGATCCGGTCGGCGCGGGTCGCCCGGCGGGCCCAGAAGATGCCCTTCACCGCGAGGTTGTCACTCTCCGTGCCACCACCCGTGAAGATCACTTCGGACGGGCGGGCGCCGAGGACGGCGGCGACCCGCTCACGGGACTCCTCCACCCGGCGGCGGGCGCGACGGCCCGCGGCGTGCAACGACGACGCGTTGCCGACCTCGCGGGCGGTGGCGACGTACGCCTCCAGTGCCTCGTCGAGCATGGGAGTGGTCGCCGCGTGATCCAGGTATGCCATCACCATTCAGCGTAACGACCAGCCGTGGACCCGTCGGACGCCGGAGGTCCCGCCGGGACGGGGGCCGTGGCGGAGCGTGCACCCGCTCCGCCCCGGCCCCGTCCCGTACGCATCAGGCGGGCACCGCCGTGACGACGATGTTGTCCCGGTAGTGCCGCGTCTTCGGGTCGAACGGGCCGCCGCAGGTGATCAGCGTCAGCCGGGGTTCGCCGTCCCGGGCGAAGTACCGGTCCAGCGGGATCTTCGTCTTCGTGTACTCCTCCCGGGCCACCACCCGGTATCCCCGCTGCCTGCCGTCCGCACCGGTGACCGTGAGGGTGTCGCCCTGGTCCAGCTCGCGGAGCCGGAAGAACGCCCCCTTGCCCTGCTCGGCGCTGTCGACGTGCCCGGCGATCACCACCGAGCCGCCCGTGGTCTCCAGCCCCGGCCCGTAGCGGTACCAGCCGACCTGGTCGACGCTCGGCGGCACCTCGAACTCGCCGGTACGCCGGTTGACGCCGACCGGGTTGACGGAGGCGACCACGCCGATCGGCGGGATGGCGAGCTTCACCGGCGGCACGGTCTTCCCGTCGGCCGGGAGGGTGCCGGCGCTCACCGGCACCGACGCGCCACCGGCGGCCGTGGTCGTCGGGGCGGCGCTCGGCGTGGTGCCGGCCAGCGCCGCCGCCTCGTCGGAGCCGACGTTCTCCGCCGGCTGCGACCCGCACGCCACCACGCCGGCGACGGTGAGCGCGGCGACGCCGGCGGCCATGGCCGCCAGCGCCCCGCGGTTGCGCACCGTCACTTGCGGCCGGTCCGGGCGGTGGCCACCCGCGCCCCGCCGCCGACCAGCAGGAGCACGCCGGCCCCGGCGAGCACGTACCACCAGGTGTCCACGCCGGTGCCGGCCTGGCCGCCGGTGCCGCTGGGCACGCCGCCCGGAGCGGAGTGCAGACCGGTGATGGTCTGGGCGACCAGCTTGAGGTTCTTGCCCTCGGCGGAACCGATCGCGTAGACGATCGTGGCGGTGCCCTCCTTGAGGTTGAGGTCGGCCGGGCCGATCGCCACGGTGTCCGTGCCGGCCAGCACCACGTCGGCCTTCACGGTGCCCGCGTCGACGTCCGCCTTGGCCTCCTTGGGGTTGGTCAGGCCCTCGAAGACGGGCTTGCCACCGGCGCGTACGTCGACCGCCGGGGCGGCGGCGGTGTGCCGGACGATCAGCCGGGCCTTGCCCGCGCCCACCTTCGAGGTGTCGTTGACGAACGGGGTGATCTCCGGCTTGCCGTCGGCGCTGAGGTGGGCGGCGAGGCTGATGTTGGCGCCACCGGGCACCTTGGCGTCGTCCACCTTGAGGATGGCCTTGTCGACGGCCTCGCCCGGCTTGGTCAGCGCGATGTCGTAGTCACCGGCCGGCAGGCTCAGCGGGCCCGCCACGTCGCCCGGCTTGAAGTTGTCCAGCGTCTTCTTGCCGTTGACGTAGACGTCGACGGGGGTGTCCGGGATGCCGTGCACGACGGAGACCTTGGACGAGGCGGCGTACGCGGGGCTCATGGTGGCCGCGCCGACGCCGGCGAAGGTCAGGGCGGCCACCGCGCCGCCCGCGGCGACCCGACGGAAGATCGAAAGCTGCATTGTCTGCCTCCTGCTGGTTGATGCTGATTCGTCAGGCCTGGCTTGCAGAACGGGATACGCCACCGTCCGGACCCCCGGATGCAGCCGGATCCAATTTCTTTTTCTTCGCCCCGGACGCATCCGGACCGGCCCTCGGCGACGAAGAACAGGTGAGACGGCTGGGACACGGAGGCACCGGGAAAGTGGGGCGGAGGCTGTGGGAGTTACAGTCGGGCATGCCCCACGGAAGGCGAACCGCCCGGTGACGGCGGTACGACAGGAACCTGAGCCTCCACCCCCGGACGACCTGGCGGAGCGGTTCCGCGCGGGCGACGAGTTCGCCCTGCGGGAGGCGTACGACCGCTTCGGCCGGGCGGTGCTCCACCTGGCCACCAGCACGCTGGCCAACCGCAGCGACGCGGAGGACGTGACCCAGGCGACGTTCGTCGCCGCCTGGCTGGGGCGGGACACCTTCGACCCGGCCAAGGGGTCACTGATCGGCTGGCTGCTCGGCATCGGTCGGCGCAAGGTGATCGACCGGCTCCGCGCGGCGGCCCGGGAGACCCGGGTGGTCGAGACGGTCAAGCAGCTGCCCGAGCCGGTCTCCACCGGCCCCGACCCGGACACCGTGGTCGACCGGCTGGTGGTCGCCGACGAGCTGGCCCGGCTCCCCGACGACCAGCGCCGGATGCTGGAGCTGGCCTTCTACGACGACCTGACACACCAGCAGATATCGACCGTGACCGGAGTGCCGCTCGGGACGGTCAAGAGCCACATCCGACGCGGCATGGCGAGCCTGAAACGCAGATGGGAGGTGGACGGTGCAGCACCTGGATCACGACCGGCTGGTCTTTCTGGCGCTCGGTGAGAGCGGGGCGGAGGACGGTGAGGCCGCCCACCTCGAGGGCTGCGACCACTGCCGGACGGAGCTGGAGAGCCTTCAGCATGTGGCCGGGATCGGCGCGGAGACCCAGGGTCTCGGCGACCTGCCCGAGCCGCCGGACCACGTCTGGCAGGGCATCATGGCCGAGATCCGGGCCGCCGAGGAGCTGCCGTCGCTGAGCGAGCGGCGGGGACCGCAGGCCCCGGCCGCCGCGGAGGGCGCGTCGGCTCCGGCGGTCACCCCGGTACGTCCCCGGCGGCCGGGCCGCTGGTCGCGCTGGGCGGTCACCGCGGTCACCGCCGCGGCCGCCGCCGCGATCGGTGTGGTCGGCACGGCCGCCGTGCTGCGGTCGACCGACGTCGACCAGCCCGCTCCGGCGCCGGCGGTGCTGGCCAGCGCGCCGCTGTCGGCGTACGGGTCGACGCCGAAGGACGCCAACGGGGACGCGCGGGTGCTGGGCGACAACCAGTTGCACCTGCACGTCGCGAATCTCCCGAAGGTTCCGGGGTACTACGAGGTCTGGCTGATCGATCCGACGACGATGAAGATGTTCTCGGTCGGTACGCTGAGCAAGGACTCGGGAGACGAACTTCTGCCGATACCATCGAACGTGGATCTCCGCAGGTTCACGGTCGTCGACGTCTCCGCCGAGCAGTACGACAACAAGCCCGCCCACTCCGGCGACAGTCTGCTGAGGGGCACCCTGACGGGCTGATCGGCGGGCCGGCTCAGCTCCCCGGCCCGCCGATCAGCTCCCTTCCCACCGCACCGGGAAGGGAACCGGCACGCAGATACACGGAAAGAGTGGCCATCCCATGCGGAATGGCCACTCTTTCCGTGTATCTGGCAGGTCCGGTCGGGGCGTCGCCGACGGCGGCGCCCCGACCGGGTGGGTCACTTGCGCTTGCGGATCTCGTCGGCGGCCTGCGGGACGATCTTGAACAGGTCGCCGACCACGCCGAAGTCGGCCAGCTCGAAGATCGGGGCCTCGCCGTCCTTGTTCACGGCGACGATCGTCTTCGAGGTCTGCATGCCGGCCCGGTGCTGGATCGCGCCGGAGATGCCCAGCGCGACGTAGAGCTGCGGGGAGACCGTCTTGCCGGTCTGGCCCACCTGGAACTGGTGCGGGTAGTAGCCGGAGTCGACGGCCGCGCGGGACGCGCCGACGGCGCCGCCGAGCAGGTCGGCCAGCTCCTCGACCAGCTTGAAGTTGTCGGCGTTGCCGACGCCGCGACCACCGGAGACGACGATGCCGGCCTCGGTGAGCTCCGGGCGGGAGCCCTTCTGCTCGGCGACCCGCTCGACGACCTTGGCCAGCTTGTCGGCGTCGGTGACGGCGACGGTGAGCTGCTCGACGGCCGGGGTGGCCGGCGCCGGGGTCGGGTTGACCGAGTTGGGCCGGACGGTGACCAGCGGCAGGCCCTTGGTGACCTTGGACTTGACGATGGTGGAGCCGGCGAAGGCGACCTGGGTCGCGGTGCCGTCGGCGTCCAGGCCGACCACGTCGGTCAAGATGCCGTTGTCCAGCTTGACGGCCAGCCGGGCGGCGATCTCCTTGCCCTCCTGGGCGGAGGCGAGCAGCACGGCGGCGGGCTGCACCCGCGTGACCAGCTCGGCCAGCACGGTGGCCTTGGGGGCCACCAGGTAGCCGTCGATCTCGTCACCCTCGGCGGCGTAGATCTTCTCCGCGCCGTACTCGCCCAGCTTGGCGCTCAGCGCCTCGGCGGCACCGGTGCCACCGAGCACCACCGCGCTGGGGGTGCCCAGCTCGCGGGCGAGGGTGAGCATCTCCAGGGTGACCTTCTTGACGCCGAATTCCTTGGTGGCTTCGACGACGACGAGAACCTCAGACATGGTTCAGACCTCTCACACGAACTTCTCGGTGGCGAGGAACTCGACCAGCTTGACGCCGCCCTCGCCCTCGTCAGTGATCTTGGCGCCGCCGGAGCGCGGCGGACGCTTGGTGTGCTCCAGCACGGCGCTGGTCGCGCCGTCGAAGCCCACCTCGGCCGGGGCGACACCGAGGTCACCCAGGGAGAGGGTCTGCACCGGCTTCTTCTTGGCGGCCATGATGCCCTTGAAGGACGGGTAGCGCGGCTCGTTGATGGTGTCCCAGACGGAGACCACGGCGGGGGTCGAGGCGGTGACCACCTCGTAGCCCTCCTCGGTCTGCCGCTCGACGGTCAGCGTGCCGCCGTCGACGGTGAGCTTGCGCGCGCCGGTGAGGGCGGCGACGCCCAGCCGCTCGGCGATCATGTGCGGCATGACCTGGACCCGGCCGTCGGTCGACTCGGCGCCGCAGATCACCAGGTCGGCACCCAGCTGACCGAGCGCGGCGGCGAGCACCTTCGAGGTGGCCACGGCGCAGGATCCGTGCAGGGCGTCGTCCACCACGTGCACGGCCTTGTCGGGGCCCATGGAGAGCGCCTTGCGGATCGACTCGGTCGCCCGGTCCGGACCCATGGTCAGGATGGTGACCTCGCCACCGTGCGCTTCCTTGATCTTCAACGCCTCTTCGATGGCGTACTCGTCCATCTCGTTGATGACGTTGTTCGCCGAACCGCGGTCGACGGTGTTGTCGTCAGAACGCAGGTTGCGGTCCGCGCCCGAATCGGGCACCTGCTTGACGAGTACGACGATGTTCATCGCGCTTCGACGACCCTCCTGTTGGTGTTGCGATCACTCGCCCGGTCTCGGGCGCAGCCTCCCGCGTGACTTAACGGTCGGTCAACCGCGGGCTGCTGTGCAGTTGCCCACGGCGCAATGTTACCCGCAAGTAGCATTGCCTCCCCGGAGCCTCAGGGTGACACAGCTCACCGCCGCCTGCCGCGCGGGGTAAACTCCCAATTCGGGAGGTTACGCACATGTCGGAAATCAGCGACCGCTCGCCGGCCGGACGGACGGCGCGCGGTGTGGACGCCGCCCGCCAGGCCTGTCGACGGATGCTGCCGGACACCTACCGGTGCGCCTGCGGTCGGATCCGCGACCGGTGCGTACGGGCCAACGTGCGGGCGCTCTGGTCCCCCGGCCAGGTCACGCCGGCTCGGCCAGCGCGGACCTGATCCGCTCGATGACCGCCGCCTCCGCCGGCACCACCCCCCGGTGCACCTCGGCCACCCGGTCCGCGGCGGCCAGCACCACCGACCGGTACGCGTCGAGGTCGGCCGGGGACTTCGCCCGCAGGATCTCCACCGCCCGCCCCAGCGCCGCCAGCACCACCGACTCGATCTCCAGCGCGGAGTCCCGCGACAGCTGCGGCAGCGGACCGGTGGTGAGCGCCTGCTTCACCACCCCGCTGGCCGCGTCGAGGGCGCCGGAGGCGGCGATGCTCTCCCGCACCATGGCCAACATCCCGGGGTCGGCGTTCGAGACCAGGAAGACGGCGCCGAACGCCCCCGTCTTCAGGGTCAACTGCTCCTCCGCCGTCAACGGCTCCATGATCACGGAGTGTAGACGTACGGGGTGGTCGTGGTGACCGCTACGAGCCCGAGCCGCTCCAGGATCGGCCGGCTGTCCGGTGAGCAGTCCACCTGGAGCAACGTCTTCCCGCGCTGCTCGGCCAGCCGCGCCCGGTACGCCACCAGCGCCCGGTAGACGCCCCGGCGCCGCCACTGCGGCAGCGTCAAGCCGCCCCAGAGGGTGGCGAAGCCGGTGCCGGCGATGTATCGGATCCAGCCGGCGCTGACCACCGTCTCCCCGGCCTCGGCCACCACCACCGTGATCGACTGCGGGTCGGCCGCGATCTCCTTCGCCAGCCCGGTGACCAGGTGACTCCGGTCGTCGTGCCAGACCTCCTCCTCCATCGCGGCGATCCGCTCCAGGTCCTCCCGGGTGGTCACCTCGCGCAGGCGTACCCCGTCGGGCGGGGTCGGGACGGCGCCGGCCAGGGCCGCGACCGGGCCGACCACCACGGTCTCCTCGTCCTCCGGGACGAACCCGGCGGCGCGCAGCCGGTCGGCCAGGTCGGCGGGCTCGTCGTGGCCGTTGAGCTTCCACTCCACCGCCTCGCCACGCCCCCGGAAGAACTCCACCTGCCGGGCGATCAGCGCGTCCAGCTCCGCCCCGGCCAGCCCGTCCAACGTGCGGTACGTGAGGAAACCGCGCTGGTCGAGGCCGAGGATCCGGACCAGCGGGCCGTCCCGCTCGACGGTCACGCCCGCCGGCAGCGGGTCCGGGATCTCCGGGCGGATCTGGCTGTCATAGGCGTCCCGCAACGTACGCGCGTCAAGATCGGTCATCCCTCCAGGCTAGGCAGCGGGCAAAGCGGATAATCGACGATGTGTGGGAGGCGATCAGGCGGTGGTTCGACCCGCGCGAGCTGCGGTCGGTGGGCACCACCCCCGACTACCGCTTCTCGCTGGCCAACGAGCGGACCTTCCTCGCCTGGCTGCGCACCGGCCTGGCGTTCATCGCCGGCGGGCTGGCCGCCGCCCAGTTCCTGCCGCCGTTGCCGTTGGCCCACCTGCGCGAGGTGATCGCCGTCGCGCTGCTGCTGCTCGGCGGCGCGGTCGCGGTGCGCGCCGTGGACCACTGGGCGCGGACCGAACGGGCCATCCGGCTCGGCGAGGAGCTGCCCGCCTCCCGCTTCCCCGCGGTGCTGGCCCTCGCCGTGGCGCTCGGCGCGCTGCTCCTGATCGCCGCCGTGCTGGCCCGGGCGATCGGGTGACCGGCGACCCGGGGCTCCAGCCGCAGCGCACCCGGCTGGCCTGGCGGCGCACCCTGCTGTCGTTCACCGTCGTCGCCGCCCTCCTGGTCCGGCTCGCCGCCACCGGCTCCACGACGGGCGCGCTGCTGGCCGGGGCGAGCGTGCTGACCTGGCTCGGCGTGCTCGTCGCGGACTGGCACCGGGCCACCGGCGCCGGGGCACGCCGGGTCCGGCGCTGGTCCTTCCCGCTGACCGCGCTGGCCGCCGCCGGGATGGCCCTGCTCGGGGTGCTGGTGGTGCTGGTCCGCACGCCCTGACCGGACCGGCCGGTGCTGGTCCGGGCACGCTGACCGGACCGGCCGGTGCCGAGCCGGACGCGGCGACCGGTCGGCCGCGGGCTGCGCCGGACCGCCCCGGTGGTCCATGATGTCCGGCATGGTTCGCCTGTACGGGCTTCTCTTCCTGGCCGAGGTCGTGCTCGGCATCTGCGCCCTGATCAGCTGCCTCTCCGCCGAGGAGGGCCAGATCCGGGCGCTGCCCCGGATCGCCTGGGTGCTGATCATCCTGATCTTCCCGCTGGTCGGGTCGATCGCCTGGTTCGTCGCCGGCCGGGAGCCGGCCGGCGACCGCCCGCGCACCGCCCGGCCGGTCGGGAACGGTTTCGCCGAGCCCGACCGCCGCCGCCAGGTCGCCCCGGACGACGACCCCGAATTCCTCAGCTCTCTCGCCGAGCGGTCCCGGCAGCAGGACCGGGAACTCTTCAGCCGCTGGGAGGAGGACCTGCGCCGCCGCGAGGACGAGCTGCGCCGCCGGGACGGCGAGCAGGACCGGCCGGAGGTCTGAACCCGCTCACACCCGACGTCGGAGGCCGCGTACCGCCAGCGGGGCGAAGACGGCGAGGATGACCGCGGCCCAGAGCAGCGACCTGACGGTCGGCCCGGCCACCGGACCGCCGATCAGCATGCCGCGCAGCGCGTCGGCCAGGATGGTCACCGGGTTGACCTCGACCCACCGCTGGAGCCAGGACGGCATGGTGTCGGTCGGGACGAAGGCGTTGCTGGTGAAGGTGAGCGGGAAGATCACCATGAAGCCGAAGATCTGCACCTTCTCCGGCTCGCTGACCAGCACCCCGACCAGCACCGAGAGCCACGAGAAGGCCAACGAGAAGGCCAGCAGCAGCGCGAACGCGCCCAGCAGACCGACCGGCCCGTTGCCCAGCCGGAAGCCGAGGATCGCGCCCACGCCGATCAGCAGCGACACCGACCAGGCCTGCTTGACCGTGTCGGCGAGGATCCGGCCGGCCAGCGGCGCCCAGCGGGCGATCGGCAGCGCCTGCAACCGGTCGAAGACCCCCTTGGTCAGGTCGTTGTTCAGCCCGAACCCGGTGGTCATGGTGGCGAAGAAGGCGTTCTGCACGATGATGCCGGGCAGCGCGAACTTCAGGTAGTCGCCGGGGCTGCCCGAGATCGCGCCACCGAAGACGTACGTGAAGAGCAGCACGAACATCACCGGCTGGATGCTCAGGTCGAGCAGCTCCATCGGGTTGTGCTTGATCTGCACCAGGCTGCGCCAGGCCAGGGTGAGGGTGTGCCGCACCCCGGCGGCGAGGCCCGGCCGGCGGGCCGAGGCCAGCGGGGCGGCGACGGTGACGGCGGTCATGCCGGGATCCTCTCCAGGTCGGTATCGGCGCGGCTCTCCTGCTCGGCCCGGTGACCGGTCAGCGAGAGGAAGACCTCGTCCAGGCTGGAGCCACGCAGGGCCAGCTCCGCGACGGTGACCTCGGCGGCCTCCAGCCGACGGACCACGGCGGGCAGCACACCCGGGTCGGTGACCGGCACCGAGACGGTGGTCTGGGCGACCTCGGGGGTCGCGCCGGTGACCTCGCCGGCGATCGCCACGACGGTGGGCAGGTCGGCCGGGTCGGTGGGGCGGACGGCGAGGACCTGGCCGCCGGTGCGCGTCTTCAGCTGCTCCGGGGTGCCCTGGGCGATCACCCGGCCGTGGTCGACGACCGCGATCTCGCCGGCGAGCTGGTCGGCCTCCTCCAGGTACTGCGTGGTCAGCAGCACGGTCACCCCGTCGGTGACGAGGCCCCGGACGATGTCCCACAGCTCGTTGCGGCTGCGCGGGTCCAGCCCGGTGGTCGGCTCATCGAGGAAGAGCACCTGCGGCCGGCCGACCAGGCTGGCGGCGAGGTCGAGGCGGCGACGCATGCCGCCCGAATAGGTCTTGGCCGCCCGGTCGGCGGCGTCGGTGAGCTGGAAGTCGGCGAGCAGCTGCCGGGCCCGGGCCCGGGCGTCGCCCCGGCTCAACCCCAGCAGGCGGCCGATCAGCAGCAGGTTCTCGGTGCCGGTGAGCGTCTCGTCGACCGAGGCGTACTGACCGGTCAGGCCGATCAGCTGGCGCACCCGGTGGGCGTCGCGGCGGACGTCGTACCCGCCGACGGTGGCGTGCCCCTCGTCGGCGGCGAGCAGGGTGGCCAGCACCCGCACCGCGGTGGTCTTGCCCGCTCCGTTCGGGCCGAGCAGACCGAACACCGTCCCGGTGGGGACGGCCAGGTCGACTCCGGCGAGGGCGGTGGTCGCGCCGAAGCGGCGGACCAGTCCCTCGGCGCGGATCGCGTACGTCATCGAAACTCCCGTCTGTGTCGCTGGTGGCCCAACGATGAACGAGGGGTCTGACGTTACGGTGCCGGCCGCCGACATTCCGCTGATTTAGCCGGGGACAGAAAAGCCGCGACCGCCGTCGCCGGTCACCCGGCGACGGCGGTCGGAGGTCCGTGGTCAGGCCAGGTTGGACGACCGGGGGTACGCGTCGGCGGGATCGGTCAGCACGTTGACCAGGTACGGCACGCCGGCGTCGAAGGCGCGGGCCAGGGCGGGACCGAGGTCGGCGGCCTTCTCCACCGTCTCCCCCGCGCCGCCGAGCGCCTCGACGACCTTGTCGTAGCGCAGGCCGGGCTGGAGGTCGGCGGCCACGTCGTAGCCGTACATGGCGCGCATCGGGTGCTTCTCCAGCCCCCAGATGCCGTTGTTGCCGACCACGATCACGACGGGGAGCCGCTGCCGGGCCAGCGACTCGACGTCCATCAGGCTGAAGCCGGCGGCGCCGTCGCCCATCAGCACGCAGATCTGCCGGTCGGGGTGGCTGACCCGGGCCCCCATGGCATAGCCCAGACCGGTGCCGAGGCAGCCGTACGGGCCGGGGTCGAGCCAGGTGCCGGGCTGCGAAGGCTCCAGGTACTTCCCGGCGTACGAGACGAAGTCGCCGCCGTCGCCGATGGTGATGGCGTCGGGGGCGAGGACCTTGCGCAGTTCGCCGTAGACCCGGGCCGGGCGGATCGGGTCGGTGTCGGCGGCCATCGCCTCGCCGTCGCGGGCCTTCGCGGCGTCCTCGGCGACCCGCAGCTGGGCGATCCAGTCGGCGTGGTCGGCCCGGTCGCCGGGGTGCTCGGCGAACGCGGTGAGGACGAGTCGCAGGTCGCCGGCGGGCGCGGCAGCGGGCTGCACGTGCCCGGCGCGCTGGCTGGGCGCGTCCACGACGTGCACCACCTGCGCGTCGCCGAAGTCGCCGAAGCCGAGCCGGAAGTCCAGTGGGGTGCCGACGACCACGACCAGGTCGGCGCCGGAGAGCGCGACCCGGCGGGCCTTGGCGAAGGCGAGCGGATGGCTGGGCGGCAGCGCGCCGCGGCCCATACCGTTGGTGAAGACCGGCACCTGCAACGCCTCGGCGGCGGCCCGGAGGGCGTCGACCGCGTCGGCGGCGTACACGTCGGAACCGGCGATGATCACCGGCCGGCTCGCGCCCGCGATCAGGCCGGCGGCCCGGGCGACCTCGTCCGGGTCGGCCTCGATCGGCGCGATCGGCGATGCCGCCGGCAGTTCCGCGTCCCCGACGGAGAAGACCGCCTCCAGCGGAAAGTCGAGGAACGCCGGGCCGCGGTGCGGGGTGAGCGCGGCGGTCAGGGCGGCGGTGACGGCACGCGGGATGTCGTCGGCGCTGAACACCGTCTCGGCGTGCTTGGTGACCGGGGCGACCAGCGGCAGGTGGTCCATCTCCTGGAGGCTGCCGGAGCCCCAGCGGAACTGCGGGGCGCGACCGCCGAGCACCAGCACCGGGGAGGCGTTGAAGAAGGCGCTGGTCAGTCCGGAGACGCCGTTGGTGACGCCGGGGCCGGCGGTGAGCACGGCCAGGCCGGGGCGGCGCTGGAGCTTGGCGACCGCCTCGGCGGCGAAGACCGCCGACTGCTCGTGCCGCACGTCGTAGATCGGGAAGCCGGTCCGGTGCGCGGCGTCGTAGAGCGGGAAGACGTGCCCGCCGGAGAGGGTGAACATCTCCCGTACGCCGTGCGCGCGCAGCGCCGCCAGCGCCAGCTCTCCGCCGTGGCCCTCGACCCGTTCCGTCATCGCCGCTCCCCTTCGTCGCCTGACCGGTGTCACACGCTACTGGCCGGTAGACGGGATGTGAACCACTCTCGGGTCGGCGGCGGGTGAGCGCCGCCGACCCGGGGTCGGCGCAGCGGCCGGATCAGCGGCCGGTGAAGTCGGGCTTGCGCTTCGCCACGAACGCGGCCATGCCCTCGCGCCGGTCGTCGGTGGCGAAGAGCGCCGCGAAGAGCTGACTCTCCCAGGCGAGGCCGGAGTTCAGGTCCATGTCCAGGCCGCCGTCCACGGCCAGCTTCGCCGCCCGCAGCGCCTGGACCGGGCCGGTCAGGTAGGGCTGGACCAGCGCGACGGCGGCGTCGTAGACCTCGGCGGCGGGAACCACGCGGTCGGCCAGGCCGATCCGCAGCGCCTCCTGCGCGTCGACCATCCGGCCGGACATGATCAGGTCCTTGGCGCGGGCCGGGCCGACCAGGCGAGCCAGCCGCTGGGTGCCGCCGGCGCCGGGGATGATGCCGAGCTTGATCTCCGGCTGGCCGAGCTTGGCGTCCTCGGCCACGATCCGCCAGTCGCAGGCGAGCGCCAGCTCGCAGCCGCCGCCGAGGGCGTACCCGGTGATCGCGGCGACCACCGGCTTGGGGATCCGGGCGATCGCACCGAGCGCGCTGGACAGGTCGGCGGCGCGCTCCGCCATGTCCACGTAGGACATGTCGGCCATCTCCTTGATGTCCGCGCCGGCGGCGAAGACCTTCTCCCCGCCGTACACGATGACCGCGCGGACCTGCGGGTCGGCGGTGGCGGCGGTCGCGGCGGCGCGCAACTCCTCCTGCACCTGGGTGTTGAGCGCGTTCATCGGCGGCCGCTCCAGCCGGATGGTGCCGATGCCGTCCTTGGTTTCCAGCCTGACGAACTCGCCCACGCTGCCCTCACTTCCTCGTCGAAGTCGCGTGCCAACCTTACGACCCGGGTCGTTGGGGTAAGTAGGCTGGTGTCCGCCCCGCCACCGGGAGTCAGGCCATGATCACGTATTACGACGACAGGTCGGTGCAGGTCACCTCCACCGCCGTCCGGGTCGACGGGCGGGCCTTCCCGCTCGACGAGATCGGCATGGTGTGGCACCGGCGCGGCAGCCGGTCCTGGCGGGTGCTCGCCGGTCGGGGCGCGCTCGCCGCCGCGCTCGCCGGTCCACTGGTCGCCGCGCTGCTCGGGGTCGCCCTGGCGGTGCTGCTGCACCGCTCCCCCACCGTCACGGTCGCCATCGTCGGGGCGTCGGTGCTGATCGGGCTCGGGGTCGGCCCGCTCGCCGACTTCCTCTTCGAGCACCTCGACCGCTCGTACGCCCGGGGCAGCCGGCAGCTGGAGATGTGGGCCCGCTGGCGCGGTGAGCCGGTCCGACTGCTCGCCACCGGCGACGCGCTGCGCTTCGGCCAGATCTACCGGGCCGTCCAGCGGGCCATGGAGTCCGTCCCCGCACCGGCTCCGGCCGGCCGGTCCGGCCGGTCGGGCGGCTCTCGTCCTGCCGCCGGTCAGCGCAGCGGGGCGGTCGGCCGGGGTCGGCGGGCGATCGGTCCGGCCGACAGCGACCCGAGGCCGCCCGCCGGGCGGTAACCGTCCTGCGCACCTCACCGCACCGCATGGCACCGCATGGCGACGACGCGGAGCTCGCCTCGGAACCGGCCGCCGCGGCGTCCGGGCCCACGGCGCTCGGCCGCTACGAACTTGATTACATTCTTGAATCACCCGAGGAACACGCGAGCTACCGGACACCGCAGGGCCACCGGCATCCCGGGATCGGAAACCCGGGCCCGAAGGCGGGCCGCCGTCGCGTCGCGCCTCCGCCGGGTGGCGTCCGCCGGCCTGCCGACGATCTCACCGTCGAACCCGAGCACCTAATCGCAGCCCGGCAGCGGCGTCCGTTCGTCCAGCGGGGTGATTCAGCAATGTAATCAAGTTCGTAGCGTCGCGGCAGACCACCCGGCGCCCCGACCGGACGGCCCGCTGGACGCGAGCGGGCGGGCGCGGGCGGACCGATCTGGGCGAACCCGAGGAAGGACCGGCTTGGGCCGACCCGAGACCGGACCCGAGGGCGGACCCGAGGGGCGGCCGGCGGGGTCGGACGCGCCGCGTCGACGTGGCCGGCGGTTGCCGGTGGGTGGTTAGGCTTAGTGATGACCCTCTATTACCGGGACGACGCGGTACAGGTCACCTCCGAGTCGATCCACGCGGGTGGACACGTCATCACGCTCGCCGACGTGGCGTACGTCTGGCACGCCCGGGGCGCGACCACCCTGGCGGTCCGGGGCCGGGTGCTGGGGCGCGGCGTACTGGTCCTGCTGCTGTCCCTGCCGCCGCTGGTCGCGCTGATCTGCGTGGTCTCGCTGGCCTGGGCCGCACAGGACCGGGGCAACTGGAAGCTGGCGCTGATCATCCTGGCCGCCTTCGTCGTCGTCGGCCTGGCCCTCACCCCGTTCCTGGAGGTGCCGCTGAGCTGGCTCGACCGCTCCTACGAGCGCGGCAACCGGGTGCACGAGCTGTGGGTGCAGCACCACGGGCAGGAGGTGATGCTGCTGCGCACCCCCGACGCGTTACGGTTCGGGCAGATCTACCGGGCCGTGCAGCGCGCCGTCGAACAACAGGGGGACCATCGATGACCACTCGTCGCGGCGAGGCGACCGCACTGGCGGGGTTGCTCGCCGTCGCCGGCGTCACGCACCTCGTGCGGCCCGGCTTCTACGACCCGATGGTGCCGCGTGCGCTGCCCGGTCCGGCCCGCTTCTGGACGTACGCCAGTGGGGTCGCGGAGCTGGCGGTGGCGGCGGCGGTGGCACGCCCGGCGACCCGCCGGACCGGGGCCCTGGCCGCGGCCGCCCTCTTCGTCGCCGTGCTGCCGGCCAATGTGCAGATGGCCCACGACTGGCGGCGGCGGAGCCCCGCGCAGCGGGCCGTCGCCTACGGCCGGCTGCCGATGCAGGCCCCGCTGATCTGGTGGGCGGTCCGGGTGGCTCGCAGCCGGTCATAACTCCCCGGTTATGGCGGAACCGGGACGTGGGCAGCACCCGGCGGCTCTGCTCTCCTGATTGGACAGACGTCCGTCGATCCCGGGAGGCTGTCATGTTGAGGAAGTTGATCGTCGCGGCAGCGGCGGCGCTCGCCCTGGTGCCACCGGCATCCGCGCAGGCCGCCCCGGCCGGCACCACCGCCGGCCCCGCCGGCGCGGTCGCCGCCGACCCGTCGGCCCCCGGCGCCCACCCCGCCGGCTACGTGGACACCACCGTCAGCGCCGCGGGCCGTTCCTTCTCGGCCCGGATCTACTACCCGGCCAGCACCGCCGGCAGCGGCCAACCGGTGGCGGCGGGCCGGTTCCCGGTCATCGCCTTCGGCCACGGCTTCCTGCAGGGCGTGTCGAAATACCAGTCGACCATGTCGCACCTGGCGACCTGGGGCTTCATCGTCGTCGCCCCCACCTCCCAGGGCGGCTTCTCGCCCGACCACAGCGCCTTCGCCGACGACCTCAACGCCGCCCTCACCTGGACCGTCACCCAGGACACCACGAGCGGCTCGCGGTTCGCCGGGCACGTCGACGGCAACCGGCTGGGCCTCTCCGGGCACTCGATGGGCGGCGGCGCGAGCATCCTCGCCGCCGCCCGCAACCCGAAGGTCGTCACGGTGGCGAACCTGGCCGCCGCCGAGACCAACCCGTCCGCGAAGACGGCCGCCGCCACGCTCACCGTGCCGGTCCGGCTGATCGCCGGCGACCGGGACGGCATCGCCCCGGTGGCCGACCACCAGCGGCCCATCTACACCGCGAAGCCGGCCGCCAAGCAGCTCCGGATCATCAAGGGCGGCTTCCACTGCGGCTTCCTGGACAGCACGTCGTTCTTCTGCGACAGCGGCTCGATCAGCCGGGCGACCCAGCTCACACTGAGCCGGCGGCTGCTCACCGAGTGGTTCCTGCGCTACCTGGCCGGCGACACCACGTACGACGACGCGGTGTGGGGCGCGCCGGCGCAGAACGACCCGCAGGTCACCTTCGAGGGCGTGCGCTGAGGCTCCGGCGCGGGGCGGGACGTGACGCGCACCGCCCCGCGCCGCCGGGCGCCGCTGGCCGGCCCGACGCACACTGGTGACATGGCGATTCCCCTCCCCCGGCCCGGCGCCGTCGTCGGTCTCACCCGCTCCGCCCTGGACCAGGCGTTCGGCTCGGCCGCGTCGTTCGCCGGCGTACCGGCCCGTGCCTTCGCGGTGCTCGACGGGGTGGAGACGCTGCTGCACCGGATCAACGGGGTGGTGGACCGGATCGAGGGCACCCTGGACCGTACCGACCGGGTGCTCGACGACGCCGAGACCGCGGTCCGCGAGGTCGCCGTCATCAGCGCCGCCGCCACCGGCGCCATCGAGACCGCGACCGAGGTCGCCACGGCCGCCGCCGTGGTCGTCGGCGAGGCCGAGCGGGTCTCCGCCGCCGCGGCCGTCGTGGTCGGCGAGGCCGAACGGGTGGCCGGCGCGGCCGGTGCCCTGGTGGTCGAGGCGGACGCGGTGGCCGGTCGGGCGGCCGGCACGGTGCTCGCCGCCGAGCAGGCCGCCGGCACCGCCACCGAACTGCTGGCCGCGTACGAACCGGCGCTGCGCCGGGCCGCGCCGATGGCCGCCCGGTTCATCGAGCAGCTCAGCCACGAGGAGGTGACCGCGGCCATCCGGCTCGTCGACGAGCTGCCCAAGCTCAAGGAGCACCTCACCGCGGACATCCTGCCGATCCTGGCCACCCTCGACCGGGTCGGCCCGGACCTGCACGATCTGCTCGACGTCACCCGCGACCTCAAGCTGGCCGTCGCCGGCATCCCCGGGCTGGGCATGCTGCGCCGTCGGGGCGAGAAGCTGACCGAGGACTGATCAGCCGCCGCGGGTCAGGCCGGTGGGGCGTACAGCTCGTCGATCTCGACCCGGCGGGGCAGCGACACCGAGGCGCCGAGTCGGCGTACGCAGGCCGCCCCGGCCGCCGCCGCCCAGTGCACCGCCTCGATCAGCTCCCGTCCCTCGCCCCAGGCGACGGCGAGGGCGGCGGTGAAGGCGTCCCCGGCGGCGGTGGAGTCGACGGCGTCCACCTTGACCGGCGGCACGTGCACCGTCGCGCCGTCCCGGTCGACGTACCAGGCGCCGTGCCCGCCGAGGGTGAGCACCGCCCGGGGCACCAGGTCGAGCAGCGCGCGGGGGTCGTCGCGGCCCCGACCGGTGAGCGTCACGGCCTCGGTCTCGTTGACCACGAGCAGGTCCACCGCGGCGATCAGCTCCGCCGGCACCGGGCGGGCCGGCGCGGCGTTGAGCACCACCCGGGTGTCTGCGGCACGGGCGGCGACGACCGCCTCGGTCACCGTCTCCAGCGGCACCTCCAGCTGCGAGATCAGCACGTCCGCCTCGCGTACGGCGTGCAGCTCGCCCTCGGTGAGCCCGGTGAAGGTGCCGTTCGCGCCCGGGCTCACCAGGATCGCGTTCTCCCCCTCGCCCCCGACCATGACCAGGGCCACCCCGGACGGGCCGTAGACCACCCGGAGCTGGCCGGTGTCCACCCCGGCGGCGGTGATCCGGGCCTTCAGGGTGACCCCGAAGGCGTCCGAGCCGATCGCGCCGAGGAGGACACAGGACGCCCCGGCGCGGACCGCCGCGATGGCCTGGTTGGCGCCCTTGCCGCCGGGCAGCATGACGAAGTCGCTGCCGAGCACGGTCTCCCCGGGCCGGGGCAGGGCCGGCGCCGTCCCGACCAGGTCCATGTTGGCGCTGCCCACCACGGCCACCCGGGTCTGGCGCATGCTCGGTCTCCTGTCGCTCAGGCGGCGCGGGCGGTGTACCGCTCGCCGTGCCGCTCGACCACCAGCGGCAGGCCGAAGGTCTTCGAGAGGTGGTCGCCGGTGAGCGTCTCGGCGAGCAGGCCCTGCGCCACCACCCCGCCCTCGCGCAGCAGCAGCGCGTGGGTGAAGCCGGGCGGGATCTCCTCGACGTGGTGGGTGACCAGCACCAGCGCCGGCGCGTCCGGGTCGTACGCCAGCTCGGCCAGCCGGGCCACCAGGTCCTCGCGACCGCCCAGGTCGAGCCCCGCGGCCGGCTCGTCGAGCAGCAGCAGCTCGGGGTCGGTCATCAGCGCACGGGCGATCTGCACCCGCTTGCGCTCCCCCTCCGACAGCGTCCCGTACGCCCGCTCGGCGAGGTGCCCGATGCCGAGCTGGCCGAGCAGCGCCCGGGCCCGGTCGGTGTCACTGCGGTCGTAGCTCTCCCGCCAGCGGCCGACCACCGACCAGGCGGCGGTGACCACCACGTCGGTGACCAGCTCGTCGGCCGGCACGCGTTCGGCCAGGGCGGCGGTGGAGAAACCGATCCGGGTGCGCAGCTCGTTGACGTCGGTGCGGCCGATCCGCTCGCCGAGCACGTGCGCGGTGCCGACGGTCGGGTGCAGCCGCCCGGCGGCCAGGTTGAGCAGGGTCGTCTTGCCGGCGCCGTTCGGCCCGAGCACCACCCAGCGCTCGTCCAGCTCGACCCGCCAGTCCACGTCGTGCAGCAGCGCGGTGCCGGAGCGGCGTACGCCGACACCGTCGAGGCTGACCACCAGATCCGCGTCCACGTTCACCCGCCCATCCAACCACGCAGCGCCGAGGTGCCCCCCACGGGCGGCCCGGCGGCCATAGGGTGGGGCGCCGTGTCGTTCGTCACCAATCCCGGAGGACGGTTCATGCCCGACCGCTGTCAGGAGCCACGCCGATGAGCGCGGTGATCGAGATCGACGGCCTGCGCAAGACGTTCCACAGCGTGCGGCAGGGGCACCGGGTCGCCGTGGACGGTTTCGACCTGCGGGTCGACGCCGGACAGATCCACGGTTTCCTCGGGCCGAACGGCTCGGGCAAGACGACCACGCTGCGCGCCCTGCTCGGGCTGGTCCGGGCCGACGCCGGCCGGATGAGCGTCTTCGGGGCCAGCTCGCCGCAGGAGCTGCCGGCGGTGGCCGGGCGGGTCGGCGCGATCGTGGAGAGCCCGCAGTTCTTCGGCAACTTCACCGCCCACCGCACGTTGCGGCTGCTCGCCCTGGCCGGCGGCGTCCCCACCACGCGGGTCGACGAGGTGCTGGAGCAGGTGGGGCTGCGCGACCGGGGCGACGAGCGGGTCAAGGGCTATTCGCTGGGCATGAAGCAGCGGCTGGCGGTGGCGTCGGCGCTGCTGAAGGACCCGGAGCTGCTGATCCTCGACGAGCCGGCGAACGGGCTGGACCCGGCCGGCATCCGGGAGATGCGCGACCTGATGCGGTCGCTCTCCGCGGCCGGCGTCACGGTGCTGCTCTCCAGCCACATCCTGGCCGAGATCCAGCTGATCTGCGACCACGTCACGATCATCTCGCGGGGCCGCCGGGTGGCCGCCGGTCGGGTGGACGAGGTGCTGGCCGGTTTCGACCAGCACGAGTTCGCGGTCCGGGTGGCCGACCCGGAGCGCGCGGCGCAGCTGCTGCGGGCCGGCGGACTGGCGGTCACCGAGCACGACGACCAGCTGGTGGTCGGCGGGGTGGACGAGCCGGAGCTGATCACCCGCACGCTGGGCGAGCAGGGGATCTGGGTACGCGAGCTGGTCCCGCTCCGGCCCGACCTGGAGAGCGTCTTCCTGGAGCTGACCGGCACCACGCCACACCCGACGGTGCCCCGGCAGGTGGACGGCTCGGTGCTGCCGGACGCCGCACCGCGGGACGCGGTCATCGACCTCGACGTGCGCGCCGACGAGACCCGGGAGGTGCAGGCGTGAACCTGGTCCGTGCCGAGCTGGAGCGGCTGACCGCGCGCCGCTTCGTGCAGTTGATGGTGGTGCTGCTGCTGGTCGCCTTCGCGGTGACCGCGGCGACCACGCTGGCCGGGTCGCACCGGCCGTCGACCGGGGAGCTGGACCGGGCCCGCGCCGCGGCCAGCGAACAGGTCGCCAACATGGAGGCGGCGCACGACAAGTGCCTCCGGGTGAAGGCCGGCACGCTCGCGCCGGAGGAGGGCGACTACCTGCCCGCCGACTGCAGCGAGATCGACCCGGCCCTGATGGACCACCTGCCGGTGATGTCCGACTACCTCAACGGGGTCCTCGTCTTCGCCAACCAGGCCCGGCCGCTGCTCTACTTCGTCATCGCCTTCCTGGTGCTCTTCGGGTTCCTGGTCGGCGCCTCGTACGTCGGCGCCGACCTGAACTCCGGCGGTGTGGTCAACCTGCTGCTCTGGCGACCGCGCCGGCTGGCGGTGCTCGGGGCGAAGCTGGGCACCCTGCTCGGTGCGCTGCTGGTCTTCGCCGCGCTGGCGGCGGCGGCGTTCCTGACGGTGTTCTGGCTGATCGCGCAGACGACGGGGCTGCCGGGGCGGCTGGACGGGGACTTCTGGCGGTCGCTGGGCGGGACGTACGGGCGGGGGTTGGTCCTGGTGCTGCTGGCGGCGGCGGTGGGCTTCGCGATCGCCACGCTGGGCCGGCACACCTCGGCGGCGCTGGGCACCGTGGCGGCGTACCTGGTGGTGTGGGAACTGGGGGCGCGGCTGGTGTTCCAGATCCTCGACACGGCCCGACCGGACCAGTGGATGCTCTCCAGCTATGTCGGTGCCTGGCTGAGCGGGGAGGTGCGGTTCGTCGACCGGCACGCCTGCCGCGGCGGGGTGAGCGACTTCTGTGAGGGCCTCTACACGCTGACCTGGGCGCCGGGGCTGGCGGTGCTGCTCGGCCTGACGGCGGTGCTGGTGGTGGCCGCGTTCACCACGTTCCGTCGCCGCGACCTGATCTGAGGCCCGGCGTACGGCCCCCGTCCGGCGCTGCGGCGGCGACGGGGGCCGTACCCGTTTCCGGCAACTCCTTGCAAGGGCGACCCACCTCGTGAAGAATTCCTTCACATGGCGGCGGCGCGGGCGACGACGGCCGGCGGGGTCCCCGCCCGGTCAGCCGACCGTCGACCCGAACAGCTCGTCCCGGACGGCGTCCAACGCGGTACGCAGCGCGCCGCGCAGGATCGGCTCCTCGGTCAGCCCGGTCGGCACCACCCGGGGCCGGACCAGCGTGATCGCGGCGACCTCGTGCTGCACCCGCTCGGCCAGCGCCGCGCCGCCCGCCTGACCCACCTCACCGGCGAGCACCACCAGCGGCGGGTCCAGCACCACGCAGGTGCTGGCCACCCCGAGGGCCAGCCGCCGGGCCAGCTCGTCCAGCAGGGGCCCGCCGGCGGTGCCGGCGGCGATGGCGGCGCGCACCGCATCCGCGGCGGTGTCCGCGGCGAAGCCGTGCTCGGCGGCGACCGCGCGTACCGCGTCCCCGCCGGCGAGCTGCTGGAAGGCCGGCTTGGCCCGCTTGGCGACGTCCCGCGGAATGGGCACGCCGGGCACCGGCAGGTAGCCGATCTCGCCGGCCGCCCCGGTGCTGCCGTGGTGCAGCCGACCGCCGAGCACGATCGCCAGGCCGACGCCCGCACCCACCCAGACCAGCACGAAGTCGCCCAGCCCCTGCGCGGCGCCGGACTGCGCCTCGGCGACCGCGGCGAGGTTGACGTCGTTCTCGAAGACCACCGGGGTGTGCAGGTCGTCGCGGAGCGCCGCGAGCAGGCCGCTGTGCCAGCGCGGCAGGTTGAAGGCGAAGGTGATGTCGCCGGTGCCCGGGTCGACCAGGCCGGGGGTGCCCAGCACGATCCGCCGTACGCTCGACAGCTCCGCGCCGGCGCTGCTCACCGCCCGGACCACGGCGTTGTGCACCACGCCCACCGGGTCGTCGGTGTCCCGGGTGGACTGCTCCACCCGGCCGATCACCGCGCCGGTGATGTCGGCGCACGCCGCCACCACCCGGTCCGCGCCGACGTCCACCCCGACGACGTGGGCGCTGCCCGGCCGGACGGCGTAGAGCTGGGCGTTCGGGCCCCGCCCACCGGCCTGCTCGCCAACCCGGGTGACCAGGCCGCGCTCCTCCAGCCGCTCCACCAGCTGGCTGGCGGTGACCTTGGACAGCCCGGTCAGCTCGCCGAGCCGGGCCCGGGTGAGGGGACCCTGTTCGAGGAGCAGCTCCAGCGCCGCGCGGTCGTTGAGCGCCCGCAACAGGCGGGGGGTGCCGGGCAGCCGGGTCGCACTCATGCCACGTCCTCTATTTTCAGTAAACCTTGTTAATCACAAACGACCTGCAGAACGGGTGTCCGTAAGCGTATCGGCCGCCCGGAACCGGAGCCCTCGGACGACCCGTCAGCGACACCACCCGGGACGGCCGCCTCCGGTGCGACACTCGTGCCGTCCGGCACCGGAAGGGGAGATCACGTGGGGCTGGATCCAGGACTGCGTCGGCTCGCGCTCGGCACGCTGCTCGCCGCGTACCCGGGGCCGGTGCCGCCCGAGTGGGCGGTGCGGCTGCTGGCCGACGGGCTCGCCGGGCACACCCTCTTCGGCACCAACGTCCACGACCCCGCCCAGCTGGCGGCGAGCACCGCCGCGCTGCGTACCGGGCGGGCCGACGCGATCGTGGCGATCGACGAGGAGGGCGGCGACGTGACCCGGCTGGCGCACGCCACCGGCAGCCCGTACCCGGGCAACGCGGCGCTCGGCGCGATCGACGACCCGGCACTGACCCGCGAGGTCTACGCGGCGATCGGCGGGGAGTTGGCCGCCCTCGGCATCACGGTCGACCTGGCGCCGACGGTGGACGTCAACACCGCCGACGAGAATCCGGTCATCGGCACCCGTTCGTTCGGCGCCGACCCGCTCCGGGTGGCGGTGCACTCGGCCGCCGCCGTGGCCGGCCTCCAGGCGACCGGGGTCGCCGCCTGCGCGAAGCACTTCCCTGGCCACGGCGCGACCGTCGCCGACTCCCACCACGAGCTGCCCACCGTCGACGTCTCCCCCGCCGTGCTGCGCGAGCGGGACCTGCCGCCCTTCGCCGCGGTGATCGACGCCGGGGTCCGGGCGATCATGACCGCGCACATCCGGGTGCCGGCGCTGACCGGCGACGGTCCCGCCACCTTCAGCCGGGCCGTCCTGGTCGACCTGCTGCGCGCCGAGTACGGCTTCACCGGCACGGTGATCACCGACGCGCTGGAGATGAAGGGCGCCGCGCTCGCCGCCGGTGGGGTCGGACCGGCCGCCGTCCGCGCCCTGGCCGCCGGGGCGGACCTGCTCTGCATCGGCGCGCAGGTCGACGCCGAGCTGGTCGAACGGGTCGCCGCCGAGATCGTCGGCGCGCTCGGCGACGGCCGGCTGGACCGGGCCCGGGTGGAGGAGGCCGCCGGGCGCGCCGCCGCCCTGGCCGCCTCGTCGGGCCCCGTCGGCCCGCCGACCCCCGCCGTGGACGGGCTCGGCTACGCCGCCGCCCGGCGCGCGGTCCGCGTCGAGGGCGACCTCGCCGGGCTGGTCGCGCCGCTGGTCGTGCAGCTGCACGCCGCCTCCACCATCGCGCAGGGGCGGGTGCCGTGGGGGCTGGGCCCGCACCTCGTCGGCGCCGAGGAGGTCCGGGTGGTGGCCGGCGAGACCGACGCCGCGCAGCTGCGCCGGCTCGCCGGGGTACGCCCGATCGTGCTGGTCGGCCGGCACCTGCACCGGCTGCCGGGCGGGCCGGCGCTGGTCGACGCGCTGGCCGCCGCGCACCCGGTGACGGTGGTCGAGATGGGCTGGCCGGGCAGCTGGCGACCGACCGGGGTCCG
This sequence comes from Micromonospora sp. CCTCC AA 2012012, assembly GCF_040499845.1. NCBI lineage: Bacteria > Bacillati > Actinomycetota > Actinomycetes > Micromonosporales > Micromonosporaceae > Micromonospora > Micromonospora mangrovi. Next base: position 3,966,026 of record NZ_CP159342.1, read on the forward strand.
CGCCTTCGTCACCACGTACGGCGCCAGCCACGCCAACGGCCGCGCGGCGGCGCAGGTCCTGGGTCTCGCCGACTGAACCGGTCCGACCGGGGCCGACGGCGGGACGACGACGGGGGTGGAGTGGTCGGGCGGGGGCCCTGGGTCGGGTGAGCCGGGTCAGCTGAGCCGGCGCCAGCCCGGCTGGACGGTGGACCGACCGTCGCCGTCGGTGAGGCCGAGCAGGCCGTCCACGGCGGTGATCCGCAGGACCCGCGCGACCACCGGCCGGGCGTTGGTCACCCGGAGGGTGGCGCCCCGGCCGACCGCCTCGGCGGCTCCGCGCAGCAGCGAGCCGACGCCGGTGGAGTCCAGGTAGGGGACGTCGGTGAGGTCGACGACGATCTCCACCACACCGGCCCGGCGGAGCACCTCGTCCAGGGTCTGGTCGAGCCGCGCCGCGCTGGCCATGTCGATCTCACCGGTCGGGGCGACCGTCAGCTGACCGGGCCCGGTGTCCCGCGTGCCGATGTGCATGTCCCCCCCTGCCCGGAACCGACCCCCGTCCACTGCCGAGGGCGACCATACCGGGCCACCACCCCGGCCCACCACGGACGGACCGGCGACCCCGCTATTGAACGCGTTCAAGTTTCGTCCTACAGTGAGTCCCGACGGTATTTGAACGTGTTCAAGGGGAGCGACGGGATGGACGTCAAGGTCTGGATGTACCTGGTCTATCTGGCGATAAGCATCGGCCTGACCGTGTGGGTGGCGCGGGCGCTCGCCCGCAACGGCCTGGTCTTCCTGGCCGACGTCTTCGCCGACGAGCGGCTGGCCAACGCGGTGAACAGCCTCCTCGTGGTCGGCTTCTACCTGCTCAACCTCGGCTATGTGACGGTGGCCATGAAGCACGCCGACCCGGTGCTCGGCGCCAGTCAGGCGATGGAGGAGCTGTCCCTGAAGATCGGCGCCGTGCTGCTGGTGCTCGGCGCCCTGCACTTCTTCAACGTCTTCGCCCTCGGGCGCTACCGGCGGGGTCGGCTCCGCGCGACCAGCACCCACCCGCCGATCGCACCGGTGGCCCACCTGCAGGTAGCGCCCGAGGCCCGCCCGGCCCAGCCCGTCGGGGCGCAGGCCGGGCCCACCCCGCCCGTGCCGGCGCGATGACCGCTCCCACCGGGGGCGGGAGGAACGAGCCGGCGGACCCCACCGGGCACGGGGCCGGTGGGGTCCGCTGGTTCACCGTCCTCTACGACGCGTACTGCCCGGTGTGCCGGGCCGCCCGACGCTGGCTGGCGTCGCGCGCCCAGCTCGTACCCCTGGAGTTCGTGCCGGCCGGGTCGGCGGAGGCCCGGCGGCGCTTCCCCGGCCTCGACCACGACGCGACGCTGCGGGACCTGACCGTGGTCGCCGACACCGGCGCGGTCTACGCCGGGGACGGCGCCTGGTTCGCCTGCCTCTGGGCGCTGGCCGACCACCGCGGGACCGCCGAACGCCTGTCCCGCCCGCACCTGCTGCCGCTGGCCCGGCGGGTGGTGACCACCGCCTCCTCGGTACGGGAGCTGGTCCGGGAACCACGGCCCGACCCGGGATACGGTGACGACGATGACCGAGCAGACTGCGCCGACGACCGCTGCGGACTCCCCGACCACCGGAGAACCGGCGACCCCCCGTGGTGAGCAGACCCGGCAGCTCATCCTGGACACCGCGATGCGGCTGTTCCGCGAACGCGGCTACGCCCGGACCACGATGCGCGGGATCGCCCAGGAGGCGGGCGTGGCGGTGGGCAACGCCTACTACTACTTCGGCTCCAAGGACCACCTGATCCAGGAGTTCTACACCGGCACCCAGGTCGAGCACCGGGCCGCCGCCCGGCCGGTGCTCGACCGGGAGCGCGACTTCGCCGCCCGACTCGGCGGGGTGCTGCACGCCGGGGTGGACGTGCTCACGCCGTACCACGCCTTCGCGGCGACCTTCTTCAAGACCGCGGCCGAGCCGACGTCGCCGCTGAGCCCCTTCTCGGCGGAGTCCTCGGCGGCCCGGGACGCGTCGATCGCGCTCTTCCGCGAGGTGCTGGAGGGCTCCACCGCACGGGTCGACCCCGAGCTGCGCCCGGAGCTGCCGGACCTGCTCTGGCTCGCCTACCTGGGGATCGTCCTGTACTGGGTGCACGACCGCTCGCCGGAGCAGGCGAAGACCCGGCGACTCATCGACGGCGTGGTCCCGCTGATCGACCGGCTGGTCGGGCTGTCCCGGCTGCGGGTGCTGCGGCCGGTCACCCGGCAGGCGCTCGACCTGATCCGCACCCTGCGGCACTGACCCGACCGCCGTCGTCGACCCCGGCGGCTCACCGCGGGGCGGGCAGCACCGGGTCCGCGGCCCGGGCGTCCGCCTCGGTGCCGTCGGCCGGCACCCCGGGCCCGTGCTCGTCGTCGAGCATGGTGACCTCGTCGAACGGGTCGTCGCCGCGCAGCACCGCCAGCGCCCGCTCCCGGTCGAACTGACCGGTCCAGGTGCCGACGAGCACTGTGGCGACGGCGTTGCCGGCGAAGTTGGTCAGCGCCCGCGCCTCGGACATGAACCGGTCGATGCCGACGATCAGGCCCACCCCGTCCACCAGGTCCGGCCGGTGCGACTGGAGGCCGCCGGCCAGGGTCGCCAGGCCGGCACCGGTCACCCCGGCCGCGCCCTTGGAGGCGATCACCATGAACAGCAGCAGCGAGATCTGCTCGCCGACGGCGAGCGGCTTGCCCATCGCCTCGGCGATGAAGAGCGACGCCATGGTCAGATAGATCGCCGTGCCGTCGAGGTTGAAGGAGTAACCGGTCGGCACGGTGATCCCGACGACCGGCCGGGCGACGCCGACGTGCTCCATCTTGGCGATCAGCCGGGGCAGCGCCGACTCCGACGACGAGGTCGACAGGATCAGCAGGAACTCCCGCCCCAGGTAGGCCAGCAGCTTGAAGATCGAGATCCGGGCCACCAGCCAGAGCAGCGCGCCGAGCACCAGGAAGACGAAGATCGCGCAGGTGGCGTAGAAGCCGAGCATGATCTGGGCCAGGCTCTTCAGCGCGTCCACACCGGTCGCGCCGACCACGGCGGCGATCGCCCCGAACGCGCCGATCGGGGCCAACCACATGATCATCGCCAGCACCTTGAAGACCACCCGCTGCAACGCCGCGATCGCGTTGATCACCGGCTCGCCCCGCCGGCCCAGGCTCTGCACGGCGAAGCCGACCAGCAGGGCGACCAGCAGCGCCTGGAGCACGTCACCCTGGGTGAGCGCCGAGAAGAGCGTGGTCGGGATGATGCCGAGCACGAAGTCGACGGTCCCCTCGGACTCGCCGCTCGCGGCCTTCTGGCCCGCCCCGGCCAGCGCCTCGTTCAGGTGCAGCCCCGCCCCGGGGTGGATCAGGTTGCCCACCACCAGACCGATCGCCAGCGCCACCGTCGACATGGTGAGGAAGTAGCCCAGCGCCAGGCCGCCGACCTTGCCGACCTGGGCGGCCTTGCGTACCGAGCCGACGCCCAACACGATCGTGCAGAAGATGACCGGCCCGATCATCATCTTGATCAGGTTGACGAAGCCCGTGCCGAGCGGCTTCAGCGACTCACCGAAGTCGGGGAAGAGCAGGCCGACGGCGATGCCGGCCAGCACGGCCAGGATCACCGCCAGATAGAGGTAGCGGGTCCGGTCCCGCCGACGCGTCGGCTCGACGACCGGGTCCGCGCCCGGCGGATCGGCGGGCACGCGGGGCGACGGTGCGGGTACGTGCTGCTCAGCCATGCGGCCACCCCTACCCAGTGGCGCCGCTCACCCAAACCGGGCCGGCTCAGGGCGGGTCGACCCCGTACGACCGCCAGCCGCGGTCCGGGAAGCCGGCGGCCTCGGCGACCCGCGCCGACGCGGTGTTGTCGGGATCGTGCCGGTAGGTGGGGATCGCCCCCTCGTCGAGCACCCGCCGGGCCGCCTGGGCGACCAGCCGCCGGGCGAGTCCCCGCCCCCGGGCCGCCTCGGCCGTGCCGACCGTCAACTCGTGCCCGTGCACGTCGTGCCGCTTGACGCCCACGCCCGCCAGATAGCCGCCGTCGGCGTCGCGGGCCACCAGCACCGGCCGGTCGAAGAGGCCCAGCCAGGCCGGGAGCCCGGGCGTGGTGGGCGCGATCCACTCCCCGGCGTCGGGCAGCGGGGCCGGGGCGGCGCTCCACCGGTAGACCGCCCGGTTGGTGGGCCAGTCGGGCAACCCGACCAGCGCCGGCAGGTCGGGCAGCAGCCGCTCGATCGACCGGTCGACGGCCCGGGCCCGCACCGCCGCCACCCGGTCGGGCGGCACGGAGAGGAGGGCGCACCCCGGGGCGACGACCGCGACGGCCGGGCGGAGCCGACCGTCCCAGGCCGGCCGCGCGCGGCGGTGCGAACCGACCACGTGCAGCCCGGGACCGGCCGGCCACTGCCCCAGCCAGGTCGCCAGGTGCAGGAACACCCGCCGGTCCAGCACCGGGGCCATCTCGTCGTCCGCCATCGTGATCATGGTACGCCCGGTGACCGGATCGAGGTCGGCGTTCACCGCCCCGCGTGGTGGTCGTGGCCGGCGGGAGCACCGGGGTGGTCCGCCCCCGTCCCCGAGGACGCGGAGTCGTGGTCGGCGCCGTGGTGGTAACGGTGCGCCACGGCGTGCCCCCGGCCGCGCCCGATCAGTGCCCGATTGACCGGCACGGTCACCACGAACGCCACCGCCAGGGCGAGCAGCAGGCTGGCCCAGAAGAGCCAGTCGGCCAGTCCGGCGGTCAGCGCACCGGGGACGGCCAGCATGACCGCGTTGTCGACGATCTCCATCACCGCGATGCTCACCGTGTCGGCGGCGAGCGCCACGCCGATCGCCGTCCGCAGCGGCAGGCCCGAGCGGAGCACCGGACGGACGGTCAGCGCGTAGCCGAAGAGGAAGGCCAGCGCGACCGAGAGCAGGACCGTGGCGAGGGCGGACCAGCCGAGCGCAGTGCCGACGACCATGCCCAGCACCTCGCCGATCGCGCAGCCGCTGAGGCAGTGCAGGGTCGCCGCGATCGCCAGCCGGGTCAGGTTCGAGTTCTGCATGCCGTGGACCATATACCCCCAGGGGGTAACAAGTGAAGCGATGTCCGTCACTCCCCGGTCAGCGGCGGACCAGCTCGACGAACCACCGGCGGTGCGCCGGCAACACGTCGGCGACCCGGAAGCCGGCCGCCGACGCCAGCGGCTCGGCCAGTTCCACGCCCACCCGGGCCCAGCGGAACGACGGCCCGCGCGCCTCGCGGCCGTCGCCACCGCCGGAGACGACGTGCGCCCGGCCCCGCCACAGGCCCGCGCCGGGCGCCGCCAGCTCCACCAGGGCCGTACCGCCCGGGCGGAGCAGGTCGGCGCAGCGGCGCAGCAGCCGCAGCGGGTCACCGCCGATGCCGATGTTGCCGTCGACCAGCAGCGCGTGCGCCCACCGCCCCTCACCGGGCAGCGGCCCGAGGACGTCCCGGCACAGCGCCACCGCGCCCCGCTCCCGGGCCAGCCGGACCGCCCCGGCGGAGACGTCCACCCCGAGGGCGACCAGCCCCCGGGCGGCCAGCGCGGCGGTCAACCGGCCGGGACCACAGCCCAGGTCGACGGTGGGTCCGACGCACCGCTGGACCAGCCGCTCCAGGGCCGGTTCGAGTGGACCGTGCCACCGCCGCACCGGCAACGGCAGCCGCTCACCGTCGGCCAGCACGAGCCAGTGCCGGTGCTCCCCCACCCGGCCCGCCGGCTCGGCCAGGGCGGCGTCGAAGCCACCGGCGAGGACCGCCGCCCCGGTCACCGGCCACCCCTCGATCCCACCGGGGGCACGACGCGCTTTGCACCGGCCGCCAACCGCACGTCGGGCTCGGGACCGGCGGCCGACCGCCCGACAGGCTCGGGACCGAGTGGCGGCCGGGCGGCGAGGCGGCGGACCACGTCGGCGAAGCGGCCGTCCGGCGCGGCGGCGGCGACCGCCAGTGCCGCCGGCCACTCGTCCACGTCGGCCAGTTCGGGCAGCGCGGCCACCCGCAGCCCGCGCCCGGTCAGCGCCGCCCGGGTCAGCCGGCCGGTCGCCGGGGTCGACATCGGCACGTCGCGCAGCACCACCGCCGCGCCCGGGTCACGCAGCCCCAGCGCCCACCAGCCGCCGTCCACCGCCGGACCGAGCACCGCCTCCGTCTCGGCCGACCCGGCGAGCGCGGCGGTGAGCAGCTCGGGGCGGACCTGCGGGGTGTCCATGCCGAGCTGGAGCACCGGCCGGCCGGGGGCCACCGCCCCGGCGTCGGCGTGGGCGGCGGCCAACCGCTCGCCCAAGCCCCGCCCGCGCTGCGGCAGCAGCGTCCAGCCGGTCAACGCGGCGCGGAGTTCCGCACCCCGCACCGCGTCGGCCAGCCGACCGGCGTACGCCAGCACCGGCACCGCGCCGGGCACCGCGCGGACCGCGTCCAGGGTGTCCAGCAGGGCGGCGGCCGCCACCTCGGCGGCGTCCGTCGGCGTCAACGGCGGGCAGAGCCGGGTCTTCACCCGCCCCGGCACCGGCGCCTTCGCCACCACCAGCAGCACCGTCATGACCCGACCCCGGCCCGGAGGACCCCCGTCATGTCCCGGACCGCCCGGGCGGTGCCGCGCACCGACCCGGAGACCTTCGAGCGGGTGCCGGCGGCGCGCGGGGCGTACGCCACGTCCAGCTCGACGATCCGCCAGCCGGCGGCGGCGGCGCGCAGCAGCAGCTCCAGCGGGTAGCCGAAGGCCCGGTCCGCGACGCCCAGCTCCAGCAGCGCCGCCCGGCGGGCCACCCGGATCGGGCTCAGGTCGTGCACGGGTACGCCCCGGCGGCGCAACCCGGCCGCGATCACCGCGTTGCCGACCCGGGCGTGCCACGGCCAGGCGCCCACGGAGACCGGTCGGCGGCGCCCGGCGGTCAGGTCGGCCCGCCCCTCGGCGACCGGCCCGGCCAGCCTCGGCAGCTCCCCCGGGTCGAAGGAGCCGTCCGCGTCCAGCACGCAGACCAGCTCGGTACGGGCGGCGAGCAGCCCGGTGTGCACGGCCGCCCCGTAACCGCGCCGGGCCTCGCGCACCACCCGGGCGCCGTACGCCTCGGCCACCTCGGGCGAGCCGTCGGTGGAGCCGTTGTCCACCACGACGGCGCGGTACCCGGGTGGCAGCGCGCTGAGCACCCCGGGCAGGGCGGCTGCCTCGTCGAGACAGGGCAGCACCACGTCGACCTCTGTTCCCATGACCGGGACGCTAGGCCCGCCGCACCCTGTCGGGAGGCGCTGCGGCGGTTACGGAACCCTTACGCCGCAACGGGTTGTTACGAAACTCTGACGAGCCCGCGGAAGTGCCCCCGCACCCCCCGGCGACCCCGTAGCCTCCGCTCACCATGACCCGCCACCCCAGCGCCGGCCGCCGACGCGACCTGACCGTGCTCGCCGTCGAGGCGGCGCTGCTGGCCGTCGCGGTGGCCGTCGGCGCGCTGCTCAACCAGCGCGGCGTCGGGCTGCACGCCGACGCCGCCCCGCTCTATGCCAGCTGGGGGCCGCACGTCGGCGCCGGCACCCTCCCCGCGCTGGCCCTCGCCGTCGCCGTCGTCCGGCACGGCCCGGAACTGGCCCGGCGGCTCCCGTGGGCGCGGCTGCTGGCCGTCGGCTGGCTCGCCGGCGCCGCCTGGACGCTCTGCCTGGCGCTGGTGGACGGCTGGTCGACCGGGCTGGCCGGACGGCTCACCGTGCAGGCCGAGTACCTGCACGAGGTGCCCCGGGTGCACGACGTGCGGAGCATGCTGGCCGGGTTCACCGACCGGATCATCGACTTCCAGCCGGACTCCTGGTCCACGCACACCGCCGGACACCCGCCGGGCGCGCTGCTGATCTTCGTCGGGCTGGACCGGATCGGATTGGGTGGCGGCGCGGCGGCCGGGCTGGCCTGCGTACTGATCGGGGCGACGGTGTGCGTGTCGGTGCCGGTGGCGCTGCGCGCACTCGGCGACGAGCCGGCCGCGCGGGTGGTGCTGCCGTACCTGGTGCTGCTGCCCGGGGCGGTCTGGGTGGGGGCGTCCGCCGACGGGATCTTCGCCGCCACGGTGGCCGCCGGGCTGGCCCTGCTCGCCCGCCCCGGCAGGTGGTCGCCGGCGCTGGGCGGGCTGCTGCTCGGCGTCGCGCTGCACCTGTCGTACGGGCTGGTGCTGGCCGGGCTGCTGGCGTTGACCGTGCTGGCGCTGCGGCCGACCGGCCGGCTGGCCGCGCTGCTCGCCGCCGGTCTGGGCGTGGTCGCGGTGACCGCCGCCTTCGTGGCCGCCGGGTTCTGGTGGCTGGACGGCTACCACCTGGTGGTGCAGCGCTACTACCAGGGCTGGGCCGCCGACCGCCCGTACGCGTACTGGGTCTGGGCGAACCTGGCCGCCCTGCTGCTCAGCGCCGGGCCGGTGGCGGGACCGGCGCTGGCCCGTACCGTCGGACCGGCGCTCGCGGCCGTCCGTGCGCGCCTCGGCGGGCGGACCGGGGCGGCGGAGGGGCGGCCCCGGGGTGCGGCCGTCTGGCTGCCGGTGGCGGCGGCCGGGACGGTGGCCCTGGCCGACCTCTCCGGGCTCTCCAAGGCCGAGGTGGAGCGGATCTGGCTGCCCTTCGTGGTCTGGCTGCTGGTCGCCGTGGTGCGGCTGCCGGCCGCCGACCGGCGCTGGTGGCTGGCCGGCCAGGCGGCCACCGCCCTCGCGGTCAACCACCTGCTCCGGACGGTCTCCTGACCCCGGTCGTAAGAACCTCGCAATAGATCCACTCGACCTCCCGTCGTTACGCTGGCCCCCACCGAGGGAGGTACGCCGTGGCGCAACGGGTGCTGGTCGTCGACGACGACCGGACGGTCAGCGACGTGGTGTGCCGCTATCTCGAACACGCCGGCTACCAGGTGGACCACGTGGGCGACGGGGCCGCCGCCCTCGCCGCCGTCGCCCGGCAGCCACCCCACCTGGTGGTGCTGGACCTGATGCTGCCGGTGCTCGACGGGCTGGAGGTCTGCCGTCGGCTGCGGGAGCGGCCGGACGGCGTACCCATCGTCATGCTCACCGCACGCGGCGACGAGGCCGACCGGATCCTCGGCCTGCAACTGGGCGCGGACGACTACCTGAGCAAGCCGTTCTCCCCGCGCGAGCTGGTGCTGCGGGTGCGCTCGGTGCTGCGCCGGGCGGGCGGCGAGCCGGCCGACGCGGTGCCGGAGGTGCTGGCCGACGGCGGCCTGGAGGTGGAGACCGGGCCCCGGGTGGCCCGGCTGCACGGCCGGGAGCTGACCCTGACGCTGCGCGAGTTCGACCTGCTGGCCCACCTGATGCGGCATCCGGCGCGGGCGTTCCGCCGGGCGGAGCTGCTGGAGCGGGTGTGGGGCTGGAGCTTCGGCGACGAGTCGACGGTGACGGTCCACGTGCGCCGGCTGCGGGAGAAGATCGAGGCCGACCCGGCGAGTCCCCGCCGGATCGTCACCGTCTGGGGCGTCGGCTACCGGTACGAGCCGACCGATGCGTGACCTGGCGCTGATCTTCGCCGCCGCGCTCGTCGCGGCCTGCGCGGTCGGGCTGGTCGGCGCGGCGGCGCTGCGGCTGCTGCGCGGCCGGTCCATCACCCTGCACATCTTCGTGCTGCTCACCATGACCGTCGCCGCGGTGGTCGCCGGGGTGGCGGTGATCGCGGAGGCGATGTTCCTCTCGCCGCACGACCTGGAGGTGGTGCTGATCACCGTCTCCGCCGCGGCGGTGGTGAGCCTCGCGGTGGGCTGGCTCTTCGGGCGGCGGCTGGCCGCCGCGGCGGTCTGGGCGGACCAGGCGCGGGAACGGGAACGGCGGATCGAGAAGGGCCGCCGGGACCTGGTCGCCTGGGTCTCGCACGACCTGCGGACCCCGCTGGCCGGGCTGCGGGCGATGGCGGAGGCGCTGGAGGACCGGGTGGTCCGCGACCCGGAGACCGTCGACGAGTACCACCGCCGGATCCGGGTGGAGACCGACCGGATGACCCGGCTGGTCGACGACCTGTTCGAGCTGTCCCGGATCAACGCGGGGGCACTGCGCCTGTCCCTGTCGGCGGTGCCGCTGGGCGACGTGGTCTCCGACGCCCTCGCCGGCACCGCCCCGCTGGCCGCCGCCCGCCGGATCCGGCTGGTGGCCGCCGAGTCGGGCTGGCCGACGGTGGCCGCCAGCGAGCCGGAGCTGGCCCGGGTGGTCGGCAACCTGCTGCTCAACGCGGTCCGCTACACCCCGGAGGACGGCACCGTACGGGTGGACGCCGGCCGGGACGCGGACACGGCCTGGCTGGCGGTGGCGGACACCTGCGGCGGCATCCCGGAGTCCGACCTGCCGCGCGTCTTCGACGTGGCGTTCCGGGGCGAACCGGCTCGCACCCCGCGCCCCGGCAACGGTGGCGTGGAGGGGTCGGGCGGGCTGGGGCTGGCGATCGTGCGCGGGCTGATTGAGGCGCACGGCGGGCGGGTAGACGTAGAGAACGTCACCGATGGCTGCCGGTTCGTGGTCCGGTTGCCGGTGGCGGGAACCTGAGACATCGATCGAGCGTCATATCTATTTCCATACATGTACAACTTTCTCTGGGACGGTAATGGTCATGCCTCAGAAGCCGAATGACCGGTACCAGCAGGACACCGAGCAGAGCTGGCGGGCGGCCGGTGCCGCCGGTCGGTTCCCGGCGCAGCCGCCGTACCGGGAGTCACGGACGACGGCGACGCTCTCCTGGGCCGAGCTGAACGCCCTGCCCGCCGGCGCCTCGACCCGGCGCGGCCTGACCGCCCGGTGACCGGGACGACAGCGGCGACACACCCGGGCGCTCCAGCCGCACCGTTCGCACAACTGTCCGGTAGCGTCTCCTGGTCCGAAAAATCGGCTCACCACAGGAGATGCTCCGCGCATGGGCAAGAAGACGATCCACGTCTCCGACTTCAGCGGCACGGTTCTGCAGCAGGATGACGAGGTGGTCCGCGTCGTCGTGCTGGAGCACCCGGACCTGGTCGCCGGCCCCGTGCAGCTGGACGCCACCCCGGTCGAGGTCGAGAGCATCGACGACGCGGCGCTGGACGTGGCGGTGGTGGAGATCCACGACAAGCACGGGTACGGCGAGCCGCGCCGGGTGGTGCTGACCGCCAGCGAGTTCGACGCGATGGCCACCGACGTGCCGATGGCGCAGTTGCTGCGTACCGCCGAGCGGGTGAAGCCGCCGAAGGCCCGCAAGAGCGCCGAGAAGATCGACTACGGCACCCTGGAGCACGCCGGGAAGCCGCACCGGGGCCGGGTCACCGAGGAGGAGTCCCGGCTGGTGCGGGAGCACCTGGACGAGGTCAACAAGCGCCTCGCCGACGCCGGTCTCCGCCAGGTCGACCCGACCGACCCCGAGCACGCCCTCCGCTACGGCTTCCCCACCGCCGACTGACGCGCGGCACGGGTGCGCGCCCCCGTGCCGCGCACCCGCACACCGGACTCTGCCGGTCGGGAGCGCCCGGGCGCTCCCCGGCGCGGGGGATTCGCTCCCCCGCGCCGGGGGTCACCGCCCGGTGACCTCCGCGAGGGCCGCGGCGACGGCCTCCTCGACGCCGGCCTTCGCCAGCCCCAGGCCGGCGAGCACGCCGTCGCCGCCCTCCTCCTCCAGCAGGGCGAGCAGCAGGTGCTCGGTGCCGACGTAGTTGTGGCCGAGCCGCAGCGCCTCCCGGAAGGTGAGTTCCAGGACCTTCTTGCCGCGCGCGTCGTAGGGGATCAGGTCGGGGACCTGGTCGGCCGGCGCGGGCAGCGTCGCGGTGACGGCCTCCCGGAACCGCTCCAGGGGTACGCCCCGGGCGACGATCACCCGCGCGGCGATCGCCTCGGGCTCGGCGAGCAGCCCGAGGGCGAGGTGTTCGGGGCGGATCTCGGGGCTGCCGGCGGCCCGGGCCTCGTTCTGCGACGCCACCACCACGTTGCGGGCGCGCGGCGTGAAGCGGCTGAACCCGGCGTTGGGGTCGAGCGCGGCGGCCGTCTCGGCCTTGGCGGCGGAGCGCTTCTGGGCGGCCTGCTTGGTCACCCCCATGCTCCGGCCGATCTCCGTCCAGGAGGCACCGGAGCGGCGGGCCTGGTCGACGAAGTGGCCGATCAGGTGGTCGGCGACGTCGCCGAGGTGGTCGGCGACCAGGACGGCGTTGGCCAGTTGGTCCAGCGTGTCGGTGTGCACCTTCTTGATGCCCTCGATCAGCTCGTCGAGCCGGACCTGGGGCATCGGAACCGGATTCGTCATGCGTCAACCGTAGGTTGACGACACCGATTCGTCAACCACCGGTTGACGCACGGCACCCCTCTCCGCTGCCCGCCGGATCCGGGAGCCTTTCGACGACGGGTCGATCCCACCGCTATCCGGCGGAGAGCTTCGCCAGTAGCGCCACCTCGGCCGACCGGGACCGCTCGATGCGCCCGGCCAGCTCCCGGACCCGGTCGCTGGTCCCGGCGGCGACCTGGGCCCGGGCCAGGCCGGCGGCCGTCCGCTGGTGCGCGCCGAGCACCTCGGCGAGCACCCGGTCGACCTCCCCGGCACCGGCCGCGCGGAGCCGGGCCAGCCCGGCGACGGCGTCGCTGTGTCCCGAGTGGTCGTGTCGTGCGGCGGCGGCCACCGCCTCGGGTCCGGCGTCGCGCAGCCAGCCCCGCATGGTGGCGATCTCGTCGGTCTCGGTGACCTTGACCGCGGCGAGCAGCCGGCGCAGGTCCGGGTCCGTGGCCCGGGTGAGCCCCAGCTCGGCGATCTCCAGTGTCTGCTCGCTGTGCGCGACCATCATGGCCAGGAAGAGCACGTCCACGGTGCTGGCCGAGGGGGCGGGGCGCGGCGGCGGGTCGGCGGCGGCGACACAACCGGCGGTGGCGAGCTGCGCCACCAGCACGGCGACGGCGAGCAGCAGGCGGGCCACCGGGGTCCTGGGTGCGGCGTGGGGCGCAGCCCCGGAGGACCGCGCCCGCGCCGTCAGACCTGGGACCACAGCGCCGGCACGTTCGGCGGCTCCCAGCCGGGGAGCGCGGTGTGCGCCTGGATGCAGCGGTACGTCAGCCCGCCGTAGGTCACCCGGTCCCCGACCTGGTAGGTCCGGCCGGCGGTCCAGGTGCCGGTGGGGGCGGGCGAGCCGGTCGGGCTCGCCGTCGGGCTGGGCGTCGGCGACGGGGCGGTCGGGGTGGGGGTCGGCGACGGGCTGGGGGTCGGGGTGCCGCCCCCGCCGATCTGGAGGTCCACGCAGGAATAGAAGGCGTTGGCGGTGTCGGCGATGTTCCAGATCGCGAGGAGCTTCTGCCGGCCGGTGAACGCGCCGAGGTTGACGGTGTGCGAGACGGTGGCGTCCGGCTGGCGGCCCCCGCCGTCGACGACCGCCACCCGGGTGTTCCCGATCCAGTACTCCCAGTTGCTGGTGGCGTGCCGGGCGGTGTTGACCCAGGTGAACGTGACCGAGCTGCCGACCGGGGTGGCGGGCCAGCCGCGGCTGTCGTCGTTGAGCACGGCGAACTGGGTGATGCCCGCGTTGCAGCTGCGCAGCCCCTTCGGGCCCTCGACGCTCTGCGGCTCGTAGGCGATCTGGCCGCAGTCCGGCACCCGGCCCTGGGCGCAGAGCGCCTGCCGGCTGGGCGGTCCCGAGACGTAGCCGTGGGCCTGGGCGGGCGCGGCGACGGCGAGGGTCGCGGCGACGACGCCGGTGCTGAGCAGCGGGACGGTGATTCTTCGACGCATGACGGCCACTCCTTCGATCGGCACGTGGGGGCGTGCCCATGAAGGTACGTTAAACATTGTTAACAGTAAAGACTCCTATCGATTCCTTCCCGGGATCGGGCTCACCGCAGCGTGAGCGTCACCGACCCGGTCGCCGGACCGGACGGGTCCACCACCACGGTGTACGTGCCGGTCTCCGGCAGCACGGTCGCATCGATCCCGCCCGAGCCGAGGATCACGCACCCGCTGTTGATCCGCCGGCCGCCCGGGTCCCGCAGCTCCAGCGGGGAACACTGGTCGGGCAGGGTGCCGGCGGTGGCGACCAGGCTCACCGACGTCCCGGCGGTGGCCGTGAAGCGGTACGCGCGGATCGCCCCGGGCTGGTCGACGGTGGCGACGACCGGCGGCCCGCCGACGTCGATGTCACCGGTCCGGTCCCGGGTCGCCACCAGCCGCAGCGTGACGGTGCCGATCGTCCGGTCCACCGGGTCCACCAGCACCGTGTACGCCCCGTCCGCCGGCAGCAGCGTGCCGTCGACCTCGCCGGAGCCGTTGATCACGCACCCGCTGCTCAGCGTCCGGCCGTCCGGGCCGCGCAGTTCCAGCGGGGAACACTGGTCGCGCAGGCTGCTCTCCGGCACCTCCAGATAGATCCGCTGCCCGGCGCTCCCGGTGAACCGGTAGCGGGCCACCGCGCCGGGCTGCTCGATCGAGGCCGACACCGCCGGGCCGTTCGGCTGGAGGGTGCCGACGGTGTCCCGGGCGGCATAGACCCGTACGGTGGCCCGACCGGTGCCGGCGGCGTCGGCGTCCACCAGCACGGCGTACGTGCCGTCCACGGTCAGCTCGGCGCGGTCGATGTACCCCACGCCGTTGATGTTGCAGCCGCTGGCGATCTCCTTCCCCGCCGGATCGACCAGCCGGTACGGCGAGCACCGGTCCGGCAGCCCGGGAGCGACGACGTCGACGAAGACGGCGTCGCCACGGTGCCCGGCGAAGGTCAGCCGCCCCTCGCCCGGCGTCAACGCGGCGGTGGCGATCGGCGGCGCGACGATCGGCGCGCCGGCCGGCGGGGCGACCCGCTCCGTGGCGGCACCGCTGACCGCGAACTCGGCGCGGCCGGTCACGCCCACGTCGAAGACGCACTCCGCGAACTGCCACGGATCGGTCAGGCCGGCCCACCGGCACACCTGCTCCGCCCGCGCCCGCCGGTCCGGGGAGAGGTCGGCGGCGGTCGCCGCCCGGTCGGGGAAACCGCGGTCGGTGAAGGTGCCCGTGTCCTCCCCGTCGGCATAGCTGAACAGGGAGTTCTGCCCGGTGACCCGCCAGCCGTCCGCGTACGCCGGGTAGAGCTTCTCGAAGGGCACTGGCGGGGTCAGCGCGGTGCCGGACGCGGTGGCGATGTCGTCGCTCGGGTCACCGTCGAAGTCACCGAGCAGGCCGTGCACCTTCCCGGCCCGGTCGGCCGCCAGCTTCATCAGCAGCCGGTAGCCGTACGGGCCGATCTGGTCGATCGCGGCGGCGGAGCCGTCGGGCCAGCGCAGGTCGTAGCCGTCCGCCGCGCCGGTGTCGGAGGGCCGCCGGGCGAGCGTCCCGCCGCCGGGGATGCCCAGCTCGGCGGGGGGCGCGGCGACGACCGCGCCGTCCACGCGTACCTCGGTGGCGCCGTGGGCCAGGGTGAGGGTGACCCGGTGGTCGCCGAGCCGGAAGGCGACGGCGGAGTTGACCGACACGGTCCGCGAGTCACCCATCGGGGTCTGCCGCACCTGCACGGTGAGCGGGTCACCGGCTGTCGAGGCGACCAGCACGAACTCGCCGACGGCCTGGAAGTCGTAGTAGTGGCGGTCGAAGGTCACCAGGTGCGGGTCGCCGTTGGTGCCGCCGCAGCCGGGACCGCCGTCCTCGCAGAGCTTCTTCGGACCCTTGGCCGGCGGCTCCTTCTTCTTGGGCTTCCGGCACTCGTCCATGCTCTTCGGCAGCGGGTTGCCCTTGTACTCGGTGCGGGGCGACAGGCCCTTGGCCGTCCGGTACCGGTTCTCCGCGAGGGTCGCCTTGACCTCGGCGGTCGGGATCCCGGTGCCGCCGCACTGGCCCTGCGGCACCGCGTCGCGGGAGATGTCGTCGGCGTGGTTCAGCTCGTGGTAGAGCGCCGCGCAGGGATCCCGGGGCACCCCGTCGCCGTACGGGTCGACGGAGGTCGGGTTCCAGGTCACCGTGGACGAACCCTTGCCGGCGGGGCTGTCCGGGGTCTCGAAGGCACCCGATTCCCCGACGTGCGGGATGATCCGTACCCGGGGGGTCTTCTTGTCCTTGAGCCGGGGCAGGATGCCCGCCGGGTCGCCACCGGCCGCGGCGAAGCCGGCGAGGCAGCCGTCCACCGCCTTCTGGAAGTCGACGCCACTGACCGGGACGCCGGCGTTCGGGTCCACCTCGTAGTCGGCCCGCGCCGGTCGGCCACCCGCGCCGACGGCGACACCGACACCGAGCAGCAGCAGGGCGACGGCGGCGGCCACCGGCCGGCGGCGGCGCCGCACCAGCACGATCACCAGCGCGCCGACGACGAGCAGTGCCAGCAGGAGCAGCGCGCCGCCGCCGAGCAGCCACCGCCGGTCGACGCCGGGTCCGGTGCCGCCACCGACGGTGAAGGTGGTCGCGCGCAGGGCCGTCGCCCCCGGGCAGAGGGTGGCCGCGCCGGTGACCGGCAGTGCGACGTAGCCGGCGGTCACCTCGTACCGGCCGGGCACGCCGACCGGCCAGAGCATGTCGAGCCCGGCGCCGTCCTCGGTGGCGGCCACCGAGCGCAGCACGACGTCACCGGCCGCCGTACCTGAATGCACCCGGAGGCCGGCCAGGGTGACCGCCGCCTTCTCCCCCGGCTGCACGGTCCGCAGGCCGGCGGTCGCGGCGGCGCCGATGCCGTCGTCGTGGAAGCTGCGGGCGAGGACCGGGACCAGGTCCCGGCCGTCCCGGCGGACGCCGGTCACCTGGACGGTGCCGTCGGCGGCGGTCGCCAGCCCGCAGGCCGCGCCGGTCGAGTTGGTGACGGTGAAGGTCAACCGGACCGCGTCGCCCGTCGCGTACCCCGACCGGGTGGGACGCAGGTCCAGGCCGAGGCCGCCGTCGGCCGGCGCGGCGGACGCCCCGGCCGGCCACGCCACCAGGGCCGTCACGAGTACGGCGAGGCCGCCCGCGAGTCGCGCGATGAGCTTCATGGGCCGGACTGTAGGACAGCGACGCCGCCGTTCCCGTCGACTGTCGGGCACCGGTCCCGGCCGGCCGCGTCGGGTAACCGACGAAGCTCCGGCCGGTGGGGGGAACCACTGGCCAGAGCCCCGGTACGTGGTGCGCCGCCTCGGGCGCAGCGCCGGTGGGTAGCGTCATGGACGCCTCCCACACCTTCGCCTCCGCAGCTGTGGCGCCGGACTCTCCGGCGCTCCGCCGGATGAGACGGTCAACGACCACCTCCACCACGACCAGACGAGATGAAGGCCCGACCATGACGGCTCTGCCCGACGACCTGATCGCTGTCCTCAACGCCAAGGCGATCTGTTTCGTGACCACGCTCATGCCCGACGGATCGCCGCAGATCTCCCAGACCTGGGCCGGCACGGACGGCACCCACGTGCTCATCAACACGGTGGACACCCACCAGAAGACCCGCAACGTCCGACGCGACCCCCGCGTCGCCATCGGCATCGCCGACCCGGCCGCGCCGTCCCGGTACTGGGCTCTGCGCGGCAGCGTCGTCTCCGTCACCACCGACGGTGCCCGAGAGCACATCGACGAGCTGTCCCAGAAGTACCTCGGTCGCCCCTATCCCGGGTTCGGCGGCGGTCGGCAGCAGCGCGTCCTGCTCACCGTCAAGGTCGACCGACTGCACACGCCCTGACCCGGGTCCGGCAGGACCCAGCGCAGCCACCCGACACGAAAAGGCCCCGGCCCGGTGGAACCACCAGGTCGGGGCCTTGCTCGTTGGTGCGCCGCCAGGGACTCGAAGCCCGAACCCGCGGATTACGAGTCTGCTGCTCTGCCGGTTGAGCTAGCGGCGCTCGCCGGCAACGGGATGAAACGTCAGCATCATCCCGACCGGGCCTGCGTGGGGTCGGCCACCCGGCCCGCAGGATGAGCGCGTAGGTGATCATGAGGTCGACGCGGAATCGACGACACGTCGGCTGAGCTGATCCGCCCACCCCACGCGGGCGAGAATGTCGGCGGCGACCTCAGCGGGGGTGCGGTCGTTCGTGATCGTGAAATCCTCAACGGCGGTCCCGACCGGTGCGGGTTGAGGCTGGGCCAGCGCCGCCAGGTGCCGTTCGAGCTTCGGTCCCGTGTCCCGCTGACGCAGCCGGCCACGAACGGTGTCGCTGTCAGCGATCAACCTGACCACACTGAGGTCACAACCCGCCAGACTCTCCGCATATCGATGCCGCTGGGCCACGCTCTCCATGGCGGCTGCGGCGACGACGAAGCGCGCGCCCGCAGCCCTGAAATTTGCCCACACCGCGGCCAGATTCACGCACTTGAGCTCGTCGTACACTCGCCCGCCGGCAGGGCCGAGGGGCCGGGGCGGCCCGAACTGAGCCAACAGGTCCGTGTCGACGACGGCCGTGACGTGGCCGGCTTCGGTCAGGAGCTGTCCGACAGCCTCCGCGACGGTCGACTTTCCCACCCCGGCCACCCCGGTGAGCAGCACGGCTCGACAGCCGGAGGGTTCCACAGCCCCGGGTTCCAACTGGAACCAGTAGCTGACCGTGGCGCCCTGTGCGGACGGGCCACCGCCCAGCGACTCGTACAGCGCCCGGGCGGGGGCGTTGGCTTCGCCCGTCGTCAGGAACATCCGGCTGGCGCCGGCCTGCGCGCCAGCCGACATGAACGCCCGGAGCAGGGAACCGCCGAGTCCCCGCCGACGGTGCTCAGGCGTCACCTCCAGTCGATGGAGATAGAGCATTGAAGAGGCGTCCGGTCGGATCAGGTGATAGCCCCAGCACCACCCGACGACCTCTTCATCCTCGGACGCCACGAAGGCCAGAGCGCCCGGACTGCCCAGGAACGCCTGGCCGCCGCCCGACACCGCCCCGAACCTGCCCATGGCACGATCGAAGAGCCAGACGTCGGCCGCTTCCACACGACTCGTCACGCATCATTCTGACCCGCGGCCCGTCCTGATCTCGACCCTCGGGGAGCGGCGGATCTGCCGCAGATCGCGCGGCTCCCTCCGTGCGCGGTACGGCGTCCGCCAGGCGGGCGAGATGGCGTTGTGGGGGTGCAGGCAGGGCTAGCTTGGCGGAGGGAGAGCCACCACCCGGACGCAACTGCAAAAAGGCCCCGCCCCAGTGAGAACACCAGGTCAGGGCCTTCTTTGGTGCGCCGCCAGGGACTCGAACCCCGAACCCGCGGATTAAGAGTCCGCTGCTCTGCCAGTTGAGCTAGCGGCGCTCGCCGGCAACGGGATGAAACGATAGCAGCCACCCGGGCGGCCGTTCCACGGGGACGGCACCCACGACCGCCCGGTAGCCGGTCGTCACGGGGTGATCTCCGCTCGCCGGCCGCGCAGCCCAGCCCGTCTCGCTCCGCCTTCCGCCTTCTTACCTGCTTCTTACCGTGTTTCCACGCCGCCCTGACGAGGACACGGACTACTGGACGCATGTCGAATAGACGCCTTCTTGGCAAGCGCGCGGCTGTCACGGCCGGGGTCCTCCCCATCCTGCTGGTGTCGGCCTGCGCGGGAGGGTCGAGCAACGGCCCCGCATGGACCGAGGCCGGCTCGACCGCCATCGGTGCCACCAGCCCTCCGGCTCCGCCGTCCCACCCGGACACGGGGGTTCCGGTCGCCTGGTCCGCCGTGACCGACCCGAAGGCGATACCCCTCGGGGACGGCAATATCGTCACCACCCCGGTCGCCGGTTCCCTCTACTCGTGCAAGACCGAGTTCGGTGGGCGCGGCGCACCGCACGACGGCCCGTGGATCGACCCGACGAACAAGACCTGGGACGCGACCGCGAAAGTGCAGGTCTCGGGCCACCACACCTGGCCGCAGGCGACCTACCAGGAATCGACCCAGGGGGACGTCAGGGTGATCAGATCCGACGACCTGCCGACGAAGCAGAGCACCGGCAGTTTCCCCATCGCGCAGGACGACCCCGCGTACCAGTACGACCGTAACCCCAACGGCATCCAGCGGAAGGTCGTCGAACTACGCCTGCCGCTGCGGCCCGCACCGGCGAGCGAGCCCAGCTGCGTGGGCATGGGTGCGGTCGGCGTACTCAAGAACGGTGTATTCGTCTACAACGCCCTCGACGCCGCGGGCGGGGACGCCGCGGCGCACGAGACCCAGGACGCCTGCGACGGCCACCCCGACGGCACGGAGGCGTACCACTACCACGACGTCCCCTCCTGCCTGCTCTCCGCGGCCTCCGCCAAGGGCGCGACCCTCGTCGGGTACGCCCTCGACGGCTACGGCATCTACGTCGAACGCGACGAGAAGGGAAACCTCCCGACCAACGCCGATCTCGACGCCTGTCACGGGCGCACCAGCACCGTGCTGTGGAACGGCACGATGCAGCGGATCTACCACTACGACGCCACTCTGGAGTTCCCGTACACGGTCGGCTGCTACCGCGGCACCCCGGTCACCCCGCCGGCCCACAGATAGTCCCGGCCCCTCGGGCGGCGCCGGTGTCCGTGCCTGTCGGCTCCGGCTGCGGCAGGTCGGCTCCGAGCGACCGCACGCCGGGAGGACACCCATGAACAGAAATGCTCTGACCTGGCGCGCGAACGCCAGGTCAGAGCATTTCTCACAGGTGCGCCGCCAGGGACTCGAACCCCGAACCCGCGGATTAAGAGTCCGCTGCTCTGCCAGTTGAGCTAGCGGCGCTCGCTGACAACGGGGAGAACACTAGCACGCCCTCCGACCGGGCATCCAATCCGATCCCCGCTCCACCCTTCGGCCGAGCTTAACGGGCAAAAACCCCTGAACGACGCGTCTCGTCCGGCGAGGGGACCGAGGCGATGGCAACGATGCGGCACGATGTGCGCCAGGCACGCGAGAACAGAGGTGGGGATGGGCAGGTTCGCGCGGACCGGGGCGATGGTGGGCGCCCTGGTTCTGACGGCGTCACTGGCACTGACCGGGTGCGGTGACGACCAGAAGAAGGCGGAGTTCGTCGGTGGCAACCAGCCGGCGGGGGCGTCGGCGGCGCCGGAGACGACCGCCGGACCGACCGGGTCGACCCCGACAGCGGGGGCCGCGGCCGGCCCTGCACTGCAGGTCAGCCCGGCGGACGGGGCGCAGAAGCGGCCGGTCAGCACCGAGATCAGCGCGAAGATCCCCGGCGGGGGCAAGGTTTCCGAGGTCGTGCTGACGGCGGCCGGCGGCGACAAGGTGGAGGGCCTGATGCGCCGGGACGGCTCGTCCTGGGTGCCGTCCAGCCCGTTGAAGTACGGGACCCGTTACACGGCCACCGTCACCGGGACCGGCACGGACGGGCAGACCCATCAGGGCAGCAGCACCTTCACGACCATGGCGAAGCCGAAGTCGATGATCGGCTCGGGGCTCTACCTCTTCGACGGCAAGACGTACGGGGTGGCCATGCCGGTGGTCGCCGAGTTCTCCCCCGGCATCCCGGAGAAGGACCGGGCCGCGGTGCAGAAGCGGATGTTCGTGCGGACCGACCCGCCGCAGCCGGGCGCCTGGCACTGGCTCTACAACGGCACCCAGGCGTACTACCGGGCACCGGAGTACTGGCAGCCGGGCACCACGATCACCGTCCGGCTGGCGCTGGCCGGGATCCCGTTGAGCAACGGCCGCTACGGCAACCTCGACCGGACGGCGACCGCCAAGATCGGTCGCTCCTTCGTGATGAAGGTCGACAACGCCACGAAGAAGATGACCGTCTTCGAGGGCGGCGTGCTGACCCGCACCCTGCCGGTGAGCCTGGGCAAGAAGAGCACTCCCTCCTCCAGCGGCACGATGGTGGTGATGGAGAAGAAGGAGTCGACGGTCTTCGACACCCGGGACGAGCCGGATCCGGACAACCAGTACGTCACGAAGATCGACTTTGCGCAGCGACTCACCTGGGGCGGCGAGTACATCCACTCCGCGCCCTGGTCCGAGGGCGTGCAGGGCCGGCGGAACGTCTCGCACGGCTGCGTCAACGTCTCCGCGGCGAACGCGAAGTGGCTCTTCGAGCGGACGCTGATCGGCGACCCGATCACCGTCACCGGCACCGAGCGCAAGCTGGTGCCGGGCAACGGCTGGACGGCGTGGAGCATGAGCTGGTCGGAGTTCGTTAAGGGCAGCGCCCTGCCGGTGCCCGACGGCGGCGCCGAACCCGCCTTCTGACCACCACGCGGTGACCGTGGCCCGGTGCGCCGGGCCACGGTCGTCGCGCCGCGAGGCGCGCCGCGACGGAGCCGAGCCACACTCGCAGAGTGTCGCGGCGCACCGCGATCGGGTCATCATGGTCGGGGTGTTCCGCTTCACTTCCGGCAACCGGCACCGCTGCGCGCGCGTCAGTAGGGGACGATGGGCCCGGGATTCACGACTGTGAGGGAATCATGCGCACTGGCCAGGACGAGCTGATCCGGCGCGGGACCGCCCGGCGGGGCGGCCGTCGCCGCATGGTGGCGGCGGGGGTGCTCGCCGCCGCGTTGGCGTTCACCTCCGCGTGCACCGGCGGCGGTGGCGGCGACAAGCCGTCGAGCTGGCAGGGCGGTGGGGAGAGCGGGCCGAAGGCGTCCGCCACCATCACCGAGCCGGCGGCCGACGCCAAGGACGTGCCGGCGTCGACCGGCATCACCTTCACCACCAAGGACGCCCGGGACACCAAGGTCGAGCTCAAGGACGCGGCCGGCAAGGCCGTCGAGGGCACTCTCGCCGAGGACGGGAAGAGCTGGCTGCCCGCCGGCGCGCTGGAGTACGGCGAGACGTACACCGCGACCGTGACGGCGACCGGCGAGGACGGCAAGCCGGCGACGACGACCAGCCACTTCACCACCATGGCGCGTCCCGGCAAGCAGGTCCGGATCAGCAGCTTCCTCGCCGACAACCAGGTCGTCGGGGTGGGCATGCCGCTGATCGTCAAGTTCAGCCGGGCCGTCCCGCAGGACTACCGGGACGACGTCCAGCGCCGGATGACGGTGACGGCCACGCCGGTCCAGGAGGGCGTCTGGCACTGGGTGAGCCCCACCGAGGTGCGCTACCGCCCCAAGGAGTTCTGGAAGGCCAACTCCACCGTCTCGTACCGGATCCAGGCCGGCGGTCTGCCGCTCGGTGACGGCTGGTACGGCCGCTCCGACCTGACCGTCGACGTGAAGATCGGCCCCTCCTTCGTGATGACCGTCGACAACCGCACCAAGAAGATGACGGTCACCAGGGACGGCAAGGTGATCAAGACGATCCTGGTGAGCCTCGGCAAGAAGACCACCCCGTCGTCGAGCGGGACGATGGTGGTGATCGAGAAGCTCCGTAAGACGGTCTTCGACACGCTGGAGGAACTGGGCCCCGAAGAGGGCTACCGGACCAAGATCGACTACGCCCAGCGGCTCACCTGGGGCGGCGAGTACATCCACGCCGCGCCCTGGTCCGAAGGCGTGCAGGGCAAGGTGAACGTGTCGCACGGCTGCGTCAACGTCTCGATGGCCGACGGCGCCTGGCTCTTCGCCAACACCCGGGTGGGTGACCCGATCACGGTCTCCGGCACGGAGCGCAAGCTCCAGAACGGCAACGGCTGGACCGACTGGAACATGAGCTGGGACGAGTACGTCAAGGGCAGCGCCGTGCCGTACGAGCCGCCGACGACCGACGACGCCAGCCCGAGCGCCGACCCGGGCACCGGTGCCACGCCGACCGACGAGCCGAGCCCCACGCCGACCGCCTGATCCCGCCGCGACGACGAGAGCCCCCTGCGTACACCGGAGAGGGCTCTCGCACGTCCAGGACCGGAAACGGCGGAAGCCCCCTCCCGCAGGAGGGGGCTTCCGTCACCGGGGTGACTGATGGGAATTGAACCCACGACAACCGGGACCACAACCCGGTGCTCTGCCAACTGAGCTACAGCCACCATGCTCTCCGCGCCGGTCGACCCGGGCGGGGCGCGGACCAATAATAGCCACACCCCTCCGGGGCCCGTCCAGCGGGTTCCCCTCCGGACGGGCCGGGCCGGTCAGAGCTGCGCGGCGATCGCCTTCGCGGTCTCCACGTCCGGCCCGGGCAGCGGGACGAAGAGGGTCCGCCGGTAGTACTCCAGCTCGCGGATGCTCTCCCGGACGTCGGCCAGGGCCCGGTGCGCGAGCCCCTTCTGCGGCTGCCCGAAGTACACCCGCGGGTACCAGCGGCGGCAGAGTTCCTTGATCGAGGAGACGTCGATCATGCGGTAGTGCAGGTGGGCGTCGAGGCGCGGCATGTCGCGGGCGATGAAGCCACGGTCGGTGGCGATCGAGTTGCCGCAGAGCGGCGCGCTGCGCGCGTCCTTGACGTGGCTGGTGACGTAGTCGAGGACCATGTCCTCCGCCTCGGCCAGCGTCACGGTGGAGCGCCGGACCTCCTCGGTCAGCCCGGACTTGGCGTGCATCGTGCGCACGATCTCCGGCATCCCCTCCAGCGCCGCCTCGTCGGCGTGGATCACCACGTCGACGCCCTCACCCAGCACGTTGAGATCGGGATCGGTGACGAGCGCGGCGACCTCGATCAGCGCGTCGCGCCCGAGGTCCAACCCGGTCATCTCACAGTCGATCCAGACGAGAAGATCAGCCACCGGATCAGACTACGCGCAGCCCACCTGCCCGCGCCTCGGCACGGTGGCCGGAGGAGACCGCTAGGGTTTCGGAGTGCCAGCCGAATCCGTCGCGCCACCCGCCGTCACCGAGGACGACCGGGGTGGGCGTACGGCACGTCGGGTGGTCACGGTGCTGGCGCTGGTCGCGGTGCTCCCGGCGCTCTATCTGCCGGGGCTGGTGCACGACTTCTTCGACCTGAAGATCTACATGCGGGCGATGGACTGGTGGGCGGCCGGCCACCCGCTCTACGACTACGTGCAGCCGGACCGGGTGCAGGGCGAGCTCTACTTCACCTACCCACCGTTCAGCGCCCTGCTGCTGCGGCCGTTCGCGTTGTTGCCGTTGGGCGCCACTGTGGCGATCTTCACCGCGCTGACCGTGCTCGGCGTGGTGGTGACGACGCGCTGGCTGGTGCTGCCGCTCGTCGCCCGGCACGACCTGCCCCGGCTCTTCACCGTCACGGTGGCGGTGCTGCTCGCCTTCGCGGTGGAGAGCACCCGCGAGACGATCACCTTCGGTCAGATCAACATGCTGCTGGTCGTGCTGATCCTGGCCGATCTGCTCTTCGCCGTACCCGGTGCGCGGCGGTGGGCCGGGGTGGGCGTCGGGCTGGCCACGGCCCTCAAGCTCTTCCCGGGCATCTTCATCGTCTATCTGCTGGCCACCCGGCGGTGGCGGGCCGCGGCCGTGGCGTCGGCGACGGCCGCGCTGGCGACCCTGCTGGCGGCGGCGGTCGCGCCGGCCGACTCGTGGCGGTTCTGGACGCACGAGCTGTGGGCGACCGACCGGGTGGGACGCACCGACTACACCGGCAACCAGTCGCTCTTCGGCCTGCTGAGCCGGATCACCGCGCCGGAGAAGCCGAGTCAGCTTCCCTGGCTGCTGCTGGTCGTCGCGGTGACCGGGTACGGGTTGTGGCGGGCCGCCCGCGCGGCCCGGGCCGGTGACGCGCTGGCGGGTCTCACCCTGACCGGGCTGGTCGGCGGGCTGGTCAGCCCGATCACCTGGACGCACCACCTGTACTGGTTCATCCCGGCGGTGGTGGTGCTGGTGGACGCGGCGCTGGGCGCCGACCCCGGCACGCCGGAGGGTGCCCGCCACCGGCGGTGGATGTGGACGCTGGCCGCCGGCACCGCCTTCGTGATCATCTACGGGGTGGTGACGTTCCAGGACTGGGGTGTCGCGCCGGCCCGGACGGACAACCTCGGCGAGTTCGTGTCGCGCAACGCGTACGTGCTGCTGAGTCTGGTGCTGCTGGCGGCGCTGCCGACGCGTCCGGCCGACACCTCGAACAGCAGCAGCCCCGGAGAGCTGACCACGCCCTGAAACTTGCACCAAATGGACAGATGTCCCGCCACGCCGCGATCGGCGCTAATCTGGTCCCAACTACCTCAAGTGTCTCCCAGGTAGCACCGATCCCCCGGTGACGGTGGCCCTCCGCGTCGGCAGCGCGGAGGGCCATCCGCCGTACGGGGGCAGCTCAGTCGGTCCCCTCCGGATCGTCGGCGGGGTCGTTCGGCCGGTCCACCGGCATCGGCCCGATCGTCCGTTCCATGCTCTGCGGCGGCCAGGACCAGGCGGCACCGCCGGCGGGCAGGTCGGCCAGCGTCGCGGGGCGACGGGCGGGGACGGCGCCGATGGCGGCCGGGGTGGCGCCGACGGAGGCGAGCTGCCGCTCGGTCAGCACCGACCGCTGCGCCCCCAGGCCGCTCAGCGAGGTCACGCCGAGCCGGCCGGCGAGCACCGGCACCTGGTCCGGTTCGACCACGAAGACGACTTCCCGGGGGCGGACCGGGCGCAGCAGCAGCACGAGCGCGAGCACCACCAGCAGGACGCCGCCCGCCAGCAGCGCCCAGGCCACGCCGGGGAACCAGCCGGCCCGCACCTCGGCCCGCACGGCCAGGCTCAGGTCGGCACCACCGTCGGGACGCATCACCACCAGGCTCAGTCCCCGGCCGGCCAGCTCACCGGGGGTCCACTCCAGCGCGCCGACTCCGGTGCGTACCCAGAAGGTCTGCTCGCCGGGGACGGCGGGGGCGGTGCCCGGGGCGGGCGGCGCGGGCTGGTCGAGGCGGACCGGGAGCGGGCCCCGGGCCAGGGCGACCCGCCGCACGGTGGCGTGCGGTACCGGGTCGAGCCAGCGCCGCACCGCGTCGGTGGGTGCCAGCCCGACGAAGGCCGGGCCGTCGGGCGTGCCGGCGGTGAGGCGGAGTCGGGCCCGCCCGGCCCGGACGAACGGGGCGTCGGCGCGGAGCAGGTCGTCCACGTCGGTGACCAGCACGGCGCGGCCGGGGGTACGGATGCTCTCGACGCGGGCGCCGAAGCCACCGTCGGGGTCGGCGTGCCGGGCCACGGCCCAGAGGGCACCGCCGGTCAACAGCGCCGGCACCCCCATGGCCAGGAGCAGCATTCCGGCGATCGTCCGCACGAACCGCATTCGCGTCGTTCCCCCTCGGTAGCCGATTTACCCGGCCGACCTTACCGACGCGAACCGCACATTCACCGGATATCCACGGCAAGCACGCGAACTACCCCGGAAAGCCCGCCGACCCGCCGGAAGAACCGACGGGCCGGTGGACGTCGACGCAGGTCAGGACCGGGACGCGGGCTCCCGACGGGTGCGCAGGAAGGCCAGGCCACCGAGGACCAGACCGGCCAGACCGGCGACCAGGCCGGCGACGCCGAACGCCGTCCCCGCACCGTCGGAGTCGTCGTCACCGGCGGCCGTGGCGGCGCTGTTCGGTGCCGCCGACGCCGACGCCGAGGCCGAGGCCGCGCTCAGGGTGAGCACCGGCGCCGGGTCCTCCGGCTCCGGGCCGCCCGGCGTCGGCTCCTCGATCCACCGGGACACGTTCTTGTCCGAGTACGTCTGGAGCACCTTGAACACCATCCGGTCCACCTGCGGCAGCGGCCCCATCGAGACCGGGAACTCCTGGAACTCGCCCGGCTTCACCCCGGCGTTCGCCGCCGCCGTCCAGGTCAGCTTGGAGACCGCCTCGGTGAGCTGACTGCCGTGCACCTCGACCGGCGGGTCCACCTTGCGCTTCTCCACCGTCACCGTCCACCCCGCCACCGGCATCGTGGAGACCGAGCCGACCGGCGCGTTCTCCGGCAGCACCACCTCCACCTTGACCGTCGAGGCCTGGTCGCTCTCGTTCGGCACCCGGAAGGCGAACCGGCCGTAGCCGCCCTGGGTCGCCTGCTGGGGGTCGATCGTGACGTGCGCCGAGGCGGGCCCGGCCAGGCCCAGCACGGCGGCGGCCACGGCAGTGAGCGCGAGCGCGGCGGCGGTTGCGGTACGCCGGAGACGGATCATGTGTCGAGGAACCTTCCGTTACCTGATCGGCACGGTGACGGTCACCGTGGCCTGGTCGATGTCGGACGTACGGACGGTGAAGCGGAGCTGCCACTCCCCCGAGGCGGGCAGGCTGATCTCCCCCGTCGCGTGGTTGTCGGTCAGCGGCAGCAGCGGGATGGTGATCGGCTCGATCCCCGCCGACGGCAGGGCGGCCGTCCCCTTCCACTCCTGCACCGGCTGCGGCCGGTTGTCCTTCGTGTACGCGTAGAGGTGTACGGAGTTGCTGCCCCGCTCGGCCGGGTCCAGCTCCACCTGGATCGACGCGACCGGGCTGGAGACCGTGGTGGAGAAGTAGCCGGCGGGCGTACCGGCCACGTCGGCGGCGGCGGTGCGGGCCGGGGTGGTCTGCACCAGGGTCGCCGAGACGCCGAGCACCACCGCGGTGATCGCCAGCTCCGCCCAGACCGCCCGCCGCATCCGGCCGGGACGCCCCGCGGCGGTCCGCCGTCGCACCAGCGCCCGGGAGTACGCGGCCACCCCGATCACCACCGCGAAGAGCGCGATCTTGGCGAGCAGCAGCCGCCCGTACGTGGTCTCGACCAGGGCCTTCGGGGTGGCCACCTCGATCAGCCCCTGCACGGTGCCGGCGAGCAGCAGCGCGGCGACGGCCAGCGCCGCCCAGCGGGACCAGATCGGCAGGATCGCCCCCAGTTCCCGCTCGTCGGCGCGGGGCAGCAGGAACCCGGCGAGCATCACCAGTCCGCCCAGCCAAACCGCCATGCTGCCCAGGTGGACCGCGTCGACCACCACGGAGACCGCCGGCGCGGGCGACGCGGCCGGGTGCCCGGCCAGCGGCCAGGTGAACAGCGCCGACCCGCCGAGGATGGCCAGGATGAGCCCGTCGGTCCGGCCGACCGGGCCGGCGACGAGCGGCCGGAGCAGGAACGCCGCCGCGGCCAGCAGCCCGAGCCGGACCAGGTGCGCGGTGCCGAAGGCGCTGCCCAGCACGTCACCGACACCGGCCCCGGTCACGTCGAACAGCCCACCCCCGGCGGTGTACGGCACCTGCAACCACAGCTCGGCGACGGTGGCGAAGGCCAGCAGTCCCACCCCGGCCCAGGCCAGCCGGGCCGGCCCTCGACGGGACAGCCGCCGGGGCCAGAGCGCGGCGAGCACCAGCGCCGGGCCGACCAGCAGCAGCAGACCGACGTAGCCGAGGTACTTCGCCACCTTGACGGCGTTGACCACCACCGGGTCGGCCCGGTTGTCGCCGCCGGAGTCGACCGGGGGCGTGGACGGGGCGCCCACCGAGTAGGTGAACGCGCCGGAGACCGGGTGGCTGTCGGCGGAGATCACCCGGTAGCTGACCAGGTAGGTGCCGCGCGCGCCGGCCGGGTCGACCGGAATGGTCACCACCGCGCCACGGAACGACGGCTCGCCGCGGTCGGCGCGGGAGCCGTCCGGGGCGATCACCCGGATCTTGCCGGGCACCTTGCGGACGCCCTCGCTGAAGGTCAGCACCACCTCGGCAGGCCCGCTCGGCACCACCGCCGACGCGGTCGGACTGCTGCTGACCAGCACGGCGTGGGCGCTCGCCGGGGTGGCCGGGGCGAGCAGCAGGGCGACGACGGTGAGCAGCA
The DNA here is from genome assembly GCF_040499845.1 of Micromonospora sp. CCTCC AA 2012012. Taxonomy (NCBI): domain Bacteria; kingdom Bacillati; phylum Actinomycetota; class Actinomycetes; order Micromonosporales; family Micromonosporaceae; genus Micromonospora; species Micromonospora mangrovi. The sequence continues at coordinate 3,995,441 of NZ_CP159342.1, forward strand.
GACCGGCGGCGGCACCCACCTGGGCGAGCCATCGACGGTCGTGCCGGCGCGAAACGGCAGCAGTCATGCCCGTCATGCTCGCCGACCGGGGGCGCGAACGGCCAACCGGAGTCACCCGCGTCCCGCCGCGAGCACCGCCGGCAGCCGGCGCTCCCGCTCGCCGCTGACCCGGCCCAGCGCCCAGAGCAGCGCGGCCTGGACCACCGCGGCCAGGTGACCCACCTCGTGCACCAGGGCGGTGGTCGAGTTGGCGATGTCCACCGCGCTCGTGCCGGCCAGGCAGACCGCCAGCACCAGCGCCACCGGCAGGAAGGCCCGGGCCCGCTCCGGCCGCCAGGCGGCCAGCGCGAAGCCGACGGCCAGGGCCGCGTCGAACGAGGCCATCTCCCGGCTGGTGTGCGGGTCCGCGTCGACACCCAGACCGGCCAGCAGGATCGGCAGCGCCACGGCGAGCTGGGCGACCGCGGCGACCGCCACGGCCACCCGCAGCACCTGGCGCCGGGCCCGCGCGGTCACCGCCGCCGCCTGCCGGGCCGCGTCCTGCTCGGCGGCCACGGCGGCCAGCACCGGCGCGGTCAGATCGGGTACGACCACCGCCTGCAACCGGGTGAGCCGGGTCACCCGCTCGGCGCGGGCCAGCCAGGAGCGGCAGCCGGGGCAGGAGTCGGTGTGGGCGTCGAGCGCCGTCGACGACGCCCCGGGGTCCTCCCCGTCGAGCCGCGCCGACAGCGCCGCACGTACGTCGTCGCATGTCATGAGGGGGTAGTCGGCCCGGACGACGGAAAAGTTCCCGGCGTGGCGCGGACCATCAACGGGCCGAAGGACCCTGTCCGGTCGGTGCGCGCCGCGTAACCTTGGCTGTCGTGATCCCCGCCCCGCGCGACACCGCCGCCGCGACCGACCCGGTGGGCGAGCCTGCGCGGGAGACGGCGACCCGCTGGGCGCTCGCCGCCCGGGACGGGGACCCGGTCGCCCAGGCCGCCTTCGTCCGGGCCACCCAGGCCGAGGTGTGGCGCTTCGCCGCCGCGCTGGTGGATCCGGACAGCGCCGACGACCTCACCCAGGACACCTACCTGCGGGCGTTCCGGGCGCTGCCGTCGTTCGAGGGACGCTCCAGCGCCCGGACCTGGCTGCTCGGCATCGCCCGCCGGGCCTGCGCCGACCATCTGCGCACGGTGGTCCGGCGGCGGCGACTCGACGAACGGCTCGCCGCGCACGCCTGGACCGACCGGCCGCACCCGGACCCGGCCGGGCACCTCGGTGCCGCCGACCTGGTCCGCCGGCTCCCCGCCGAGCGGCGGGCCGCGTTCGTCCTCACCCAACTGCTCGGCCTGTCGTACGCGGAGACCGCCGAGGTGGAAGGGGTGCCGGTGGGCACCATCCGCTCCCGGGTGGCCCGGGCCCGCTGCGAGCTGGTCGAGGCCGTCGACGACGCCCTCACCGGCTGATGCGGAACTTTCCTCGGAAACAGGACGACCAATGACCGTGACCGCACCGAGCATCCGACGCTGGCCCACCCTGCGGCCCTGGCTCGGCACCGCCGCCCGCCTCGGGCTGGCCGCCGTCTGGCTGATCGCCGGCGGCGCCAAGGTCGGTGACCTGGCCGGCTCCGGCCGCGCCGTCAACGCCTACCGGATCCTGCCGTACGACGCGGCCACCGCCGTCGGCGCCGCGCTGCCCTTCGTGGAGCTGGCGCTCGGCGTACTCCTGCTCCTCGGGCTGGCCACCCGACTGGCCGCCGGGGTCTCCGCGGCGCTGCTGATGGTCTTCATCACCGGCATCGCCTCGGCCTGGAGCCGTGGCCTGGCCATCGACTGCGGCTGCTTCGGCAGCGGCGGGCAGCTCGCCGCCGGGCAGGCCCCGAGCTATCTCCCGGAGATCCTCCGGGACCTGGGATTCCTGGCGCTCGCCGGATTCCTGCTGAGCTGGCCCCGCACCCCGTTCTCGGTGGACGGCTGGCTGGCGGGCGAACCACCCGTGGAGGACGAGGATGAGTAGTCGCAAGGGGCAGCGGGACGCGGCGCGGGTGGTCCGCGAGCAGATCGCCCGGGAGAAGCGGCGCAAGCGGACCCTCTGGACGTCGGTGGCCGCGGTGGCCGTGCTGATCATCGCCGGCCTGATCGGCTGGTCGGTCTTCCGCAGCCAGAAGTCGGACACGTGGACCGCCCCGCCCGGCGCGAACGACCCCGGCACCGGCATCGTCGTCGGCAGCGGCCCGGTCACCATCGACCTCTACGAGGACTACCTCTGCCCGGTCTGCAGGCAGTTCCAGCAGACCACCGGCCCGACGATCAACCAGCTCGTCAGCGCCGGCAAGGCGAAGGTGGTCTTCCACCCGGTCGCCTACCTGAACCGCTACTCCACCACGGAATACTCCACCCGGGCGTCGGCCGCCTCCGGCTGCGCCGCCAAGGGCGGCAAGTTCAAGGAGTTCACCGACCAGCTCTTCGCCCGGCAGCCGGCCGAGGGGAGCGCCGGGCTGAGCAACGACGAGCTGATCGACATCGGGGTCGGCGTCGGACTCGACAGGGACGACTTCGGCTCCTGCGTCAAGGACGGCACGTACAAGCCGTGGACCGAGCACGTCACCGACGACGCGAGCAAGGCCGGGGTGACCGGCACCCCGACCATCAAGGTCAACGGCAAGGACGTCGAGGACCGCAGCCCGGAGGGCGTCACGGCGGCGGTGGAGGCGGCCGGCAAGTGATCCCCGTACCGCTGCGTCGGGCGGGACTGGTCGTCACCGCCGCGCTCGCCGCCCTGCTCGCCCTGGCCACCCCGGCCGCCGCGCACGGCGCGGACGCCCCCGACGGCACCGACTACCGGGTCACCCTGACCGGGCTCAGCCCCGCCCCGGCCGGGCTGACCGTACGGGTCGTCGAGGCCGGCGCCCGGCTGGAGCTGACCAACCGCACCGGGCGGGACGTCGAGGTGCTCGGCTACTCCGGCGAGCCGTACCTGCGGGTGGGCCCCGGCGGGGTGTACGAGAACAGCCGCTCCCCGGCGACGTACCTCAACCAGACCCTGGCCGGCGACACCAGCCTCTCCAGCGAGGCCGACCCGGCCGCCACCCCGGTCTGGTACCGGCTCGACCCGGGACGGTCGGTGCGCTGGCACGACCAGCGGACCCGCTGGCTGGAGTCGTCCCCGCCGCCCCAGGTCAGCGCCGACCCCGGCCGGGAACAGCGGATCCGCGACTGGGTGGTGCCGCTGCGGGTCGGTACGGAGACGGTGGAGGTCCGGGGCACCCTGGACTGGGTGCCGCCGCCCGACGCGTACCCCTGGTGGGTGGCCGCCACCCTCGGCTTCCTGGCGATCGGGGCGGCCGGGCTGGCACCCGCCGGCACGACGGCCGGCACCCGGGCCCTGCGCGGGGTGGGCGCGCTGCTCGCCCTCGGTGGGGCCGCCGCCGTGGTGTTCACCGTCGGCCGGGAACTGGACGCCGGATCCGCCGGGATCGGTGGCGTGCTGGTCGGACTGGTCGGCGGGCAGATCTGGGCGCTGCTCACCGGGTTCGGCGCGATCGCCGCCGGCGGGTACGCGCTGACCCGCCGCGAGGCCGCCGACTTCGCGCTCGCCCTCGCCGGCGCCTGCCTGGCGATCTTCGGCGGATTCGCCAACGTCGCCGTGCTGTCCCGGTCGGTGGTGCCGGTGGCGTGGCCGCCCACCACCGCCCGGATCCTGGTGACCCTGGTGCTGGCCACCGGGGCCGGCGCGGTCGCCGCCGGGGTCCTGCGGCTGCACGCCGCCGCCCGCACCGCGCCGCGTCCCGCGCAGCCGGTGCCCACGCCCCGCTGAGCGTCGGGGCCGTCAGACGGGACGGGCGACCGCGCGGGGGTCGAAGCCGTACGGCAGTTCCAGCCGGTGCGCGGCCAGCAGCGCCGGGTCGGTGAGCAGCTCGACGGTGGGGGCGTCCGCGACGATCCGGCCGGCGTCCAGGATCACCGAGCGGTCGCAGAGTTCCGCCGCGTACGGCAGGTCGTGGGTGACCATGAGCAGGGTCACCGGCAGGTCGCGCAGGATCGCCGCCAGCTCCCGCCGGGCCGCCGGGTCGAGGTTCGACGACGGCTCGTCCAGCACCAGGATCTCCGGGTGCATGGCGAGCACGGTGGCCACCGCCACCCGGCGGCGCTGCCCGAAGGAGAGGTGGTGCGGTGCCCGGTCCCGGTGCGCGGTCATCCCCACCGCGGCGAGCGCCTCGTCCACCCGGGCGGCCAGTTCCGCGCCGCGCAGCCCCAGGTTGGCCGGGCCGAACGCCACGTCCTCGGCGACGGTGGGCAGGAAGAGCTGGTCGTCGGGATCCTGGAAGACGATGCCGACCCGGCGACGGATCTCGGCGAGCGTCGCGCGGTCCCGGCTGACCGGCAGGCCGCCGACGGTCACCGTTCCCTCGGTGGCGGCGAGGATGCCGTTGAGGTGCAGCACGAGGGTGGTCTTGCCGGCGCCGTTCGGCCCGAGCAGCGCCACCCGCTCGCCGCGCGGCACGGTCAGGTCCACCCCGTGCAGGGCGACGTGACCGTCCGGGTACGCGTACCGGACGCCACGCACGTCCAGGGAGGGCGGGCTCTGCACGGCTCCGATCATGTCAGCACGACGGCGGTGGCGGCGATGGTGGTGGCCAGCAGCGGCACGGTCGCCGCGGTGGCCCACTGCCCGGCGGTGGCCGCGCCCGCGCCCTGCCAGACGCCCGGCATCCGGCCCGAGTAGCCCCGGGACACCATCGCCAGATAGACCCGCTCGCCCCGCTCGAAGGCGCGCAGGAAGAGCGCGCCCACCCCGGCGGCGAAGCCGCGCAGCTGCCACAGGAACCGCGGGTCGTCGCCCCGGGACACCCGGGCCACCCGCATCCGCCGGGCCTCGCCGACCAGCACCTCCAGGTACCGCAGCATGAAGGTGGCGATCTGGGTGAGGATCTGCGGGCAGCGCAGCCGGTCCAGGCCGACGATCAGGTCCCGGGTCGTGGTGGTCGCGGCCAGCAGGAGCGACACGAGTACGCCGAGTGTGCCCTTGGCGAGGATGTTCCAGCCGCCGAGCAGCCCGTCGACGGAGAGGGGCAGCCCGGCCACCTCGACCCGCTCCCCCGCCCCGAGGAACGGCAGCGCGAAGGCGAAGAGCACGAACGGCAGCTCGATGAGGGCCCGGCCGAGCAGCCAGCCGGGGCCGACCCGGGCCAGCGCGGCGACCACGGCCACCAGCAGCGCGTACCCGCCGAAGGCCCAGTACGCCTCGCGCGGGGTGGCCACCACGGCGATGGTGAAGACCACCATCGCGGCGATCTTGACCTCGGGCGGGAGGCGGTGCACCGGCGAGGTGGACTCGCGGTAGAGGACGTGCCCGTGTCCGGCACCCATCCGACGTACCCCCTCAGCTCTTCGGGGCGGCGCGGTCGTCGCCGGCGGTGGGCGCGGGGGCGCGGCGGCGGGCCAGCCAGAAGAGACCGCCACCGAGGGCGAAGGTGATCAGCACGCCGAGCACCCCGGAGAGGCCGGTGGAGAGGAACCGGTTGTCGACGCCGTGGATGCCGTAGCCGGCCAGCGGGCTGTCGGACAACTCGTGCTGTTTCGCCTGCTGCGCGGGGCAGCTACCCCCGGTGATCTCCCCCCGGGCGTCGACGGTGCAGCCCTTGAGCAGGGACGAGTCGAGGCCGTCCGGGTGCGATGAGGCGTAGTTGCTGACCACGCCGGCGAGCAGCAGCGCGACGAGCAGACCGCCGACGAGGAACCACCGGGACCGCCGGTTCATCGCACTCCTCCGGCGACCGGGACCGGGGTGACCGGCGCGACCGGCCGGCGGTTACGCAGCGCGTACACCAGGTCGGGGCGGACCTTGGCGACGGTGAGCACCGTGGTCGCGGTGATCAGGCCCTCGCCGACGCCGATCAGCAGGTGTACGCCGGCCATCGTGCCGGCCAGCCCGGCCAGGTTGCCGCCGAGGTCGGTGGTGCCGCCGAGCCAGTACTGCAGGACGAAGCCCTGGCTGGCGACGACGACGCTGACCAGCGCGGAGACGAAGGCGGTGACCGCCAGGCCGGCGTTGGTGCGCGGCAGCACCCGCAGCAGCAGCGCGATCAGCAGGTACGCGGCGGCGGTGCCGATGATCGCCATGTTGGTGATGTTGAGGCCGAGCATGGCCACCCCGCCGTCGCCGAAGACCAACGCCTGCACGACGAGGACCACGGCGACGCAGAGCGCGCCGACCCAGGGGCCGACCAGCAGCGCGGCGAGCGCCCCGCCGAGCAGGTGACCGCTGACCCCGGCGGTGAAGATCGGGAAGTTGAGCATCTGCACGGCGAAGATGAACGCGGCCACCAGGCCGGCCATCGGTGCCAGCCGGTCGTCGAGGTCGCGTCGCCCCCGCAGCACGCAGAGCGTGAGCACGGCGAGCGCGAACGCGGCGAAGACCGCGGCCACGGGACCGTCGATGATCCCGTTCGAGATGTGCATCGCGAGGGTTTCCACTCGACCTCCCCGGGCGCGGCGGGTGGGTCCACGCCTGCCGGCTCAGCTTATTTGTGGCGGCTCTTTGTTGCCAATCCCTTGCAACAAGGCATGGTGATCATCACGAGCCACGGCGCGTCGCCGTCCCCGACGGCTCGTACGGCGGCGGTATCGTCTGCGCCATGACCGACCGCCTGAACCCCGGCGACGCCGCACCCGAGTTCACCCTTCCGACCGACAGCGACGGGACGCTCTCCCTGGCCGACCTCCGGGGTCGCCGGGTGATCCTCTACGCCTACCCGGCCGCCATGACGCCCGGCTGCACCAAGCAGGCCTGCGACTTCCGCGACTCGCTCGCCTCCCTCCAGGCCGCCGGCTACGAGGTCGTCGGCATCTCGCCGGACAAGCCGGCGAAGCTGGCCAAGTTCCGCGAGCGCGACGCGATCACCTTCCCGCTGGTCGCCGACACCGACAAGGCGGTCCTCACCGCCTACGGCGCGTACGGCGAGAAGCAGATGTACGGGAAGACGGTCACCGGGGTGATCCGGTCGACCTTCGTCATCGACCCCGACGGAAAGATCGAGCGGGCGTTCTACAACGTCAAGGCCACCGGGCACGTCGCCAAGCTGCGCCGCGACCTCGGGCTGGACTGAGCGGGGAACAGCCGCTCCACGCCGTGGCGGCGACGTTCTAGACTCAGCGGGTCCGCGGGAGTGGCGTAATAGGCAGGCGCGATAGGTTTAGGTCCTATTGTCCGAAAGGACGTGGGGGTTCGACTCCCCTCTCCCGCACCAGCAGCGGTGTCGCAAGGATCACGGCCCCCACCCCGGACCGGCCCGTTCGCCGAAGATGGGGCCGTGAACCTGCGTTTCGTCCTCGACCCCGAACTCACCACCGAACTGCGGGAACGCGTCATCTCGCTCTGGGTGGACGTCACCAACGCCGGTGGCGCGGTCGGCTTCGTCGCCCCGGTGACGGCGGCCGAGGTACGGCCCGTCGCCGAGGCGACCTTCGGCGAGATCGCGGCGGGACCCGACCGGCTGCTGGTCGGCTACGAGGGTGACCGTCCCGTGGGCGTCCTGATCATCACGGACAACCGGTTCCGGCTGAAGGCCCACTACCGGGTGCTCAAGCGCGTGATGGTCCATCCCGACACCCAGGGACGAGGCCACGGCGCCGCGCTCATGCGCGAGGCCGAACGGATCGCCCGCGAGTCGGGCCTGGACGCGTTGCACGTGACCGTCCGCAGCGGGCTCGGCCTGGAGTCGTTCTACGAGCGGCTGGGCTACCGCGAGGTCGGTCGCCTACCGGGTGCGCTCCGGGTCGCTCCCGGCGACGACCGGGACGAGATCTTCATGTGGCTCGACCTGGCGACCCCCGCCGGCTGACGCCCCTCTCTTCACACGACCCGACCACCACCCGCACCGTTCCATCCGGCCGCCGCATCCCCACCGTTCCGCCCGGCGAGCCGGATCGAACGCGCTTGCCGGACCCGGGCGTGTGAGGCGGACTCGGGGTCTGAGTCGGACCCGGAGTTCGGAGCCGCGCCCGAGTTGCGAGCCGGACCGGAGTTGCGAGCCGGACCGGGGCGCAAGCCCGACCGGAGTTGCGAGCCGGACCGGGACGCAAGCCGCACCAGCGGGCGTCCGGCGGGCAGCTCGGTGGCGTCGGGTTCCGCCGGGAGGGGACACGGTCGGGACGCTACGAACTTGATTACAAAGATGAATCACGGATGGAGTGGACCGAGCGCAGGTTCGCTCGTCGACGAACCGGGATCAGGACCAGCACCGGACGGAACGGGGGACCAGGACCGGACCGGGGACGACGGCCCGACCGGGGACGACGGCCCGACCGGGGACGACGGCCCGACCGGACCAGGACCGACACGGAACCGAGAACCGGACCAGGACTGGGCCAGGCAGGACCGCGGGGCCGGGACCGAAACCACGGACAGCGCCAAGACCGGGACCAGTGCCAGTGCCAGTGCCAGTGCGTCGATAGACCGTGGGTGACCCATCTTTGTAATCAAGTTCGTAGCGCGCTTAGTGCACCCCTATCCCTCCGTGGTGACTCCAGGAGGCGGGGCCAGCTCAGTGTCCGCAGCCGGTACGTACCAGGGCGGGCGTCGGGGGTGCGACCGCCGCGTCCACGACCTGGCGGCGATCGGTGGACGAGGTGAGCGGGCTGACCGTGGTGCTCGGCGGGGCGGTCGGAGCGGCACTGGCGGAGGCGCTGGGTGAGGCCGACGGGGAGCGGGTGGGCGTCGCCGACCGGGAGGCGGCCGGGGTGGCGCCGCCGTACATCCGGACGGCGCTGCGTTGGACCTGGCCGGGGGCCATCCGGATGCCGGTGGCGGTGGCGCGGTGGCCGTACACGTCGGTGACCCGGATGGCGTACGGGCCGGGGCCGGCACCGGAGTCGATCAGCCAGTAGTTGTAGTCCTGCCGGGTCGCGCCACGCCAGTTTCCGCCCTGGCGCACCTCGACCGAGCGCAGCGGGTTGCCGTGCTCCCCGACCAGCACGGCGAACCACCACTGGGACGCGCCCTCCTTCATCCGGAAGGTGAGCGGTCCGGGCAGCGGCGGGTTCACCACCGCCCGGTAGCTGACCGGGACGACGCCCTTGACGGGGTCGGCGATGCGGGCGAACGCCTCCGCCGAGAGGTCCAGGTGACCGGGCTCGCACTCCGGGCACTGGTCCATCACCAGGACCCGGACGGTGCCCTTCGGGCCGGTGACGTCGAGGAAGCCGCCGCAGGCCGCGCCCTCGGCGTACTCGCCGGGGCCCAGCGCGACATACAGCCGGTTGGTGGGGGCGGCCGGGCGGGAGCAGTTGCCGCCAGCGCCCTGCGAGTCGTAGAAGGTGGCCTTTCCCTGGTGGACGGTGCCACCGAGCGGCGGAGCGGCCAGTGCCCGGGGCGCGGCGGCGGCCGGCGCGTTGCGGGCCGGGGCAGCCGCGCAGGCGGGTTCGGCGCCGGTGCGGACGGCGAGGACCAGGCCGGTGAACGCGGCCAGCGCCACCAGCCCACCACCGGCCAGCCAGCGTCCGGTGCGGACGGCCGCCCGTCGGCGCCCCCGCCCGGAGCGCACCTGAGGGTCGGGCTCGGTGGAGGGGGAACTGTCGGGGCCGGTGGGAGCGCTGCCGTCGGTCACGACGATCGATCGTGCCGGACCGCAGCGGCACCGGACAAGCCGGCTAAGCGAAAGCTAAGACGCGGGGGCGACGGACCGGGTACGCAGCAGGCCGGCGGTGATGACGGCGAGCGACCGCAGCTCCTCGGCGACCTCGGGCCGGTCGCGCAGGGTGTCCTCCAGGCGTACCCGCCACCTGCCGGCTTCGATCGGTGCGTGGTGGTCGCCCTGGCGGAGGCGGAGCCGGGTGAACTCCAGCGCGTCCTCGACGGTGGGGCCGAGCAGGTCACCGACGCGCTGGCTGAACCAGCGGAAGACCTCGTCGTCGCGCGCCGCGTCGACGATCACCCTGGCCGTGTCCCAGGCCACCCGGGGTTGATGGATCACCGGCATCTCGACTCCCCTGTCGACGGACCGCTCCCCCCATCATCTGTCCCGGGCTGACCAGGGACAAGGCCGGTGGTCAGTCGACCAGGGTCACCGGGTCGCCGACGGCCACCCGACCCGGACCCTCGGGGACGAGGTGCAGTCCGAAGAGGAGCTTCTGCCCGATGTTGCGGTGCCGGGCCAGGGTGCGCAGGGGCTCCTTGCCGCGTACCCCGGTCTCCTGGTCGGTGGTGGTGACCACGCAGCGGTCGCACGCCCCGGCGGCCCGCAGGACGACCCCGCCGACGCGGAGCCGGCGGCCGACCCACGCGTCCTCCTGCCAGGCGGCGGCGCCGTCGACCACCAGGTTGGGACGGAACCGGGTCATCTCCACCGCAGGCTCGCCAGCGTCGGCGAGCCAGCCGTTGAGCGCGTCGAGGGAGGCGGCGTTGGCCAGCAGCAGCGGGTACTCGTCGGCGAAGCTGACCTGGTCACCGGTGTCGTGGTCCCGCTCGTCGGGGCGCACGTGCCGGGTCGGGTCGCGCAGCCAGACCAGCCGGACCGGGCGGCCGAGCAGCGCGCCGAGCCAGTCGTCGGCGGCCGGCCCGGCGGGCAGCGCGGCGACCGGCAGCCGGCTGCGGAAGACCCGCACCGGGACCGGCTCGGCGGTCGTCGGCTCCGGCACGTCGAGGTCCGGACGGCCGGGTGCGCGCAGCAGCAGGCCGCCGTCGCGTGGGGTGGCGTGGAGGGTGACCAGCTCGGTCGCCTCGCGCTGGGTGACGCCGACGCCGTGCTCGTCGAGCACCATCCAGCGGCGGTCGCCGGCCAGGCCCCACGGCTCGACCCGGGCGCCGTCGTGGTCGAGGCGGTGGCAACCCTTGACCGGGTACGTGTGCACGGACGCGAGCTTCACCAGGCCACCCCGATCCCGTCGCCCGGGTACCAGTGCCCGGCGGGGGTCTCACGGTACGCGAGGAAACGCCGGCCGGTGCGCTCCGCGTGCTCGGCCAGGACATTGGTGGCGGTCACGTTGTCGGTGAGCAGCATGGCCCCCGGGGCGAGCTTCGCCTCGACCGCCTCGAACTCGCGCTTCTCGTGGACCCGGCTGTGGTCGCTGTCGTGCAGGAACAGGTCCACCGGGCGGTCCAGCGCGCCGATCGAGGCGACCGAGTCGCCAATCACCAGGTCGATCACGTCCGCCCACGGGGTGGCCCGGGCCAGGTAGCCGGCCTCGGGGTTGATGTCCAGCGAGGTGAGCCGGCCGGGGTGCCCCTCGGCCGCGTTCCGCAGCAGGGCGGCGGCGAGGACGCAGCTGCCCAGCCCCTTGTCCACCCCGGTCTCGACCACGTGCGCGGGGCGGCGGGCGCGGACGATGGCGTACCAGCCGATGCGGCGGGCGTACCGGACGTGCCTGTCGGCGAGGCCGCGACGGGGGGCGGCGGCGGTGGCCCGTTCGATGTGCCGGCGCAGCTCCTGGTCGCCCTCGATCTCGGCGAGACAGGCCCGCACCCGCGTCACCGGCACGTCGCAGACCACGCTGACGAACCAGGCCAGGTGGTGTCGGCTCAGGGTGGTCAGCTCGTACGTGTAGTTGTGGTGCTCACGGGAGGTGACCAGCCAGCGGGCCGAGGTGCGCAGCACGCGCGCGTCGTGCCGGGCGACCCGGGCCAGCCGCTTCGGGAACGCGGCCACCGGCGCCAACGGGGTGCGGGCGATGGCCCGCCGAAGCTTCGTTGCGTCCACGGGAGCGTTCTACCAGGCGATCGGGACGCCTGACGAGGATTGTTCGGGTTGTCTTTGAAATTCTTCATGCATAGAGTCGCGTCATGAATGAAAGCGGTGTCGTCGCGGCGCCGACCGAACGCGTGCTGGACCTGTTCCACGGAGTCCGGCTCACCCCCACCCAGCGGCGGATCGCGCACTGCCTGGTGCAGCACGCCGGAGCGGCGGCGTACCTGTCGGCGGCCGAGGTGGCCGAACTGGCCGGAGTCAGCCAGCCGTCGGTGACCCGGTTCGCGATGGCGCTCGGCCACGACGGCTACCCGGCCCTGCGCCGCCGGCTGCGCGAGCTGACCGCCACCGGGGCGGGCGGACCGGTCGACACCGACAACGAACTCCAGCGGGCCGTCCGCACCGAGTCGGGCAACCTCGACCGGCTGGCCGGGCAGCTCGCCGACCGGGAGCGGATCACCGAGGTCGGCGCGCTGCTGGCCGCCAGCCGGCCGCTGCCGGTGCTCGGACTGCGCGCCGCCGCGCCGCTCGCGGCGTACTTCGCCTTCTTCGCCGCGAAGGTGCATCCGGACGTGCGGGTCCTCGACGACGGCGGCAGCCTGCTGGCCGACCGGCTCGAACAGGCCGCCGCGGCCGGCGCGACCGCCCTGCTCGCCTTCGTGCTGCCCCGCTACCCCCGGGAGACCCTCGACGCGCTGCGCGAGGCCCGCACCGCCGGGCTGACCGTCGTGGCGATCACCGACTCCCCGGTCAGCCCCGCCGCCGAGCACGCCGAGGTGGTGCTCCCCGCCGCCGTCGGCACCGACCTGGTCTTCGACCTGCACACCGCCCCGATGACCCTGGCCATGGTGGTGCTCCAGGCGATCTGCGACGCCACCCCCGCCGAGACCCAGGCCCGACTCGAGGCGTTCGAGTCGTCCGCCGCCCGCCGCCAGTTGTTCCTCGGCTGAGAGGAGTACGAGATGCACCAGCCCGTCCGCGCCGCCCGCGGCACCGTACGCACCGCGAAGGGGTGGCCGCAGGAGGCCGCCCTGCGCATGCTGATGAACAACCTCGACCCGGAGGTGGCCGAGCGCCCCGACGACCTGGTCGTCTACGGCGGCACCGGCAAGGCCGCGCGGGACTGGCCGTCGTACCACGCGCTGGTGCGGACGCTGACCGAGCTGCGCGACGACGAGACGATGCTGGTGCAGTCCGGCCGCCCGGTCGGTGTGATGCGGACCCACGAGTGGGCGCCCCGGGTGCTGCTGGCCAACTCGAACCTGGTCGGCGACTGGGCCACCTGGCCGGAGTTCCGCCGCCTCGAACAGCTCGGCCTGACCATGTACGGGCAGATGACCGCCGGTTCGTGGATCTACATCGGCACCCAGGGCATCCTCCAGGGCACGTACGAGACCTTCGCCGCGGTGGCCGCCAAGCGCTTCGGCGGCACCCTCGCCGGGACGTTGACGCTGACCGCCGGCTGCGGCGGGATGGGCGGGGCGCAGCCCCTCGCGGTCACCATGAACGGCGGCGTCTGCCTGATCGTGGACGTGGACCGGACCCGGCTGGACCGCCGGGTGCACGACCGCTACCTCGACGAGGTGGCCGACTCGCTGGACGACGCCGTCGAGCGGGTGCTCGCCGCGAAGCGGGACCGTCGGGCGCTCAGCGTCGGCGTGGTCGGCAACGCGGCGACGGTCTTCCCGGAGCTGCTGCGCCGGGGCGTCGAGATCGACGTCGTCACCGACCAGACCAGCGCGCACGACCCGCTGTCGTACCTGCCGGAGGGGGTGGAGGTCGCCGACGCCCGGGACTACGCGACAGCGAAGCCGGCGGAGTTCACCGACCGGGCGCGGGCGTCGATGGCGAAGCACGTCGAGGCGATGGTCGGCTTCCTCGACGCGGGCGCGGAGGTCTTCGACTACGGCAACTCGATCCGCGGCGAGGCGAAGCTCGGCGGCTTCGAGCGGGCGTTCGACTTCCCGGGCTTCGTGCCGGCGTACATCCGGCCGCTGTTCTGCGAGGGGAAGGGTCCCTTCCGGTGGGCGGCGCTCTCCGGCGACCCGAAGGACATCGCCGCCACCGACCGGGCGATCCTGGACCTGTTCCCGGAGAACGAGTCCCTCGCCCGGTGGATGCGGATGGCCGGCGAGCGGGTCGCCTTCCAGGGCCTGCCGGCGCGGATCTGCTGGCTCGGCTACGGCGAGCGCGACCGGGCCGGGGTGCGGTTCAACGAGATGGTCGCGTCGGGCGAGCTGACCGCCCCCGTGGTGATCGGCCGGGACCACCTGGACTGCGGCAGCGTCGCCAGCCCCTACCGGGAGACCGAGGCGATGGCCGACGGCTCCGACGCGATCGCCGACTGGCCGCTGCTCAACGCGCTGGTCAACACGGCCAGCGGGGCATCCTGGGTGTCCATCCACCACGGCGGCGGGGTGGGCATCGGCCGGTCCATCCACGCCGGGCAGGTCTGCGTCGCCGACGGCAGCGCCCTGGCCGGGCAGAAGATCGAGCGGGTCCTGACCAACGACCCGGCGATGGGCGTCATCCGGCACGTCGACGCCGGCTACGACGACGCCCGCGAGGTCGCCGCGCGGACCGGCGTGCGGGTGCCGATGACGGAGACCGGGGCCCCGGCGTGACCGACCTGGCCGAGCGGTTCCGCAAGCTCTGGGACGAGATCGCGTCCGTCGGGCGGGACGCCGGCAGCGGCGGCTACCTGCGCTATGCGCTCACCGAGCCGGAGCTGACCCTGCGCGCCTGGTTCCGCGAGCAGGCCGACGAACGCGGGATGCCGGTGCAGGAAGACGGCAACGGCAACCTCTTCGCCTGGTGGGGTGACCCGGCCGCCGGAGAAGCGGTGCTCACCGGCAGCCACTTCGACTCGGTGCCGCACGGCGGGGCGTACGACGGGCCGCTCGGCATCGTCAGCGCGTTCCTCGCCGTGGACGAGCTGCGGGCGGCGGGCGTCACGCCCGACCGGCCGGTGGCGGTGGCCGCGTTCGTGGAGGAGGAGGGGGCGCGGTTCGGCGTACCCTGCCTGGGGTCGCGGCTGCTCACCGGGGAGATCGCGGTGGACCGCGCGGCCGGGCTGCGCGACGCGGCCGGGGTGAGCTTCGCCGAGGCGCTGGGCGACCGGCCGGCGGGCGCCGACCCGACCCTGCTCGGCCGCTTCGCGGCCTTCGTGGAACTGCACGTCGAGCAGGGCCGCGCGCTGGTCGAGCAGGCCGCGCCGGTCGCGGTGGCCAGCGCGATCTGGCCGCACGGCCGTTGGCGCTTCGACTTCCACGGCGAGGGCAACCACGCGGGTACGACCCGGATGGCCGACCGCCGCGACCCGATGCTCACGTACGCGTTCACGGTGCTCGCCGCGAACAAGGAGGCCCGGCTGCGCGACGCGCACGCCACCGTGGCCCGGGTCGCCGTCGAGCCGAACGCCACCAACGCCATCCCGGCGAAGGTGACCGGCTGGCTGGACGCCCGGGCGGCCGAGCCGGCGACGCTGCACGGCCTCGTCGAGGCGGTGCAGGCCAAGGCCACCGAGCGGGCGAGACGGGACGGCACGGCGCTGACCTGCACCGAGGAGTCGGCGACCCCCCTCGTCGCGTTCGACGGCGGGCTGGCCGACCGGCTGGCCGCGCTGCTGGACGCGCCGGTGCTGCCCACCGGGGCCGGGCACGACGCGGGGGTGCTGGCCGCGCACCTGCCCACCGCGATGCTCTTCGTCCGCAACCCGACCGGGGTGTCGCACTCCCCGGCCGAGTCCGCCACCGACGTCGACTGCGCCGCCGGGGTGACCGTTCTGGCCCGGGTGCTGGAGGAGCTGGCATGCCGTTGAGATGGCTCGCCGAGTACGCCTGGCTGCCCGACCACGCCGAGCCCACGCCCGACGTGCTGATCGAGGCCGACGCGGGCCGGATCACCGCCGTCACGCCGTTGACTGCCGGGGGCCGGCCGGCCGCCGGCGTCGAGGTGCTCGGTGACGCGACCCGACTGCCGGGGCTGACCCTGCCGGGGCTGGCCAACTCCCACTCGCACGCCTTCCACCGGGCGCTGCGCGGGCGTACCCACGCCGGTCGGGGTGACTTCTGGAGCTGGCGGGACGCCATGTACGCCGTCGCCGCCCGGCTCGACCCGGACAGCTACCTGGCCCTGGCCCGGGCCGCGTACGCGGAGATGGCGCTCGCCGGGGTCACCTGCGTCGGCGAGTTCCACTACCTGCACCACGGCCCCGACGGCACCCCGTACGACGACCCGAACGCGATGTCGGCGGCGCTGGTGGAGGCGGCGGCGCACGCCGGCATCCGGCTCACCCTGCTGGACGCGTGCTATCTGACCGCCTCGGTGGACGGTGCGCCGCTCGCGGGACCGCAGCGGCGGTTCGGCGACGGTGACGCGCTGCGCTGGGCGGCGCGGGTCGCCGCGTTCCGCCCGGAGAACGAGCACGCCCGGGTCGGTACGGCCATCCACTCCGTCCGCGCGGTGCCGGCGGAGCAGTTGGCGACCGTCGCGAACCTGGCCGACCGCGCCGGGGTGCCGCTGCACGTGCACCTGTCGGAGCAGCCCGCCGAGAACGACGCCTGTCGGTCCGTGCACGGCGTCACCCCGACCCGACTGCTCGCCGAGCACGGGGTGCTCGGCGCGCACACCACCGCCGTGCACGCCACCCACCCCACCAGCGCCGACGTCACGCTGCTCGGGGACAGCCGGACCGGGATCTGCCTCTGCCCCACCACCGAGCGGGACCTGGCCGACGGGATCGGGCCGGCGCGGCGGATGGCCGAGGCGGGCAGCCCGCTCACCCTGGGCAGCGACAGCCACGCCGTGGTCGACCTCTTCGAGGAGGCGCGCGCCGTCGAGCTGGACGAGCGGCTGCGGACCCGCCGACGCGGGCACTTCACCGCCGCCGAGCTGCTGACCGCCGCCACCGTCGCCGGGCACGCCGCACTGGGCTGGGGAGACGCCGGCCGGCTGGCAGTCGGCGACCGGGCCGACCTGGTCACCGTACGGCTGGACAGCGCCCGCACCGCCGGGGTGCCGCCGGTCGGGGCGTTCTTCGCCGCCACCGCCGCCGACGTGACCACCGTGGTGGTCGACGGCCGGACGGTGGTCGCCGAGGGCCGGCACCTGACCGTCGACGTGCCGACCGAGCTGCGGCACGCCATCGCGGAGGTGGTCTCGTGAGCGGCTTTCCGACCCGCCCGGACGGGCCGACGCGGCGGATCGCGCGCAACACCGGCAGCCTGCTCGTGGACGACATCGGCGAGTTGGTCACCAACGACGGCCGGGCGGGCGACCCGCTGGGGATCCGGCGGGACGCCGCCGTGCTGATCGAGGACGGCGAGGTGGCCTGGGTCGGGCCGGCCCGGGACGCCCCGGCCGCCGACCGACGGATCGACGCCGGGGGCGCGGCGGTGCTGCCCGGCTTCGTGGACAGCCACGCCCACCTGGTCTTCGCCGGGGACCGGGCCGCCGAGTTCGCCGCCCGGATGGCCGGCGAGCCCTACACCGGCGGCGGCATCCGCACCACCGTCGGCGCCACCCGGGCCGCCTCCGACGACGAACTGCGGGCCACCGTGGGCAGGCTGCGTGCCGAGGCCCTGCGGCAGGGCACCACCACCATGGAGATCAAGAGCGGGTACGGCCTCACCGCCGCCGACGAGGCCCGCTCGCTGCGGATCGCCGCCGAGTTCACCGACGACACCACCTATCTCGGCGCGCACGTCGTCCCCGCCGAGTACGCGAACCGCCCCGACGACTACGTGGGCCTGGTCTGCGGCCCGATGCTCGCCGCCGCCGCCCCGTACGCCCGGTGGATCGACGTGTTCTGCGAGCGCGGCGCGTTCGACGTGGACCACGCCCGGGCGATCCTCGCCTGCGGGCAGGCCGTCGGACTGGGCCTGCGGGTGCACGCCAACCAGCTCGGCCCCGGGCCGGGCGTGCAACTCGGTGTGGAACTCGGCGCGGCCAGCGTCGACCACTGCACCCACCTGACCGACGCCGACATCGACGCGCTCGCCGCGCACCGGATCGACTGCATGTGCGCGGACGGCTCACACACCACCACGGTCGCCACCCTGCTGCCGGGGGCGGAGTTCTCCACCCGGTCGCCGTACCCGGACGCGCGGCGGCTGCTCGACGCGGGCGTGACGGTGGCGCTCGCGACGGACTGCAACCCCGGGTCGTCGTACACGTCGTCGATGGCGTTCTGCGTCGCGCTCGCCGTACGCGAGATGCGGATGACCCCGGCGGAGGCGGTGTGGGCGGCGACCGCCGGCGGGGCGGCGGCGCTGCGCCGCACCGACGTCGGCCGGCTGCGGCCCGGCGCCCGGGCCGACCTCATGATCCTCGACGCCCCTTCCCACCTGCACCTGGCCTACCGGCCGGGGGTTCCCCTGATCCGCCAGGTTCTGCACAACGGAGTGCCGCAATGACCGTGACCATCCAGCCCACCGGGGTCTCCCCCGCCGACGTGCTCGCCGTCGCGCGCGGCACCGCCAAGGTCGTCCTCGACCCGTCCACCGTGGACGCGATGGCGACCAGCCGCGCCATCGTGGACGGCATCGAGGCCGCCGGCCGCCCCGTCTACGGCGTCTCCACCGGCTTCGGGGCGCTCGCCAACACCTTCGTCGCGCCGGAACGGCGGGCCGAACTCCAGCACGCGCTGATCCGCTCGCACGCCGCCGGGGTGGGCGCGCCGATGCCCCGCGAGGTGGTCCGGGCGATGATGCTGCTGCGGGTCCGCTCCCTCGCGCTGGGCCGCTCCGGCGTCCGCCCGCTGATCGCCGAGGCGCTGGTGGACCTGCTCAACCACGAGGTCACCCCGTGGGTGCCGGAGCACGGCTCGCTCGGCGCCTCCGGCGACCTGGCCCCCCTGGCGCACTGCGCGCTGGTGCTGCTCGGCGAGGGCTGGGTGCTCGGGCCGGCCGGGGAACGCCTCGACGCCGCCGAGGCGCTGCGCCGGGTCGGGCTGGCCCCGATCGAGCTGGCCGCCAAGGAGGGGCTGGCGCTGATCAACGGCACCGACGGCATGCTGGGCATGCTGCTGCTCGCCATCCACGACGCCCGGCACCTCTTCGCCATGGCGGACGTCACCGCCGCCCTCGCCATCGAGGCGATGCTCGGCTCGGAGCGGCCGTTCCTGCCCGAGCTGCACGCCATCCGGCCGCACCCCGGGCAGGCCGTCTCGGCGGCGAACATCCACCGGCTGCTCCAGGACTCCCGGGTGATGGACTCGCACCGCGACGACCTGGCGCACGCGGTGCAGGACGCGTACTCGATGCGCTGCGCGCCCCAGGTGGCCGGCGCGGCGCGGGACACCCTCGACTTCGTCGAGACGGTCGCCGGCCGGGAACTGCGCTCGGTGGTGGACAACCCGGTGGTGCTGCCCGACGGGCGGGTCGAGTCCACCGGGAACTTCCACGGCGCGCCGCTCGGCTTCGCCGCCGACTACCTGGCCATCGCCGCCGCCGAGGTCGGCGCCATCGCGGAACGCCGGGTCGACCGGCTGCTCGACGTGGCCCGCAACCGGGAACTGCCCGCCTTCCTCTCCCCCGACGCCGGGGTCAACTCGGGGCTGATGATCGCCCAGTACACGGCGGCCGGGATCGTCGCGGAGAACCGGCGCCTCGCCGCGCCCGCCTCGGTGGACTCGCTACCCACCAGCGGCATGCAGGAGGACCACGTCTCGATGGGCTGGGCGGCGACCAAGAAGCTGCGTACCGTGCTGGACAACCTGACCAGCGTGCTCGCGGTGGAGCTGCTGGCCGGGGTACGCGGCCTCCAGCTGCGCACCCCGCTGGAGCCGTCGCCGGCCGGTCGGGCCGCGCTCGCAGCGCTCGGCGAGGTGGCCGGCGAACCCGGGCCGGACGTCTTCCTCGCCCCGGTCATGGAGACCGCGCGGGAGGTGCTGCGCGGCCACGCCCTGCGCGCCGCCATCGAACGCGAGATCGGCCCCCTCGGCTGATCACCCCACCCGGCATCGTCCGCCCCGCCCGCCCGGCGTCACGCCTCCCGCCCGGCGTGGCCACTCCCGCCCGGCGTGGCCACTCTTTCCGGGAAAGAGTGGTTAATCCGCGCAGGATAAGCCCTCTTTCCGGGAAATTGCGGGGCGAGGACGGGCGGGCGAGGACGAGGCGGGGCGAGGACGAGGACGGGCGGGCGAGGACGGGCGGGCGAGGAGGAGGCGGGGCCAGGACGGGCGGGTCGGGGTCAGGGGGTTGGGGGGAGGACCTTGGCGGCGAGCTTGGCGAGGTCGCGCAGGGCCTTGCCGCGGTGGCTGATGGCGTCCTTCTCCTGCGGGGTCAGCTCCGCGTTGGTGCGCTCCTGACCGTCGCCGAGGAAGATCGGGTCGTACCCGAAGCCGCCCTCGCCGCGCGGCGCGCGCAGCAGCCGACCGGTCTGCCGGCCGTCGACCAGGTGCTCCTTGCCGCCGGGCAGCACCAGCGCCACCGTGCAGACGAAGGCCGCGCCCCGGTGCTCGTCGGGCACGTCGGCCACCTGGTCCAGCACCAGCTGGAGGTTGGCCTGGTCGTCGCCGTGCCGGCCGGCCCAGCGGGCGCTGAACACGCCCGGCATGCCGTTGAGGGCGTCGACCGCGATGCCCGAGTCGTCGGCGATGGTGGGCAGGCCGGTACGCCGGCAGCCCTCCCGCGCCTTGATCAGCGCGTTCTCGCCGAAGGTCAGGCCGGTCTCCGGCAGCTCCGGGTATTCCTCGACGTCGTCGAGGCCGAGCAGGGCGATCCGGTGCGCGCCGAGCGCGCCGTCGAGGATCCGCTGGAGCTCGACCAGCTTCTTGCGGTTCCGGGTGGCGAGCAGGACCTTGTTCATGCGGTGACGTCTCCGTTCACGACTGCGGGGCTCGCAAGCTCACTCCTCGCGTTCACTGGAGTGCCTTCCGCTGCGCGTCCGCCAGTTCCAGGCAGCCCAGCACGCCGAGGTCGAGCAGCGCGTCGAGCTGCTGACGGGAGAAGACGCCGTCCTCACCCGTCCCCTGCACCTCGACGAAGTCGCCCGTCCCGGTGCAGACCACGTTCATGTCCACCTCGGCGGCCACGTCCTCGGTGTAGCAGAGGTCCAGCCGTGGCTCACCGGCGATGATGCCGACGCTGACCGCGGCCACCGACCGGTGCATCACGTTCTCCACCTTGCCGGCCAGCGACTTCCGCCCGGCCAGCCAGGTCACCGCGTCGTGCAGCGCCACGTACGCGCCGGTGATCGCCGCGGTACGGGTGCCGCCGTCGGCCTGGAGCACGTCGCAGTCGAGCACGATCGAGTTCTCGCCGAGCGCCTTCAGGTCGATCGCGGCCCGCAGGCTCCGCCCGATCAGGCGGGAGATCTCATGGGTACGCCCACCGACCCGCCCCTTGACGCTCTCCCGGTCGGAGCGGGTGTTCGTGGCGCGGGGCAGCATCGCGTACTCGGCGGTCACCCAGCCCAGCCCGGAGCCCTTGCGCCAGCGGGGCACGCCCTCCGTCACGCTCGCCGTGCAGAGCACCCGGGTGTCGCCGAACTCGACGAGGACCGAGCCCTCCGGGTGGGTGCTCCAGCCCCGGGTCAGGGTCACCGGTCGGAGTTGGTCGGGCAGCCGCCCGTCAGGTCGCGCCATCCCTGCACCCTATGCGGTGCCGTGATCGATCCGCTCCCGGGTGTGCCCGTGCGGGTCAGACGTCGTAGGAGGCACCGGGGCGGGCCACCTCGAGCGGCCCGTCATAGGCGGACGCGGCCGACGCGACGGTGTGCGCCTCGCTGCCCCAGGCCGCCACCAGGTGGGTGAGCAGCAGCCGGCCGACGCCCGCCTTGGTCGCCACCTCGCCGGCCTCCCGGCCGGTCAGGTGCAGGTCGGGCGGGTTGTCCACCCCGTCGAGATAGCTGGCCTCGCAGAGGAAGAGGTCGGCGTCCTGCGCCAACCGCAGCAGCGCCTCGCAGGGCGCGGTGTCGGAGGAGTAGCAGAGCACCCGGCCGTCGTGCTCCAGCCGCACGCCGTACGTCTCGACCGGGTGGTTCACCCGGTCGACGGTGACCGCGAAGGGGCCGATCGGGAAGGTCCCCGGTTGCAGGGCGTAGAACTGGTAGACGTCGTCGACGGTGCTGTCCTCCTGCCCGTACGCGGCGGCCAACCGGTCGGGCGCGCCGGCGGGCGCGTAGACCGGCAGGGGCGGGTACGGTCCGTCCGGGGCGTACCGGCGCACCACCACGTACGACACGGCGTCGAGCATGTGGTCGCAGTGCAGGTGGGTGAGGAGGATGGCGTCGGGGGCGTGCAGCCCCACGTACCGCTGGAGGGTCGAGAGCGAGCCGGAGCCGAAGTCGACCAGGAGGCGGAAGCCCGCCACCTCCACCAGGTAGGCGGAGCAGGGGGACTCGGGGCCGGGGAAACTGCCCGCGCAGCCCAGCACGGTCAGTCGCATCACGTCATCCCGTTGTCACGCAACGTAGTCCACACGCCGGCACCCGCCTCGTCGATGATCTTTACCGACGCGTACGCCACGCTGCGCAGCCTACGCTGACGCGCTGCGGCGCAAGAATCATCTACCGGAAGATGTCATCAACGTGACACCCGTACACGTCCGGTGACCGGCCGGGAACGGCGCGGGGCCGGCGACGCTCCGTCGACCGGCCCCACGCTGCGTCGTCAGGCCCAGAGCTGACCCTCCAGGGCGTCCTCGGCATCCGCGAGGGTGCCGCCGTACGCGCCGGTGGAGAGGTATTTCCAGCCGCCGTCGCAGACCACGAACGCAACGTCGGCCCGGCGGCCGTCCCGCACCGCCTCGTGCGCCACGGCCAGCGCCGCGTGCAGGATCGCCCCGCTGGAGAAGCCGGCGAAGATCCCCTCCACCTCGACGAGCTGCCGGGTACGCAGCACCGCGTCCCGGGTGCCCACCGAGAAGCGCCGGGACAGCACCGTCGCGTCGTAGAGCTCCGGCACGTATCCCTCGTCGATGTTGCGCAGCCCGTAGACCAGCTCGCCGTAGCGGGGCTCGGCGGCGACGATCTGGATGCCGTCGACCTTCTCCCGCAGGTAGCGGCCGGTGCCCATCAGGGTGCCGGTGGTGCCGAGCCCGGCCACGAAGTGGGTGATCGTGGGCAGGTCGTGCAGCAGCTCCGGCCCGGTCGTCTCGTAGTGCGCCCGGGCGTTCGCCTCGTTGCCGTACTGGAAGAGCATCACCCAGTCGGGGTGCTCCGCGGAGATCTGCTTCGCGGTGGCGACGGCCTGGTTGGAGCCACCGGCGGCGGGCGAGAAGATGATCTCCGCGCCGTACATCCGGAGCAGCTGCACCCGCTCGGTGGAGACGTTCTCCGGCATGACACAGACCAGTCGGTAACCCCGCAGCTTGGCCACCATGGCCAGCGAGATGCCGGTGTTGCCGCTGGTCGGCTCCAGGATGGTGTCACCCGGGCGGAGCCGGCCGGCCTCCTCGGCCGCGCGCACCATGAACAGGGCCGCCCGGTCCTTGATGCTGCCGGTCGGGTTCCGGTCCTCCAACTTCGCCCAGAGCCGCACCGGCGGCGCCCCGTCGGGCACCGTCGGCGAGAGCCGCGGCAGCCCGACCAGGGGTGTGCCGCCGGAGGCGTCGAGCAGGCTGTCGTACCGCGCCATGACGCCGCCCTCAGCGGGCAGCGACGGCCGGCCGCGCTACGCGCGGCGCGATCGCCGCCGCCGCCGCACGGTGCTGGCTGATCGCGGCTGCCGCCGCGAAGCCGAACGCGCCGCCGGCCACGGCCGGCAGGATGGTGACGCTGTCGCCGTCGCTGAGCTTGGCGTCCAGCGCACCGAGGAAGCGGACGTCCTCGTCGTTGACGTAGACGTTGACGAAGCGGTGCAGCGTGCCGGTCTCGGTGACCAGGCGGCCCTTCAGGCCGGCGTGCCGGGCGTCCAGGTCGGTGAGCAGGTCGCCCAGGGTGTCCCCGGCGCCCTCGACGACCTTCGCGCCGCCGGTGTAGCTGCGCAGGATGGTGGGGATGCGAACCTCGATGGCCATGATGTCGTGCTCCTTGGTCGGGTCGTGCCAGGTGACGGGAAGAAAGAAAAGGTGCCGGCGCTGAACGGTCAGCTGCCGGAACACTCGTAGTCGACCGTCGCCGGGCTCTGCCCGAACATGTAGGACTGGACGGCGTGCGGGTCCACGGCGGCATCCACGATCCGGACCGGCTCCTCGGTGACCACGCCGTCGACGATCCGGAAGGAGCGGATCTCCTCGGTGTCGGGCTCACGGGTCGAGACGAGCAGGTAGTGCGCTCCCGGCTCACCGGCGAAGGAGACGTCCGTCCGGGACGGGTAGGCCTCGGTCGCGGTGTGCGAGTGGTAGATGACGACCGGTTCCTCGTCGCGGTCGTCCATCTCCCGCCAGACCCGCAGCTGCTCCATCGAGTCGAACTCGTAGAACGTCATCGAGCGGGCGGAATTCTCCATCGGGATGTGCCGGGTCGGGGTGTCGCTGCCCACGGGACCGGCGACCACGCCGCACGCCTCGTCCGGGTGGTCGCGGCGCGCGTGGGCCACGATCGCGTCGACGATCGACCGGTCGATGCTCAGCACGTCGCCCAGCCTAGCGCCTGCCGGTCGTCACCGGCGAGGTGGCGACCGTCACGGGTCAGTCGATCAGGGCGTTGAGCAGGGATTCCTGGAGATAGCCCAGGTAGGCGTAGACCGACAGTTGGAACACCCGGGACGAGGACGGGTCCTCGGCGACCGCGTCGTCCAGCTCCTCCCCCAGGTCCGTGCCGTCCTTGATCTCCAGCCGGACGCCCATCGCCAGCCGGGCGTCGTTGAGCGCCCGCAGCCACGCCTCGGCCGCCTCGGCGTCGAGGCGTACCTCGCCGCCCGCGCCGCCGGCCTCGTCGGGCAGGGCGGCCAGGATCGCGCCGGCCTGGTCGATCTTCGCGGTCTTGAGGTCGCCCTCGGTGTACCGGCGGAACTCGGCGGTGCTCGCCGAGTCGTCCGGATAGACCTCGGGGAAGAGCCGGCCGACCACCGGGTCGGTGTGGTCGAAGCCGTCGGTGAGCAGGCCGACCACCTCGGAGGCGACCTTGCGCAGCACCCGCACCTCGTCCACGGCGAAGGTGGCGACGTAACGGTCGCCCTGGCGCCGGAACATGCTCATGACCGGTCCACCGTGGCCCACAGCCCGTACGCGTGCAGCTGCGACGCGTCGTGCTCCATCCGCTCCCGGGCGCCGCTGGAAACCACCGCCCGCCCCTTGTGGTGCACGTCGAGCATCAACTGCTCCGCCTTCTCCTTGCTGTATCCGAAGAGCTTCTGGAAGACCCAGGTCACGTACGTCATGAGGTTGACCGGGTCGTCCCAGACGATCGTCACCCACGGCCGGTCCGAGACCGGCACCTCGTCGGTGTCCGGCGTCTCGACCGGTGCAACCTGTGGAGCCGCCATGCCCCCCATCGTGCCACCGGTTCCGGGGAACCGATGAACCGGAACGCCGGGTGGGCGCGGATCACCCGCCCGGGCGGCGGGAAACGGCCCGGGGCGACGGTCGGCCGCGCCGCCCTCAGGCGAGCAGGATGCCGTGGTCGACAGCATCGGTGAGCACCGCGCCCAACGAGAGACGGATCACCTCGAAGCGGCGGGACACCTCGCGGCACAGTTCGAGTTCCACCTCGCGCAGCGCCCGCTGCGCCCAGGACCGCGCGGAGTTCGGGTCCTCGTTGCCGGGGCTGCGCCAGTGCTGCCAGCAGCCGCCGGAGAGCGCCACACCGACCGGTGGCAGCACCTCGTCGCGCGTCGCGCCCGGGAAGCACTCCAGCGCCTCCATCGCCCCGGTGCCGCTCAGGCCGGCCACCCCGGCGGTGCTGGTGACCAGGAGCACCCGGTCCAGTTCCCGGCCGGACGGGTGGTCGCCGAGCCCCCAGCGCACCGCCTGGGTGATCCGGCGGCGTACGCCCTCGGCCAGCGGCGCGCCGAAGACCCGCGCGGCGGCGTCGTCGACGATGCCCCGGACGGCCTCGTCGCACTGCGCCGTGGCCAGCAGGGACAGGGCCGCCATCTCGCCGTCGAGCAGCTGCGGCAGGCCGGCGCAGCCGACCCCGAAGACGATCTCCTGCACCACCCGCAGGTGGATGTTGGCCAGTTCCAGGGCGAGGTGCTGGCGGATCCGCCGGGCGCAGGACCGCGCCTGCCGGTCCAGCCCCTCGACGAGGTCGCCCGGGTCGAGCCCGGGCAGGACGTTGACCCGGCCGTGCGCTCCGGCCGGCACCGGCGGCTCCGCGCTGGCCCGGCGCAGTCCCTCGTCGGCGGCCCAGCCGACCAGCGCCCGACGCAGGGCGGCGTGCTCGGCCGGACGGACCGGGTGCCAGCGGGCACCGGCGAGGCCGGGCACGGCGGCGAGCAGTGCGGCGCGGTGGGCCGCCACGCAGACCTCGACCGGGTCGACCCGACGGGTGACACCGCGCGGGGCGGGTGGCCCACCGCGGCCGGGGGCGCCGGCCTCCCCCGGCCCCGCGCCGTCCGGCCCGGTCGGCCAGCCGTTCGCTCCCGGGGTGACGGCGAAGACCACCTCCACCGGGGCGCGGGAGATCTCGGTCAGCAGGTGCAGCTCGGCGGCGGTGAAGGCCTGGTCCGCGGAGATCACGAAGAGCAGCGCACCGGCCCGGCGGACCGCGTCGAGCAGGATACGGCCGCCGGCCACGCCGAGCGCACCGGTGTCGGGCGTGTCCAGGACGGCGAAGTGGCGCAGCAGCGGGTCGGGCAGGCTCAGCTCCACCCGGCGGGGCGGGCGGGCCAACGCCGGACCGGCCGCCAGCGGGTCGGCGCCGTACGAGTGCGGCTGGCGGTAGCCGGGGACGTACGCGGCGCGGGTCGGCACCCGGGCGTGGTTCACCACCAGGCAGCTGCCGGCGGGCACGGCGAGCATGCCCGGTTCGAGTTCGAGCAGGGCGGCGAGCACCTCGCGCCGGCCGGCGCCGGCCGGACCGGCGGCCACCACGGCCAGCGGTTCGTCCGGCCCCGGGGTGGTCTCGATCCGGTCGGGGCGCGGCGTCGCGCGTGGCCGGTCGGTCGACCCGCCCGGGCCGGGCACGTCGACCGAGGGGAGAGGACCCGGCTTCATCAGCGGCCTCCCGGTCGGGCGATCGGGTTGCGGTCCGATCGCGGGGAATGATCCGGCGTCGGGGCCCGGATGCGGGAAGAGTACGGGCGATGCGGACGCATCGCTGAACACCTCGGATACTCACCAGTAATGGCCAGATTACTCAACTTCAGAGCGTGACGGTCCCCCTGCGGACGGAATTCCATCGATATGCTGCTCGGATGAGTCGGTGGGACTTCGTCGGCCGAACGGATGAGCTCAACCGTCTGTTGTCGGCGGTCGGCCGCCCCCAGGGGCGCGGACTGCTCTTCAGCGGCAGCGCGGGGGTCGGCAAGAGCCGACTCCTGAGAGAGGGAGTCGCCGCCCTTCCGACGGACCGGTACGCGGTCTGGTCCGCCTCCGCCAGCGCCACCACCGCCGCCCTCCCGTTCGGCGGGATGGTCCAGGTGCTCCCGGCCGACCAGCCGCAGGGGCTCTCCCCCGCCGGCATCCTCCGGTGGGCGGTGGACGTGCTCCAGGAGCAGGCCGCCGGGCGCCCCATCGTGCTGGCCGTCGACGACGCCCACCTCCTCGACCCACCCTCGGCCGCGCTGGTGCACCTGCTCGCCCGGGCCGAGAACACCACCGTCGTCGGGACGCTGCGCAACGGCGAACAGCTCCCCCTGCCGATCCGTGCACTCTGGACCGACGACCTGGTCGAGCTGGTCGAACTCGGCCCGCTCGGCGCGACCGAGACCACCGGGCTGCTCGCCGCCATCCTCGGCGGCCCGGTCGACGCCGGATCGGCCGAGCGGCTGTTCCGGCTCTCCGCTGGCAACCCGCTGCTGCTGCGCGAGCTGGTCCTCGCGGCGGCCGGCGGCGGCGAGCTGACCCGCACGTACGGGATCTGGAAGTGGACCGGCCGGCTGGAGCTGGCACCGAGCCTCACCGACCTGATCGACACCCGGATCGGCCAGCTCACCGACGGGGTCCGTTCGGTGGTCGAACTGGTCGCCTTCGGTGAACCGCTCGGCCTGCACCTGCTGGAGCGGGCGGTCGACCCGGCCGACGTGGAGACCGCCGAGGAGCGCGGCCTGATCAGCCTGGTCCACGACGACCGGCGGCTCAACGTCCGGCTGGCCCACCCGCTCTACGGCGAGGTGATGCGCCGGCAGTGCCCGGTGAGCCGGACCCGCCGCCTCCAGGCGACGCTGGCCGAGCTGCTCCAACAGGTCGGCACGCGGCGCCGCGACGACCTGCTCCGGGTGGCCGTCTGGCGGCTCGCCTCCGGCACCGCCCAGGACCCGGCCCTGCTCCTCGACGCCGCCGCGCAGGCCTTCGGCCGGTACGACGTACCCCTGGCGACCCGGCTGGCGCGGGCGGCGCTGGACGCCGACGGCGGGTTCGACGCCGCGGAGCTGCTCGCCACCATCCTGATGTTCGGCGACCGGCCGGACGAGGCGATCCGGGTGCTCGACTCGGTCGCCGGGGAGATCCGGTGCGACAGCCGGCGCAGCCGCTGGCTGACCGTGCGCGGCATGGTCAGCTACTGGGGGCTCAGCCGGGAGTCCACCGTGGAGGAGATCGCCGCGCGGGCCGACGAGCTGGCCGACCCGGCCCACCGGACCAGGGTCCGGGCGTTCGAGGCGATCATGCGGCTGCACCGCCTCGACACCGACACCGCGGTCCGGCTCGCCCAGGCGGTGCTGGACCGGCCCGCCGCCCCGGTCGCCGCCCGCGAGCTGGCCCGCTGCACGCTGGCCCACCTCCAGGCGGCGCAGGGCCGGTTCCGGCGCAGCGCCACCGCGATCGCCCGGGTGCAGGCCGAGGTGACCCGCTGGCGGGGCGACATGCCCTACCTCCAGCTTGCGATGGAGCTGGCCCGGGGCACCCGGCTGGCGCTCGCCGGCGACCTGGCCGGCATCGACGCGATCGTGGCCGACGAGTTCGCCGACCTCGCCGGGGCCGGCGACTTCCGGCTCGGCACCGGCTACCTGGCCATCCTCCAGGCGTACGCGGCGCGGCTGCGCGGGCAGAGCGACAGCGCCCTGAAGACCAGCCTGGGCGCGTGCGCGGTGCTCGCCACCAGCCGGGTCTACGCCGGGCTGGCGCACGCCGAGCGGGCCCAGGCGGCCGCCCAGCGCGGCGACGCGGCGCACGCCGCCGAGGCGATGGCGGAGGCGGACCGCACCCACGCGCCCGGGATGGCCGTCCTCTATCCGTGGCTGGAGCAGGCCCGGGGCGCGGTGCTCGCCGCCGGGGGTGACCTGGCCGGTGCCGCCAAGCACCTCGCCGCCCTCGCCGACCGGCTGCGCGCGGACGGGCTCGCCGGCCACGAGGTGCTGGCCCTGCTCGACCTTGTCCGGCTCGACCAGGCCACCACGCCGGTCGGCCCGACCTGCACCGACGGCAGCCGGCGTACGGTGGCGCAGCGGTTGACCGAGCTGTCCGAGCAGGTGGACGGGGTGCTGCCGCCGCTGCTCGCCCGCTACGCCCGGGCCGCCGCGGACGGCACCGCCGCCGAGCTGCTCGCGGTGGCCGACGGGCTCGCCGCCCTGGAGCTGACCGTCTACGCCGCCGAGGCGACCGCGCTGGCGCTGCACCGGCTGACCCGGGACCGCTCCGTCGCCTCGGGTGCCGCCCGGGAACGCCTCGCCGTCCTGCTCGGCGGCGCGGACGAGATCTCCACCCCGGCGCTGCGGCTGCTCCGGCCGGCGCTCACCGACCGGGAGTGGCAGGTGGCACGGCTCGCCGCCGACGGGGTGACCAGCCGCGCGATCGGGGAGCAGCTCTTCCTGTCCAGCCGGACGGTGGAGAACCACCTGCAACGCGTCTACAGCAAGCTGGGCGTGGCGGGGCGGGGTGAGCTGCGGGCCGCCCTGCGGTCGATGCCGGGCCACGACGGCGAGGATCCGGTCTGAACTCTAGGCTGGCACGGTGAGCACCCTTCGCCCCGCGCTGCTGACCGACCACTACGAGCTGACCATGGTCAGTGCCGCCCTGCGGGACGGCACCGCCCACCGCCGCTGCGTGTTCGAGGTGTTCAGCCGGCGGCTGCCCGCGGGCCGTCGCTACGGCGTGGTCGCCGGCACCGGCCGGCTGGTCGACATGATCCGCGAGTTCCGGTTCGACGCCGAGGAGGTCGACTTCCTGCGCCGTACCGGGGTGGTCGACGGGCCGGCCGCCGAGTGGCTGACCAACTACCGCTTCACCGGCGACGTCGAGGGGTACGCCGAGGGTGAGCTCTTCTTCCCCGGCTCCCCGATCCTCACCGTCTCCGGCGGCTTCGCCGAGTGCGTGGTGCTGGAGACGCTGGTGCTGTCGGTGCTGAACCACGACTGCGCGGTGGCCGCGGCGGCCGCCCGGATGGTCACCGCGGCCCGGGGCCGGGCGCTGATCGAGATGGGTTCCCGGCGGGCGCACGAGGAGGCGGCGGTGGCCGCGGCGCGGGCCGCGTACCTGGCCGGCTTCCGGTTCACCTCGAACCTGGCCGCCGGCCAGCGGTACGGCATCCCGACCGCCGGCACCGCCGCGCACGCGTTCACACTGCTGCACGACGACGAGAAGACGGCGTTCGCCTCGCAGGTGGCCACCCTCGGCAAGGACACCACGCTGCTGGTCGACACGTACGACATCAGCCAGGGCATCCGGAACGCCATCGAGGTGGCCGGGCCGGAGCTGCGGGCGGTCCGGATCGACTCCGGCGACCTGGCGGTCATCGCCCAGCAGTCCCGGGAACTGCTCGACTCGCTCGGCGCCACCGAGACGAAGATCATCGTCTCGGGTGACCTCGACGAGTACGCCATCGCCTCGCTCGCCGCCGAGCCGGTCGACATGTACGGCGCGGGCACCGCGGTGGTCACCGGCTCGGGCGCCCCGACCGCCGGCCTGGTCTACAAGCTGGTCGAGGTCGAGGGGCGGCCGGTGGTCAAGCGGTCCGAGCACAAGGCCACCATCGGCGGCCGGAAGGTGGCCGTCCGCCGGCACAAGCCGACCGGCACCGCCACCGAGGAGGTCATCGTGCCGCAGGGGGTGCCGGACCGGCAGGCCAACGACCGGCTGCTCCAGCGCTCGTTCGTGGTCGACGGCGAGCCGGTGGCGCTGCCCACCCTCGACCAGTCCCGGGAGCACCTGCGGGAGTGCCTGATCTCCATCCCCTGGGAGGGCCTGAAACTCTCCGGTGGCGACCCGGCCATCCCGGTGACCGTCGTACCCGCGAGCTGACAAGGAGCCGCTTCGGATGAGCAACGCGCTGATCATCGTGGACGTGCAGAACGACTTCTGTGAGGGCGGCTCCCTCGCGGTGGCCGGCGGGGCGTGGGTGGCCGCCGGCATCTCCCGGCTGCTGGCCGCCGAGCCGGACCGGTGGGACCACGTGGTGGCGACGAAGGACTACCACGTCGACCCGGGCGCCCACTTCGGCAACCCGCCGGACTACGTCGACTCCTGGCCCCGGCACTGCGTGGTCGGCACGCCCGGCTCCGAGTTCCACCCCGAGCTGGCGACCGCGCGGGTGGAGGCGATCTTCCACAAGGGCGAGCACGCCGCCGCGTACTCCGGTTTCGAGGGGCACGCCGACGACGGCGAGGGCCTGGCCGACTGGCTGCGCCGGCGCGGGGTGGACCGGGTGGACGTGGTGGGCATCGCCACCGACCACTGCGTGCGGGCGACCGCGCTGGACGCCGCCCGGGAGGGCTTCGCCACCACCGTGCTGCTCGACCTGACCGCCGCCGTGGCGCCGGCGACGCTCGACGTCGCGCTGCGGGCGTTCGAGGGCGCCGGGATCACCACGGTCGGCGATCCGGTGATCCGTACCGCATGACCCGGTAACTGGTTTGCCGGTTGTCGTACCCGGCGTCGAGGATGACGCCGGAGGTACGGACCGTCATGAACCTGAAGCCTTACCGGGAGGCGCTCGCCCTGCCCGGTCTCCGGTCGCTGCTGCTGGTGTCGGTGCTGGCGCGCATCCCGCTGACCGCGGCCGGGGTGGTGCTCACCTTCCACGTGGTCCTCGACCTCGGGCTGAAGTACGCCGCGGCCGGCCTGGTCGGGGCCGCGTCGACCGTCGGCGCGGCGCTGGGCTCGCCGCTGCTCGGTCGGCTGGTGGACCGGCGTGGGCTGCGACCGGTGCTCGCCCTGACCACGGTCGCCGAGGGCGTCTTCTGGTTCAGCGCCCCGACGCTCTCCTACCGGGTGTTGCTGCCGGCGGCCTTCCTCGCCGGGCTGCTCGCCCTGCCGGTCTTCTCGGTGGTCCGCCAGTCGGTGGCCGCGCTGGTCCCGGCGCAGCGGCGTCGCCCGGCGTACGCGCTGGACTCGATGTCGGTGGAGCTGTCGTTCATGGTCGGCCCGGCGCTGGCCGTGGCGCTCGCCACCGCCGTCTCCCCGCGTACCACCCTCTGGGCGGTCGGTGCCGGGATGGTCGCCGCCGGGGTGGGTTTCTGGCTGCTGGACCCGCCCATCCGCAGCGCCGACGAGCCGGCCGGCCCGCACCGGAAGGTCCCCCGCCGCGAGTGGCTGACCCCGCGGCTGCTCGCCGTGCTGGCGGTCAGCCTGGCGGCCACCCTGGTGCTCGGCGGGACCGACGTGGCGGTGGTCGCCGTGCTCCGGGCGGGCGGCGAGCTGAGCTGGACGGGCGTCGTCCTGGCCAGCTGGGCGGTCGCGTCGCTGATCGGCGGCTTCGCGTACGGGGCGGTCAGCCGCTCCTTCTCGCCGCTGCTGCTGATGGCCGCGCTGAGCCTCTGCACCATCCCGGTGGGGCTGGGCGGGGCGCACTGGTGGCTGCTCTGCCTGGCGCTCGTGCCGGCCGGCGCGCTCTGCGCCCCGACCATCGCCGCCACCTCCGACGCGGTGAGCCGGCTCGCCCCGGCCGGCGTACGCGGTGAGGCGATGGGCCTGCACGGCTCGGCGGTCACCGTCGGCATCGCGGTGGGCGCCCCGCTCGCCGGTGCGGTGATCGACGCCTCGGTGCCGCTGTGGGGGTTCGCGGTGACCGGCGCGATCGGTGCGCTGGTCGCGTTGGCGGTGCTCCCCGTCGAGCTGCGCCACCGCCGGTCCGCGCCGCCCACCGACGCAGCAGCGCCGGAACTGGCCCCCGCCCCCGCCTCGCTCTGACCCCACCCGCCCGCAGCGGCGGCCTCCACCCCGCACCATATCCGGCGTGCCTCGGTGCGCCCCGACGTGCCCCGGCGTGCCCCGCAGCACCACGGCGGGCCTCGCCGCACGCCGCGACGGGCACCCCACCCGCCGGACGCCCGAGCCCCGCCCGCCGCCCGCCGAACGCCACGCGCCGCATGCCACCCGCCGGACGCCGCACGCCAGCCGCCGGACTCCGGACGCCGGCCCAGATCGTGCTCGATCCAGGAACTAGTGGCCTCCGGGCCCGTCCGACACCACTCGATCCCGGATCGAGTGCCAAACTGCGGACGCCACACGGACGCCACACGGGAGCGGGCGGACGCCACACGGACGCCACACGGACGCCACGCGGGAGCGGGCGGACGGCGCGCGGGAGCGGGCAGCGGGTGCGGGGAGGGCGCGCAAGGAGGCACAACGGCGACGGGCGCCGCACCCGGTTGGGATTGCGGCGCCCGTGGCGCGGTGAGTGCGGGTCAGCGCTGGTCGAGGTTCCCGACCGTGTCCTCGCGGTAGCTGGCGCCACCGTTGGACTCGCTGGTCAGCGGCTTGGCGCCGCCCTCCGGCGGACCGGCCAGGCTCTGCCCGGCGGCCAGCTCCGGGAACTTCAGGTCGAACGCGGGCCGCTCGGAGCGGATCCGCGGCATCCGGTCGAAGTTCCGCAGCGGCGGCGGGCAGCTGGTGGCCCACTCGAGCGAGTTGCCGTGACCCCACGGGTCGTCGACCTCGACCACCGGACCGGTCTTGTACGACTTCCAGCAGTTCCAGATGAACGGCAGGGTCGAGATGCCGGTGATGAAGGCACCGATGGTGGAGATCGTGTTCAGCGTGGTGAAGCCGTCGCTGGGCAGGTAGTCGGCGTACCGACGCGGCATGCCCTCGTTGCCCAGCCAGTGCTGCACCAGGAACGTGGTGTGGAAGCCGATCATGGTGAGCCAGAAGTGCACCTTGCCGAGCCGCTCGTCGAGCATCCGGCCGAACATCTTCGGGAACCAGAAGTAGATGCCGGCGAAGACGGCGAACACGATCGTGCCGAAGAGCACGTAGTGGAAGTGCGCCACCACGAAGTACGAGTCGTGCACGTGGAAGTCGATCGGCGGGCTGGCCAGCAGCACACCGGTCAGACCACCGAAGAGGAAGGTCACCAGGAAGCCGATGGAGAAGAGCATCGGCGTCTCGAAGGTGATCTGGCCCCGCCACATGGTGCCGATCCAGTTGAAGAACTTCATGCCGGTCGGTACGGCGATCAGGTAGCTCAGGAAGCTGAAGAACGGCAGCAGCACCTGGCCGGTGGCGAACATGTGGTGCGCCCAGACGCTCATCGACAGCGCGGCGATGGAGATGGTCGCGGCGACCAGTCCCTTGTAACCGAAGATCGGCTTCCGGGAGAAGACCGGGATGACCTCGGTGACGATGCCGAAGAAGGGCAGCGCGATGATGTAGACCTCGGGGTGCCCGAAGAACCAGAACAGGTGCTGCCAGAGCATCGGCCCGCCGGTGGCCGGGTCGTACACGTGGGCGCCGATCAGGCGGTCCGCGGCGAGCGCGAAGAGCGCGGCGGCCAGCAGCGGGAAGACCAGGATCGCCAGCAGGCTGGTGACCAGCATGTTCCAGGTGAAGATCGGCATCCGGAACATGGTCATGCCGGGGGCGCGCAGGGTCAGGATCGTGGTGATCATGTTGACCGCGCCGAGGATGGTGCCCAGACCGGAGATGGCCAGGCCGACCACCCACATGTTCGCGCCGACGCCCGGCGAGTGCTCGCCGGTGCTCAGCGGCGTGTACGCCGTCCAACCGAAGTCGGCCGCGCCACCCGGGGCGATGAAGCCCGCGGTGGCCATCGTGCCGCCGAACAGGTACAGCCAGTACGCGAAGGAGTTGAGTCGGGGGAACGACACGTCGGGCGCGCCGATCTGCAGCGGCACCACGTAGTTCGCGAAGGCGAACACGATCGGCGTCGCGAAGAACAGCAGCATGATCGTGCCGTGCATGGTGAAGAGCTGGTTGTACTGCTCGGGCGAGAGGAACTGCAGGCCCGGCCGCGCCAGCTCGGCCCGCATGATCAGGGCCATCAGGCCGCCGATCATGAAGAACGCGAACGCGGTGACCATGTACATGATCCCGATCTGCTTCGCGTCCGTGGTGCGCAGCAGCCGCGCGATGGCCGACCCCTTGACCGGCTCTCGGACCGGCCAGGGCCGGGTCACGACCGGCTTGGGTGCGACGGTGGTCACGAGTGGCCTCCGGTTCTCGGTTGTCCCGCTCGGCGCGCGCTGAATCTGCGAGCCGTCATCCGCAAGGAGGATAGTCCCCGGTAGGTGGGGGTGCTGAGTGGGGTGGGCGGCTACGATCGCCGGCCCGCGACCCGGGGAGTCAGACCGGGTCGACCAGCAACCGGTAGTGCTCCTGGAAGATCCGTCCGCCGCGTCCGCGCAGCAGGGGGTCGCGCAGCGCCGGGGGCACGTCCCGGGTGCGGTTGCGGTCCCGGGTCCGGTCCCGCACCCATCGGGTACGCGGCCGGCGACGACTCTCGTACGCCAGCAGCGCGGCCTCGACGCTGCCGGCCGCCGTCAGCGACTCGGCGAGCACGACGGCGTCCTCCAGCGCCATGGCGGCCCCCTGGGAGAGCGTCGGCGCGGTGGCGTGGGCGGCGTCACCGACGAGCAGCACCCGGCCGTGGAACCAACGCCCCAGTTCGACCTCCTCGGTGGTCCCGACGTGCACCCGCTCCAGCGCCGTGAGCGCCTCGGGGACCGGGCCGCCGTAGTCGCCGAAGAGGTCGCGGAGCCGGGCGAGCGGGTCGGCGGGCGGTACGGTGCCGGCTTCGTCGGCATAGCAGTAGAGCCGGCCGGCGCCGATCGGCACCAGCAGGAAGCCGGCTCGCTGGCCGAGCAGGGCGGTCCAGTCGGCGACGCGCGGGCCGTCGCGCAGCACCGCCCGGTAGACCACCTGACCGGCGGGTCGGGGCGGGCCGCCGAGCGCGGCGAGGGTACGCACCGCCGAGCGCGGCCCGTCGGCACCGATCACCAGGTCGTACTCGGCGTGGGTGCCGTCGGTGAAGCCGACCCCGACGCCGGCCGGCAGCGGCTCGACGCGGCTCACCTCGGCGCCGTGCCGGACGGCGCCGCCGGCCCCGGTGAGCAGCACCCGGTGCAGTTCGGCGCGGGGCAGCGCCCGGCACTCCCCCACCCCGCCCCAGAGGGCGTCGAGGTCGACCTCGCAGAGCGGCGCCCCGGTGGCGTCGAGGAACCGCTGCCGGTGGATCACCTGGCCGAGGGGGCGTACCGGGCCGTCGAGGTCGAGCCGGCGCAGCGCCCGGGCGGCGTTGCCGGGCAGATAGAGACCGGTGTCCACCAGCTCGGCGGGGGGCAGCTTCTCGGTGACGTCGGGCCGGAACCCCGCCAGCCGCAGCGCCCGGGCCACGGCGAGACCGGCGATGCCCGCGCCGACGACGAGGATGCGCAGGGGGAGACCACCCATCGTGGTGTACGCCTCCGGAGGGGTTCGGCACGCGTTGGAGGCAAGACCTTACTCGCCGCAATTGCCGCACGGTAGAGCCCATCCGGCGTGTCGAGATCCTCACGGTGGGTCGATTTTATAGATCAACTTAACCGGTACAGTTGCGCAACTGTTTCAGGCATGTAAATGTGTCCGATGAACCTGGGAGCGCTCCCGGCCGTATCCCCCGTCATGTCCCCGGCGCCCCCGCGCCGAAGCCAAGGAGCATCATGAAGCGTCCACTGAGGGCCATCGCGGCCGCCGGCCTGCTGGCCGCCGGCTCGATCGTCGCCGTCGTTCTCGGCGGCAACGCCTCCGCCGACACGCAGATCTGCGACCAGTACGGCTCGACCGTCATCGGCAACAAGTACGTCGTGCAGAACAACCGCTGGGGCACCACCGCCCAGCAGTGCATCAACGTGACGTCGACCGGCTTCTCGATCACCCGGGCGGACGGCTCGTCGCCGACCAACGGCGCGCCCGTCTCCTACCCCTCGATCTTCGCGGGCTGCCACTACACCAACTGTTCGCCCGGCACCAACATGCCGGTGCAGGTGAAGAACATCAGCAGCGCGCCGAGCAGCATCAGTTACAACTATGTCAGCGGCGCCATCTACGACGCCTCGTACGACATCTGGCTCGACCCCACGCCCAAGAAGGACGGGGTGAACCAGATGGAGATCATGATCTGGCTCAACCGGCAGGGCTCGATCCAGCCGATCGGCTCCCCCGTCGGCAACACCAACCTGGCCGGCCGGACCTGGGAGGTCTGGCGGGGCAGCAACGGCCAGAACAACGTCATCTCGTACGTGGCGCCGTCCGCGATCCCGAGCATGAGCTTCGACGTGCTCGACTTCATCAACGACACGAAGAACCGCGGCGCGATCACCAGCGACTGGTACCTGACCAGCATCCAGGCCGGTTTCGAGCCGTGGCAGGGTGGCGTCGGCCTCGCGGTGAACTCGTTCTCGCAGAGCGTCAACACCGGCGGCAGCACCACCCCGCCCACCACGACGCCGCCGACGACCACGCCGCCGACGACCACCCCGCCGACCACGACCCCGCCGACCACCAACCCGCCGACCGGCACCGCGTGCTCGGTGAAGTACACCCCGACCAGCATCTGGAACAACGGCTTCACCGCCGAGGTGGCGGTCACCAACACCGGCAGCAGCACGGTCAACGGCTGGACGATGACCTTCAACCTGCCCTCCGGGCAGACCATCACCGGCTCGTGGAACGCCAACGTGACCCAGAGCGGGTCCGCGGTCAGGGCGACCAACGTCAGCTACAACGGCACCCTCTCGCCGGGCGCCTCGACCAGCTTCGGCTACCAGGCGACGCTGAGCGGCGCGTTCTCCGCGCCCAGCAGCTTCGCCCTCAACGGGGTCACCTGCGCCAAGGCCTGACCCGTACGCACGACGAGGGGGCGCGGTCCGGTCGGACCGCGCCCCCGCCGTGTGTCCGGGCTCAGCCGCCCAGGGCGTCGATGTCGCGCATCTCCTCGGCGGTGAGCGAGAAGCCGAAGATGTCGGCGTTGGCCCGGATCCGCTCCGGCGTCACCGACTTGGGGATCACCACGATCTCGTGGTCGATGTGCCAGCGCAGCACCACCTGCGCCGGGGAGACGTCGTGCGCGGCGGCGATCCGGACCAGCACCGGGTCGGCCAGGTCGCTGGTCTTGAACGGGCTGTAACCCTCCAGCACTACGCCCCGGTCCCGGTGCGCGGCGTGCGTCTGCCGGTCGTACAGGGACGGGCTCCAGCGGATCTGGTTGACCGCCGGGGTCTCCTCGGTGGACTGGATCAGCTCGTCGAGCTGACCGATGCCGTAGTTGCTCACCCCGACCGCGCGGGTCAGGTTCTCGTCCCGGGCGGCGAGCAGCTCCCGCCACATCGGGATGCTGTCGCCCGAGGCGGACGGCGGCCAGTGGATCAGCCACAGGTCGACGTGGTCGGTGTCCAGGGCGGCCAGGCTCGCCTCGATGGTCTCCCGCTCCCGGCCCACCCGGTCCGGGGGCAGTTTCGTGGTGATGAAGACGTCCTCGCGGCGCAGGCCGCTCTCCTTGAGCGCCCGGCCCACCTCCCGCTCGTTGCCGTACATGGTGGCGGTGTCGAGGTGGCGGTAGCCGGCGTCGAGGGCGGCGAGCACGGCGTCGTACCCGGCCTCACCGGTGGCCTGCCAGGTGCCGAAGCCGAGCAGCGGCATCCGGACATCGCCGGAGAGGGGGACGCTGGGCTGTTCTGGGCTGCTCATGACGGCTGTTCTACCCGTGATCACGCCCGACATGCCGGCGACCCGCCGCCAGGGTGGCACGCTGCGGGACGGGCCGGGGTGCCGCAGAATGCGGGCATGGCTGACCGGCTGGAGGAGTACCGGCGCAAACGGGACGCGCGGCGTACGCCCGAGCCGGTGCCGGAGCGGACGCCCGGGGCGAAGCGGTCCGGCCGCGGCCGGGCCCGGTTCGTCATCCAGCAGCACCACGCCCGCAGCCTGCACTGGGACCTGCGGCTGGAGCACGAGGGGGTGCTGGCCTCCTGGGCGGTGCCGCGCGGCCTGCCCCGCGAGCCCGGCCGCAACCACCTCGCCGTGCACACCGAGGACCACCCGATGGAATACCTGACCTTCCACGGCGAGATCCCGGCCGGCGAGTACGGCGGCGGGCGGATGACCGTCCACGACACCGGCACGTACACCTCGGAGAAGTGGCGCGACGACGAGGTGATCGTGGTGCTCGACGGGAAGCGGACGAAGGGCCGTTACGTGCTCTTCGCCACCGGGGGGCGCGGCCGGGACTGGATGGTCCGCCGCACCGACCCCGCCCCGGCGGGCTGGACGCCGATGCCCGACCTGGTCCCGCCGATGCACGCCACCGCAGCGAAGCGGTTGCCGAAGGACGCCGACGCCTGGGGATACGAGCTGCGCTGGGACGGTGTCCGGGCGATGGCGTACGTCTCCGGCGGCCGGCTGCGGCTGCTGTCGGCGACCGACGAGGACGTCACCGGGGCGTACCCGTGGCTGCGGGAGCTGGCGGAGGAGCTGGCGCCGACGGAGACCGTGCTGGACGGCGTGCTGGTCCGGATCGACCCGGCCGGGCGGGTGAAGGCGCCCACCGCGCGGGACGGCCAGTTCCTCGCCGTCGACCTGCTCTGGCTGGAGGGCGTGACCAGCCTCGACCTGCCGTACGCGCAGCGCCGGGAGCTGCTCGACGGGCTGGCCCTGACCGGCCGGCACTGGCAGACTCCGCCGTGGTTCCCGGGTGTCGGCGCGGACGCCCTGGCCGCGGCCCGCGAGCAGGGGCTCCCCGGAGTGGTGGCGAAACGCCTCGACTCCCCGTACGAGC
This sequence comes from Micromonospora sp. CCTCC AA 2012012, assembly GCF_040499845.1. NCBI lineage: Bacteria > Bacillati > Actinomycetota > Actinomycetes > Micromonosporales > Micromonosporaceae > Micromonospora > Micromonospora mangrovi. Next base: position 4,035,081 of record NZ_CP159342.1, read on the forward strand.
CGGGCCGGCGCAGCCGGCACTGGCTGAGCATCGACACGAGCGGATCCTGAGGAGCATCGTGCACCTGACGCACCTGGAGTGCCCGCGCTGCGGCACGGAGCACCCGGCGGAGAAGCTGCAGAACCTCTGCGGTTGCGGCTCGCCGTTGCTGGCCCGCTACGACCTGGCCGCGGTGGCCGCGTCGGTGACCCCGGAGCAGTTCGGGCTCCGCCCGGCCGACCTGTGGCGCTACCGGGAGCTGCTGCCGGTCGCCGACCCGCGCTTCGTCACCACGTTGGGCGAGGGCTGGACGCCGCTGCTGCGCGCCCCGTCGTACGGCCACGAGATCGGCATCCCGGACCTGATCGTCAAGGACGAGGGGCTCACGCCGACCGGGTCGTTCAAGGCGCGGGGCGCGGCGGTGGGTGTCAGTCGGGCCCGCGAGCTGGGCGTGCAGCACATCGCCATGCCGACCAACGGCAACGCCGGCTCGGCCTGGGCGACGTACGCGGCCCGGGCCGGGATGGCCGCCACCATCGCGATGCCGCTTTCCGCGCCGACCATCTGCCGTCGGGAGTGCGTGGCCGCCGGGGCGGACCTGCGGCTGGTGGACGGGCTGATCAGCGACGCCGGCCGGTGGGTCGCCGGGTTGGTGGCCGACTCGGGCGGGCGGATCTTCGACGCCGGCACGCTGCGCGAGCCGTACCGCCTGGAGGGCAAGAAGACCATGGGGTACGAGATCGTCGAGCAGCTCGGCTGGCAGGTGCCCGACGTGATCATCTATCCGACCGGCGGTGGGGTCGGGCTGATCGGCATCCACAAGGCCCTGCACGAGCTGCGCGAGCTGGGCTGGGTCGGGGACAAGCTGCCCCGCCTCGTCGCGGTGCAGTCCACCGGCTGCGCGCCGATCGTCCGGGCGTTCGCCGCCGGGGAGGCGCGGGCCACCCCGTGGCAGGACGCGCAGACCGTCGCTTTCGGCATCACCGTGCCGTCGCCGCTGGGCGACGAGCTGATCCTGGCCGCGTTGCGGGAGAGCAGCGGCACCGCGCTGGCCGTCGACGACGCGGAGATCCTGGCGGACCTGCGGGACTTCGCCGCCCGGGAGGGACTGCTGCTCTGCCCGGAGGGGGCGGCCTGCCTGACGGCCGCCCGGCACCTGCGGGCCGGCGGCTGGATCCGGGCCGGCGAGCGGGTGGTGGTGCTCAACACCGGCGCCGGGGTGAAGTACCCGGAGACGATCGACGTCTCCGGCGTACCCATGGTGTGAGACGGGCGCGGTCAGTCGGTGGACGGCTCGGTCAGCCGCCAGGCCGCGTTGATCAGCCCGATGTGGGACAGCGCCTGCGGGGTGTTGCCGAGCTGGGCGCCGCTGCGCAGGTCGATCTGCTCGGCGAAGAGGCCGAGGTCGTTCGCGTGCGCCAGCACCTTGTCGAACAACGCCCGGGCCCGGTCCTCCTCCCCCGCCAGCACCAGGCACTCCACCAGCCAGAACGAGCAGAGCACGAAGCCCGCCGGGTCGGTGTTCCAGCGCCGCACCAGCCCGGCGTCGGTGCCCAGCTCACGCTCCACCACGTCGATGGTGGAGCGCATCCGCGGATCGGTGGCCGGCAGGAAGCCCACCACCGGCAGGAAGAGCGCCGAGGCGTCCAGCTCCGCCGACCCGAAGGCCCCGGTGTACGCCCCGATCCGGTCGTTCCACCCCTCGCGCAGCACCGTCGCCCGGATCTCGTCCCGGATCGCCGCCCAGCGCCGCGGGTCGGCCCGGTCGCCGAGGCGGGGCGCCAGCTCCACCGCCCGGTCCAGGGCCAGCCAGCAGAGCACCTTGGACGACAGGTAGTGCCGCTCGGTGTCCCGGGTCTCCCACATCCCCCGGTCCGGCAGCTGCCAGGTCGTGGCGACCTGCTCGGCGAGGCCCACCACCATCTCGCGCAGCTCCACGTCGAACGTCGTGCCGAGATAGTCGTGCAGCCGCCACACCGCCGAGATGACCTCGCCCGGCACGTCGAGCTGCCGCTGCCGCCAGGCGTCGTTGCCGATCCGCACCGGGCGGCTGTCCGCGTACCCGCGCAGGTGGGCGCACTCGTGCTCGGAGAGGTCCCGCTCCCCCTCCAGCCCGAAGAGCACCGGGACGGGTGCGTCGCCGATCCGTCCGATCGAGCGGGCCGCCCAGGAGAAGAGCCGGTTCGCCTCGTCGGGGCAGGCCGCCACCCAGAGCGCCCGCAGGGTCATGGCGAAGTCGCGCAGCCAGGAGTAGCGGTAGTCGTAGTTGCGGTCGCCGCTGAGGCGTTCGGGCAGGGAGGTGGTGAGGGCCGCGGCGACCGCGCCGCTGCGGGCGTACGTGAGGCCGGTCAGCACCACCGCGCTGTGCCGGACCTGGGCGGGGTACCGGCCGTCGTACCGGTGGGTCTCCCGGTAGCCCTCCCAGGCGCGGACGGTCTCGGCGAGCGCGTGGACGGGGTCCAGCCGGGCCGCCCGTCCGCCGTAGACCTGGGCGTACGCGAGGTCGAAGCCGACCCGCTGGCCGGCGGCCACCTCGAAGGTGTCCGTCACCCGGTCGTCGTCGACGCGCAGCGTCCGGCCGGTCCCGCGCAGGTGCAGCGCGACCGGCCCGGCGGTCGCCAGCACCCCGCCGTCCGGCTGCTCGTGCAGGTACGGGGTGAGCAGCCCGTACTCGGGGCGGGGGGCGAAGTCGAGGTGCATCCGCACCCGGCCGCTGAGCCCCTCGACCACCCGTACCAGCACGGCGGGTGAGTTCATCCCGAGCTGGTGGCCGCGGGCGCCCGGTTCGGCGGCGAGCGCGTCGGTGACGGCGACGCTCCCGTCCGGGGTGTGGTGCACGGTGCGCAGCACCAGCGTGTCCGGCCGGTACGCCCGCTCCACCCGGCCGGCGGCCAGTGGCGCGAGCCGCCAGTGCCCGGCGGCCGGGTCGAGGAGTCGGCCGAAGACCGACGGCGAGTCGAAACGGTCCGGGCACCACCAGTCGATCGACCCGTCCCGGCCGACCAGGGCGCCGGAGCGGCAGTCGGAGAGGAATCCGTAGTCGGAGATCGGCGGCTGGTCCACGCGCCCCGGATACCCGGACCGGTCCGGTTCAGGCCGCGCCGGTCACGCCGTGGGGGGTTCGTCCCGGCCGGCCGCCTCGGCCGCGTCGGCCTCCTCCTTGGTGCGGTGCACGGCCTGGTCGGCGTGGTCCGGCGGGCCGTAGACGGTGTAGAGGACCAGCGGGTTGGGGCCGGTGTTGACGAAGTTGTGCTTCGTGCCCGCCGGTACGACCACCAGGTCTCCGGCGACGACCTCCTTCTTCTCGCCGGCCACCCGGGCCTCGCCGGTGCCGCTGACGAAGGTCAGGATCTGGTCGATGCCCTCGTGGACCTCCTCGCCGATCTCGCCGCCCGGCGGGATGGTCATGATCACCAGCTGGGTCTGCTGGCCGGTCCAGAGCACCCGACGGAAGTCCGGGCTCTTCTCGGCGACGGTCGCGATCGTGAAATGCTCCATGCCGCGCACATACCCGGCCGGGCGGGCCGTCACGCCGGGAGTCGCAGATGGCGGAATTCTCTTCGGGCGGCCGGTTTGGATCCCTTCAGGACGGGCATCTGGAGCGCCAGGACCGGTGCGGTTGACCGGTCGAGCCAGGTCCCCGCTGTCGTACCGCCGTACGGCTGCGGTGGTGGGAGACGGCCAGAGCGCGGCGACGTGACGACTTCGGTCGGGCGGCGCCGTGCGCTCGTCTGTGCGGCGAGCACGCCCGGGCTGACCGGCCCCGGTGTCAGGCGAGGACCGCCAGGTGGAACGGGCGGTCGGCGTGGCCGCCGGTGACGGCGAAGGTCTCCACGAAGACGCCGTTCGGGATGCCGGTCCGGCCCGCCACGGTCAGCGCCCCGGCCGCCGCCACGCCGCTGCCGGTCAGACCGATCGTGCCCAGATAGCCCGCCCGGGTCACGTCCTGGTCGAAGAGGACCTGGTACATCCCGGGGGCCAGCCGCGCCGACGAGGTGACGCCGAGGCCCCGGACCAGGGTGCCGTCGGCCCGGACCACGGCGAAGAGCATCCGCGCGCTGGGCGGCAGACCGACCGGCCCGCAGGTGGTGATCTCGGCGTCGGCGTCGGCGAGGTCCTCCGCGCCGGAGGCCGGCTGGGCCCCCGGGCCCCGCCGGGGTCTGGTGCTGGCCATCGGGTCCTCCCTGCCGCCCGCCGGGCGGGACGACGCGACACACGTGGTGAGCCGGGTGATCAGCCTCGATCAGTGCCGGTGCGCCGAACGTATGTCGTGGACGGCCCTCCCAACCAGGGACAGAACTGTCCGATCATGGACAGCCGACCCCGCTGAGCTGCGACGACGCGGTCCGGGCCGGTGCTGCCGGCCCGGACCGCGCGGGTCATCGCGCCGTGCAGGTGAGCCCGGTCGGGGGCTGGTTGTCGCCGGTCACCGTGAGGCCCCAGCTGGTGCTGCCACCGGCCGGCAGGCTGCCGTTCCAGCTCGCGTTGGTCGCGGTCACCTGCTGACCGGCCTGGCTGGCGGTGGCGTTCCAGGCGCTGGCGAGCCGCTGGTTGCCGGGAAAGCGGAAGCCGCTGGTCCAGCCGGTCACCGGGGCGGTGCCGGTGTTGCGGACGGTCACCTCGGCCTGGAAACCGCCCGTCCACGAGCCGGTGACCCGCCAACTGGCCGCGCAGCCCGCGCCGGGCGCGGGGGTGGTCGGGCTCGGCGACACCGTCCCGGTCGGGCTCGGCGAGACGGTCCCGGTCGGGCTCGGCGACGCGGTCGGGCTGGGCGTCGGGGACGCCGTCGGGCCGGTGCCGTCCGAGGTGGTGTAGCTGACCGGGGTGTACGCGGCGGAGCAGGTACCGCCGCAGGAGGTCGGCAGCGAGAACCGGTAGACCCGGCCGTTGTTGATCAGGGTGTCGGCCGCGTCCCGGACCCGGATCTGGAAGTCCGTGCCGCCGGAGGCGGTGGCCCCGATGACGTACGACTGGCCCATGTCGCTGTTCATCGTGGCGGAGCGCCACGCCCCGTCGACCAGGTAGTCGATCCCGTGGATGCCGTTGGCCAGGTGGGACACGGCGATCGCCGGCCAGTACTTCTGGGCGCCCTGCATGAAGCCGATCCGGATGTCGCCGGTGTAGCTCGGCGCGGGCACGAACGACCAGGAGACGTGCCGGTTGTTCCAGTGCGCCGGGTACAGGTCGCCGACCGGTGTGCCGTTGCGGGCGAAGCGGTTCAGCGACGACGTCGCCAGGTCCAGGTGGTACGGGTCGTCACGACACCAGGCGTTGCCGTCGCCGCAGCTGTCGGCGACCAGCATGGTGAGGGTGGCCCCGTTGTAGCCGTCGGCCACCCAGGAACCGTTGCGGCAGAACGGCTGGCCGGCCGCGCCGTCGTTGATCCCGGTGCAGTAGTCGCCGATGGAGACCTTGACGTACCGGCCGCAGTTGAGGCCGTTGTTCCACAGCCCGATCCTGTCCGCCTGGGACGGTGGCAGCGGCCGGGCCGGGTACGACGAGTAGTCGCCGGGCAGGTGGTAGACGTTCAGCGCGACGAAGTCGGGTGAGTCCAGTTGGTTCTCCGGCAGGCCGCAGCCGCCGTACGGGGAGCCGAGCCCGTCGAAGTGGGTGGCGTTGCCGGTGACCGGTGACGGTGGATCACCGACCGCCTGGGCGGGGAGCTGGCCGGCGAGCAGCAGCGCGGCGGCAGCGGCGGCCAGGGCGGCGAAGAGCGGGGCGCGTAGGCGCGGGGTCGACATGGGAAAGCCTTCCGGGCGGGGGTCGACCGAGCGCTTTTCGGGCAGGGTCGACCGAGGAGGGTGGTCATGGTGCCCAACCATGCCCGGCGGTGCCCGCCCGCCCATGCCATCACCCGGCGTCGATCGCTGTCAACGACCACCACGAACCGCGGTCGGCGGAAACGCTGTGAGTAATGCGAATGAGTCGTTAGATTGAAGTATGGTGCCCGCCCACGGGGGTCGGGTGGCGGAACCGGTCTACCGCCCCATTCTGGTCGGTCGGCGGGGTGAACTGGAGGCACTGGTCCACCTCGACGAGACGTCCGCTCCGCTGCTCGCTCCGGTCCTCGACGTTCGCGCGATCGACGCGTGCACGGTGGACCTGCTCGGCCGGCTGCCGTCCGGGTTGCTCCCCGCCGTCGACGTGACCGCGCTGCCGGACGTCCCGGAGAGCGAACTGGTCCGCTGGGGCGTACCCCTGGTGCCGGTGATCGGGCTCGCGGAGAGCGACCGGCGGCTGGTGGCGCACGGCGTGGCGGCCCGGGCGTACGCGCGGCGGGCGGTGGTCCGGCTGCGGACCGGGCAGGACCGGGCCGGCGCGGACGCCACCACCACCGCGGCGGAGCGGGTCTGGCGGTTGGCCCGCCTGGTGCCGGAGCAGTGCGACCTGCTCGTCGACGCGGGGGACGTCTGCTGCCCGGCGGACGTGCGGATCGCCGAACCCCGCGTCCGGCGGCTGTTGGAGTGGGCCCGCCGGCACGCCTGGCGCTCGGTCACGGTCGCGGCCGGTGGGATGCCGCCGACGGTGGCCCGCCTGCCGGTCGACGAACCGGTCCGCGTCGACCGTTACGACTGGCAGCTCTGGGGGCGGCTGACCGACCTCGACGTCGGGTACGGCGACTACGGGGTGAGCTGCGCGCTGCCCGACGCGGACTCCCCGGGCGACCGGCTGCCGACGTTGCGCTACACGGTCGACGGGGCCTGGTGGATCCTGCGCTGGTCGCGGCGGGGCGGCCGGGGCGACGAGCGCTTCGCCGACCTGTGCCGGACGGTGGTCTCCGCCCCGTACTGGCCGCCGACGGGGGCGGCGTTCTCCTGGGGTGACCACGAGATCCTGCGCCGGGCCCGGCGCGGTGCCGGTGCCGGCTCACCGACCAACTGGACGGCGTGGAGCACGTCGCACCATCTGGCGCACGTGCTGGGGGCGCTGTCGCGGCCCGCCCGGGACGAGCGTCCCGGGCCGTGGCGCGCCGGCCACGACACGCCCGAACGCGGACGCTCGGGGCGCCCGCAGCGCGGCGGTGAGACCCGGCGGGCCGGCTGAGTTCACTCCTTCTCGGTGAACCCGAACTGGACGACGCCCTCGTCGTCCACGCTGGCGTCGACCGAGGTCTCGTTGAGCAGTTCGGCGGCGTCGGCGTCGAGGAAGATCCGGGCACCCTGGGTGTCCACCACCTGGTCGCCCTGCACCGGCTGCGGCACCAGCTCGATGGAGAGCGAGCCGGCGTCGGTGTCGGCGGCGATGCGCAGCCCGCCGCCCTCGGCGACGTCCTGCTGGGCGGCGAGGTCGCGGATCACCATCACGGCGTTCTCGGTCATGGTCAGCATGGGAACTCCTCAGTGCGTACGAGTCGTGGGCGGGTCGGCGCAGCCGTGTCGGCCGGGCCCGGAACCCTGGGAGGGCGAAATCGGTCTTCGCCGCGCAAACCGGGGCGGCTGATGCGCCCCTCACCACCTACCGTGCCCCCTCGGCGGGCATCCGTCAAATAGAACCGGGTCAGTCGACATCGGGGGGACCAGCCCGGACGGGGACCGGCGTCCAGGGCGCTGAGCAGGCATTTCACCGCCTGCCGGCCCGGTGGGTCCATATGCTCGACGACATGGACGATGCCAGGCGCTACTTCGCCGAGTTCCTCGGCACCCTGCTGCTGGTCTTCTTCGGCGTGGGCAGCGTGATCGCCGCGCGGGTGCAGGGCGGCGTGGTGGTGGTCGCGCTCGCCTTCGGTTTCGTGATGCTCGCCCTGGTGTACGCGATCGGGCCGCTCTCCGGCAGTCACGTCAACCCGGCGGTGACGCTGGGTGTGCTGCTCTCCGGCAAGATCTCGCTCCTCGGGGCGGTCGCCTACTGGGTCGCCCAGTTCGTCGGGGCGACCGTGGCCGCGTTCATCCTCTGGGGGCTCACCCGGTGGGGTGACGTGGTGGACCAGTCCGGCGCGTTGGGCACCAACGGCTACGGGGCGCACATCAACGCCGGTGGCGCGGCGGTGCTGGAGACGGTGCTGACGTTCCTCTTCGTCCTGGTGGTGCTGGTGGTGACGAGTCGCGTCGAGTACGCCGCCTTCGCCGGGGTGCCGATCGGGTTGGCGAACGCCGCCGCGCACCTGGTCGGCGTCACCCTGGACGGCACCTCGATCAACCCGGCCCGGTCGTTCGGGCCGGCCGTCTTCGAGGGCGGGACGGCGCTGCGCCAGCTCTGGGTGTTCATCGTCTTCCCGCTGCTGGGCGGGGCACTGGCGGCGCTGGTGGCCCCGCTGGTCACCAGCCGCAACCCGCGGTACCGGGCGGAGCCCGAGGAGCCGGCGCCGCACCGCCCCTGAACCGACCCGAGATCTGGCAATAAGTTTCGTCTTGGTGGGTTCTCCGCAGGAAACCTCCGTGACAGCATCTACGCATGCATCGTCGTCTCTTTCCGCGGGCGCTCGCGGTGCTGGCGTTGGTCGCCACCGCGGCCACCGCCGGCGCACCCGACGCCACCGCCGAGTCCCCCACCCCCGCACAGACCCGGCTGCACGCCACCATCGACGCGGTCCTCGCCGACTCCCGGCTGGCCGGTGCGCAGGCCGGCGTCGTCGTGCTGGACACCACCACCGGTCAGACCCTCTACGACCGCAACGGCGACCGCAGGTTGGTGCCCGCCTCGAACACCAAGCTGCTCACCTCCAGCGCGGCACTGGAACTGCTCGGCCCCGGCCACCGGTTCACCACCGACGTCGCCACCGACGGGGTCCGGCGCGCCGGACTGGTCTCCGGGGACCTCTACCTGCGCGGCGGCGGCGACCCGACGATGCTCGCCGCCGACTACGACGCGCTGGCCGCCCAGGTCGCGGCGGACGGCGTACGGGTGGTGACCGGAAACCTGGTCGCCGACGACACCCGCTACGACACCGCCCGGCTGGGCCCGGACTGGACCTGGGACGACGAGTCCTACTACTACGCCGCGCAGGTCTCCGCGCTGACCGTCGCCCCGGACACCGACTACGACGCCGGCACGGTGATCGTGAACGCCGCCCCGGCCGACAGCGCCGGCACGCCGCCGGTGGTGACGATGGACCCGCCCAACGGCTGGCTGCGGATCGACAACCGGGCCGAGACGGTCGCCGACGGGGAGACGACGATCTCGTTCGAACGGGAGCACGGCGGGAACACCATCGTGGTCACCGGCCAGATCGCCGTCGGCGCGGACCCGGAGAACGACTGGATGACGGTCTGGGAGCCCACCGGCTACGCCGCCGACATCTTCCGGGCGGCACTGCGCCGGCACGGCGTACGGGTGCTCGGCCGGACCGTCCTCGGCCGGCCCACCCCGGCGGAGGCGAAGACGGTCGCGCGGCACGACTCGATGACCCTCGGCGAGCTGATGGTGCCCTTCCTTAAGCTCTCCAACAACGGGCACGCGGAGGTGCTGACGAAGGAACTCGGTCGGGTCCTCTCCGGCTCCGGGAGCTGGTCGGCCGGGCTCGCCGCGATCGGTGAGTACGTCGGGGACAGCGGCATGAACACCGGCACGCTGCGCCAGCGGGACGGCTCCGGGCTGTCCCGGCGCAACATGATCCCGCCGGCCGAGTTCGTCGCCCTGCTCGCCGCCGTCCGCGCCGAGCCCTGGTTCGACACCTGGTACGCCGCCCTGCCGATCGCCGGCAACGCCGAGCGGCTCGTCGGCGGGACGCTGCGCAGCCGGATGCGGGGCACCCCGGCGGCGAACAACGTGCACGCCAAGACGGGCAGCCTGACCGGTGCGTCCGGCCTCTCCGGCTATGTCACCGACGCCGACGGCCACCTGCTGGCCTTCTCGATCGTGCTGAACAACTACCTGACCTCGTCGGTGAAGGGCCTGGAGGACCAGATCGCGATCGCGCTGGCGTCGTACACCGAGAAGGGGGCGACCACGGCGCGGCTGACGGTGCCGGCGGCGCCCGAGGCACCGCGGGTGCCGGAGGGTCTGGAGTGCTCCTGGGTGAAGCCGGTGCGCTGCTGAACCGGCGCGGGTCCCACCCGGGGTGGGTGGGACCCGCGCCCGGTCAGGCGCCGGGCCGGTAGGGCTTCGGGTCGGCGGCCGGGTCACCCTGCTCGATCAGCGCGTCGATCGCCGCGGGCGGCAGCCCGCGCAGGGTGAGCACCCGCCGACCCCACCGGTGCAGCCGGCACGGGTGCGGGCTGGCGTCGTTGCGGCAGATCGTCCCGCCGGACCAGCGCCGGGGCGCGTGCACCACCACGGCGCGCACCGCGAACTGGGCGTCCTCACCGGTCACGTACGGCGGCAGCGGGATGTCGCGCAGCGTGTCGTCGGCCTCCTCACCCGCCCCCGGCTGCACGGCGGGACGGACGACGCGGGCACTGCTGCTCATCGGTGGAGCCTCCACAAGGGATGGACGGACCGGGACAACCGGACGGTACGCCGCCCCCGGCTCGGTGCGACGGACAAACTGTCCCGCCCTCAGCGCCCACACCGCCGGCACGGGCGGCGGGTACGCAGGTGGTGGTCGAGGGCGGCGACGCCCAGTCCCCACCCCCACACCCAGTAGGCGGGCTCGGCGACCCAGAAGAACCAGAGCGGGTAGCGCCCGTCCCCCGGGTCGAAGGTGCCGGTGACGGTCTCGACGGTGAGTTGGGCGATGCCGACGCCGAAGTAGCCGACGAGACCGACCGAGAAGAGCGCCGCCGGCACGAGCAGCAACCCGCGCGGAACGGTCCGGCCGGCCAGCAGCGGCACCCAGCGCGGCCAGACCCGCCCCCACCGGTGCACCAGGGCCAGCGGCAGCAGCACCCCGGCCAGCAGGAAGCCCACCTCGAAGAGCGCGGCCGAGAACCCCTCGGCCATCGGCAGCTCACCGGAGCCCACCGCCACCTGAGCGGCCAGCCGCAGCAGGCAGCCGACCACGGCGGCCCACGCCGCGATCCGGGCCCAGCCCGGCACCGGCCCCACCGACCAGCGCCCGGGGCGACCGGTCCGGCCGCACCCTCCACAGTCGCCCCGCAGCCGCCGACGGTGGTCCAGCACCGCGAGGTGCAACAGCACCGCGCCGGTGAGCGCACCGACCCGGCTGAGGAAGCCGGCCACGGTGAACGCCGGGCTCAGCTGCAGGATCAGGAAGCCGACCACGTCCAGCAGGAACAGCGCGCAGGAGACCAGGAGCAGCGCGCAGACCGCCCAGGCGAGCGCGGCGACACCGGGCCGCCAGGTGCGGGCCCGGGCCAGCACCCCGGCCGTGCCACCGGCGGCGGCGCAGAGCGCCACCGACCACCAGCCGGTGACGACCACCAGATCGGTGTGCAGCGGCCCGAACCCGGGCGCGCCGCCCACCGTCCAGGCCATGCGGAGGGCGCCGTAGACCAGGGCCCAGGCGATCACGGCGTACGGCAGCAGGGGCGGCCGGGTCCGTGCGGGGTCGGACGGCGACAGGGTGAGGGTCATGCCGTCCACCCTGCCGCCGGCCGGCGCCCGGTCACTCCCGCGCGCGAGTGGCGCGACTCCCCCCGGGGTGGGAGCGGCTCAGCGGTCCCCGACGGCCCCGGCGTCGCGGACCCGGGTGGCCGGGTCGTAGTTCGGGCCGACCCCCTCCACGATGATCGCCGAGCCCTCGATGTGCCGCAGCCGCAACGGCAGGATCTCCTGGTACGCCGGGGAGGCGTACCAGGCGCGGGCCCGCTCGGCGTCCGGGAACTCGATGATCACCACGGTGCCCGGCCACTCGCCCTCGATCACCTCCGGCTCGGGACCGTGCACCCGGAACACCCCCTGGTACGGGTCGAGGGTGGCCTGGATCTTCTCCAGGTATTCGACGATGTCGTCGTTGACCTGCGGGGTACGCAGGTGGGCGAGCGCGAACGCGGACATGGTCCCTCCCCTGTGACGTGCGCCGACTCGGACGCAGGGCCGAGCCCCATTCTGCGTCCGAGTCGGCGACCGCACCGCCCCGTGTGGGGTCAGATCCGGTCCAGCACCACCACCGGGATCTCCCGGTCCGTCTTCGCCTGGTATTCGTCGTACGCCGGCCAGGTGGCGGTCATCGTTCGCCACATCCGCGGCTTCTCGTCCGGGCCGGCGGTCCGCGCCCGGGCGGTGAACGTCTCCGCGCCGACCTGCACCTGCACCTCCGGCTCGGCGAGCAGGTTCAGATACCAGGCGGGGTGCTCCGGCGCGCCACCCTGGGAGGCGACCACCAGGTACGCGTCCCCGTCCCGGCCGTAGATCAGCGCGGTACGCCGCAGCTTGCCGGAGCGCCGGCCCCGGGTGGTCAGCAGCAGGGTGAAGACGCCGGGCCGCCACTCGTGCCCCTCGGCGCCGTCGGTCTCGACGTACCGCCGGATGTGGTCGGCGACCCAGCCCTCGGGGCTGTCCAGCACCTGCTCGTTCGCCGTCATGGCCCCTCCACACTCGTCGGCCGGTCGTCGCGCCCACGCTACTCCGGGAGCACGGCCGGTACCCGGGGAACGCCCGGGCGGGCCGGACGGGTTCAGCGCAGCGCCGCCGCCTGGAGGCCGACGATGCCGCAGTCCCCGAAGGACTCCTCCACGGTCCAGCTCACCAGCAGCTTCGCCCCCTTCGGGGCGCGGAAGCGGACGGTGAACTCGGCGGTGTGCTGGGTGTGCGGGTCCTCCAGTCGTACGCTGCTGGTCGGGCCGCCGTCGGAGAGCCGGACGTCGAGGCGGGCCCGGGCCGCCCACAGCCCGGCATAGAGCCGCAGGGTACGGGCGGCACCGTCGGCGGTGACGGAGAGCGCGAAGCCGTTGCCCTTGCCGCAGGTCTGCACCCCCGCCGTGGTGCCGCTGGCCGAGCCGACCGGCGCGCCGTCCCGCCAGGCGTACGCCTCGGGGTTGCTGCTGAAGCTCTCCCGCGCGCCCCGGCCGCCCTCGTCACGGATCTCCCCCGACCCGCCCCGCTTCCGGACCGGGGTGGCCGCGCCGAGCAGTCCCCAGTGGACCCAGTCCACGGCACCGACCGCGGTGAGGTCGACCAGCGCGGGGATGTCGGCGCGGGTGACCGTGAGCAGCGGCTCGACCGTCGGCGTCGAGGGCGCGGCCGTCGGCGACGGGGGCCGCTCCCGGGGATGCAGGCCGGGGGTGACGAGACCGTCGCCCGGCGGCACGGCCACGCCCGGTCGCAGGCTGGGCAGGCCCACGGTGCTCGGCGGTCCGGGGAGGACGGCACTCTCCTCGCGGGGCGCGGCGTGCTCCTCGGTGCCGAGATAGGCGACCATGGCGGTCAGGGCGACGACCGCGATCAACGCCTCCACGGCCAGCTTGCGGCGCTGCCGGGCGCGGGCGAGCCGGCGCAACGTCGAACGGGTCGGCCCGTTCGGTGCGGGCCCGTCGATCCCACCACGGTCCTGCTCCGCCACCGCACCTCCCGCTCCCTCGCCCGCGCCCGATCGGCAGGAGCGGACGAATCGTGACCCGCTTCACGTTTCCATCGGGGCGGCCGGTGCGCCATATGTCGGCGGCGGGGCGTTTCCAGTTCGTTACCAAACGGTAGGAGGACCCCGTTCGGCACGATCGGTGGACCTACCCCCGTCCGAACGGTGATCCGGCTGGTGGGAGGGGGTGTCAGCGGCGCTCGCGCCGCCGCAGGCCGCGTCCCGGGTGCCAGCTGAGGATCACCAGATGGTCCGGCGGATCACCCACCCGGGTCAGCACCACCTCGGTCAACTCGACCCGGAACAGGTGCGACCCGTCCTCGGCCGGCGGTTCCTCGTGCGCCAACCCGGCGATCTTCGCGTCCCCGCCCCAGGCCGCCGGATCGTCCTCGGGGGTGTCCTCCGTCGGACAGTGCAACGCCACCCGGGGATCGCGCCGCAGGTCCAGCGCCTTCCTCGCGCCGGCCATGCTGCCCAGCCGGAGCTGGCCGTCGGCGGAGAAGTCGAACTCCGTACCGCTGATCCGGGGCGAGCCGTCCCGGCGCAGGGTCGCCATCGTGCCGTGCTTGCGTACCGCGAACCGGTCGCGGACGCGCGCCGCGAACTCTGGCTCGGACTCCACCAGGTCGGACCACCATGCCATGACCGCGAGCTTGGCAGGAAAACCTGACAGGGTACGACGCCTTTCGCGCCCCGGTGCCGGGAACTCGCTCGCATTCTCGTTTCCCGGTCCGTCCCCGGCCGGCTGCCTAGCCTGAAACAGCAGGCCAGGCGGCTATGCGAGGGGCAGCCAGATGTTGGACCGGAAGCTACGGCGGGCGGCGTGCACGTTCGACCGGCCGCTGTCGTGGGACGTACGCAACCCGCACCGGGTCACCCGGACGTCACGGACGGCCCCTTCGCAACTGCCGGTCCCGCACCCGGGCCCGTCACTCGGCCTGGCGCTGCTCAGCACGGCCCTCCTGCTCGTCGCGCTGGGCGCGTTCGGCCGGATGTCCGGCCGGCCCGCAGGGGAGGCGCCGTCGTCCTGGTGGGACCGGGTCTGGCTGGTGATCCAGTTGGTGCTGCACGGCCTGGCGAAGACGGTCTTCGGGGGGCCGCGCCCGGAGCGGTGGGCACAGCTCGGGGTGCTGATCCTGGTCGGCTGCACCTTCTTCACCTGGCGCCGCTGGCGGCAGGACTGGTACGTGTACCTACCGGGACCGGTCAACGTGCGGACCTTCGACGACGCCGCGGGCACGGACCAGGGACGATCGGTCTACCTGCGGAGTCGGTTCTGCCGGCAGCTCGCGGAGACCAGCGTCTACCCGCCGTACTCGGGACCGGCGGACCCACCTCCGGACGGGTTCTTCGACGTGCTCGCCAAGGAGCAGGGTGACCTCTCCAACGCCCCGTCCTTCCTGCCCCGCGTGCTGGCCGCCCTCTGGCCGAGGCAGGCGTACCAGATCAGCGGGACCCTCCAGCGCCGCAAGGTGGAACCCCGGTACGGGCTCTCCGTGACCGTCACCTCCTTCCTCGGTCGGACCGGTAGCGCCACCACGACCTACTGGGGCAACAGCTGGGAGGACGCCACCTGCAAGGCCGCCTACTGGGCGATGGCCAAGATCGTCCCGGTCACCCGACTCGCGAAGACCCCGCCCTGGCGGAAGTGGCGGGGCCGGGACATGCCGGCGGAGCTGTTCGAGGCGTACAACGAGGCGAAGAAGCGGCACGACGACCTGAAACTGGACGACGCCCTGTGGTGGTACCGCGAGGCGCTGCGGCTGGACCCGTTCAACCTCGACATCCGGCTGATGGTCGGCAGTGTCCAGGAGGACCTGGGCCTCTTCCTCGACGCGTTGCAGACCTACCAGGGCGCGCTGGCCGTCGGGCAGCTGGAGGCCCACTACACCGGCGCGCTGTGGAGCCGCAAGCGGCGCCGGCTGCGCCGTCCCCTGCGCTACACCGGCGCGACGGTCCGGCAGCTCCGGCGCCACCCGGAATGGATCAAGCTGCGCTTCCAGTACGCCCGCACCCTCGGGTACGCCGAACGGGTGATGGCCCAGTGGCTCCCGCACAACCCCGGCGCGAAGCTCGACGCCAACACCCCCTACCACTGGGAGAGCCGGCAGAACCGGGAACGCCTCTGCGCCGCGCTGGCCGAACGCTACTGGCCCGCCGTACTGACCTGCACCGGCGCCGGCACCCGGGACGAGGCCAAGCAACTGGTCCGGGAGATGCTCCGGCACCGGTCGTCCGCGCCGGTGGTGCTGCACCTGGCGGCCTGGCAGGAGTTCCATCGGCTCTACGAGGACCTGACGATCGCCGCCTTCGTACCCGGGGCCGGCGCGGGTTTCGACCGCCGGCTCGTGCGGCTCATGCGGGACGTCTGGGCCCCGCTGCGGTTGATGCGTACCCTGCACGACGCCCGGTACGACTCGCCCGAGGGGAGCCGACTCGAACTGCCGGCCGTCGGCTGCCTCAGCGACTGGTGGATCTGGTGGCGCCGCCGTAAGGCCGACCGGGCCCTCGGCATCGGCTGGCCGGCCTCGCCGATGCTGCTCGGTGACGCGATCTTCGCCGCCCAGCGCCGGTGGAACCGGGCCGCTCGCCTGGGTTACCTGGACTACTACCACGCCGGCTGCCTGTACGCCTTCGCCCTGCAGGGCTACCCGCTCACGGCTGGCACCGGCCCCTCCGCCGAGCGGGCACCCGTCGACCGTGCGGCGGAGACGTTGACCTACCGGGCCGTGGAGAACCTGCGGGAAGCGCTGATGTGCACCGAGAGCGGGCGGGCCGGCCGGCTCACCGTCCAGTCCGACACCCAGGCGGGCACCGCCTCCCGGCTACGGACCTGGATCGCCACCAGCGACCCCGACCTGGCCCGGCTGCGCAACCGCGCCGAGTTCCGGTTCTTCCAGCAGGACGCCTACCAGCCGATGAAGCCGGTGCCGCTGCGGCCGGAGGACGTCTCGGAGGTCCGGGTCGTCGCGTACGCCAAGAACCTGCTCTGCGAGGGGGCCCGCCTGCTGGAACGGCACTGGCACCGCCAACGGCTCCGCCGTCGTCAGCCGCGCTATCTGCACGACCTGGTGCTGTGGCTGCGGCTGGACGACCGCACCTGGGAGGTGGTGGAGCGGATCGCGCTCGACGGGGCGCGGTACTGGGCGGACCGGGCCGAGTTCTCCCGGCTCGTCACCCGGACGGTGGCGCTGCAACGGACCACCGGCCACCACTTCCCGCCGCCGGTGCCGGTCTACGACGACCTCCGCCTGGACGAGGTGGAGCGGCTGACCGACGACCAGATCCAGCTGCCTTGGGTGGTCGACGACGCGGTCGCCCGGCAGGTGGAGCGGATCGACCGCTGCCTGGCCAGGCTGCTCCAGCTCGCCAGGGCCGCGAAAGCCACCGCCCATCGCAGCGACCAGTTGCTGCGCCAGCTGGACGTCGATGACGTCGACCTCAGCTCGGAGGACTACACGTGGATCTGCATGGCGCGGGCCGCGCTGTGGCAGGAGGTCATCGAGCTGCTCGACGACACCGACCTCGTCGTCGACGCCACCGCCCCCGAGGACGAGCAGACCGAGCCCTGACCGTGGTCAGCGGATCTCGAAGCCCAACGCCTGGGCCAGCACGATCGCCTGCTCGGCGTCGATGATCGCCCCGGCCCGCTGCACCGCCGTCGGGTCGAGCGCGGTGAGGTCGCTGCCGCGCAGGTCGGCCGCGGTCAGCCGCAGGCCGTCGAGCTGCGCGCCGGACAGGTCGACCCCGGTGACCGTGGCGTCGGTGAGGTTCGCCCCGGTCAGGTCGGCCTCCCGCATCCGGACGTCGGTGACCCGCACCCCGCGCAGATCCGCCCCGGGCAGCGCGACGAAGGACCAGTCCCCGCCGTCGATCCGCAGCGGCCGCAGGTCGCACTGGTCGAAGCTGCTGCCCACCAGCTTGCAGCCGGTGAACTCGGCCTCGAAGAAGTTGCACCGCTTGAACGTGCAGCGGGTGAAGGCCGAGTCGGTGTGCCGGGACGCGTTGAAGGCGACGTTGCCGAAGACGCACTCGGTGAAGACGGCGCCCCGGCTGACCGCCTCGGTGAGGTCGACGTGGAAGAACTCGCAGCGTACGAAGTGCCGGTCGGCCAGCTCTTCGGCGTACCAGTCCTGGTGGCGGTAGGTGACGTCCTCGGTCGGCTCCGGCATCGGGTCAGACTAGTGGCGCCGGCCGACACTTCCCGGTTGCCCTACCGACTAGTAGCGTCGACGGGGTGAGCGTGGCAGTGAGCACCGACCCGGACCGCATCGGCTTCGACCCCGCCCGGCTGGCGCGGATCGACGAGCACTTCGGCGCGTACGTCGACGACGGCCGGCTCGCCGGCTGGCAGATCGTCGTCACCCGCCGGGGCGAGATCGCCCACTCGGCCACCTACGGCCTGCGGGACCGGGAGGCCGGCACCCCCGTCGAGTCGGACACCCTGTGGCGGATCTACTCGATGACCAAGCCGGTCACCTCGGTCGCGGCGATGATGCTCTGGGAGGAGGGCCGGTTCGAGCTGAACGACCCGATCAGCCGCTGGCTGCCCGAGTTCGCCGACGTCCGGGTGTACGACAAGGGTTCGGTGCTCAAGCCGTACACGGTGCCGGCGGTCGAGCCGATCCGGGTCTGGCACCTGCTCACCCACACCGCCGGCCTGACGTACGGCTTCGCCCAGACCTCGGTGGTCGACGGCCTGTACCGCAAGGCGGGCTTCGACCTGGGTGTGCCGGCGGGCGCGGACCTGGCCGAGGCGACCCGGGGCATGGCCCAACTGCCGCTGCTCTTCCAGCCGGGCACGAGCTGGAACTACGGCGTCGCCACCGACGTGCTGGGCCGGCTGGTCGAGGTGGTCTCCGGGCAGCGCCTGGACACCTTCTTCGCCGAGCGGATCCTCCGGCCGCTCGGCATGACCGACACCAGCTGGTGGGTCGACGAGCCGGACGGGAAGCGCCTCGCCGCCCTCTACACGCCGCACCCGGCGACCGGGCAGGCGGTCCGCCTCGACGCGGTGGGCCGCTTCGCGCTCACCGAGCCGGAATGTCTCTCCGGCGGCGGCGGGCTGGTCTCCACGGCCGCCGACTACCACCGGTTCACCCAGTGCCTGCTGCGCGGCGGCGAACTGGACGGCGTACGCCTGCTGGGGCCGCGCACGGTGCGCTTCATGACCCGCAACCACCTGCCCGGCGGGCGTGACCTGGCGTCGTTCCACCCGGAGGGCTTCGCCGAGACGGTCCTCGACGGGATCGGCTTCGGCCTCGGCTTCGCGGTCGTGCAGGACCCGGTGCCGGCCCGGGTGCCGAGCAGCGTCGGCGAGTTCTACTGGGGTGGCATGGCCAGCACCGCCTTCTGGGTGGACCCGGTGGAGGAGGTCACCGCCCTGCTGTTCACCCAGCTCATGCCGTCGAGCACCTATCCGCTGCGGTCACAGCTGCGTCAGCTCGTCTATTCGGCGCTGGTCGACTGACCGGCGTCGCCGCCCGGGATCGGCGGAACGCCACCCGCCGGCCGGTCCGCTCCCTAGCCTGGGGGCATGAGCAACATCGTCGTGTTCGGCGCGGGCGGGACCGCGGGGTCGCGGATCACCGCCGAGGCGGTTGAGCGGGGGCACCGGGTCACCGCGGCGGTACGCCGTCCCGAGGCGACCAGCTATCTGCCACCGGGCGTGCGTACGGTCACCGGCGACGCGACGTCCGCCCGGAGCGTGCGGGAGCTGGCCGAGGACGCCGACGTGTTCGTGGTGGCGATCGGGGGCGGCGAGCGGGAGCTGTGGCGGGACGCGGCGCAGACGCTGGTGTCCACGCTGCGGGAGCTGCCCGACCCGCCCCGGGTGATCCACGTGGGGGGCGGTGCGACGCTGCTGACCCCGAAGGGCACCCCGTTCCTGGACGAGCCGGACTTCCCGGCGGAGTACCGGGACGCGGCCGAGGGTCAGGCCGACGCGCTGGGCGTCTACCGGTCCTCGGCCGACGGGGTGACCTGGACGTACGTCTCGCCGCCGCCGCTGGAGTTCCACCCGGGCGAGCGCACCGGCCACTACCGCACCGGCACCGACCAGCCGGTGACCGACGCGCAGGGCCGGTCGGTGGTGACCTACGAGGACCTGGCGGTGGCGATCGTCGACGAGATCGAGAGCCCGCGCTTCCCGAACGCCCGGTTCACCGCCGCGTACTGACGCTCAGTCGGCCAGCCGGGCCGGGAAGCCGCCGGTGGCGATCGGCCCCCAGGCGTCGACGGTGACCCGGATCAGGGACTTGCCCTGCTTCACCATCGCCGCGCGGTACTCGTCCCAGTCGGGGTGCTCGCCGGAGATGCTGCGGAAGTACTCCACCAGCGGCTCCAGCGCCTCGGGCAGGTCGAGCACCTCGGCGGTGCCGTCGACCTGCACCCACGGCCCGTTCCAGTCGTCGGAGAGCACGCAGGCCGAGACCCGCGGGTCGCGCCGGATGTTGGTGACCTTCGCCCGCTCCGGATAGGTGGAGATCACCAGCCGGCCCTCGCCGTCCACCCCGCAGGAGACCGGCGAGGACTGCGGCCGGCCGTCGGCGCGGGTGGTCATCAGCACCACCCGGTGCCGGGGACGGAGGAACTCGATCAGGGCGGCCCGGTCGACCCGGGTGTTGCTCGCGATGCTGCGTGCCATGCTCCTGGTTCTACCAGGCCCGCACCGGTGGCCGTCGGGCGCGGGCTCAGCGGGGGCGGCCGGCCGCGCGACGCGGCGCCGCCTGCGCCGGCACCCGGGGCCGGGTCGCCGGCCGCCACGCCCGGCCGTTGGCATAGATCACCCGGAAACCGAGGTACGACGCGAGCGGCGCCCAGTGCGCCGAGCCCATCCGCTGTTCGGCGGCGTTGTGCCGCTGCCCGTTGGCGAGCACGTCGAGCAGCACGGTCTCGAAGGCGGCGGACTCCACCCAGTCGACCTCGCGGGTGAAACCGCAGATCAGGGCCGCGCCGGTCACGTCGAGGAAGTCGCGCAGCGTGGCGTCGGAGGCGCGCAGCACCGAACAGCTGCCGAAATAGAGCCGGCGTCCCTCGCACCGGCCGGCCATCCGCTCGGCCACGTCGGTCAGGTCGACCGAGTCCCAGTCGGTGAGGCAGAGCCGGCTCGGTTCGCCGTGCATGGCGAAGAACCCGACCCGGTAGTCGGCGTACTGCTTGAGCAGCCAGCGGTCCAGGAAGTAGAAGAGCTCGTCGCGGGTGGCGGCGTCCTTGTGGATGAAGCGGATCCGGCCGAGGCGTTCGAGCAGTTCGAGGGTGGGCAGGACGGAACCCCGCTCGTTGAGGTCCCGATGCCACTGCCCCTCGATGCAGAAGACGCCACCGCGCGCCACGCCCACCTCCCCCGTGCCTGGAGCCCGGCGCAGACGTTACCGGGCCGGGGTGACACATCGACATCACCCTCGGCGTGCCGGGACGGCACTTTCCGTCACGTTTCTGCACCTCCGTCCCACCCGAAGAAAGTGGAGTGCAGGTTTTCGCAATCAGCCCGATCCACAGCCGATGCTCAGGAACAACCATTTGTGAGGGCGATTCTGGTTAAAGGCCGCTCATTACCCGTCGCGCTGCGAAGGTGGAGTGCACAGGCACGTACCGGTCGACGCCCCTGCGGCTCACCCACTCGCACTCTCATCGGGAGACTTCCGTGCGTATCAACACTGTGAAACGGGCGCTCGTCGCGTTGGCCCTGGCGTTGCCGGGGGCCGCGATCGCCACGGTGGTCGCCGCGCCGGCGGCCCACGCCGACGGCTGTTTCACCTGGACCCGGCCCCTGTTCCAGGGGCGGTCCGGCACCGACGTCCGGCAACTCCAGATCCGGGTGGGCGGCTGGGCCGCCTACCGGGACATCGTCCGCGTCGACGGGATCTACGGCCCGGAGACCGCCGCCGCGGTCACGCGCTTCCAGGCGGCGTACGGGCTGCGCGCCGACGGGGTCGCCGGGCCGCAGACCTTCGCGAAGATCTACGCCCTGCAGGACGACGACTGCACGCCGCGGCACTTCAGCTACACCGAGCTGGACAACGGCTGCGGCAAGGGCGGGTGGAGCGGGGGCCCGCTGTCGCCGACCGCGACGCGGGAGAACGCGGTCCGCACCATGTGGAAGCTGGAGGCGCTCCGTCGCAGCCTCGGCGACCAGCCGATCTACGTGACCAGCGGGTTCCGCAGCATCGCCTGCAACAGCCAGGTCGGCGGGGCGTCCGACAGCCAGCACCTCTACGGCAACGCGGCCGACGTGACCTCCCGCAGCTCGTCACTGTGCCAGCTGGCTCGCTCGGCTCGCAGCCGCGGCTTCAGCGGGATCTACGGCCCCGGCTACCCGAACCACTCCGACCACGTTCACCTCGACTCCCGTCGACAGAACACCGCCGACCGTTCCTCGGACACGACGAGTTGGTCGGCCCCGGACTGCGGGGTCGGCGACGACTGACCTGTCGAGGTCGACGACGGCCCGGCGTGGGAGTGGGGGGTGCCCGCGCCGGGCCGCCGCCGTCGCCCCGGGACTCGGACTGTCGGGCGTACCCCCGACAGGACCGCGCCGGCTCGACGAGTCGGAGGGTCGTCAGCTCGCCCGGGGCCAGCGCGGCCTGGTGGCGGGGGACGCCACCGGTCGACCGGTTCCGCCGGGCCGGATGGCGGGCCGCACGCCGGGTGCGGCGACCCGGCCGGCCTGGCCGCGCGGGGACGGGGTGCCCGGGGCGGTGGGTCGCG
This sequence comes from Micromonospora sp. CCTCC AA 2012012, assembly GCF_040499845.1. Lineage (NCBI taxonomy): Bacteria > Bacillati > Actinomycetota > Actinomycetes > Micromonosporales > Micromonosporaceae > Micromonospora > Micromonospora mangrovi. The sequence continues at coordinate 4,057,123 of NZ_CP159342.1, forward strand.
CGGACCCCGACCCGGTCAGCACGAACGGGAACGGCACGTGCACGAACGGGTTGCCGTGCCGCACCAGTGCGTCGACCTGCCGTTCGTTGAGGCCGTGCGCCGTCAGCACGCGCCGACCCCACCGGTGCAGGCGGCAGGGGTACGCCGCCCCGTCGTTGCGGCACTTCGGTCCGGCGGGCCACTCCTCGGCGGCGTGCACCACCACCGCCCGGACCGCGAGCCGGACATCCTCGGGGGTCAGGGTCGCCGGGACCGGCACCTCGCCCAGGATCTGATCGATGGGATCCGTCGACTGCTCACCAACTCGCACGGCAGGCCTCCCGCAGCTCGGCAGCGGTGCGGCTGACCCGCCGCACCACATCCTCGCCCAGTGGTACGGGCCCCGGCCGGCAGGAGTTCAATCCCCGGATCTCCGCCGCCGGGCGTTCCGCTGCCGGCGGCTGTTCAGGCCGGTAGCGTGTCCGGCGAGACCGCGAGGCCGGGGAGCGTGCCATGACCGAGCAGCAGCCGTATCGGGTGGTGTCCCGGCATCCGGGCTTCGAGCTGCGCCGCTATCCGGCCCACCTGGTCGCGGAGGTGCGCGTCGAGGGGCCCTTCGACCGGGCCGGCAATGAGGCGTTCCGGCCACTTGCCGGCTTCATCGGCGGGGCGAACCGGTCCCGTCGGCAGATCGGCATGACCGCGCCGGTGGTGCAGGAGCCCGCCGGGTCGCAGAAGATCGCGATGACCGCGCCGGTGGTCCAGGAGGAGGGCGACCGGGCCGGCAGCTGGCTGGTGCGGTTCGTGATGCCGGCGAGCTTCACCGCGGCGACGCTCCCCGAGCCGGAGGATCCGCGGATCACCGTCCGGCAGATCCCCGAGGAGCTCGCCGCCGCGGCCCGGTTCTCCGGGCGGTGGACCACGGAGGCGTTCGAGCGGCGGGCCACCGCGCTGGGCCGGGCGGTCACCGACGCCGGACTCAGCCCGGCGGGCGCCGTCCGGTACGCCCGGTTCGACCCGCCGTGGAAGCCGTGGTTCCTGCGCCGCAACGAGGTCCTGCTCCCCGTCACCGAGTAGTTCTTACGAGCCGAGGACGGTTCACCGCCCGGGCTGGCTTGCCGGGCACCGGCCTGGTGGGGTCGGTGCCATGAGACGTCTACTGCAGACCCTCGCAACGGGGATCACCACCGCCACTCTCCTGCTGGTGCCGGCGCTGCCCGCCGGTGCCGCCACCGGGCCCGTACGGCTCGCCTCCGGCTCGGTCTCCCCGGCGGTGATCACCGCCGGGGAGACCGCCACCCAGACCATCACCCTCACCCGCAAGGCGCCGCGCGGCGGCGTGGACGTGGCCCTCTACGGCGACGTGGTCTACCAGAGCTTCACCGGCGGGCACGTCGTCGTGCCGGCGGGTCGCAGGAGCGTCAGCTTCCCGATCCGGGTGGCGTCGCCGGAGGTGACGACCGTCGTCCCGCTCTACGCCCAGGTCCCCGGCAGCGACCTGGTACGGATCGCGGAGGTCACCGTGCTGCCCGGTGATCCGGCGGCGCAGGGCGTGGTCGACCTGCGCTTCAGCCCGGCGGCGGCCGTCGAGGGCAGCTCGGTCACCGGCACGGTGGTGCTGGCCGCACCGGCCGCCACGGGCGGGGTCGCCGTGACGCTGTGGAGCAACACCTCGTACGGACCCAACGTGTACGTCCCGCCGTCGGTGGTGGTGCCGGCGGGTCAGACCAGCGTCAGCTTCACGGCCGTGGTCAACCAGGCCCAGGTCCCCGCGGTGGTCCGCCCGTCGGCGCACCTGGGCACCACCCGCGCGACCGGTCGGCTGGCGGTGGTGCCGCCCACCTTCGCCGTCGGGCCCGGTTACGTCGCCCGGGGCGCGGTCAACGACGTGGTGGTCGGGATCGGCACCGCGGCGAACCCGACCGGGGTGACCATCGCCCTGCACAGCGACCGGCCCGACGTGGTGGTGCCGGCGACCGTCCAGGTGCCGGCCGGCAGCCCGGGTGTGATCTTCCCGGTGACCGTGGCCGCGGACGCCTCGGTCAGCGAACCCGGCACGATCACCGCCACCTGGAACGGCACGACCGTCAGCAACACCTTCGTCGTCGGCTACAACTGACCACCCCGCTCGGTGGGCGGGCGCGTTCCGTCGTGCCCGCCCGCCGACCTGCGCGATGCGGGGGCCCGCCGGGCCCGGCCGGTCGGTCAGGGCCGCTCGACCCGCAGCTGCGCCGACGCGAGCAGCTCGTCGAGCGCGTCCAGCTCCGCCCAGCCGTTGACGGCGACCCGGCCGGCCGCGTCGACCACGACCTCGACCCGGTCCGGCGTGTGCGGCAGGTCGTCGAGCAGGTCCGGGAACCGGTCGCTGAGCAGCGCGAACTCCTGGTTGGTGGAGCCCACCCAGGGTCGCTCGGTGTCGATCAGGTCGGCCCGGAACGGACCGGCGACCAGCAGGTCGGTCTCGGCCAGCAGCGCCGCCACGTCCTCCCGGCCGCTGTCCACCGCGCGCCGCAGGCCGTCCCGGCTGTAGCCGGTGAAGGTCATCACCGAGCGGCCCGCCCGGCGTACTCCGGCGGCCACCTCGGCCAGCGCGGCGGCCTGGTCGAAGGGCTCCCCACCGAGCAGGGTCAGTCCGTCGGTGCCCGCGTCGAGCACCCGCCGCACCAGCTCGGCCGGGGTCGTCCGCTCACCACCCCGGAAGCCCCACAGCTGCGGGTTGAAGCAGCCCGGGCAGCGGATCGCGCAACCCTGCACCCAGACGGCCGTGCGGTTGCCCGGGCCCTCGGCCCGGGTGGCGGCGAGGAACCGGGCCAGCACGACCAGCTGCGACCCGGACGCCGGCCGCCGGACCGGGCCGGCCTCAGAGATCGAGTACGCGTCCATGCGGCTGACCGGGGAGCGTGGCGGGACCGGCCGGGGGCACGCAGACCAGCACGTCCCGCAGCCGGGCGTACTCGTGCGGGGCGAGGTGCGCCGCGGCGACGAACTCGGCGACGCTGCCGTAGCCGCCCCGGGCGTCCCGCTCGGCGAGCACCCGGTGCACCCGGGCCGCGTCGAAGCCGGGCAGGGCGGCGAACTGCTCCGCCCCGGCGGTGTTGACGTCCAGCGTGGAGCCGGCGGGCGACACCGGTGCGGGAGCCACCGGCGATCCGGGCGGCGTCGGTGCTGCCCACGGCTGCTGCGGCACCGCCGCCGTGGGGTCGGCCGCCGGGAAGCCGGCAGCGGTCGGGTCGCCCGGCACGCCGCCGACCGGCGGATAGGCCGGGGCGACCGGCTGGCCCGGCGCTGCGGAGACCGGCGGAAAGGCCGGCTGGCCCGGCGGCGCCGAGACGGGCGGAAAGGCCGGAGCGGCCGGGTGACCCGGTGCCGCGGAGACCGGCGGGAAGGCGGGGGCGGCCGGGGCGGGATGACCGCTCCAGCCGGTGGCGGCCGGCGGGGGCGGCCACCCCTGGAACGGCGGCGAGCCGGTCCAGCCGGTCGGCTGCTGGTACCAGGGCCGGTAGGCGGCCCGCCAGCGCAGCCAGGCCGGGTTGATCACCAGCGCGTGCACGAAGCCGGCGATCCAGATCGCCAGCCACGCGGCGACCGCCACGTTGATCAGGACGGTGCCCTTCTGGGCCTCGCCGACGATGACGAAGGTGGCCCAGCCCAGCACCAGGTAACCGATGCCGGCGATCCACCAGCCCGGCCGCCGGGCCCGCACCCCGACGTAGACGAGACCGATTCCGCCCAGGCAGCCGAGGCCCAGCGTGGGCAGGAGCAGCCACCAGCTGTGCAGCAGCCGCCACTTCCAGCTGGCCGCCTTGTTCGGGGTGACGGCGACCGGGGTGGCGGCGGCGCCCGGGCCGTACGCACCGGGTGGTGGGCCGGACGGGAACGGCGGCCAACCCCCGTCAGGCGCGGTCGACATCGCGTTCCTCCTGCCACCCGGTCACGCCGGTCCGGGTCAGGTCGGCGGTGTACGCGCTCTCGACCGCCCGCGCGGCCAACAGGTCCTCCAGGACCGCCACGTAGTCCAGGCAGCGCTCGCCGAGCACGTCGTGGGTCTGCGCGGTCACCGAACCGTCCGGGTGCACGGTCACCTCGACCCGGGGCCGGTCGCTCATGCCGACCGCCCCTCGACGGCGAAGACGAGGCGTACCGAGGCGTCCTCGGTGACCTGCTCGGATTCCAGCCGCAGCCCGGCGGCGGGGGCCTGGGCGCGCAGCCGGTCGAGCACCGCCCGCTGCACCTGCCGCCCGTACGCGGCGTCGACCGACTGCACGATCGCCACCGCCCGTTCCTCGTCGACGTCGCCGGTGAGGTGCGCGGTCCAGACGCCGTCGGCGCCGCGCCGGAACTCGGCGCGTACGCCGTCCCAGTCGGCGGTGATCGCGGCCTGGTCGGCGGCGACGACCGCGCCGGTGTCGCGCAGCGCGCCGGCGAGCAGCGTCTCGTCCCGCATCCGGGTCTGCACCTGGCAGATCGTCCGGCCCTGGTCGTCGCGGTCGGCGCCGGCGGTGTGCGCGGCGGCCACGGTGGCCACCGCGAGCGGTAGGAGTATCAGCGAGATGCTCACCGGAGCACTCCCCTCGGTTCGGTGGCGGACATCAGAACTCCACGGCCCGTCCGCCGTGCGGGCCGCCCGGGCGGCCCGGGCCGGTGGCGGTCCGCGGGTCGAGGTCCCAGTCCTCGGCGGCGGTGGCCGCGACGGCCCGGTTCTCCGCCCAGCTGCGGACGGCGTCCAGCTTCTCGGCCTGGGTGACGCTCAACGGGACCATGTTGACCAGTGCGCGCAACAGGTCGTCGCGGCGCAGCGGCCGGCGCTCGGCGTACGCGTCGTAGAGCCCGCCGACGACGGCCTGTTCGATCTCGGCGCCGGAGTAGCCGTCGCTCAGCTCGGCCAGCTCGCCGAGGAGGGCGTGGTCGACGGTGAGTTCGCCGGCCACCGCCGGGTGCCGCAGTCGGCGTCCGACGTGCAGCGCCCAGATGGCCGCGCGTTCCGCGCGGGTCGGCAGGTCGACGAAGAAGATCTCGTCGAAGCGTCCCTTGCGGAGCAGTTCCGGTGGCAGGCCGGCGAAGTCGTTGGCGGTGGCGATGACGAAGACCGGTCGGGTCTTCTCCTGCATCCAGGTGAGGAAGGAGCCGAACACCCGGGCGGAGGTGCCGGAGTCGCCGCTCCCGCCGGCGAATCCCTTCTCGATCTCGTCGAGCCAGAGCACACAGGGCGCGACGGCCTCGGCGGTACGGAGCGCGGCGCGCATGTTCTGCTCGCTGGAGCCGACCAGGCCGGCGAAGACCTTGCCGATGTCGAGCCGGAGCAGCGGCAGGTGCCAGGCGGCGGCGACGGCCTTGGCGGTCATCGACTTGCCGCAACCCGGTACCCCGGTGATGAGCACCCCGCGCGGCGCCGGCAGCCCGTACCTGGCGGCCTCGGCGAGCCAGGAGCCGTCGCGTCGGGCCAGCCACCGCTTCAGGTTCTCCAGGCCGCCGACGTCGGTGAGGGCGACGCTGTCCTCCACGAACTCCAGCAGCCCGGAGCGGCGGACGGCCTGCCGTTTCTCCTCGTGCACCACGCTCAGGTCGCGGGCGTCGAGCACGCCGTCGTCCACCATGGCGCGGGCGAAGGCGTTCTCCGCCTCGTGCAGGGTGAGGCCGAGGGCGGCCTTGGCGAGGCGTTCCCGGCCGGCCTCGTCGAGGTCGACCCGGATCCGGCCGCTGGTCGCGTTGGCCGCGATCATGCCGTCCAGCACGGCCCGGATCTCCGGCTCGCTGGGGAGCGGGAAGTCGACCACGGTGACGTCCTTCGCCAGCTCCACCGGCAGGTGCGGCACGGGCGTGACCAGCACGAGGGTGCGCGGCACCGGGCCGGTGCGGAAGGCGACGGCCAGGTCGCGCAGCCGGCGTACCACCCCTGGTTCGGCGGGCCGGCCGGCGGCGCCGAGGGCGGGGTGCAGGTCGCTGAGGACGACGACGGCGGGCTCGTCCAGCCGCAGGATCGCGTCGAGGGCCGCCGCCGGGTCGGTGGTGCCCTGGCGGGCGGCGCCGTCGGGCGACACCAGGCCGCGGGTGGTCGACCAGGTCCAGAGCCGGCGCGGGGTCCGCACGCGGGCGGCGTCGTGGGCCACCGCGGTGATCTCGGCGATCACCCGCTGTTCCTCGTACGACTCGACGAGCAGCACCGGGATCCGGGCCTTGAGAAGCTGAGCCAGGGTGTCACGGAACGTGGCCATGGTGGTTGCCTCCCCCCGCAAGCGCCCGAGCCGCGCAGACTTTAGCACCGGCCGTCCGGTACGGCGGTCTGTCGCCGGACCTGGCCGACCGTTACCGTTCCCCGTCTGGGGAGGTGCCGTCGGTGTACGTCGTATCGGTGATCAACTACAAGGGCGGGGTGGGCAAGACCACCATGACCGCCAACCTCGGGGCCGAGTTGGCCAACCGGGGGATGAAGGTGCTGCTGATCGACCTGGATCCGCAGGCCAGCCTGACGTTCAGCTTCTACGATCCGGACGACTGGCGGGAGCGGCTGCGCGACGGCCGGACGGTCAAGCGCTGGTACGACGGACTGCGCGGGGACGGCCCGAAGGTCACCCTCGGTGAGCTGGTCGTCTCCCCCGGCCCGGCGAACGCCCACCTGAAGGGCGCCGGCCGACTCGACCTCATCGCCTCGCACCTGCAGCTCGTGGACATCGACCTGGCGCTGGCCCGGGGCGTCGCGGACGGCGACGAGTACGACGCCGAGCTGTTCCGGGTGCGCGGCTCCCTCGCCGAGGGACTGCACGACGAGGCGCTGGACCCGTACGACCTGGTGCTGATCGACTGTCCGCCGAACTTCAACGTGGTCACCCAGTCGGCGATCATCGCCAGTGACCACCTGCTCATCCCGGCGAAGGCCGACTATCTCTCCACCCTCGGCATCGACTATCTGCACGGCAACGTCCGGGAACTGGTCGACCGCTACAACGCCGACGCGCGGCGGTTCGCCCGGATCCGCCGGCACCACAAGGTCGCCCCGGACATCGCGGGCGTGGTCTTCACGATGATCCAGCTGATGGCGCAGCGGCCCATCGCCGCCCATCAGGGCTACATGGACCAGGTGCGCGCGCTCGGCGTACCGGTGCTGCCCACCGCGCTGCGGGAGAACGTCACCCTGTTCGCCACGAACACCCCGCGCGGGGTGCCGGTGGTGCTGCGGGACCGGGTCACCGCGCCGCCGGTCCGCGACGAGCTGCGGCAGATCACCACGGAGTTCCTGGCCCATCTCCAGCCGGCGGGGGCGACCGCATGACGGATCCGTCGCTCGCCGTGCTGACCCGGGTCGCCGAGTTCCTGACCGCCCTCTCCCCGGCCGAGGTGACCGACCTGGCCGCCGGCCGCGCCCGCCTCGCCCTGCTCCCGACCGTCTCCCCCGCCCCCTCGACGTCGTCCCCGGACCGGCCCACGCCCGCGTCTCCCGTTCCGGCCCGCGCGGCGACGTCCGCCGTGGACCCGGCCGTCGCGCACGCGGCGCTGGTCGCCATGTCGGACCGCGCCGACGGTACGGCCTACCTGGCGTCGTGGACGACCCGGGAGCTGCGGGCGCTCGCGGCACACGTCGGGCTGCGCGGCATCGGTGGGCTGCGCAAGTCCGACCTCGTCGACCTGATCGTCGACCGCACCATCGGCTTCCGGCTCAACTCCAGCGCCATCCGTCAACGGTGACCACGACCGGACCGGATTCCCGGGCCGTCAACTCTTCCGACCTTCCAGGAGACTCGCTACGAACTTGATGGCAAAGATGAATCACCCGGGCACTGCGCGTCCCGGTCCGCCGAGGAGACTCGCCGACACGACCGGCTGGCGCAAGCCGTCAGGAGCACCGCCGGGACCACCCGTTGGGAGAACGCACGGAGGCGCCCATCGGGCTGATCCACCTCCCGGCTGATCCACCTCCCGGCTGATCCACCTCCCGGCTGATCCACCTCCCGGCTGATCCACCTCCGGGGGACCGCCACCGAGCTGGTCCGACTCCGGCTGCTCACCGGGGTGATTCATCTTTGCCATCAAGTTCGTAGCGGGTCTGGCACGTACCCCGAACCCCGCCCCCACCCACCCCAGCCACGGCGCGGAGCAGGGCCTACCCCGACCAGGGCCTTAGGCTGGCGGCCGGGACCAGTGACCCGAGGAGGCTCGGATGGCCGAGGACACCAACCGGTACGCCGCCCTGCTGCGGGGCGTGAACGTCGGCAGCACCCGGCTCGCGATGGCCGACCTGCGCCGCCTCGTCGCCGATCTCGGGCACACCGACGTCCGGACCTACCTGCAGAGCGGCAACGTCGTCTTCACCAGCCCGGCGACGGACCCCGACGAGCTGGCCCGGGGGATCGAGCGGGTGCTCACCGACGAGCTGGGTCTGACCGTGCCGGTGCTGGTCCGCAGCGGCACCGAGCTGGCCGCGCTCACCGCCGCCGGCCCGTACACCGGGAAGCAGGACGATCCGACGCGGCTGCTGGTGGCCTTCCTGTCGGCCGCGCCGCCGGCGGCGCGGGTCGCGGAGCTGACCGTGCCGGACGGCGAGAACATCGAGTACGCGGTGGACGGCCGCGAGATCCACCTGCACTTTCCCGACGGCGGGTACGGGCGGACGAAGTTCACCAACGCCTATCTCGAGAAGAGGCTCGGCGTGGTGGCGACCACCCGCAACTGGAAGTCGGTCTGCGCGCTGCGGGATCTGACCGCCGTCGAGAAGTTGTCCTCATGATCTCGCGGAGTTCACTCCGGCACCGCTAGCATCGCCAGTCATGAATATGAAGAGCGTCACTCGCTCGCGACCCGGGCGGCTGATCGCGGCGTTCGCGTTGGCGGTCACCATCGTGACCCCCGTGGTGGTGGCCACCTCGGCGTCGGCGGCGACCACCTTGACCGTCGCCCAGGCGTTGGCCACCCAGGACGGCCGGTCCGCCACCGTCACCGGGTACGTCATCGGCCAGCCGACCGCCTCGACCACGGTGATCACGTCCAACTACACCGCCGACACCGCGATCGCGATCGCCGACACGGCCACCGAGACCAGCACGAGCCGGATGCTCTACGTCCAGATCACCACCGCCTGGCGGACCACCTTCGGGCTGCTCAGCAACCCGTCGCTGCGCGGGAAGCAGGTCACCGCGACGGGGACGCTGACCGCGTACTTCAGCCACGGCGGGCTGAAGAACCCGACGGCGATGAGCCTGGGCGGCACCGCCCCCTCGCCGACCAGCTCCCCCACCCCGGGCCCCACCTCCACCAGCGGCCCGTACGACTCGACCTACTACGCGAGCGCGGTCGGCAAGTCCGGTACGGCGCTGCGCAGCTCGCTGCACGCCATCATCAAGGTGCAGACGACGCTCTCCTACGACCAGGTGTGGGAGGCACTGAAGGACACCGACCAGGACCCGGCCAACGCGAACAACGTCATCCTGCTCTACACCGGACGGTCGCAGAGCAAGACCAGCAACGGCAGCGGCGTCGACGACTGGAACCGGGAGCACGTCTGGGCGAAGTCGCACGGCGACTTCGGCACCGCCAACGGGCCCGGGACCGACGTGCACCACCTGCGCCCGGAGGACGTGTCGGTCAACTCGCTGCGCGGCAACAAGGACTTCGACGCGGGCGGCAGCGCGGTCTCCGAGGCGCCCGGCTGCTACACCGACGCGGACTCGTTCGAGCCGCGGAACGCGGTCAAGGGTGACGTGGCCCGCATGATCATGTACATGGCGATCCGCTACGAGGGCGACGACGCCTGGCCGAACCTGGAGATGAACGACTCGGTCAGCAACGGCACCGCGCCCTACCTGGGCCGGATCTCGATGCTGCTGGCGTGGAACAAGCTGGACCCACCGGACGCCTTCGAGCAGCGCCGCAACCAGCGCATCTACGAGCGCTGGCAGGGCAACCGCAACCCGTTCGTCGACCACCCGGAGTGGGCCACCGCGATCTGGGGCTGACCGGCTTGTCGCAGATCACCCGGCCGGGTCGTGAGGAAACGGCCCGGCCGGGTACTAGGCCGCATGACCGCGAACAGCATTCCCGACATCCCGCTCAACGACGGCAACACCATCCCGCAGCTCGGCTTCGGCGTCTTCCAGATCGAGCCGAAGGACACCGCCGAGGCGGTGGGCCGCGCCCTGGAGATCGGCTACCGGCACATCGACACCGCCGAGATGTACGGCAACGAGGCCGAGGTCGGTCAGGCGGTGCGCACCTCCGGGCTGGACCGGGGTGACGTCTTCGTCACCAGCAAGCTGAACAACGGATTCCACCGCCCCGACGACGCCCGTGAGGCGTTCGAGTCGACGCTGCGGGAGCTGAAGTTCGACTACCTCGACCTGTTCCTGATCCACTGGCCGCTGCCCACCCTCTACGACGGCGACTTCGTATCCACCTGGAAGGTGCTGGAGGAGTTGCAGCGCGACGGCCGGATCCGGTCGATCGGCGTGTCCAACTTCCAGGTCGCGCACCTGGAGCGGCTGGCCGCCGAGGCGGACGTGGTGCCGGCGGTGAACCAGATCGAGGCGCACCCGTACTTCGGCAACGAGGAGGTGCGCGCGTACGACAAGGCGCACGACATCGCCACCGAGGCGTGGTCGCCGATCGCCCAGGGCAAGGTGCTCGACGACCCGACCCTGCTGGACATCGCCGAGCAGGTCGGCCGGACCCCGGCCCAGGTGACGCTGCGCTGGCACGTGCAGCGGGGCGACATCGTCTTCCCGAAGTCGACCACCCCGAAGCGGATCGAGGAGAACTTCCGGATCTTCGACTTCACGCTGGACGACACGCAGATGGAACGGATCACCGGGCTGAACAAGGGCGAGGCCGGTCGACAGGGGCCGAACCCGGACACCTTCGACTACGTACCGAGCTGAGCCGGCGCGACGACGGCGGGGGCCCGGCGCGCCGGGGCCCCGCCGTCGCGTAGGCGCGGATCCTGACATTCAGTAAAGTCAATCCGGAAGTCGTGAATACTGTTTCCAGTTACACCCTTGATATTCATCTACGTCTATCAATAGGCTGACCTGGTTCCCACTCGACCCCGACCCCCGGAGTGTGAGCCATGCGTCTGCCCAGGCTGTCCCGAATCCTCGCCACCCTCGCCGCCACCACGCTGGCGGCCCTCGGCGCCGTCGCCGTCGACTCGGCGCCGGCCTCCGCCGCCGTCCGCAACGTCTGCTACAACACCAGCCAGGCCGGGCCCTTCGCCACGTACGCGAACCAGGCCGCCGCGATCTGGAACAACTACACCAACAACATCAACATGGCCCAGTGCGGCTCGAACCTGATGATCTACTACACCTACGGCGGCGGCTCGTACGCCCAGGTCAGCAGCCTCGGCAACGGCCGGGTGGTCATCGACTACTACCAGGCCCAGCAGTACTCGCCGCTGCGGATCATGACCCACGAGATCGGGCACATCCTCGGCCTGCCGGACAACTACAACGGCAACTGCGCCATCCTGATGTCCGGCGGCAGTGCCGGCACCAGCTGCACCAACCCGTACCCGAGCAGCACCGAGGCCGCCCAGGTCGACCGGAACTTCGGCTTCGCCGCCCGCAGCGCGGCGACGCCGCGGGTCTTCACCGGCAGCTGGCCGGCCCCCGCGACGGTCGGCGCCCAGCGCTGACGCACCCCGGCCGGGGCCGGCAGCGATGCCGACCCCGGCCGGACCGTCGGCCCTTCTGTCGAGGTGCGCCGGCACCGGCGGGTCCCGAGGCGTGGACTTAGCGATTGATAAGGATGACTGCGTCTCCCTACCATCCGGACCATGCGTGCCCGCCGCGTCACCCTGAGCACCGCCGCCGCCGTACTGCTGAGCCTGGCCGCCGTCGGCGTGGCCCGCGCCGACGAGACCCCGGCGCTGACCACCCCCGGCGCACCCGCCGTGGTCAGCAACGAGCCGCACCGGCTGGTGCTCTCCTGGACCCCCGCCACCTGGCGTGACCCGGCCGTCCAGGACCCGATCACGTACGACGTGGTGTCCCCCGTCGGCACCAACGTCTATCGCGGCCTCGGTGCCAGCGACACCCCCGGCGTCGCCCTGACCGGTCTCGGCCCCGGCACCACCTACCGGATCGCCGTGCAGGCGTACGGCACCACCGGATACTCCGACCACTCCCCGGTGACCACGGTCCGCACCGCGTACGGCAGGGCGAAGGTCGACTACCTCAACCTGGACTGGTCCCCCACCGACAACCAGGCCCAGTTCGTCCTCCAGGTCACCAACACCGGCACCGCGCCGCTCGACCTCACCACCGTCCGGGTCCGCTACCACGTACGCCTCGAAGACGGCAGCACCTCGCTGGTCGCCGAGTGCGACTGGGCCGCGCTGGGCTGCGGCACCATTCGCCGTACGCTGCAGTTCTTTCCCGTCCCCGCGCCGCCGCCCGGCCCGACCCCGGGCCCCACGCCCACGGTCCACCCGATCCCCGGCACGCCCGTCCCCGGCTGGCTGGAACTCACCTTCACCACCGGCGTCCTCGCCCCCGGCGCCACCTCCGGCCCGATCCAGCTCCGCCTGCACCGCACGAACTGGGCGGCCATCGACGAACGGGACGACCCGAGCTGGCGGGCCGCCACCGGCGCCTGGACCGGGAACGACCACGTCACCCTCGACGTCGACGGCACCCGTGAGTACGGCGACCCGTGGTCCTGAGCCTGAATCCGGGCCTAGCCCCGCAACCAGCGGGTATGCGCGGCGCATGGGTAGCCACAAGCAGAACAAGCATGATCCCGGTGGCGAGTCGGCGCGGGCCGGCCGGCACCCCGGCAGCGGCGCGCGGGGCCGCCAAGGCGCGGAGGTCGAGCGGTCCCCGCAGCAGCGGCACCTGCGCGCGGCGACCGGGACATCCGGCACCGAACGCGACCACGGCAGAGGCAAGGTCGAAGGGTCGCAGCGGGTGCAGCGGCAGGGAAATCGCTGAGGTGGCCGCGTTCCTGCTGAAGTCGACCTACACGGTCGACGGGCTCGGCGGCCTGGTCCGCGACGGCGGCACGAAGCGCGCCGAGGTGGTCCGCGCCCTCATCGAGGACGCGGGTGGCCGGGTCGAGTCGATGTACTTCGCCTTCGCCGAGCAGGACACGTACGTCGTCTGCGACCTGCCCGACCACCGCACCGCCGCCGCCCTGGCCATCGCGATCGGGGCGGCCGGCGGCCTGCGGGTGCAGGTCACCCCGCTACTGACCCCCGCCGAGGTCGACGCCGCCACCCGGGAACGCACCGCCTACACACCCCCGGGCGACTGACCGTACCCACCACCACCCCCTGCGCCGCCTCGGTGGGCCACACCGGCAGGTCCAGCGCCTAGCGCAATGGCGCCGGTGGTGCAGCTGCTGCCAGCGCTACTCGCGAACCATCCAACCGCCGTCACGCGACGCCGCCGGCCGGTGAACCGCGCCGGTCCAATCCCCGCGTAGGTAGGACGCCGGACCCCGGTTGGCCACAACCAGCGCAGCACCGCGTCGCGCATGCCGATTCGGTCCAGCCAAGCGCGTAGGTTGCCGGGAGACAGGCACCGTTCCATCATCCCCACGTGCACGGGTCCGACCATCGACGGCCACCAGTCCACCCGGCTTCACGCACCGAGGTACGAGACCACTGCCGCAGGAAAGACCCGCGCTCGGTCGAGATCAGAGAGCCGACCGAGGACGTCGAGCACGTCGACGTAGTCGATGCTCAGAGCCTTACGGCGTACACCGGTCGAGCGCCGAAGACCGGCAACCTCGAGATTCACGATCTCGATTGGCCGATCGGGTTGCCGCTGGCGGCTCGGCGAACTCGTACAAGGGAGAATCACCACCTCCCGGCCCCGGCAGCCCAGGACCACAACGGGACGGATCTTGTACCGAACCCCGTCCTCGAAGGGCACTCTCGCCCAGACGAGCACCCCGGGGAGCAGACGGTTCCGCGCCACCGGGTGGACCGCCCACAGCTTCGACTCGCGATACTCCGTAGGGGATGCGACCCGCCATCGGCGTACGCCAACAGCGGAAAGCTGACGCTTCTGATGCCTAGTAAGCTTGTTCACGAGCGTAGTCCTTCTGCTAAGAACCCAAGCGGTCTGACACGAGCAGAATTATTACGCTATAAGCGTTGTTGAGTCAACGCCTGCGTCAAAACTACGCCGGAGGACGAGAGATGGACCAGCAACCAGGAGGCCTCGGTCGGGCCATCCAGGTCAGACGTGCCGAACTCGGCCTCAAGCGCAAGGAAGTCGCCGAACGCGCCCTGCTCAGTTACCCGTACCTGTCCGAGCTGGAGAACGGCTCCAAGATGCCGTCAGCCAAGGCGCTACGGCAACTCGCCGCAGCTCTCGAGCTGTCCCAGTCCGAACTCCTGCGGCGAGCCGACCACTCCCCTGCCCACGGAGCCTCGCATGACGACGCCGGAAGTAGCCGGCTCACTGAAGCGTCGGCCCTCAGCCCCAACCTGTCCGACGGAAGCGGCATCCGCGGTGACGCCATAGACCCGGACCAGTTGGGACGGCTGGCCGATGTGGTCGCGGCGACTGTACGGGCAGAGTTGTCCGCATGGGCTAGGACATCCCTGCCTGCGCTCATTCGGGAAGAGGTTCGCCGGGCCCTCGATGAGGAAGGCCGTGAGTATCGATGATCACCACTCGCGGGTTCGCGCTTGCCCCTTGGCAGACCGAAGCCGTAGAAGCCTGGGAGAAGGGTGATCCGGCAGGCGCGTACCGTGGGACGCTGGAGATCGTCACCGGCGGTGGAAAGACCCTCATCGCCCTGGCCTGCGCAGCTGTAGCGGCCGCCAAGGATCCGGCACTGCGAATCGCGGTCGTGGTCCCGACCGAAGCACTTGCCCGTCAGTGGCGGGTGGCCATTCAGCGGTATACCAGCCTGACAGCGGCCGAGATCGGTCTGCTCGGCGCCGGTAGGGACGATGGGTTCGACACCTGCCGGGCGATCGTCGCGGTACTGAACACGGCATCGAAGCGGCTGCCCTCCCTGGGGAGGACGGCTCAACCACTGATGCTCATTATCGATGAGTGCCACCGTGCCGGCGCGCCTAGCTTCGCCAAGGTCCTCGACACCAAGGCCGCTTACCGGCTCGGCCTGTCCGCCACACCTGACCGGGAAGAGCTCGACGCATCAGGTGAACTTCTCCGGTACGACGAACAGTTGGTAGGACAAGCCCTCGGCGCGGTCGTCTATCGTTTCACTCTCAGAGACGCACGACTGGCCGGATGGTTGCCGGACTACGACATCCATCATCACGGCATCCATCTGACGCCCGACGAGCAACGCCAGTACGACCAAATCAGCAGGCAGGTCGACGACCTCGCCGACGAACTGCAGAACCTCGGCTTTGAAGCGGGCCGAGTGCAGCAACTCCAGCGCCGCCAGGACGAGATCGGTCAGGTGGCCCGCAGGTACATGGCTGCGACGGCTCGCCGCAAGGACCTGCTGTATCGGGCCACGGATCGAAGCCGGGTGGCCAGAGAGATTCTGGCGCAGACCCTCGACGCAAGCCGAGCTCGACGGATTCTCCTCTTCCACGAACGGGTCAGCGAGGCCGTCGCGCTCTACGACAACCTGACCTCGTCGCTACCGGACGTCTCCATCTCACTCGAGCACTCCCGGCTCGGAGATCGCGCGAGGATTCACGCGCTGGAATCCTTCCGCACGGGTGCCACACAGGTCCTGGTTTCCGTGAAGTCGTTGGTCGAGGGGATCGACGTACCTGAAGCTGACGTGGGTGTCTCCGTGGCATCGACGTCGAGCGTGCGGCAACGCATCCAGGCGCTGGGACGGGTGTTGCGACGCCGATTCGACGATGACGCCCCTCGTAAACATGCCGACATGCATCTGATCTATGTCGCGAAGACTGTCGACGAGCAGATCTACACCAAGGAGGATTGGGCGGATCTCACCGGCGAGGGCTCCAATCGATACTGGTTCTGGCCGGCCGATCCCGCGTTACCGCCGCAGCAGATGCCCGGCCCGCCGGCTTCGCCGAGACCTACCGAGCAGCAGGAATGGGAACGGCTCGGACAGCGCCCTCCGGACAGGCCCGAAACCTGGAGGGGTTCCGTCACGGGTCAGGAGTATTCGGTGGACACACTCGGGACGGTCACGAACAGCGCGGGTGCCATCATGCGCAACCCACAGAACGTGGCAGCCATCGTCGAACTGGTCCGGGGCAGGCCGGGGGGACGATTCCGGGTGACACCGGAGCACCGGCTCGTTCTTGTCTGGGGCGAGAGCCGAGACGGTCTCGTGCCCTATGTCGCAGGCCAGTTGGCAGAGCCTTTCGAGCCGGAGACGGTCCCCCTGCACGACGATCACCCGGTGCCGGCAGTCGACACCAGCCGTTTGGAGCCCGGCACCCCGATCGCCGGCTCTCCCGACAAGGGCGGCGGCTCGTACCGACTCCGGCAAAAGCAGGGTGGAGTTATCGAGCGCCGGACAGCCGACGGGACCACCGAATTCGCGCTGGTGGACGGGGAGGCGCCTGCGGAGTTGGCGGCCAATGCCCGACAGGTGCTGGAGAACTGGCGTCAGCTGTTCGATCGGGGCATCGGCTTCTTTCTCAGCGAGCAAGGGCAGGCGTGGTACGTAGAGGGCGGTAAGAAGTTCCACCTGGCCCACGTTCCGGGCGGTTTCGCCTGGCCCGCCTGATCGCCCGCTCCACACTTCGCTCCACCGAGCAAAGGCGAATCGCGAGAGTGTCTCCGATCCGACAGTCGGGCAACAATCACAACAAGGCCTCCTAGTCTCATTCACGAGACTGCCGCCCGCCATACGACGGGCCGGTCGAGAATCCCACCCGATCCCAGTCAGGGACGCCGAGAGGTCTTGATGTTTACCTTTTATCCAGGACTGTGCCCCTCCAACGTGAACAAGGATGCCAAGTACTCGATCGTGCACAGTCCCAAGGGCGGCATGGAGGTACGACTGGTATACCGGATCAGCGCCCGAGAGAAGGAACTGCTCACCAACGATCGACACGAACGCCTCGTCGCGATGGTCAACGCTGTGAAGGAGAAGATCAACGGCGTTCCCGGCGGCGCCTTCTACATCAACGAATTCCACGACGTGCTGGTGCCGCACCCCGATGGCGGCTCCGTGTACGCCGGAACGTACGGGGACATTCTCGAGTTCGACTACGACGGGCAGATTGTCGGACCGGTTCCACCGTCCGATCTGGAGGCCGGCGCTGCCTGGCCCGGCCCCCACGCGGGCATCCCGTACGTACTGCGCGCCGGGGGAACGGACATCAAGTACGACCATGTCTCCGGCCGGCGGGTGCGCGAAGTTCGGCTCTCCGACGAGGTCGGTACCCAGCCCGCACGCCTGCTCGCGCGCCGTCTGGCAGCGTTCAAGGGTGACGCCGGCGGCCGGGTCTACATCAACGAGGCCTCCCACTTCTTCGCGCCTATCACCACCACTACGGGGACCAGCTACGTCTACCTCGGCGGCATCGACGACGACGCCTGGTTCGCGGCCCCGGACGTGCCGGGACGGGAGTAACACCGCCAGCGAGAACGCCCACCTCCCGGACCGCTCAGCGTAGCTGTGGAGGTGGGCGACCACCGCCCATACCCGCTGTCATCAGCCACGCCGCGGATCTGGTGCCGTAGGCGAATCACGCGGCGAAGTCCCGCCTGCCTGAAAGGGGTCCGCCAAAGTGAAGGGGGCGCCGCCCCGCTGGTACGGCTACGTCGCGCCGAGGTGGGCGAGCATCGTCTGGTTGGCGACCCAGCCGTCCGGGAACTTCACCGGCACGTCGAGGTGCACCCGGTCGGTCGACGGGTGCGCGTCCAGCAGCTCGCCGATGCCGGCCCGGGCCACCACGACGCAGGCGTGCCGGTGCCGCGACGCGAGCACGCAGAGCCGCCCCGACTCCAGGTGGAACGCGGTCGCGTCGCGCCGGCCGGAGAGCGGGTGCAGCACGATCGTCACGTCGTACTCCCGGCCCTGGAGCCGGTTGGCGGTGTCGACGGTGATGCCCGCCCCGGCCTCGCCGAGTCGCGCCCGGATGGCCGCGACCTGGTCGCGGTGCGCGGCACCGACGGCGATCCGGTCCGCCGTCACCGGCGCGCCCTGCGGGGCCTGCTCGGAGACGGCGACCGCGCCGCGCCGCAGCACCCGCAACGCCAGCTCCGCGCAGGCCGCGGCGGCCTCCGCATCGGTACGCACGGTGTGCCGGGCGGGCAGCTCGTAGAGCCCCCAGCCGGTGCGGGCGGCCACCTCGACGGCGGCGTCGACGGCGTCGCCCCGGCCCGGCTCGGTGAACGACAGCGCGCGGTCGGCGAGCCCGGTGCCGGCCCGGAACCCGGTGAACGGATAGAAGGCCGCCGCCACCACCGGCGCCGCCGTGGCGGGCAGCCGCCACGACACCGGCAACCGGTGTACGGGCAGGTCCGGGTTGTGCCGCAGCAGCACCGCCACCGCAGCCTGCATCGGATCCCAGGTCAGGCCCGTCCAGCGCACGGTCTCGACGGTGGAGAACGGGTCGAGCTGCCCGGGATCCCCCACGAAGAGCGCCCGTTCGAAGCGTCCGGCCACGCGCAGCAGGGCGTCCGAGCGCATCTGGTACGCCTCGTCGACGATCGCCCACGGCCAGCAGCCCTCGGCGACGGTGGCCCACTTCGCGGCCGTACCGATGATGACGGCCGACCCGCCGAGGTCGGTGACCTTCGCGGCGACCCGGACCGTCTCGTGGTCCTTCACCCGGTCGGACGGCCGGTAGTCGGCGGCGGAGAGCCGGCCGATGGACAGCTCGGGGGCCTTGCGGACGAGCCGGTCGATCAGGTCGTCGACCTGCTCGTTGGTCTGCGCGATGATGATCAGCGGCTCGCCGGCGGCGGCCAGCTCGACGGCGGCTCGGACCACGAGGGTGGACTTGCCGGCACCGGGCGGTGAGTCCACCACCACGCCCCGGTGGTCGCCGGAACGCAGGTCGGCCAGGACGGCCGTGATGACCTGTTCCGCCTCGACAGCGGGCGGCACGTCGAGCCCGAGCAATTGCGTCCCCTCCCACCAGGCACTGCGCAGCCTACTGGCCGGAGAGGGCATTCGGCGGGACGGCCCAACGGCACGCCAGACAGTAGAGTGACGGCTCAATTACTTATTGCGATGATTGGATCGATGTGGGTTTCTCCATTGAGCCGTGGCGCCTCTCGCACCAGCACCCTCGATCGACGTCGAACAGCAACTAGGCCGTGACGGGACCGGTCGGACGGCGGAAGCCGACCCTGATCATGCACTTCACCCACATCGAGAACCTCCCGGCGATTCTCGATGCCGGCCGCCTCTTCGCCGATGCTCTGGTCGGCCAGCGCCTGGCGACCAACGTCGGCGCCGTCGACATCAAGGCCAGCCGGCGAGTGAGGGCCGTACCTTGCCCGCCGGGTGGCTTCGTTGCTCAGTACGTGCCCTTCTACTTCGCCCCGCGCTCCCCGATGATGTACCGCATCGCCCGGGAGCATCAGCAGGGAAAGGTCGGGCGCTACCCGGGCGGCGACGACCCCCTGGTCTATCTGGTCAGCTCCGTGGAGCGGGTACACAAGGCGGATCTCGCGTGGGTGGCGAGCGACGGCAACTGCGCGGCGACCCTGACCCGCTTCTCTCCCCTACTCGATGATCTGGCGGATCTCGTCGACTGGCCGCTGCTACGGGAACGGGTCTGGCGGGACACCACGGAGGACCCGGACCGGGTGCGAAGGAGAGCGGCGGAGTTCCTGGTGCATCGCGAGTTCCCGCTCGATCTGCTGGTCGGCTACGCCGTACGGACGCCGGAACGGCGGGATCAGCTGAGGCGGGTGCTGGCCGACGCTGGCATCATCGACCAGTACGTTCGTGTCAGACCGGACTGGTACTACGGGTTCCAACGGGGGGAGGTGCAAGAATGATCATCGTTAGTCACGGAAATCTGCTGACCGCCGACGCCGAGGCCCTGGTCAACACCGTCAACACGGTGGGCGTGATGGGCAAGGGGATCGCTCTCCAGTTCAAGCGCGCCTTTCCCGCGAACTACGTGGCCTATCGGAATGCCTGTGCGGCTGAAGAGGTCCGGCTGGGCCGGATGTACGTTTTCGACTCCGGCCGACTCGGCCCCCGCCGCTATGTGATCAATTTCCCCACGAAGGGACACTGGCGGTCCGCGTCGAAGATGCCCGACATCCGGGCCGGTCTCACGGACCTCGTCAAGGTGGTCCGGGAGCGGAGCATCTCTTCCGTCGCGGTACCGGCCCTGGGATGCGGCAACGGCGGTCTCGACTGGGACGAGGTCAAGCCCCTCATCGAGCAGGCCTTCGTCGACCTTCCCGAGGTTCGCGTGCTGCTGTTCCCTCCGGAGGGTGCGCCTGCCCCGTCGGAGATGCCCGTGGCCACACCGAAGCCACCGCTGACCCCGGGGCGAGCCACCCTGCTGCGCACCATTGAGAGATACCTCGAACAGGCCCGGGCGCTGGAGCCGCGGGAGGGCATCACCTCGCTGGAGATCCAGAAGCTCGCCTATTTCCTGCAGACCTTCGGTGAGCCGTTACGCCTCTCCTTCGTGCGCGGACGCTACGGGCCCTACGCGGAGGGCCTCAACCACGTCCTCGATCTTCTCGAGGGGCATTACCTGGTGGGCTTCGGCGACCGAAGTGCACGGGTCGAGGAGTTGCGCCCCATTCACCTGACGGTGGGGACGAGCAAGGCGGTGTCCGCCTGGTTCGGCTCATCTCATCGACCCGTTCCGGCAACGGTCGACCGGCTGGCCGAGCTCGTGCGTGGGTTCGAGTCGCCGTACAGTCTCGAGCTGCTCGCGACCGTGCACTATGCGGCTCAGGCCGACCCACCGACGCACCAGCTGGATCAGCTGATCGAACGCGTCCAGGCATGGAGCGGGCGGAAGGCCCGCCTCTTCACGCCGTCACACGTGTCGACGGCATACGACCGGCTGAACGCCCATGGGCTCCTACCGACCGTGGCGACGTCTTCCACCTGAGGCGGCGGCAGGGGCGCCTGACAACGGTCGACCCGGTCAGCCGAGGGCGGGTGGGGCAGCCGTGTGGGCGGGGAAGCGTTCGTGGCCGAGTACGGCGAGCAGCCGCAGTTTCTCCTCGGCCTCGCTCCGCGGTGGCGCCGTGAGCACCAGCAGGGCCTGCGACTGGTCCTCGGTGAAGAGCACCTGGCAGTCGACCTCGATGGGGCCGAGTTCGGGGTGCAGGAGCGTCTTGTGGTCGGCGAAGCGCTGCGCGACCTCGTGCCGCTGCCACAGCTCGACGAACTCGGGACTGCGGCTGCGCAGGGCGCGCAGCAGCTCACCCGCGCGGGACTGCGGGCCCAACGAGGCGTACGCGGCGCGCAGGTTGGCGACCTGGGCGCGGCTCTGCCGCTCGCGGTCGTCCTGCGGGTAGCGCAGCCGCTCGGCCGGGTCGGTGAACCAGCGGTAGATCTCGCTGCGGGCGAGACCGGTGTGGTGGGACCGGTCGCCGAGCAGCGCTGCGGCCAGCCGGTTCTGCACCAGGGTCTCGCCGAGGTTGGACAGGATCAGCGCGGGGGTGTCGTCGAGCCGGTCCAGGACGCGCAGCAGCGCCGGGGCGACGTGGGTGGCCACCGCCACCGGGTCCGGGGCGGGGTGCCCGGCGACCCGGAACAGGTAGTCGCGTTCCTGGCCGGTGAGGCGCAACGCCCGGGCGAGCGCGGCGAGCAGTTGCGGGCTGGGCTGCGGGCCGCGCCGCTGTTCGAGGCGGGTGTAGTAGTCGGTCGACATGGCGGCGAGGGCGGCCACCTCCTCCCGCCGCAGGCCGGGCGCCCGGCGGCGCGCCCCCGGGGGCAGCCCGACGTCGCTCGGCTGCAACGCCTCCCGGCGGCGGCGCAGGAAGTCGGCGAGGGCGGCGCGGTCCATGCGCCCAGTATCCGCCGGCCCGGCGGGCCATCCAGGGATCGGCGATCCCCCGACAACCGATCCCTGCCCCCCACCCCGGGCGATCGGCCAAGCTCGGGGCATGGACATCTCGGGTAACACGATCTTCATCCCCGGCGCGACGAGCGGCATCGGCCTGGCCCTCGCGCTCGAACTGAAGGCCAGGGGCAACACGGTGATCATCGGCGGCCGGCGTACGGAGCTGCTGGAGAGTCTCGCCGCCGCGCAGCCGGGCCTCGACACGGTCACCATCGACACGGCGGACGCCGCCAGCATCAGGGCCGCGGCCGGGGAGGTGCTGGCGAGGCACCCAGATCTCAACGTGCTGGTCGCCATGGCCGGGATCATGCGGGTGGAGGACTGGCACCAGCCGGAGACGTTCCTCGCCGACGCCGAGGCGGTGGTGACGACCAACGTGCTCGGCCCGATCCGGCTGATCGCCGCCTTCGTCGAGCACCTGCGGTCCCGGCCAGCCGCGACGATCATGACCGTCTCCTCCGGGCTGGCCTTCGCCCCGCTGCGGGCGACTCCCAGCTACAACGCCTCCAAGGCGGCGATCCACCTGCTCAGCGAGTCGCTGCGGCTCCAGCTCGCCGACACCGGCGTACGGGTCGTGGAGCTGGTGCCGCCAGCGGTGCGGACCGGGTTGCTGCCCGGGCAGGAGGAGAGCGAGTTCGCCATGCCGTTGGACGACTTCGTGGCCGAGGTCGTCGGGCTGATCGAGTCGCAGCCCGACGCGCGGGAGATCCAGGTCGAGCGGGTGAAGTTCCTCCGGTACGGGGAGGCGCGCGGCGACTACGACCAGGTGGTGGCGACCCTCAACCAGGCCGACCCGCACGGCAAGTAGTCACCCCTACCGGCGGCACTCGGCGGCGTCCCGGGCCCGGGCCTGCTCGCTCTGCCATCTGCGCAGCGCGCCGCTGATCCGCCGGGTCTCGGCGCGCTGGTCGACGAGCTGGCGGGTCCGCTCGGCCAGTTCGAAAGTGAGCCGGTGCAGCAGGGCGTCCACGTCCTCCACCCGGTAGCCGCGCCGGGCCACCGGTAGCCGCAGCGCGGCGATCCGGTCGGGCGTGAGCGGCCCGGCCAGGGCGTGGCGGCTGCGGTGGACGGTCATCGCCACGGGACCCGGTCGGGCAGATGCAGCCGGTCGGCGGGGATCCCGGCGGCGAGCAGCCGCCGACGGGTGCCGGCCAGCATCGCGGGCGGGCCGCAGACGTACACCTGCTGGTCGGTCCAGTGGTCGAGGGCGACGGTGAGGGCGTCGCCCTGGTCGGCCGGCTCGGCGAAAATGTCGTGGGAGAACGCGGGCACGATCGTCAGCCAGTCGCGGGCTGCCTGGAGCTTGTCGAGGGTGACCGCGTCGTACAGGTCGGCGAAGGTGCGGGCGCCGACGACCAGGGTCACCCGGCGGCCGGTGGGGTCGGCGGCGACCTGCTCGACCAGGGCGCGCAGCGGGGCCAGCCCGGTGCCGCCGGCCACCAGCAGCAGGTCACCGCCGGTCACTCTCAGGCCGGTGTCGACGGGCGGGCCGAGGTGTAGCAGCTCGCCGGGGCGTACCTCATGCACGAGGGTGGTGGAGACGGACCCGGCGGGGACGGCGCGGACGTGCAGCTCCACGGTGCCGTCGGGGCGCGGCGCGTTCGCCGGGCAGAGCCAACGCCACCGGCCGGGCCGGCGCGGCGTGCAGACCGGCACCGCCTGACCGGGTCGGAACGGCAGCCGCCGCCAGGGACGTACGGTGAGGATGGCGACGCCGTCGGCGGCCCGATCGTGGTCGACCACCTCGGCCGGCCACCAGGCCGGGCCGTCACCCACCCGCGCCGCGGCCTCCTCCACCTCCCGCCACCCGGAGGCGCAGCCCAGCACGGTCAGCAGCGCCGACCGCTCCGGGGGGTCGTCCGTCGCGGCGAGCCGGCGCAGCGCGGCCACCGACTCTGTCAACGACGCAAAGCCCTGGGCTACAGCCAGGAGAAACTGGCAGACCTTCTCGGCGTAGAACGGTCAACGGTTGTGCGCTGGGAAAACGCCGAGACAGACCCCCAGCCGTGGCATCGAACTCGAATCGCCTCCGCATTGGGCGTTACGCTCGAACAGCTCGACGACATGCTCGTCGACGTGTCAGTGGCAGCACATCGAGGGCAGGCCATGGGAGACGACACTCGCAGTCCCGCGTCCGGTGCCACCCGCCCGGAACTGCTGGACAGCCTCCGCGCCTTTCTAACGACCTACCTGCCGACCCATCTGCCCGAGCCGTCCCTCACGCTTCTCGACGTGCGGCGAGCTGTCGGCCGGGTGCATAGCCGCTACCAGCGGGCGAGCTACACCTCAGCGGCTCGGCTCCTACCCGATGTGCTCGGTCAGGCGACCAACCTCACCAGCAACGCTGCGGGGATGCACCGAAGCAGCGCGTTTCGGCTGCTCGCCGCCGCCTACATCGCCGCCTCGAAGCTGGCCGCCAAGGTGGGTGACGCTGACACCGCCCTGTTGACCGCCGATCGAGCCTCCACCGCAGCGCGTATCGCCGAGGACCAGGCGTTGACGGCGGTAGCGGCTTACCAGGTGGCGTGTGGGCTCATGCGGCTGCCAGGTCGCGCCGCCGAGGCAGAGCACGTCGTGCGATCCAGCATCGAACGACTGGCAGCCTCCGGTTCTCCCGTCGGCCCTGACCTGCTCTCGGCTCGCGGCGCTCTGCTGCTGTTGGCGGCGGTGATGGCCGCCGGGCGGGGCAGCGCCAAAGAGGCAAGTCAGCTCCTTCAGGAGGCCGAGGGGCTGGCGGCGATGCTTGGTGCGGACCGGAACCGGCTGTGGACCGGGTTTGGCCCTACCAACGTCGTCATTCACGCCGTCTCCGCTGCAGTTCGTGCTGGCAACGCTGGCCAGGCGCTGGAGATCGGGACGCTGCTCGACACATCGCGGCTGCCGGCGGTGCTGGTTGGTCGGCGGGCGCAGGTGCACGTCGATTTGGCGGCTGCGGCGCTGATGTCGTCGGGTGACCGGTCCGTCTCCGTGTTGCACCTGCTGGAGGCGGAGCGGGTAGCTGCCGAGATGGTGCACGCCAACGTTCAGGCTCGTACGTTGCTACTCGAACTGCTGGCCAAGGAGCGGCGGGTGGGGACGCCGGGGCTACGAGCGCTGGCAGAGCGGGCCGGGCTGCTGGCGTGAGCGGTCGGGGCGTTCTGGCGCTAGTCGCCTGTGCCGCGCCGCCGGTGCTGCGAATCGGCGAGCTGATTGAGCTTTTGCAGGAGGACGGGTGGACCGTCTGCCTGACGCTCACGCCTACTGCTGCTACCTGGATCGATCGAGAGGCGCTGGCGCGGCAGACGGGGTACCCCGTGCGGGTGGAGTGGCGCAAGCCGCGCGAGCCGGAGCCGCATCCGCCGGCGGATGCGGTTGCCGTGGTACCGGCGACGTTCAACGTCATCAACAAGTGGGCGCTGGGGATCAACGACACACTCGCGCTCGGCGTCCTCAACGAGGCGCTCGGCGCTGGCATTCCGGTGTACGCGTTCCCCAACGTCAAGGCGCAGCTTGCCTCGCATCCAAGCTACAACGCGCACCTCCGACTACTCCAAGCAGCGGGCGTTGGCGTGAGGCCGCTTCCCGCCGCACCGGCATGGCGGACGGTTGTGGACATGCTTCGAGCCCTTGTGCAGCCCTTCCGGCCGTAGCTGCCTCCCGCTGACCTCCCGCACTGCCCCAGCTAGCCGATGTGTCGGCGGGCCGTGTCCTGGGAGCGGCTGCTGGATGTCGATTGACACGCCCTGACCACCTTTCGACGACGCGCAGTACTCGGGTAACGTGACGCAACCTGCGAGCAATAACTGCGCATCAGCTGCGGAGTAACCCACTGCAGTTTCTCGGCCATCGACCAAGCGAGGAGCCTCAGATGTCGGCATCCAAGCCGCAAGCGGTAGTACTGCTCAGCGGTGGACTGGACTCAGCCACCGCCCTCGCTGTGGCGGTCAAGGAGGGGTTCGAGGCCAACGCCCTCAGCTTCCGCTACGGTCAACGTCACACGGTAGAACTCGAAGCCGCCGCACGGGTTGCTAAGGCTCTCGGGGCGACACGACACGTTGTTGCAGACATCGACCTTAGGGTCTTCGGCGGTTCCGCGCTGACCGACGACGACCTCGCCGTGCCCCACCACGACAGCGCCGACGCTATCGGGAACGAGATCCCGATCACCTACGTGCCGGCTAGGAACACCATTTTCTTGTCGTTCGCACTTGCCTGGGCAGAAACCCTCGGAGCAGCCGATGTCTTCATCGGCGTAAGCGCGCTCGACTACAGCGGCTACCCGGACTGCCGACCCGAATACATCGAGGCGTACGAGCGGATGGCAAACCTAGCCACCAAGGCAGGTGTCGAGGGCACCCAGCGGATGAAGATTCATACTCCGCTTATCGACCTGACGAAGGCAGACACCATCCGGCTGGGCCTCAGCCTCGGCGTTGACTACTCGCTGACCCACAGCTGCTATGACCCCGTTGAAGGCCGGCCCTGTGGCACCTGCGACTCCTGCCTGCTCCGCACCCGCGGCTTTGCTGAACTCGGCATGTCAGACCCTGCTGTCGGCAGCACCGCATGAGACCCGCGTACCGCGTTAAGGAGATCTTTTATACCCTCCAGGGGGAAGGCACGCATGCCGGACGGCCTGCGGTCTTCTGTCGGTTCACCAGCTGCAACCTCTGGACGGGCCGTGAGCCCGAGCGCCATCGCGCCATCTGTCAGTTCTGCGACACAGACTTCGTAGGCACTGATGGGCCAGGAGGGGGGCGCTTCCGGTCAGCTCAGGACCTGGCGGCAGCGGTGGCGAAGGCGTGGGCCGGTGCAGCCCACCCGAGGAGCAAACCATACGTTGTCTGCACTGGCGGAGAGCCGCTACTGCAACTCGATGCTGCTGCTGTCGACGCCCTTCATGAGGAAGGCTTCGAGGTGGCTATCGAGACGAACGGGACGCGGCCCGCACCCGCTGGCATCGATTGGATCTGCGTTAGCCCGAAGGCCGGCAGCGAACTGGTCCTCACCGAGGGTCATGATCTCAAGCTTGTCTACCCCCAACCGGGAGCGGAGCCTGAACGATTCGAAGGTCTGAACTTCGCCAACTTTCTCCTTCAGCCGATGGATGGGCCCGACCAAACGGCGAACACCCGGGCCGCCATCAGTTATTGCCTCGCCCATCCTCAATGGTCGTTGAGCCTGCAGACACACAAGTACATCGGGATTGCTTGATGGAAATCTTCCGTGAGTTCACCTTCGAAGCTGCTCATCGCTTGCCGCACGTGCCCGAGGGGCACAAGTGCGCTCGCCTCCACGGGCACTCCTATCGCGTTGAAGTACATGTGCGGGGTGAAGTCGGAGCGTCGTCCGGATGGGTGATGGACTTCGGCGACATCAAGGCAGCATTCCGGCCCCTCCTCGACCAACTGGACCACTACTACCTAAACGAGGTGCCGGGCCTCGAGAACCCGACCAGCGAAGTGCTGGCGCAATGGATCTGGGCGAGACTTGTCGATCAACTGCCACTGTCGGCCATCATGGTCAGGGAGACCTGCACCTCGGGCGCCGTCTACCGGGGCGATGCCTCGTGACGGAGGCGACGGCCGACGAGCGTTCGCCGGGTGTCCCTGCAGATAGCAACAGCCCGTCGCAGGCACCAGCCCGCGTTCATATCGTCGTCACCTGCGCAAACCGCAAGAAACTGGCAGTGCCTGCGGCGCTTCAGATCAGAGCACTGTCGAACTACGCACCTAGACAGAAGCTCGCAGAGTGGACCCGACGACTGTCCGAACCTAGCCAGCCTTCCATTGCCGCAACGTCGCTCTATGCTGGCGAGCACTGGGCCGTGGCACGTCAGCTGGTCAACCCGAGAAGCGTCGAGACGCAACTCTGGATCTGCTCCGCGGGGTACGGACTGATCCCCGCCACCGCGCAGCTTCGCCCCTACGGCGCGACCTTCGCGTTGCGCGAAGCAGACTCGGTCGGACAAGCTTCGACCGAGAACCGCGCCTGGTGGCGGGCACTAAGCGAGTGGGTTGGCCCAGAACCCGGTACGCCCCGATCGTTCTACCACCTGGCCCGAATGAATCCCGACGACACGATCATCGCCGTTCTATCGGATACCTACCTTCGGGCGTGCAGTGATGACCTCCTGAGGGCGGCGGGGCGGCTACGGGACCCGCAACGGCTGACAATCGTTGGGCCGGCTCAGGCGGACCCAGACTTGGACGAACTGGTCGTCGGCGTGACCGCTCGCATGAGACCGGCAGTCGGCGGCAGTCTGCTGGCCCTTAACGTCCGCGTTGCGCAGCGCCTCCTGGGCCGAGTCACCGCGGAGCCTCGCACCCACCACCGCTCGTACTTCCGGGTGTTGGCCGACGAACTGGCAGCCGCCGCGCCCCCGCCGCCGCCTCCGACTCACCGTGAGCGCATGACCGACGACGAGGTTAAGGCCTTCATCCGGCCACTGGCGGCGGCCGGGCCGACCTCGGCAACGCGCCTGCTCAGACAACTACGAAACTCCGGCAAGTCATGTGAGCAGGCACGTTTTAAGCAACTGTTCGATGAGATCTCGCTGGAAGTGCAGTGCTGATGGCGCCCTCACATGATTCGAAGAACATCGCACGCCGTGCGCTGCGAATCGCTCAGCCGGGCACTCCAGCCCTCTACCTCTTCGCACTACAGGCAGAAGAGGTACTCCAAATCGCAGACATCTCCCGCGTCAGCCGGGACGACGCCGGGAAGCTAATCGGCTACCAACGCCCGCAGGTGCGGAAGCACATACAAGAGATCGTCGAGTACCTCGACACCGAGGCTGCCGTCTTCCCCAACCCCATCATCTTGGCCCTATCGTCCAGCGTCCGGTTTCAGTCGAGCAGAGGGCCAGGTGCTGCAGATGGACTCGCGACCTCCGGGCTACTTAGCATTCCCCTGCCGCAATCCGGCAAGCCGAAGCCCGCATGGATCGTCGACGGACAGCAGCGAGCCCTAGCGCTGTCCCGCACCCAACGGCAGCAGTTTCCGGTACCAGTGACGGCGTTCGTAGCGGACAGCGTCGGTTTCCAGCGCGACCAGTTCCTACGCATCAACAACACCCGCCCACTGCCACGCGGCCTGGTGACCGAACTCCTGCCGGAGGTCGACAGCCCGCTACCACCTCGACTCGCAATGCGGAAGGCACCCTCGGCGCTGTGCGACGTACTTAATGCCGACAAGGCGTCGCCGTTCTACGGGCTGATTAAGCGGGCATCGACAAACCGGCAGCAGGCACCGAACGCTGTGATCACAGACACCGTCGTTGTCGAGATGATCCAAGAGAGCCTCATTTCGCCGGCGGGCTGCCTCTTCCCCTACCGCGACGTCACCCGCAACGAGACTGACTTCGACGGGATCCTCCAGGCGCTCTGCACCTATTGGTCAGTAGTGCGTGAGACGTTCCCCGAGGCATGGGGCAAGCCGCCCACTAAGAGCCGCCTCATGCATGGGGCCGGCATACGGGCTATGGGACGGCTGATGGATCGCGTGCTGGGCACGGTTGATCCACGCCTCCCCGAGGCGCCCGAATTGATCAGCAAACACCTCGCCGTGGTCGCGCCGCATTGCCAATGGACGGGAGGAAGGTGGGACGAACTCAACCTTCGTTGGAACGAGATTGAGAACGTGTCCCGCCATGTGCAGGAATTGTCCAATTACCTCATCCGCGTCTACCTGAACGAACGGGCGGGAATTCGATGAAGTTCTTCTTTCCCGACAGCCAGGACCAGGTAGACCCCACGTTCGACTTTCAAACCGAGGAACGCGACCCGTTCCGAGTGCGTCAACGCGATGACCTGTACGCCCACGAAGTGCTCAAGCCGCCGCCGTTCAACGGTCTCTTGGTCTCCAAGGCAATCGTGGACGGTACTGCCGGCTCCAGCACCGGCAAGTACACCCTGCCCCAGCGCCACCGGCTTTACCGGCAAGGGGCACGTGAGTTCTTCCGTCTCGACCATGGCAGCGCACCGTTAAAGATCATGGGTGACTGTGGAGCCTTCTCGTACGTTGGCGAGGAGTACCCCCCCTACACCGTCGAAGAGGTCGTCAGCTTCTACGAAGGGTGCGGGTTCGACTACGGCATCTCCGTCGACCACGTCATCTTCCAGTACGAGCCGAAGGTCCTTCGTACCGACGAGGCAGCCAAGGAGTGGGTCCGACGGCAACAGATCACCCTCGATCTCGCCGCAGAATTCTGGCAACGTTGTTCAGCCAGCGACGTTCACTTCACACCCCTCGGGGTGACTCAGGGTTGGAGCCCGGAGTCATACGCCTATGCGGTGGTGGAGTTGCAACGGATCGGGTACCGACGGATCGCGGTCGGCGGCATGGTGCCGCTGAAGACGAAGGAAATCCTCGCCTGCCTCCGCGCCATCGACGATGTGCGTGCGCCCGACACCCAGTTGCACCTCCTAGGCATCAGCCGCGTCGACGAAATTCCGACGTTCGCTGGCCACGGCGTAACGAGCTTCGATAGTACGTCGCCCTTCCGCCAGGCGTTCAAGGACGACCGGGACAACTACTACGCGCTCGACCGGACTTATGTGGCGCTTCGCGTCCCTCAGGTCGACGGGAACGCGAAGCTCAAGGCGCGGATTCGCTCCGGTGAAATCAGCCAAGGGCGAGCCATGCAACTGGAACGGGCCGCGCTGGCCCGCCTTCGCGAATTCGATAGGGGCGAGATCGCCGTCGAGGCCGCCCTGGAGGCGTTGGACGCCTATAGCGCGGTGTGGGACGGCAAGGCAAACAGGAGCAGCCAATACCGCGATACGCTCGAAAATCGGCCGTGGCAGGCCTGCGACTGCTCGATCTGCAAGAAGGTCGGCATCGAGACAATCATCTTCCGTGGGGCGGAGCGCAATAAGCGCCGCGGCTTCCACAACCTACACGTATTCGGCCAGCGACTGCGCAGGCATCTTGGAGATGACGATCGTGACTAACCATGGAGACAAGAGCGCCGTGGCCGCGGGCTATGGGAACGTTCTACATCTTCCGGCTCTTGAGATTAGGCAGGGACCGAACCGCCGTCTGTACACGTTCGCGGTGGACGGCAAGCAAGTTCCGTCGTTCGCCGCCGTCTCGCGGGTCCGGCGCGACAGTCAGCAGCAACTGCACGGGTACCAACGGCCTGAGGTCCTGGCGCACGTGGCTGCGATCCGCCGCTACGTGGAGTCGGACGACAGCCCACTGCTGCCCAACGCGATCGTCGTGGCCTTCGACGACCGAGTTCGCTTCCTCCCTGCCGACACCGCCGGCGACGGACCCGCCTACGTCCGTATGGGAACCCTCGTGGTACCCGTGAGTGAGGACTGGGAGGACGCCGACAAGCCTGGCTTCATCGTGGACGGCCAACAGCGTTGCGCGGCCATCCGCGATGCGGAGGTCTCGGCATTCCCGATCTGCGTCACCGCCTTCATCACCGTCGACCAGGCCGACCACCGGTCGCAGTTCATCCTCGTCAACTCCACTAAGCCACTGCCCAAGGGCCTGATTCACGAGTTGCTCCCGGCCGCGTCTGGGCCGCTGCCGAACCAGCTACGCGTGCGGCAGCTCCCCGCGACGGTCCTTGAACGACTGAACTTCGAAGAGCGTTCGCCGCTACGTCACATGATTCAGACGCCAACCAATCCCACGGGCGTCATCAAGGACAACTCCATGCTGCGCATGCTCGAGAACAGCATCTCGGATGGTGTCCTGTACCGGTTCCGCGGAAGTGACGGGGTACTGCCCAACATTGGACTGATGGTGACCGTGCTGAGCGACTTCTGGACAGCCGTGCGGGAGGTATTCGGTGAGGATGCCTGGGGCAAACCCCCTCGCAAGTCGCGCCTGATGCACGGCGCCGGGATCATCAGCATGGGCTATCTGATGGACGCCATCGCCGACACAATCGGCAGCGGCGAGGACGTGCCGGACACTCAGGGATTCGCCGCCGGACTGAAGACCGTAAAGGATTACTGTCGCTGGACCGAGGGCACGTGGGATCTGGGCGACGGAATTCCGCGCCGCTGGAACGATGTCCAGAACACTCCTCGGGATATTCAACGAATCACCGACTTCCTGGTTTCCACATATTATTCTAAGCAGGGAAGGCGGCACGACCGGTCAAGCCGGCTCTTTTAGCCGCACCCCCCGTCGACACCAAGGTTCAGGAAGCTAGCGCCGGACTGGCTGCGACCAGACGCTAAAATTTGCCGGTTGTCCTTGGCCCTACTACTGGGCAGGGCAAAGGACAAGCATTGCCCGGCGGAATGCGGGGCAAAGAGGGCAAACAGCAGGGATCCGCGCACGACTTGGCGTTCTAGGAGTTAGTTGCAGCCAGGGGAAGCGATTGCTCTAACGCCTGCAGGAATGAAGTCACCCCACGCCCCCGCGGCAATATCTGTCTGCTTCTTGGGCGTGCGGCATCGATGGCGCCGGTAGCGGAATGGGAGGCATGCCAGGTGTCAACGATCAGATAGTCAGCGCGACGCGCGAGCGACTGCAGGGCCGTTGTGGAGACCGTGTCGGCATTTCCCTCCACCGCTTTAGGCGAGCACAGCCGCGACAGCCGCTTCTCAAGGGATTCTGCCGCTCTCGGTAGGAGCGAATACAGCCCGACTACTCGACCATCAAGCTGTCGCCACGTTCCGTCGGTCTCCTCTGTCGGCTCCTGCACGATCTGAAGCGGCATGCCAACCTCTTCGGCCAGCACCTCCAACTCCGAGCGCTGTCGGAGGTTGAGCCGCTTCTGGAAGTCCTGGCCCCTACCCAGGACCGCCATCGCGGTGGCGGCCCGGCTGCCGAGATCAGGAGCAGGAGTACTAAGCAGGACTTCGACCAGGCCGAGACCCCAGTCGAACACCGTTGGCGAGGCAACCCGCCGCCAGAGCGCGTCCACCTGGTCCAGCAGCTCCCGATAACGCGTCTCCGCTGGCGCCGCCTGCAGTAGTTGATCGAGCAGAACGAGGTACGCCTCGCGTACGGGCGCGCTCATGTTTTCCTGGTCCGCTAGCACTACCAGGACGGTGTCGCAGAACTCCAAGGCCTGTGGGGCCGAGCACGCGTCGGCAGCGGCCAGACAGAGGAGGTCAAGCACGATCGCCACCTGGTCCGCATTGACACCAGTCCAGGCATCCAAGACGCCGCTCGCAAGCTCGCTCAGCTTGGAAGCCTGCAGCGTTCCTAGTCCCTCCCACTGTGCGTGCTGCGAACGCAGGACCTCCGCCGCCTCCGGCCAGCGTTCGTCCTGGCTCAGCCGGGCGGACCATTCGACCCAGCCCTTGCATGTGCTGTCGACGAACCGGGTAAGGTCCTCGATATCGCGGCTCAGCCGCCGGTCGAGGCTTACACGTTCCTCCGCAACGAGCGTCTGAACGACGTCCAGCACGGTGGACCCGTTGGCGCTGTCCTCGATGTCGAGGACGGCCTGGACGGCGAACTCTGCGATGTCAGGGGCGGCGGTGTTGAGGAACGCTTGAATAACGGCCTCGTACTGTCCGTCTTCGAACAAGGCGCGGACATCGGCGCCGCCGGTTGTTGTTGGCGCGACATGCTGCGCGAGCGCGGCCAACCGTTGCAGCCGCTCCCGTTCGCCCTCGTCAGCAACGTGCAGCAATCGATGAAGTCGCTCGTCGTCACCTCGGGTCAGCGCGTCGATGGCGGCGACAGCACGGCCGCCTGCGCTGCCCGGGACGTCGACCGCGGCGGTAAGGGAGCCGTAGCGGGCGCCGAGTCCAGTGCTTTCGTACACGTCCTGTGGAGTGACACCGGCCGCGCATAGGTCGGCTACCTCGGTCCACCACAGCATTTCGAGGAGAACTTCGTTGACCGCACGAGACCGACGCGTCCGCAGCAGTTCGGCCAGGTACGGCAGCTCGCGGAGCTCGGTCCACCGCCCGAGTTCGCCGAGCAGTTCGATGCGCAGGAACCGGAGATTTTCGGCGCTGAGTTGCCCGGTCAGGCGCAGGTCCTGCAGCGCCTGCTCGGCAAGTCGGCTGTCCCGCTGCAGCAGAGCAAGTCGGAAGTCACGCAGCAGGTCGATGTGCGAGTGCCGGATCGGGCGTACCCGTGCGTCCCTCCCCCTGACGGTCGCGACGGCGTCTTCCAGCCGGTCGAGCAACTCCACGGGGGCGACAGCGGCACGGCGCACGTACGACACCTGCCCTAGGCCCGCCACCCGCAGTGACCGGTCGGCCTGCTCCGCGGTGGAGAGTTGTACCGCCTCGATGGTGGCGGTCGCCGGACCGAGGAACGCCTGTAACACCTCGCGTCCCCGGCGCTGCCCCTCCCGATCCTCGGACAGCAGGTAGAACCCCTGAGGGTCGCGCTGAAGCGGGATGACCAACCAGCCGCCGATACCGCTGACCCAGTCGCTTGCCTGTCCCTCTACAAGCATCTCCACGCGCTGGCCGAGGCCCTTGAAGCGGGTCAGGTCTCCCAGGCCAGCCCGCAGCGCTTCCAGCACCGTCACAGTGCACCCCCGAAGCGGTCGAAAGCGTCCATTCGCGCCTGGGCGACGTAGGCGGGATCGCGTCTCAACTCCACCTGCTCCTCGTTGAGGAGGATGCCGTTGTAGGTGATGTTCATGCTGCCAGCCAGGGCGTAGTCATCGCCGGTCAGGGCTTTGGTGTGCAGGCCGCGAGTGGCATTCATGATCATGGAGACCTGGTCGGTAACCCGCATGTCGACGGTGAGCCGTTCAATGCGACGGCGGAAGGCATCGTTGTGTGCGTCGGACGTCGTGGCAATCACGACCTGCGTCTTTTCCGCAGCCAAGCTGGTGACGACCTCGGCGAGCCGGATCCACCGGCGGCCGTAGCGGGTCAGGGCCGGATAGGTGCCGCCGCGGTTGTCGACGATCTCAACGTCGGAGATCCACGGCGACACCAGCCAGAGACATTTGCTGGGGCTGACGAGTTCCGCAGCGAACAGCGCGCCGAGCAGGTCCAGTACCTCGCTCGCGCTCTGCGCCTTGGACTTACGAATGATCCTGTTCACGGTGCCTCCCGTAGCAATACCCGGGCTTCCAGGAAGAGACCGGTCTTCCGTACGCCGAGGACCACCGGATGGCACAGGAGGGCCCCGACTTCGATCGGTTGGGTCTGTAGGTCCAGGAGGGTATTTCGCAGTACCGTTCGACTGGCGTGCCCGACCCGCAGCGCCACCTCACGCTGCTCAATCAGCAGTTCGTGGAGTTCCTTACGCCGCTTGTCATCCCACGGCGCGACGTCGAACACGACCGGTCCGAGGTCCACGTGGTCCCGCACGAGGGGAAACGACGCCGCAAGGCGGGGAGCATAGGAGTTTGATGCGACAGTCGGCTGGGCGGTCTGGCCCCACGGCCACAGTACGTTGGATACCGCGCGAGCCCGTCGCTGGGCGGTCACCCCGGCTCCAAGGTGCAGCACCTCGTCGAGGTATACGTGGTCGGCCAGGAGTGCCCCGAGCGTCCGGGCACTCACCTCGATTCCAGTCTGCTCGGCCGCCTGATCTCGCAGATCCAGCCATGACGCGACTTCCGTCAAGAGACGAGGATGGGCACCCGGCCCGGCAAGGCGGGTGCTCAGCGCGGAGCGGGCTGCGCCACCCAGGGCCAGCCCGTACGCCTGTGCCGCCTCGTCCACGCGCTCAATTGCCCGGGCGACAACAGCGTGACCGTTACGCCAAGAGACCCGGAGCTCGTCAAGCGCCGACCGGACCTCCGCTGCCCCCGTATGGACCAGCAGGCTGAGCTCCTCGTCCATCGTCTCCGCCTCAGACGGGGTGAGTGCGTCCTCGAGCGCGTGAGCGAACGCCTCGGGATTTTCCGCCAGTAGCCGCTGGAATGCCTCGACGTGGCCCGTCCCACCAGGTGAGGGCTCCGAAATCCAAAACACGGTGTCGTCTTCGGAGGACAAGTCCACCATGAGGTCATCGGTGTCGACGCCGGGACATAGCGTCGAGAGCGCAGCCAGGGCGAGTTGAGCCACCGATAGGGTGAATCGCCTGCGCCACCACGTGGTCCATGCCGGCGAACGGACATCGCCCGGAATTTCCCGCAACGCGTCGCGCACAGCAGAGAGCAGCGCGGAATCGCCGAGCCAGTTCTCCCAGCGCCGCTCGTCGTTCTCGTTTCGCTCGCCGGTCTCGTCATCAACCGTCAGGCCCAAAGTCTCGGCTGCCTGCCGCAACGCACCCTCTAGACCTGGCTCGTCCAACGGCTTCCCGTTCTCGACCTGCTCCGATGCAGCGGCGAGAAGCACTACTTCAACGAAAGTGTCGCGGTCAAAGATTGACATGGTGTCCGGGAAATCAGCTTCGACCTCGAGCCGGTGCCGTAGGCGCTGCGACCGCTCCTGGGCAGTGGGAACTTGGATCTCGTCGGGGATCCGGACCTTGCCTTCCATGGCGTCGCACTGCACGTCCACGCCCACGGCGGCCGGCAGCCATCCGCGCTCCCCGGCAATACGGAAGCTCAGGGCGACCGGTCGAGGGCGGGGCTCCCACACCGTCCCGCGTGCTGTCCTGGCGTACCGCACTGTCCGAACCCCACCGCCTTGGACATGGAGGTGGGCGGTGAGCGCGTCGAGCAACCGACTAACACGCCGGGTCAGCCTGACCGGGGAGCCAGCGCCGAGGGTTGACACGTGGAACTGCCACTCGGGGCGGACGCTGGACGCGTCCCGGACGCTGTTCGGGACAGGCTCCAAGGCTGCGGCCGTCGGCGCATAGACGGCGACCCGGTCGTCGCCCTCGTCGATCAGGTCCACCAGCGCCGCACGGTAGGTGCTCTCCACGTCGACCAGCAACTCCTGGTCACCGGCAGCAATAGTGGGCAGCGGCAGCCAGTGCCGCTTGTTCGTCGCCCACACGCCGAAGTGCCTGCTCACGTTGCCCGGGCAGAATTCGTTCAGCGCCCTCAGTGCCGGGAGGTGCGCGACCTCCAATTCGCCACCGCGCCCGGGTACCTGCAACTCGACATCGGGGACCAGCAGATCGTCGAAAAGGTTGCCCGGCACAAACTGCCGCAGAGGAGTGCGCGTCCGCAACCCCGCGTCG
Source organism: Micromonospora sp. CCTCC AA 2012012 (assembly GCF_040499845.1). Classification (NCBI taxonomy): domain Bacteria; kingdom Bacillati; phylum Actinomycetota; class Actinomycetes; order Micromonosporales; family Micromonosporaceae; genus Micromonospora; species Micromonospora mangrovi. The sequence goes on from NZ_CP159342.1 coordinate 4,094,021, forward strand.
TCTTCCAGTGGCTCCTCGCCACGCCACTGGTCTCGCAATTGACGACGCATCGTCGGCACCACCGCCAGCAGCAGGGGCCGGGGCGCGTCCCACAGGAGGGTGTCGACCACGCTGTCCGCCCACTCGCCCTTGCCGATGGCGAGCGCATCCCGGAGGTGGCGCCGGAGCCGCTCTCGTTCCGGGCCAGGGCGCAACAGCCGATCGAGCAAAGTCGACAGGGCCGCCTGCCGGCTACACGCCTCTGACTGCTTCTTGGGATTCTCGCGGAACAGCGCTGCGGCGGGACCCGCCAGGTCTTCCCAGGTCGATTCACCGGCGGCGTAACCCAACTCTATGGACAGCCAGTCGAAAAGAGCGTAGACCGCCTGGATCCGCAGTACGTAGAAGTTCTCGATGGGAAGGTTTCTCGGCGGTAGGTCCGGGTCGAACAGGGCCTCGTACGCGTCCCACGCCTGGCGGTCCCGGCCCCAGTCGCTAAGCACTACCGCGGTCCACGGGCGCATCGACGGCACTCGTCCGGCGCGGCCCTTGCGCTGCAGGAACTGCGCGGCGTCGTGTGGCGCCTTGTGCTGCAGGACCGCGCCCACCCGGTCGTCGTCAAACCCGACCTCGAGGGTTGCGGTCGCGACGATCACCTGGGCGGTGGTGGCCACTCCCCGATCCTGCGAACTGGTACGTCCGATCTGCAAGGGTCGATCCGCCTCCACGCCGTGACCCAGGTGGTCTGCCAGCCACCACCATTGCCCGTCGGGATCGCGGTCACCGCTGGCCTCCCGTTGGTTCGCCGCCATCCGTCCCTGCTTTGCCCCGCGCAGGTGCGCGAGGGTCTGCGGGCGACGTGTGACAAGCTTCCCGGGCCACCGCCAGCCTTCGGCGTCCAAAAGATCCCAGTAGAGACGGTTGGTGCTGTCTAGCTTGTCGGTGAAGGCGAACAGCCGACTGCCGAAAGCGCCGCCGGACGAGGGCGGTGGGTTGAACGGGTCATCCCCGGTGGAATCGAGGCATCGGGCGAGCGCCATGCAGGCCTGAATGGTGGTGGAAAGCGTACCGGTCCCGGAGTGTGGGTCGTGGCGAAGCGCTAGGAGGTACTCAGCCCCTGACTCCTCCAGTTCGCCGACGTCTGGCTCGACGACAGTGACGGCGTTGGGCGGCAGATCCACGAGCCGGGAGAAGAAGTCACCCGCGTGACGCAGCGTCGCCGACAGGCCAACCCACACCGGAGTACGGCCGAGCCGGTGTTTGAGCCGGCGCAGCAGGAGGGCGTTCTGCGCCCCGGCGGTGCCCTCATACGTGTGAACCTCGTCCAGCAGGACGGCGGCGAGGGTGGCCGGACGAATACCGAACGCACCGAGGTTGCCTGGAGCGGCAAGTTGCCGGTTGAGCGACTCGGTCGTGCTGAGCATGAGATCGGCTGGCTGCTGCCGTGCCCGATCGCGCGTCAGCCTGAGGTACTTACCCTCCACCTCCGCCTTGCAGGAGGAGGAGGCGCAGACCAGCCGCTCATCGCCAGCACGACAGTCAGCCTCAGGCCATACCAACTCCGCGTCGCACTCGAGGCATCGCAGATACGGGCAAACGTAGCCTCTTCCGCGCTTCTCCCAGCCCTCAGCCCAGCCCTTCTGAACGTGGTAGGCGGAGGCGGGCGTGGGACCAAACCAAGTCGCGACGCTCAATGTCGCGCCCTCTGAACGGTCGGTCTCGCCGAGGCGCTTCGCGTACCCGACTAGCGTTCGCAGTTGGTCCTTCAATAGCTCGTTACGGGGATAGAGGGCCAGAGCGAGTGTGCCGACTCGTGACCCACTCCGCCTCGCGGCCGTCTGGTCAGCCAACCAACTGATCAATGGCAGGTAGAAGGCCAAGGACTTCCCACTGCCGGTCCCAGCGGTGACCATCGCTCCCGCCTGCTGACCGCTGACCAGCGCCTCCAGCACGGCCGCTGTACTCCGCTGCTGGAATCCGGACAGCCACGCCGGGATGATCCGCTTCGCCGTGGCGAGGCCTGCATGACCAAGCGACCCGCGGATTTCCGTGAGTACTTTTCCGGCGGCTACGTCCCGCTTGGGACGCCTACGCGGCCGATGGAGGAACCGATAATCCAGCACTAGTGGCCGGCCGTCGGTAACTCGCCTTCCCGGGAATGCCTGACGCAACATGGAGAGCAGACGTACGGTCTCGGCACTGCGGGACCGGTAGCCGCCGGCCGGGGAGCGGACAACGAGCGCGGCATCAACCAGGTCACTTAGCAACTGGGTCGGTTCGCCATGGTCCGCCAGCAGCGCCAGGAGTTCGTCTTCAGTCCACTCGGCGCCAACTGCTCCCCACGCGAGCAGTTCCGCCTCATGAAGCTCGATGGCCGTGAGCGCCTCGAGCGCCGGTTCACCCACTGTTGCCATCCTGAGGCCGCCCCGGCACCACCCGGAAGTTGTGAAGAGCGTTGTTGTCGACAAGCCAACTTCGCACGTCATCGTCGAGGAGGTCGAGTGCGGCGCCGCCCCGTGTCGCTGCAGAGACAAACCCCTTCACCGCTGCAGGCAGCCGCTGCTCAAGCAGTATCAGGAGTTGGGTGACCTCCGCGAGCACCCGCACCGCGTCAGCGTCGGGCGGCTTACGTTGAAGCCGCGCCAGGTGGACGAGGGCTGCATCCAATTTGGGCGCTACAGCCTCGAGACCCTCGACGCCGGCGAGTGCCTTCACCAGGTCTCGGAGTTCGAGTGCATTACCGGCCTGCGACGCGACGTGATCGCTCCACCCGTCTCGTACAGCCTCCCGTACCTGACTCCTCAACCCGTTGAGCAGGCGTAGGACCGAACCCAACTGCCGTGTGTCCAGCTCACGTTGTGCCGACCTAAGTTGAGTCCAGAGGTCCGGTGTGGGGTCCACGGGAGCCCACCAGTCGCCACTTCCGAGGGCTGCAGCCTGAGCCAATGCCGTGAGCTCCCGTAGGGCATCGTCAAGTTGCTCGTCGAACTGGCGAAGCGCGTCAAGGTCGGCCTCCAGCCGCAGGGTGCCGCTGGCCTGGTCGACCGCTACGCGGGTTTCCAAGATCCACTTCGTGGCGTTAGTCACTCTTCGCCTCTGGGGTTACTCAGCGCCTGGAGCAGGACCTCAAGCTGACCGAGCTTCCGGCGCACTGTCGCCGACAGGTGGTCCAGATCGCCGGCCTGCCCTCCGCTGTGCGTGCACTCCCGACGAGTCGCTGCCATGTTTTGCCGGACCAATCGGAGGTCCTGGGCTCCCGAGACCGCCTTTCGTGCCCAGTGCTGGACGTTTAGGGCCTCTTGCACGGCTGACGCTCCCAGGTTTGCGTGCCAGTCGAGCGGAAGGTCGGCTGGTAGTTCCTCGAGCCGGTCCAGCGCGTTGCTGAACGTGAACCAGCCGTCATGAGGACGGAACAGGTGGTTGTCGAGAGCACGCTTTCCTACCTCCTTCGCGGCCTGGGCAACGGACCTCGGCGCCTGCCCTTCGAGGCCGCCGGCCAACTCCTTGACGGCCGCAGCCACCTCCGCCAGGAAACCTTCGGTCTCTCCCTCCATGGCGGAAAGCAGGTCCCGGGCCGCCTTGGCGACGACTGGCGCAGCGTCGACGTATCGCGTCGCCACAGCGTTAAGGTGCTCTGCAGGTGCGTTGAGCACTCGTTGAAGGCCAGCCTCTAGCTCCGCAGCATCGATGAGTTGTGGTTTGCCGGTCGGTCCCTGCCGCACCGCCGCGAGTTGTCCCACCAGGTCAGTCGCCCGTACATCGCGCAGCACATCGCGTGCGACGCTATCCACACCCGCCCAGCCCGATGTGCTCTTGATGACCGCTCCGGCGGTCCCAGTCAGCACAGCGCCGACGTCGCGAAGTTGGTCGGGCGAGGCTCCGGCGGCGAGTAGCGCCACTGCTCGGGTGCCCACCGCCGCGCACGCCAGGTCCCGTCCACCGACGTAATCCCGGAACGCCGTCCGGACGAGCTCAGCCCAGTAATCCAGCCGCTCCTCGAGGCTGATCATCATCTCGACCGGATCGTAGCCCTCTGGCCACGGCCATCCGCCCTTGTCTGAGAGCCAGTGCCCGTGGTCCACGAACCACCGCGCCGCGATCAGGACCCGGATGTCCTCCGCACTGCGATGTAGTTCGAAGCGAAGTTTCCCGGCACCGGCAGATCGACCACGAGCGTCCGAGCCGAAGTCGAACGTTTGCCGGCTAATGAGACCGCTCAGAATTTCGGCACCCGCGGTGTTCGCAGTCGCAGTGTGGAACAAGTCCTGGTCAAGATCGAGGCGGGAGGACACGAGACGGTGAAGGATGTCCCTGTAGAGGTCTACCTGGCTATCCGGAAGCCGCTCACCGTTCTGCCACTGAAAGAGATGCAAGAGGGGACTCGGTTGCGCCTGCGGGGGTTCCTCACGGCGCTTGGGCGGGATGATAGGCGTTGGCTGCTGCTGGCGTGCCGCGCCGTTGTCGAGCCCGAAGGCCTCGGCAACGGCGGGCGGTAAGGGCTCTTCGTCTCCCCAAATCACGAGGGCTCGATACAGCCGCTCTGCCTCGTCACCGATTCGGCCACCGAGCAGAATCTCCTTCCCACGTTGGACCTTGAAGTCGAAACGCTCGCGCACGCGCTCGTGGGGATAGGTGCCGCGCACGATGTGGGGTTCGGCCTCGACGAGCGCCTCTGAGACGCAGATGTCCAGGATCTGCCTCGGCGTTGCACCTGAGCCACGGGCCTCAAGAGACCGCCGTAGTGCAGTGCTGTTGTACGGATAGAGCCCGACCTCGCCCAGTCCTGGAACATACGTGTTGCCGAAGCCCACGTGGCATTGACTGCGGAACCGACACGGCAACCCCTCCTCGCGAGTATCACAGGCGTTGGGCACCCAGTCCTCTGTTCCACTGCTGCGCGCCGCAGACCAGGCAGAATCGACATTCTTACGCCCGAGGCGGACGAGGTTCAGGTAGCGGGCCAGGAAGGCGTCACGATCCTCGAGGGGGAAGTTGCCGACCTTGAACTGATGTGTGATGCGCGTCTGTACCGTCTCTGGGAAGTCTGCGTAGCGGTCCTCGGTCACCGCGAAGAGGACGCGTAGCGGAGCCATGTCGGGCCCGGGTTGAATGACGAACTGGTCGTACAGTTCACCGTCGACCAGACCGAACTGGGCGAGGTCCTCGAAGAGGAGGACCAGTTCGCGCCCCTGTTGGCGGAGCGCTTGCCGGGAGCGCTGGAACAGTAGGCTCAGGGTCTCGCCCGTGTGGTCGTGCAGGCCGATGGTCCTGGGTAGGGCCTTGCGCAGTGCCTCATCCAGCAACCGCAATGCCGGCTCGGGATCCAACGTGATCTGATCCCACAGAACGCGAAGGTTACCGTTTCGAGCCAATTCTCTGCGCACACCCGGCACACGCAATGGTAAATCCGCGTCCTCGAACCGCTCCTGCTGTTCGTCCCGACGGGATGTCTGCGCGAAGATCGACTGTACGACGTGATCGAGTAATCCACCTGACCGGAGAAGGGCTCGGTTCACCTGCGTCAGGACCAGAAGGTCGGCCAGGCCGTCCCGGCGCTTTCCGTTCTCGTCCGACTCTCCGAGGAGGTTGTTGCGCTCTTCCCGAGCGCTCCGCTTGTCCGGGTCCTCGTCGTTGCTTCCTGCTTGCAACTCGAGCGTCCAGGTAAGGGCGAGCCGCATTTCCTCCAGGAGTCGGTCCTGCAACTCGGCGGGCGTCGTCTTCCCCACGGCCGCGTCGATGCGTTTCATCAGGTCCTGCCCCCACTGCCGGGGAGACCAGCGACGATACGCCGGAGTAGGTCGCGGATGGTCTGCACTGCACGCGGCACGTAGAGGACGTGATAGCGAGGACTTGGGTCTAGGTGTGCGTTGACCCACCGCACCACATGGCTCTTGCCCGCTCCCGATTCACCGGTGACCGCGATTAGCGTATTCCGGTCGGGATCTCCGATGTGCGCCTGAAGGGCGCCCAGGACCTGACGCTCGTCGGAACCATCGCCCGGTAACTGTTCCCCCCTGCGGTGCGACACGACCATGGGCGTGTGCGCCGCGAGGAAGACTGCGCCTGCATCGATGGGCAATGCACCGATGTCGGAGTAGACCGTCTGGCGGACGTCCGCGTTTGTCCAGCAGCGGAAACCTTTCATCGTGCTGGTCATGCGGCCACCTCCGCAACAAGTACCTGCCCAATCCGCCAACTCTGGTCGCCGATCCGGAGGACGGCTGCGGTGCTCGCGTCGGCCGATGGGGCGAGATCGAGGATTCCTCGGCGCTTCAGCTTCTGTGCGGCTAGCGCTACCGAGGCGGAAATTCCCTGAGGTCGTACGCTGCCTTGCGGCAGGGCCGAAATGAGGGCCGGATGGCCGAGCACGGGCAGGATCTCATGTAGTTGACGGAACCACTGCTCCGCGCGTTCCTGCCGCGGCAGTCTGTCGAGGACGTCAAGCAGTGCCCTGGTGGGGTCTACCAGAAGGTAGGCATCCTGCCTGCCGACCTGTGCGACCGTCGCTATCCCGAGGGACCGGATCCACCGCCGAAAGGCTCCCCACTGCTCAACGTTCTCAACAGCGTTGCGCATGCCGGCCTTCTCGAACGCGGTCTCCGGCCCCTTGTCCCAATTCAACGAAAGAGGTTCCATTGGATCCCGTAGCAAGATCCAGGTTAGGGCGAGCGCAACGTCGGACGGCTTGTTCCCGGCCCTCACCTCTTCCAGCGCTCGCGATGAGAGCAAACGGAGGACCAGGCTGCGAAAAACGCGGGAGTCTGCGGATGGGAGTGGTCCAACCTCCCTCCGGATGCTGTCTGTCAGCTTCCATATGCGTCGCCCACGCCCGCCGCGCTCGCTGTCGAACAGCCCCAGGTCCTCGCCAACGCTCAAAGATGAAGTGAGGACGCTTGAGGGGTCGTCGCCAGCGGACGAGACGCCACGCGTCTCGGCCATGGCCACTGGTCGCAGCACCCTCTGCAACTCGTTCTCTTCCACACCGTCGAGTTGCGTCGCCAGATACCGGCTGATCACTAGCAATGCGGGAACGCTTGCGAGTACGTGCCGCTTCAGATAGTCCACGAATTGCTCCCCAGAATGTGCAGGGCGGTGTCGGCGTCGAGCCCCGCGAGATCCCGCCCCACCTCATTACTTCCGATGGTGGCCCCACTCGCCACCAGCAGCACATCGAATGCCGGAGGAGCGGCGAGCCGCCGAGACATTCGGGCTCGCGGGCTCAGCCAGGATCTCGGGATGCGGCGTCCTGGTGGCCAAACCACAAAGGAAGAGCAGGGCGTCAGGTCGCTTGGAGTGACAGGCGAGGGGTCGACAAATAGCCAATCAGGGTCCTCTACAAGACCTCCGACAGTCCCGGCGATGTGCCGGACGCCTCGGCGGACCAGTGCGCGAGCGAGCGGTGGAGTGACTCGCTCATGGTCGTCCGTCAGGAGGAAGATGAGACCGTCACGGGCGCCCGCGGCGTCCGCGAGGTCTTTGAGGTCAGCCATCATATCGCCTGGAAGTGGCCACGCCTGGGGCGGCCAAGGCGGCCGTTCGTCCGCCCTGTTCTCCCCGCATGCTCGGCAACCTGGGCACCGCCCGCACGGCGAGGCGGGCTCGACGAAGTGGGCTGCCTGGCCGAACAGCGCATAGAGTTCCTTGTCTGGACGGTACGCCTGCGCGATCGCCTCGCAAGCCCGTACGTCTCGCCTGGCGACCGACTCCATGAGTTCCAGGGCTTGGATAGAGCGCCCAGCCTCAGCCTTCTGCCATGGCGTCCACTCCTGCGACCAGAACTGAGCGGTGGCGAGGTCGCCCTGAGTCAGATTCACGGCCGTCCAGTCGGCCTGCTGATCGTCCCCGTCCCCGATCAACTCGGCCAGATCCTCTGCGTCGACCTGGAAGCGGCCAATCCGACGCAACTCTACGAGGCCCTGAACGAGTTGGGCATTCCAGCGGCGGTTGTACGATCCCCGGCCGACACCGCGGCTGCCTTCCAGATCGAGGAAAGACGTCCCGCGCAACTCTCGACGGTGGCGCCAGAGGTCTGACCATCGCTCTCGAGCAGTATCGGCGGTGAGCACCGTGATCCCGAGACTTGCAGCCTCTCGACGGTCCTGCGGGGCAGTCGCCAGGAGCGCAATCGAGGCGTCGCCGTCGCGCCCACCCCGACCCAACTCCTGGTACCACCGGTCAACCGTCTCGGGCAGGCAGGCATGCACGACGGCCCGAACATGTCCGTAATCAATACCGAGGCCGAAGGCCGACGTGGCGACGACGAGGTCTACCTTGCTTGGCTGGCCGTCTGTTGCACGGAGGTCGGCCAGCACGCGGGCGCGATCGTCAGACTTGGTCTCGCCCGTCACCGTCGCAACCCGTCGATACCCCGCGTGGCGTAGGCGAGTCAGCCAGCGCTGGGCGATTTCCGGAGCGGTGACATAGAGCACGGCTGGCCGCGGCAGGTGCGCCAGGGCCTCAAGCACCCTTTCCTCGCGCTGCTGGTCGTCGTCCGCGTCGCTGATCCACATATCGGGCTCGGCCCGGAGGGAGTTGGCCGCGATCAAGGTGCAGGTGTCCGCGGATCCGAAGAGGTCCCGCAGGTCCCGCAGTTCGTGCTCACCCAGAGTTGCGCTGAGTAGCAGTGTCGTCGGGCTGGGATGTCCTACTTCCCCGGCCCGCTTCACGAGCTCATCCCGAAGGTTGCCAAGCGTCCGGAACTCGGGGCGGAAGTCTCGCCCCCACTGAGTGACCAGATGGGCCTCGTCAACGACGAAGCCTCCGAGGCGACCGCCGGACGCAGCCTCCATCAACAGTGAGCGCAGTGCCCTGCTGACAGACTCTGGCGAGGTGACGAGGATCGGTTGTTTGCCATCAAGGACCCGACGCCGCAGGCTTTGCCTCAGATCCTCGTTCGTGCTGGCAGTCCATGCGAAATGCAGGGCGGACTTGTCCACCCGGGGGTTCCTGCGCGCGTAGTGATCTCGGAACCGGCGTTCGAAGTCGTAGGCCAGCGCCACAGTCGGCACGACGATGATGGTTACGGCGTCCGGGTACCGTTCCGCCAAGCAGAGCGCTACCTCCGTCTTACCGGAGCCCGTGGGCAGCATGGCGATGATGCTGCTGCCGTCCGGAACCGACACTACGGCCCGGCAGGCGGCACGTTGGCCAGCGGTGCGGTACTGCGAATGTCCGGTGTAACGCTCGAAGAACGGGTCGGCTGGCAGGTCGTCCTGGTGAAAGCGTTGCCCCAATTCGGTGCCAGCCGCAGCTGCGGCGTCCGGTGCTCCTCCCGACAGATCGAGCCACTTGGGCTGCCAGGCAGGCGCGAACCAGATGCCACCCCACTCCTCTCGTAGGTCTACGACGCCAGCCACTCGGCATAGCTGGGCGGAGATCTCTGGGGAGACGGTGACTCGCACGTTCCGTTTGGCTACCAGAGACCACCGCCGCAGGAGATGCCGGATGAGCACAGCGAGGTCGAGGTCAGCGCTCTTGGCGTCGCCGACAACTTGCGCCACCCGGGCATAGAGATCGTCCTCGAAGACCGGTGCACCGACCGCGGGGGAGGCCAGGAGTTGACGAACCTGCTCGTCCTGATCGAGTGATGGCCCGCGCTCTGTCATGAGGCCGGCCAGAGGACAATCGCGCCGCAAGCAGTCATGATCGCAGCGGGCTTCCCGATCCCCCGCTCCAGCGCCTGGCCGAGAGCCTCCTCGCGCTGAAGGTCCAACTGCGCGCCAAGACGTTCGGCAGCTGAACTTAGCCGCTCCGATCTGGCACGCAGCACAGCGAGGCGCCCCGCTACCTCCTCCTGTGCCCGCTTCGCCGCGGCCGCCGGTGCGCTCGCCAGCGCCGGCGACCTCTGCAGGGTGTCATAGGCTGTCTCTCCGGCCATCTGGCATAGTTGCTGCCAGTCAGGGAGAGCGGACAACACCTTCTCCCACAGTTCGCCCCTCAACACTTCGTCGGATCCCGGGTCGAACGGTAAGCCCAGTACATTCCGCACGAGGCCTGCTGGGGCGTAGCCGGAGGCGCTCGTCCAAGTGCGAACGATAGCTGGTGGCAGCAGGGCATCAGCCCGGCGCCGCAAACGCCGGCGCTCGGCTTCGCTGGTGACCTGCGCGTGGGAGGCGTCAAATTCCACCAGGAAGTCGCAATGCAGCCAGAGAGTTGGTACTTCGACCGCCGAGCAGAGTCGGACGAAGGCGTGTGCCCGTCCCCTCTCGTCCCGCTGAAGGTATCCGGCAAGCCAGTCGACGAGGGGGTCCCCGAGTCGTAGCGGGGCAGCACCTCTTCGGGCGATGGCCGCGTCACGAGAGTACGCGCGGGGCCGTTTGAGCAGTGGGCGTACCTCGTCTACTGCATCGGCGGGAAGCCCGTGGATCTCCGGGCCGAAATGCACGAGGCTCTTGTTCGGGTCCCCATGAGTGTGAAGCCCGACGCCTCCTCGCCTCCCGACAAGGCGCGAGAACGCTTCGCGCAACTCGGCGACATCCTGTTCCGCTTCGCGAAGCTCAACCACGGCTGCCTGGTCGAAGTGGGATGTAAGAGCGCCGGACTCGACTTCCTCAAGAAGGTCGACCTCTTCGCGCTCCTCCTCAAGGTTGGCCCGCAGTTCGGCGAGGTCGAAATCGAACGCATGCCTGCCGGACTGCTGCAGCCGCTGGGTCACCTCATCCAGAAGTTCGGCCAACCTGTGCTGTAGCGTCGCGGCGGACTGCTCGAAAATTCCGATTCCGTCGGCCAGTAGGCGTAGATGTGCGCTGACCCAATCGCTGTCCGGCTCAGAGAAGACAACTATCTCAGCAGCACCTGGACGCTGGCTGTATCGATCCAAGCGCCCAATCCTCTGCTCTAGTCGGTTCGGATCGAGCGGCAGGTCCAAGTTCACGAGTACGTGTGCATCCTGCAGGTTACGGCCTTCTTCGAGTGACTGGTCTCCGACCAGCACCTGGCCGGCCGACGCTGACAGGAAATCCCACACGACCTCTTCGTGGTCGCTCTGACCCGCACCGCCGAAGTGCCTGCCGACCTGCCCCGGCCAGCGAGCGGTGGCATGCTCGTAGAACTCCCGAGCCGTGTCAGGCGATGTCGCCACCACCACAACCTTCAGGTCCTGGTCGAGCCGACCTTGTACTGCCTCGAGACTGGAGCGCAGGCGCACGTTCGTGTCCATCAGTTGGAGGCGAGCCACGGCTGCCTTCAGCAGTGCCCGGTCGTTCGGAGGCACGAACTCATGAGTCCCGGCCGATGCCGCGAGCCGCAACTGCAGGTGACGTAGAAGCGCTCGTGGTCCGCCTAACCCGTTGAGGACCGCCCTCGCGTACAGGCTTCGACTGGCTCGGCTCCCCAGATGTTCCTGGTATCGCTCTAGGAACGCATCCACTGTTGGGCGGGCGGGGTCATCAAGCCGGACGAAGACCGTGCGCCGGCCAGCCACTGGGTAGTCTTCAGTGGCTGGCGTATTCCGGCGATGTCGGACCATCCTCCTGCTGACGCGGTACGTTTCCCGCACGTAGTTGACCAGGTCGGACCAGCGGGGAGACGCCGCGTTCTCCTCCGCTCGGCACTCCTGCACGAGGCGGAGAACTGTCAAGTCCGTTCCGTGCAGCAGTTCCAGATTGTTCAGAACGCTGAGACGATGGCGCCTGGCAGTGCGGGGCGACGAAAGCAACTGAAGCCCGGTGGCCTCTCTCTCGCGTTGTTCTACTCGCTCTCGGAAGCCCTCTATGTCGTTCCTCGGGAATGCGACGGGATCAATGAGGTTGAGCAGGTCGAGGAAGGTAGCGTGATTCCTCCGCATTGGCGTCGCCGACAGCAGCAGGAGGGCATTTGTTTGCAAAAGGTTAATGCGGAGTGCGGGCGTTCGGTCGAGAAGATCGGCGGTTCGATGCGCCTCGTCCACAACAACAAGCGCAAAATGCCCAAGTGATCGGTAGCCTGCTAGTTGCTCGTGGGAGGCCAACTGCAGCCTTCCTGCGTCAATCTCCTCCTCCAGGAGGAACCGATCGGCCAACTCCTCCTCCCATTGACTCGTCAACTCGGCCGGTGCGGAAACCATCACGATCGCCGCGGGGTCATCGAGGAGCATCTGGCGGATAACAAGGCCGGCTTCAATGGTCTTGCCTAGCCCCACCTCGTCTGCTAGAAGATAGCGTGGCACTGGATCTGCCAGCACCCTGGCGGCAGTGTCGAGTTGGTGCTGGTAAAGCCCGATGGGCGCCGACAGCGCGGCGGTAAAACCTCGGGCGACACCGCGCTGATGGACCAACTGATCAAGGAAGCGATAACGCGCCTCGTAGTACTCGGGTGAATCACAGAATCCAACTGCGACGGCAGCGACCAGGTCGACCAGTGGCTGGTTCCACCGCACCAACAGGTGCTGCTCTTCAAGCGCGATGTCGCCCGACACGGCATGTAGTCGCACGAGGTAGCGGCCGTGGCTCAGATGGCCGGCCACCTCGCCTGCCATCCAGCCGTATGTCGTGCTCCTGACCCAGACCCGCGCGCCGTGGCTGAGCCTCGCCAGACGAACCCGGGCTACAGGTACTTTCCGAACTTCCTCGCGAACGCCCGGTAGGTCGACGTAGCGGAGGTGCGCCCGTCCACCCTCGACTGCCTCACACCACGCAAGGCCATCATGGCCTTCGAGATCGCGCACGATCCGTCCGACCAGATGCGATTTTCCTCCATCGCTCGCAAGCCTCGGCCGGCCGAAAGCGTTCGACGTGGTAGGCAATCCGGACAAGGGGCGCCTTTCAATACAGCAATCCAGACACATGGAGAGGTGTCACGAATAATCGCCCACCCGCGTCCAACCTGGACAGCACCTTCAGCCCGCGAGCATCGCCCCCACCTCCCCACAAGGTGTGCCGGGAAGATTACCGGGAGAGCTCCTAGCAGCGGGACCCCCCGGCAATCACCCGTTCAGCCGGTCCCACATCATCTCTCTGCACTGTCAATAACCTACGAAGTTGAGATTGCCCGAGGGCAACTACTTGCGGCGCTCCGGGATCCTCCCCAGCTCAGGGCACGGGTTATAGAAACTGGAGGTCTACCGTGGGCCAGCCAGCGGCAGGTGACGGACTGAGGTGACCCTCTGAGGCCGGGACACTGGACATACATATGAGGCTTCGGATCAGTGGACTTGTAGCGTGCTCGGTGCTGCTCCTCGCCGGCTGCGGCGGCGAGGCCGACAAGACGGCGCAGGCATCCTCGGCTGATGGCGCATCAGCCCCCCACAGTCGGCGGAGTCGGCCAAGCCGACGGGAGCCATTCTGGAGACCGGATTCGGTCAGCACGACGAGTACGTCGCGGTCGTCGCCCTGGTGGAGAACACCTCCGAGAAGGTCGGTCAGACCGTGACGGTGCAGTTCAACGTCTCCGACGCCGCCGGGACGCTACTCAAGAGCCAGTCCCAGGTCGAGTCCTTCACCCGGCCGGGGGCAGAAACTGGCCGTGACCACGCAGGTGGACCTTGAGAAGGGGCAGAAGGCCGCCAAGGTCGAGGCGACCCTACTCGTCGAGGATCTGGGCGCCTTCTCCGATGAGCCGTCCCCGGAGGTGCCCACCGGCCCAGCGAAGATTACCAAGTCGGAGTACGGCGACAAGGAATACAACGCCACCTTCGAGGTGCGCAATCCGAAGGCCGAGCCGCTCAAGGATGTCCGGATCGGGGTCATCTGCTAGAACGCGGCGAAGAAGATCGTCGGCGGCGGTTCCGACTACCCTGACCTCATTCCGCCGTCGGGCAAGATCGTGGTGAAGAGCACGCCGATCACCACCGGCAAGCCCGCATCCTGTGTCGCGTACGCCGCTGCTGCTGGTTGTTAGCGCCATCCGCTGAGGTGGTCCCTGCCGCAGGGGTGCAGCGGTGGACCTGCGCGGGCAGGTCCACCGCTGCCCGGCTCAGTCGTTGCGGGCGGTCTCCGGGCCGGTGATGCGGCGCAGCAGCGGCAGCGTCGAGGCAACGATCCCCAGCGACACCGCCAGCCCACTCGCGACCATCAGATAGAACGACCCATCGGGCGGCAGCAGCGTGTAGTGCAGCTGGGCCCGCAGGAACAGGTGCGCGGCCAGGAAGCCGATCCCGATGGCCACCGCCGAGACGGTCAGCAGCGGCACCACGGTCTCCAGCGCGACCACCCGGCGCAGGGTCGCGAGCTGGGCCCCGGTGAGGCGCAGCATGCTGAACGGGCGCTTCCGGTCGCTGAGCCCGCCGGCCACGCTCACCGCCAGGCTGCAGCCGGCGATCGGCAGGCTGGCCAGCATGATGACGTTGGCGAGCTGTTGGAACTGGACCAGTTGCCGCGCGCTGTCCGACTCCCACTCGGCGGTGCTGGACGGGAACCGGGCCGCCGGAAAGGCGTTGATCAGCATGGTGCGGGCCTGTTCGAAGGCGGCGCGGCTGGTGGTGTCGACGACCACCGACCGGATCGGCTGCCGGTCGACCTGCGCGGGGCTGGCGTCGGCGGCGGGCCAGACGTAGCTGTCGTTGGTCAGGTCCCAGGCGCGTTCGCCGATGAGGTCGTCGGCCACGGCCACGACCTGCGCGCCGGCGGCGCACCTGCCGAACACGGCCAGGCGTTCCAGCTCGGCGCAGGTGATGATGCCGGGCCACCAGCTCCGATAGGCGGCGGTGCCCGCCCGGAACTCCATCGGAGGTGGCGTGTCGACCGGGTTGGCGTGGACCAGAGTCACGCTGCGTACCCCGGGGATGGTCGACAGGGCGGGGAACCGGTCGGCGGTCGGCGCGGGTCCCTCCTCAGGTGGGAACCACGTCGACAGGGAGGTGGCGGCCACCGAGTCGGTGCGGGGCTCCCCCCGGTTGGCGACGTAGGTGGTGATGACCCCGGTGGCGACGCTGGTGACGAAGAGCGCCACGATCAGGCCGCTGACCGCCCGGAACGCTCCCTTGGGGTTGTCCGCGAGGCGCCGACCGGCGATGAGGGTGGCGGGCCGGCTGGCCCGCCCGGCGAGCAGGCGGGCACCGAGCATGGTCAGCCACGGCCCGGCCAGCACCAGCCCGGTCAGGATCAGGACGAACCCCGAGAGGTACGCGGTGATCTGCCCGTTGGTCGTCGGGGGACGCCGCCCGATGAAGTACGCCAACTCGGCGACCCCGGCCAGCAGCGGGACGACCCGCCAGGCGCCGGGCGGTGCCGGGGTGACCCGCCGGGTCACGCCCAGCGGTGAGATCTGCACCCGACGCAGGGCCAGCCAGGCGGCGACGACGGCGCCGAGCGGGATGCCGATCGCGACGGCCAGGGCGTCGACGAGGTTGAGCGACAGGTCGGCGGTGAAGAACCGTTCGCCGGTGAACGGGATCGCGGCGAGTGCCGGGCGGAGCGCGAGGAAGAGGCCGAACCCGACGGCGGTGCCGGCCACGGCCGCGACGGTCGACTCCACCGCCGAGATGACGGAGATCTGCCGTGGGGTGGCGCCGATCAGGCGCATCGCGGCGAAGCGCTGCTCGCGTCGGGTGGCGGCGAGCCGGGTGGCCGTACCGATGAAGATGAGCACCGGGAAGAGCAGCGCGGCGGCGACGACGGAGAGCACGAGGGTCATGCCGTCGGAGTCGATCCCGACGTAACAGCCGTGGCTGCAGTCGCTCGGTGAGGTGGTCATGATCTGGTCGACGCGCCGGGCCCCGAGCGGCTCCAGGTCGGCCGGGGTGCGGCCGATCAGGATCAGCAGTGAGTCGGGTGAGGGCAGCGCGGCCGGCCCCATCGTGCCGATCCGGTGGCCGGGGAAGCGGTCGCCGAGCTGCGCGGCCGGGGTGGTCCGCAGCAGGTCGTCCAGCGCGGGCGAGACGTAGAACTCACCCGGCCCGGGCAGCCGCGGCAGGCCCGGCGGGACGGGTGCGTGCGGGCCGAGCGCGGCGACCTCGACCCGGCCGATGGACCGGCCGTGGAAGTAGTCCTGGCGGATCAGGAACCACATCGGGTCGGCGGTCGGGTCGGCGGCGGCCGGGGCGACGGCGGTGTTGAGCCAGGCGTACCGCTGGTTCTGCGCGTCGACCGCGTTCATCCCGGCGAGGGTGGTCAGCAGCATGCCGACGCCGAGCGCGACGGCGGCGGCGATGATGACGAGCCGGACGGCGGCCTCCCGGCCGCCGGAGAGGGCCAGCCGCAGGCCGAAGCGGATCATGCGCCCACCAGCGCGTTCACCTTGCCGTCGCGGACGATGACCTGCCGGTCGGCGTACGCGGCGATGCGGGCCTCGTGGGTGACCAGGACGACGGTGGTGCCCTCCTCGTGGGCGGAGGTGACGAGCAGGTCCATCACCTGCTCGCCGGTGAGCGAGTCGAGCGCGCCGGTCGGCTCGTCGGCGAAGAGCACCTTGGGCCGGGCGACCAGGCCGCGGGCCAGTGCGACGCGTTGCGCCTGCCCGCCGGAGAGTTCGCCGGAGCGGCGGCGTTCCAGGCCGTCGAGGCCGAGCCGCGCGAACCAGGGGCGCGCCTCGGCGAGGGCGGCGGCCCGTCTGGCGCCGGAGAGCAGCAGCGGCAGCGCGACGTTCTCCTCGGCGGTCAGCTCGGGCACGAGCTGTCCGAACTGGAACACGAAACCGAACCGGTCCCGGCGCAGCATGCTGCGCTCCTGCTCGCTCAGGGTGTCGATCCGGTGGCCGTCGAAGTGGATCTCACCTGTGTCGGGCACCAGGATGCCGGCCAGGCAGTGCAGCAGGGTGGACTTGCCGGAGCCGCTGGGGCCCATGATGGCGACGATCTCGCCCGGGTCGACCGCGACGCTGGCACCGCGCAGGGCCGGGGTCTCGCCGAAGGAGAGGACGACGTCGCGCGCCTCGATGGCCGTCATCCCTTCACCACCTTTCGTAGCGCGTCCAGCCGGGCGACGGTGGTGTCGATCCAGTGCAGGTCGGCTTCGAGGTGGAACAGGCCGTGGTCGGCGAGCATGACGTCGACCAGGTTGCCGCCGCGCTTGACGGCGGTGAGTTCCTTCATCCGCCGCAGGTGGGTGGCGCGCTGGGCGTCGAGGTATTCCTCGGCGGGGCGGTCGAGCATGAGGGCCAGCACGACCTTGCTGAACAGCACGGTCTGCAGGTTGGGTTCGGCCTCGACCGGCTCGGTCAGCCACGACTCGAACTCGGTCGCGCCCTGGTCGGTGATGACGTAGCGCTTGCGCTCGGGGCCGACGCCCGGCTCGACCTCACCGACCACGATCTTGCCGTCGCGGGCGAGCCGGCCGAGGGTCGCGTAGACCTGGCCGAACGGGAGCGGCTTGCCCCGGTTGAAGAAGGAGTCGTAGTCGCGCTTCAGGTCGTAGCCGTGGCTGGGCTCGCGTTCGAGCAGGCCGAGCAGGGTCATGGGGACGCTCATGCCGTCACCCTACACCGGAGGTATACACCGCGTATATACACCGGGGGTAGGAGGGTGGATCCGGCGACACACCACGCGGCGGCGCGACGGCCCGGGGCGGAGGCGGCGAAGTTGTCACCGGGTGGCCCTAGCCTGGCGCGATCAGTGACAGCTCAGGAGGTAGCAGCATGCTCGACCACATGTCCGTTCCGGTCCGCGACCTGCAGGCCAACGCGGCCTTCTACGACCACGTGCTCGCGCCGCTGGGCGGACGCCGGATGATGGATTTCGGCGAGGCGATCGGCTATGGCACCGACCACGCGGACTTCTGGCTCACCCCCAACGGGACCGATGGCGAGGTCCCCGAGTCGCACATCGCCTTCACCGCGCCGGATCGCGCCGCGGTACGCGCGTTCCACGAGGCCGCCGTGGCGGCCGGTGCGGAGGTGCTGCACGCGCCCCGGGTGTGGCCGGAATACCACCCGACCTACTACGGCGCATTCGTCCGGGACCCGGACGGCAACAACGTCGAGGCCGTCTGCCACGCCCCGGAGTGACCTGAAGGGCCACCCCTCCAGAGCAGTCAGGGCAGAACCCCAGGTAAAGAATTCTTGACATCGTGTCGGCTGCGCTTGACACTGACGATGTCAAAGATTCTTTACCTGGGGAGTGTCGTGGCCTTCGAGGAGAAGCGCGCCTGGATCCTGGCGCTGGTGGCGGTCGCCGGCTGGGCCGCGTACGTGATGGTGGTCCTCGGCCGCGCGGGCGGCGGACCGCTCGCGGACGTCGCCTACGCGGGCCCGCTGCTGACCACGATCGGCGCGGCCATCGTCACGTCCATCGTGCTGAACATCGTGGTCTCGATCGTCTCGCCCGAGGGGGCGAACCAGAAGGACCAGCGGGACCGGGAGATCCACCGGGTCGGCGAACACATCGGGCAGTCCTTCGTGATCGTCGGCGGGGTGGCCGCCCTGGCGATGGCCCTCGCCGACTGGGACCAGTTCTGGATCGCCAACGTCATCTATCTCTGCTTCGTGCTGTCGGCGGTGGTCGGCTCCGCCGCGAAGATCGTCGCCTACCGGCGGGGATTCCAGTCGTGGTGAAGCCGACCCGGATCACCAACGCCATCCGGGCGCTGCGCTTCGCGCACGACGAGATGACCCAGGCCGAGCTGGCCCGCCGGATCGGCGTGACCCGACAGACCGTCATCGCCATCGAACAGGGCCGCTACTCCCCCTCGCTGGAGATGGCGTTCCAGATCGCCACCGTCTTCGGCGTGCCCCTCACCGACGTGTTCCAGTACCCGCAGGAGGAATCGTGAAGGCAGTCGTCCAGGACCGGTACGGCCCGGCCGAGGTGCTCCGCGTCGCCGACGTCGACCGGCCGACCGCCGGACCGGGTCAGGTGCTCGTGCAGGTCCGGGCGGCCGGTGTCGATCCCGGCGTCTGGCACCTGATGACCGGCCTGCCCTACCTGCTGCGCCTCGGCTACGGGCTGCGCCGCCCCCGCAACCAGGTCCCCGGGCTGGACCTCGCCGGCGTGGTCACCGCCGTCGGCCCCGGCGTCACCGGGTTCACCCCCGGCGACGCCGTCTACGGCACCGGCGCCGGCACCTTCGCCGCCTACGCCGTCGCCCCCGCCGACCGACTCGCCCTGAAACCCGGCAACCTCAGCTATACCGAGGCCGCCGCCGTCCCCGTCTCCGGGCAGACCGCGCTCACCGCCGTCCGCGACGCGGCCCGGGTCCGGCCCGGCCAGCGGGTCCTCGTCATCGGCGCCGGCGGCGGCGTCGGCACGTACGCCGTCCAGCTCGCCCGCGCGGCCGGTGCGCACGTCACCGGCGTCTGCGGGCCCGGCAAGCTCGACCTGGTCCGCGCCCTCGGCGCGACCGAGGTGGTCGACCACACCCGCGCCGACCTCCCCGACCAGCGGTACGACGTGGTGATCGACACCGGCGGCAACCGTCCACTGTCCCGGCTGCGCCGGGTGCTCACCCCGTCCGGGACGCTCGTGCTCGTCGGCGGGGAGGCCAGCGACGGGAAGTGGTTGCAGGGCTTCGACCGGCAGCTCCGGGCGTTGGCCCTGTCGCCGTTCGTCGGCCCCCGGCTGGTGCCGCTGGTCGCGAAGGAGAGCACCGCGAACCTGACGGCGCTGACGGAACTCATCGAGGCGGGGCAGGTGCGCCCGGTGGTCGACCGGACCTTCCCGCTGGCCGGAGTGGCCGACGCGATCCGGCACGTCGGGAACGGACACACCACTGGCAAGGTGGTCATCACTCTCTGACAACGACATCGACACGGCGTGTTTGCTGCCCCAGTCGTCGGGTACGGGCGAAATGCCGGCTCGTCAACGCTGCACGGAGGAACACGTCCATGGATTCCAGCAAGCCCGCCAAAGTGGTCAAGGACGTCGTGGAGAAGGTCGCCGACGTCCTCACCCCCGACGTGCCCGGTGTGCCGGGCAGCGCCCCGCCGTCCCTCGCCGAGCCCACCACCCCGCACGACCCCCTGCCGCCGAAGCCGGAGCAGGGGGCACCGGAGACGCGTACCCCGACCGGCGCGAAGACCGGCGCGCCCGCCAGCGCCAAGGCGCAGCAGGGCCGGTTCCTCACCACCGCGCAGGGGGCCCGCCTGCGCGACACGGACCATTCGCTGAAGGCCGGGCCGCGCGGCCCGGTCCTGCTCCAGGACCACCACTTCCGCGAGAAGATCACCCACTTCGACCACGAGCGCATCCCCGAGCGCGTGGTGCACGCGCGGGGCGCCGGGGCACACGGCGTCTTCACCGGGTACGGCACCGCTGACGCGCTGACCCGGGCCGGCTTCCTGAAGAAGGGCAAGGAGACCGACGTCTTCGTCCGCTTCTCCACGGTGCTCGGTTCGCGCGGTTCGGCCGACACGGTCCGCGACACCCGCGGCTTCGCCACGAAGTTCTACACCGACGAGGGCACGTTCGACCTGGTCGGCAACAACATGCCGGTCTTCTTCATCCAGGACGCGATCAAGTTCCCCGACATCATCCACGCCGCCAAGCCGCACCCGGACCGGGAGATCCCGCAGGCGCAGAGCGCGCACGACACCTTCTGGGACTTCGTCTCCCTGCACACCGAGGCGCAGCACCACACCATCTGGAACATGTCCGACCGGGGCATCCCCCGCTCCTACCGGACCATGGAGGGCTTCGGCGTCCACACGTTCCGGCTGGTCAACGACGCCGGGGAGACCGTGCTGGTCAAGTTCCACTGGAAGCCCAAGCTCGGCGTGCACTCCCTGGAATGGGAGGAGGCGCAGCTGCTGGCCGGCATCGACCCGGACTTCCACCGCCGCGACCTGTACGACGCGATCGAGGCCGGCGCGTACCCCGAGTGGGAACTCGGCATCCAGGTCTTCCCCGACACGCCTGAGGAGACCTTCGCCGGGATCGACCTGCTCGACCCGACGAAGATCGTGCCGGAGGAACTCGCCCCCGTGCAGCCGGTCGGGCGGATGGTCCTCAACCGGACGCCGACGAACTTCTTCGCCGAGACCGAGCAGGTCGCCTTCCACCTCGGCCACCTGCCGCCGGGCATCGACGTCACCAACGACCCGCTGCTGCAGGGGCGGCTCTTCTCCTACCTGGACACGCAGCTCACCCGGCTGGCCGGGCCGAACTTCCCGCAGATCCCGATCAACCGGCCGCACGCGGCGGTCAACGACATGCTCCGCGACGGCTACCACCAGCACGCCGTCCACGCGGGAGTCGCGCCGTACCGGCCGAACTCGCTGGACGGGGGCAACCCCTTCCCGGCCGGCGACGCCGACCACGCCTTCGTGGACGTGCCGGTCACGGTGGCCGAGGCGCCGAAGGTACGCGCCAACCCGGCCTCCTTCGACGACCACTTCAGCCAGGCCCGGCTCTTCTGGCAGAGCATGTCGCCGGTCGAGAAGGAACACATCGTCCGCGCCTACACCTTCGAGCTCGGCAAGTGCTATCACCAGGCGATCAAGGAACGGCAGCTCCAGTGCCTGGCCGACATCGACCCGGTGCTCTGCGCGCAGGTCGCCACCGGCCTGGGCCTGCCCGCACCGCAGTCCACCCGGCCGCTCGCCGAGGTCACGCCGAGCCCGGCCCTGTCGCAGGTCGGCCGGGAGTGGCCGGCCGACGGCCGCATGATCGGCATCGTGGTGGACGAGCACAGCGACCTCGACGGCCTCGGCACGCTGCGACGCGCGGTCTTCGACGCCGGCATGGTGCCGCTGCTGATCGCCCCGCACGGCGGCATGATCGGCGGCCTGCCGGTGCAGCGGACCTTCGCCACCGGCCGGTCGGTCGAGTTCGACGCGCTGCTGCTGGCGGGCGCGCCCGCACCGGCACCGGACGCGCTGCCCGCCCGGGACGCGAAGGCCGGCGCACCCGGCCCGGCGAACGTCGACCCGCGCGTGCTGCTTTTGGTCCAGGAGTGCTGGCGGCACGCCAAGGCGATCGGCGCGTGGGACGGCGGCGTCGACGTGCTGCGGGCGGCCGGGGTGGCCGACACGCCCGGCGTCGTCACCGGTGAGTCCGCGAGCGACGTGCTCGGCACCGTGCAGCAGTTGATGGCGGCGCACCGGGTCTGGCAACGGTTCCCGGCGTCGATCGCCTGACCCACCGATCAGCAGGACGGGTCGTGACCAGCGGAGGCGTTGGTCACGGCCCGTCTTCCTGCCGGGAGCGCGGGTCCCGGTCGCCCGGCTGGCACGATGGGCAGGTGGACATCGAGCCGGTCGACGCCGCGCCCAGCCGGGCGTTCCCGTGGGCGGTGCTGGGGCAACGCTGGCAGGACCTGACGTTCCTGCACTGGGCGGTCGCGCCGGAGCTGGTCGCGCCGCTGCTGCCCGCCGGCACCCGACCCGACACCCTCGACGGCCGGACGTACGTCGGGCTGATCGGTTTCCGGATGGTGGGGCTGGGCCTCGGCCGGGGGCCGGGTGTGCCGTACTTCGGCACCTTCTGGGAGACCAACGTCCGGCTGTACTCGGTGGACGGCACCGGGCGGCGGGCCGTGGTGTTCCGCTCCCTCGACGCGTCGCGGCTGGTGCCGGTGCTGGTGGCGCAGGCCGCGCTGCGGCTGCCGTACAAATGGTCGTCGATGCGGCTGGAACGCGACGGCGACCGGCTCACCTACCGCTGCCGGCGGCGGTGGCCCGGTCCGGCGGGCGCGACGAGCCGGATGGTGGTCCGGGTCGGCGCACCCGTCGCCGACCCGACGCCCCTCGATCACTTCGTCACCGCCCGCTGGGGGCTGCACACCCGGGCGTACGGGCGCACCCTGCACCTGCCGAACTGGCATCCGCGCTGGCCGCTGCACCGGGCCGAGCTGCTGCACCTCGACGACGAACTGGTCACCGCCGCCGGGCTGCCGCCGATGGCCGGCCCGCCGGTGAGCGTGCTCTACTCCCCCGGCGTACCGGTCGTCTTCGGGCCCCCGACGACGCTGCGCTGACCGGTCAGCGCACCGGGTCGTGGGTGCCGCGCGGCACGTCCGGCCTGCAGCGGCGCAACCGGTCGGCGGCCATCCGCCCGCCGGTCGCCAGGCCGTGACGTTCCACCGCCGCCAACCCGTACGCGCTGCAGGTGGGGGTGTAACGGCACTGGCCGGGCCAGCGGTGCGACAGCCAGCGCCGGTAGCCGAGGATCGCCGCCCGACCGGCCCGGTCCACCACCGGCGCCCGGGTCGCGCCCGCCGCCACCGAGCCGAGGGTCAGCAGGAACGAGAAGAGCCCGAAGTCGCAGCAGGGGACGTCGTCGCAGAACTGGATCCCGTCGCAGCCGTCGCAGTCGTTGGAGCTGTGCTTCTTCTTGTGGTGCCGCTTCCGCCAGAGGTTGATCACGCCGCACATGATGCGACACCCACGCCAGTGCCCGGCAACCCGATCCGGGTCAGGCGGCGTCGACGTCGGGCGAGAAGCGGACATCGAGCCGCATGTCGAGGGCCCGCGCCAGGCGCTCCCGCACGACCAGCGTGGGGACCTGGTGATCCGCCGGCCCTGCCGCCTCGCACGGCGTGGACCCGGACGGCGCCTGTCGGCTGGGGCCCCGAGCAGCCAAGGCCGCTGCCGCGGCTGGCCGGGACCCGATCGGAGCGGGTTCTCCCGGGTCGGGTGGGAGCCCGCGGTGACGCCTAGCGTCGGTGGCGGAAGACGGAAGGAGCACCGGGTGCTGGAGCGACTCAATCAGGCCATGGAGCACATCGAGCGCCACCTCGACCAGCGGATCGAGGTGGCCGAGCTGGCCCGGATCGCGGTCACCTCGGAACACCACTTCCGGCGGCTCTTCTCCGCGCTGGCCGGCGTACCGCTGTCGGAGTACGTCCGGCGGCGACGCCTCACCGTCGCGGGCGCGGAGGTGCTGGCCGGTGAGAAGTCGCTGCTCGACATCGCGGTCCGCTGGGGCTACGGCTCGAACGAGGCCTTCGCCCGGGCGTTCCGCGCCGTGCACGGGATCGGTCCGCGCGAGGCCCGGCGTACGGGGGCGACGCTGCACTCCCAACCCCGGATGTCCTTCCGACTCGTCGTCGAAGGGAGCACCACCATGCGATACCGGATCGTGGCGAAGGACGCCTTCCATCTGGTCGGGCGGAAGGCCCGCGTCCCGCTGGTCCACGAGGGGATGAACCCGGACATCGTCGCCTTCGTCCGGGGCGTCGAGCCGGCGACCGTACGCCGGATCGAGGCGCTGTCGGACCAGGAGCCGCGGGGCGTCGTCAACGTCAGCGACAACCTGGTGGGTGACCGGGCGGAGGGCTCCGAGCTGGACTACTGGCTCGGCGCGGTGACCGGTGCCGACGTACCCGGAGACCTGGACACGCTGCCGGTGGCGGCGGGCGACTGGGCGGTCTTCGCGACGGCCGGCGAGTTCCCGCAGGCGGTGCAGCACCTGTGGCGGGACGTGTTCACCCAGTGGTTCCCGTCGAACCCGTACGAGAGCCGGCCCGGCCCGGAGATCTCCAAGGTGCGGGTGTCGGCGGACGGGCGGCACGCCGACGCCGAACTGTGGATCCCGGTGCGCCGGGCCTGACCGGGATCACCCCTGCGCGGCCCAGGCCCGCCGGACGGCGTCGAGGGCCGCCTCGCGGTCGACGCCGAGCAGCCGCGCCTGCCGCAGGTAGGCGGTGGCGTGCCGGTCGAGGGCCTGTCTCCGCTCGTCGGCGGGCTCGGGGACGGCCCGTTCGGCGACCCGGGTGCCGCCGCCGCGGCGGGAGCGCACCAGCCCGCCGGCCTCCAACTCGCGGTAGGTGCGGGCCACGGTGCCGACGGCGAGGCCGAGGTCACCGGCGAGCTGGCGCAGCGGCGGCAGCCGGTCCCCGGGGGCGAGCACCCCGGCGCCGATCAGTTCGGCGAGCTGCCGCCGCAGCTGCTCGTAGGGCGGGGTGGGGTCGTCGGCCCTGACCTGGAGGGTCGGGGGTGCGCTCACGCCGGCACCGGGACGGGTCGGGTCGGTCGGGTGCCGGCGGTCAGCAGGGCGGACCCGCTCCAGCCGAGCAGCGCGAGCCAGCCGGGAACCAGCAGGATCAGCAGCCAGGCGGTCGCCGTCCACCACACCGGCCGGCACGGGCTGGCCAGCAGGCCGGCGGCGGTGACCAGGGAGACGCCGATCAGCGGGACGGTGAGCAGCAGGCCGGCGGCACCGGTGACGGCGGCTGCGGAGCGACGCCGCTCGGCGTCGTCGGGCACCAGGTCACCGACGGCGTCCTGGGGGCGGGGCCGCCCGACCACCCGGCGCAGCGCCAGCCCGGCGAGCAGCACGCCGACACCGACCACCGCGGCGAGCGGCAGGCTGTAGAAGGAGCCGGCCCAGGGGCCGTGGGAGCCGGCGTACCGGCCGCAGTCGTACGCCAGGGAGCGGCCGGCGCGGCCCAGGTCGTCGGCGGAGGCGGCGGTGGTGGTCGCGGCCAGCAGGGCGGTGAGCGTGCCACCGGCGGCGACGACCGTCCACCCGGGAACGCGCGGCAGGTAGTCGCGGACCCGGCGGGTCTCCAGGGCGGCCCGGCGGGTGCTGCCGGCGGCGCGGACCGCGCGGGTCTCCCCCACCACCACGCCGGCCAGGACGCAGAGCGCGAGCAGCGGCGCGGCGAGCAGCACGCCCCGGCCCAGCGGGTCCCGGTCCCAGGCGACGGCGGCGACGACCACGCCCAGCAGCAGCCCGGTCCACCGCCAGCGCCGGATGGTTCGTCGGACGGCGGCGGGCGTGGTGTCGGCCTCCGCCGACGGTCGGGCCAGCAGGGCCACGAGCAGGAACCCGAGCACGGGTCCGAGGGCCAGCACGGTCGCCATGTCGCCACTCCCAGCTTGTATGAGTCGTCTGACACAAAGAGCATGATCGACCGAAGCTGTTGTGTCAATCAATTGATACAAGCGTCGCCACTGCGGCGTCGAGGCAGGCGGGCACGTCGTGGACGTGGAAGGGGTGCTCGCTGGGCTCGATGCCGGCGAGGAACATCGCGTACACGGCGGCCATCCGCAGCGGCGCGACCGGCCGGAGCAGCGCCACCGCCCGCTCGGGGTCGCAGCCGGGCACGTCGGCCCGCCACCGGGCGGCCCACTCCGCCGCCAGCCGACCGGCCGCGGCCGGGTCGAGGGTCTCGGTCAGCCGCAGCAGGTCGAAGGCGGGATGCCCGACGAAGGCGTCCCCCCAGTCGATGACCACCCGCCGCCGGCCGTCCCCGCGCACGTTGCCCGGGTGCAGGTCGCCGTGCACGAGGGTGTCCGGCAGGCCGCAGCGACGTACCTGGTCGAGGCGGTCGTCCAGGTCGGCCAGGAGACCGGCCACGGCGGAGACGTCGTGCGGGGCGAGCATCGTCCGGATCCAGCCGGCCAGCGCCGGCCCCCGACGATCGGGTACGCCGTCGGCGACCAGCCCCGCCACGTCGGCGGCGGCACGCACCTGGAGGACGTGGTGGTCGGCGGTGATCGCGGCGCGTTCGTCGACGTCGGCCGCGTAGCGGTCCTCGCCGGGCACGTGGTCCAGCAGCATCCGGCCCGAGTCGTCGGCGGCGAGCAGGGTGGGGGTGACGCCGGAGGCGGCGAGGCGACGCAGCACCGCCGCCTCGTGCCGGAAGAAGAGCGGCACCTGCTTGAGCCAGGCGCTGCCCCACTCGCCGTCGAGCCGCCAGATCGCCGACAGGTTCCAGGTCCGCTGCTGCGCGACGCCGGTCACCGGTCGGCCGATCCGCCGCAGCTCCCCGGCCGCCCAGGCGAGGCTGCGCGCCGGGCCACCCGGTCGGGCCCACGCGGCGCGCAGCGGCTCCTCCGACAGGTCGAACGTCGGCGGGCTCAGCGGCACGGCCGGCCGCTCGGCGACCTGCGCGAGGTAGGTGAGGTGGCCGCCGGGCGGCTCCGGCCGGTCCGCCGCGAGCAGCCGCAGCACCGCCACGTCGAGGTGGTGCCGCCGTCGGGCCTCGGTGACCACCGAGGCGACCTCCTGCCACCAGGGCTCCGGCACGTCGTACGGGGGCAGGCTGCCCAGCGGGACGCCGTCTGCGTCGACCAGGGCGAGGGTCACGGTGCGGGACACGCCGGGGACGGTAACCCCGCGGCGCGCGACGGGCGAGCGGTTAACCCGGTCGGCCCGGGGCGGTACGGTCCGGCCATGGAGCAGAGGATCAGCCTGGTCACGCTCGGCGTGGCCGACCTGGGTCGGGCCCGCGCCTTCTACGAACGGCTCGGCTGGCGCGGCCAGGAGGTCGAGGAGACCGTCTTCTTCCAGGCCGGCGGCCTCGCCGTGGTGCTCTGGGGGCGCGGCAAGCTGGCCGACGACGCCGGCCTGACCGACCAGGGCGGTGACGGCTTCGGCGGCCTGAGCCTGGCGCAGAACGTCCGCAGCCGGGCGGAGGTCGACGAGATCCTCCGCCAGGCCGCCGACGCGGGTGCCACGGTCACCCGACCGGCCCGGGAGACCTTCTACGGCGGCTACGCGGGCTGCTTCACCGACCCGGACGGCCACCTGTGGGAGATCGCCTGGAACCCGGGCTTCCCGCTCGCGGCGGACGGCAGCCTCACCGTCCCCGACTTCGGCGCCTGACCGGTCAGCTCCACAGCGTCCGGCGGACGCCCCGGTGGTCGGCGCACGCGTCGGGCTGCCCGCCGGTGAGACTGATCCGCCCGTCCCGGCACTGCACGAGATAGCCCCGGCCGGACCAGAAACCCGGGGCGCAGCGGAAGACGTCGCACACCGTCCGGGCGGGCCGGCTGATCCTGGTGTCGCCGCAGTAGTCGTACCCGAACGGGTTGACCGGGGCACCGCAGGGGGCCGCCACGGCGGGCTGCGGTGCGGCGGTGCGGGAGGGCTGCGCGGTCGGCGCGGTGGTGTGCCGGCGCGGTTTCGGCGCGACCGCCTCCTCCATCCGGACGGCCGGGGGGACCGGCGTGGGCGGGACGGTGGCCGCCGGGGTCGCGGCGGAGGCGACGTCGGAGCCGGGCCGGACCGGCGGGTCCGACTCGAAGACCATCGCCGGCACGATCAGCGCGAGGGCCGCTCCCACCGCGACGGTGCGCCGGCCGCCGGGCACCCGCGCGAGCCGCCGGGCCTGCGCCGGGGTGGCGATCTCCGGGCGGAACGGCCTCGTCTGCGCGTGTTCGGCGATCAGCTCGTCGAGCTGGGCGACCACCGCCGCGCGCTGCTCGATGGCGTCGGCGAAGGCCAGGGTGAGCTTGAACCGGAAGTCCGCGACCGCGCCGGTGGGCAGCAGCAGGCCGGAGGTGCGCTGCCGGTCCAGGACCTGGATCAGCGTCACCGGGGCCGCCGGGTCGTGGGCCAGTCCGGTCATCCTCCCGTACGCCCAGTCGCGCCGGCCGCGCCCGCCGAGCAGGACCAGCCGGCGGTTGGTGAGCACGGCGAGTCCCGCGTCGGTGACCTTGACGCCCTCGGGCCGGCGCGGGCGCACCGCCGGCGGCTCCGGGTCGACGGTCAGCTCGGGGGCGGGCAGCACGGCGGTGTGCCGTACCTCGACCAGTTGCGCGGCCGGGAGCGTCCAGAAGACCACCTCGCCGGGGGCCAGCTCCATCGGCAGCCCGGCGCCCGCGTCGACGGAGCCCTGGAAGGACCCGGCGAGGGTACGCAGCCGCCGCAGCTCGTCGGCGCGCCGCCGCCACGCCTCGTCGGCGCCGCGGAAGGACCGCTGTCGTCGTTCGTTCTGCCGGTGCACCCACCGGTACCGCCACGTGGAACCCGTCGAATCCGTCTTCGCCACGCCGACTCCTCCGCCGCGCGAGCCACCATCCGGGGTGTCATTCACGTCAACTGGGGTGGAAGGCCCCCAAGACACGCGTAAGTCGCCAATCTGACCGATCGGCTGATTGACCCGAACGATAGTCGTAACCGGCTGCGTCGATTCCGGCCCGCCGACCCGCGATCTCGACCGTCCCGCTTCGCCGTGCGGGCACCCCCGGGCGTCGGTAACGTCAGCCGCAGCGAGTGGCACCGACGCCACCGGCGGCGCGCGAGGAGGTGGATCCGTGGACCCGACCGTCGTGGTGGGGGTGGACATCGGCACCACCAGCACCAAGGCCGTCGCGTACGACACCGACGGGCAGCAGCTCGCCAGCCACTCCGCCGGCTACCCGCTGGACGAGCCGCACCCCGGGTACGCCGAGCAGGACCCGCAGCTCATCCTCGACGCGGTGCTGGAGTGCGTCCGCGCCGTGGTCGCCGAGCTGCCCGGGCCGATCGCCGGGCTCTCCTTCAGCACCGCCATGCACAGCCTGATCGGGCTGGACGCCGACGGCACCCCGCTCACCCCGTCGGTGACCTGGGCCGACTCGCGGGCCAGCGCGCAGGCCGAACGGATGCGGGCCGTGCCGTCCGGGCTGGCGTTGCACCGACGCACCGGCACCCCGGTGCACCCGATGGCGCCGCTGCCCAAGCTGGTCTGGTTCGCCGAACAGCAACCGAAGCTCTTCGAGCGGGTCGCGCACTGGGTCGGCATCAAGGACTGGATCCTGCTGCGGCTGGCCGAGACGCTGGTCACCGACCACTCGGTCGCCTCCGCCACCGGGCTGATGAACATCCACACGCTCACCTGGGACGCCGAGGCGCTCGGCATCGCCGGCACCACCGAAGAGCAGCTCCCGCAGCTGGTGCCCACGACGACCGTGCTGCCGGGGCTCACCGCCGCCGCAGCCGAGGCGACCGGGCTGCCCGTCGACACCCCGCTGGTGGTGGGGGCCGGCGACGGGCCGCTGGCCAACCTGGGGCTCGGCGCGGTGAAGCCGGGCGTGGTGGCCTGCTCGATCGGCACCTCCGGGGCGATGCGGGTGGCCGTGGAACGCCCCGCCGTCGACCCGCTGGGCGGTGTCTTCTGCTATGCGCTCACCGCCGACCGCTGGGTGGTCGGCGGCGCCATCAACAACGGCGGCATCGTGCTCCAGTGGGCCGGCGACGCGCTCGCCCCCGAGCTGGGCGAGCACGCCGAGGATGAGCTGCTGGCGATGGCCGCCCGCGCACCGGTCGGCTCCGGCGGGCTGATCATGCTGCCGTACCTGCTCAGCGAGCGGGCGCCGCACTGGAGCGCGCTGCCGCGCGGCGCATACGTCGGGTTGACCCACGGTCACCGGCGCGAGCACCTGGTCCGGGCCGCCCTGGAAGGCGTCTGTCAGCAGCTCGCCCTGGTCCTCGCGTCGGTCCGCGCCGCCGGCAACGAGGTCCGCGAGATACGCGCCAGCGGCGGCTTCGCCCGCAGCCCGCTGTGGCGGCAGATCCTCGCCGACGCGCTCGGCATGCCCGTCCGCTTCCCCGCCGGCCACGAGGGGTCGAGCTTCGGGGCGGCCCTGCTCGGCATGCAGGCCCTCGGCCTGATCACCTCCATCGACGTCGCCGCCGACCTGGTCGAGATCGACGAGACGGTACGCCCCGACCCCGCCTCCGCGGCCACCTACGCCGCCCTGCTCCCCCTCTTCTCCGAGTTGTACGACGCGCTCGTTCCGACGTTCGCGTCGCTGCGGCGGCTGGCCCCGAGCCTGCCGCCGGAATCCGCACCCACCGCTCCTCCCATGTGATCGCCCGGCCTACCGGCCCGGACGACTACCGAAGGTCGTGATAGCCGTGGTCACACTGCTCGCCGCACCGGCGGAACCACTGACGAACGCCGGCAACACCCAGCTGGTCATCGCGGCCGTGCTGGGCATCGCCGCGGTGGTGCTCCTCATCGCCTGGGGCAAGGTGCACCCGTTCCTGTCCCTGATCCTCGGCGCGGCCGTGCTCGGCGTGGTCGCCGGCGTGGCACCCGACAAGATCATCACCTCGTTCAGCGGTGGGGTCGGCTCCACCGTCGGCGGCGTCGGACTGCTGATCGCCCTCGGCGCGATGATCGGCGGTCTGCTCGCCGAGTCCGGCGGCGCGGACGGCATCGTCGAACGGGTGGTCAACCGGGTCTCCAGCGGCGCCCTGCCCTGGGCGATGGCCGGGGTGGCCGCCCTGATCGGGCTGCCGCTCTTCTTCGAGGTCGGCGTGGTGCTGCTGGTCCCGATCGTGCTGCTGGTGTCGCGGCGGACCGACGTACCCCTGATGAAGATCGGCATCCCGGCGCTGGCCGGCCTGTCGGTGCTGCACGGCCTGGTGCCGCCGCACCCCGGCCCGCTGGTGGCGATCGACGCCCTGGGCGCCAACCTCGGCCAGACCCTGGCGCTGGGCCTCCTGGTCGCCATCCCGACCGTGATCATCGCCGGTCCGGTCTTCGGCAACTTCATCGCCCGTTACGTGCCCGCCACCGCGCCGGAGGCGCTGCTGCCCACCCGGCGGCCGGTCTCGGTCACCGGCGACCGGCGACCGACCACGCCCGGCCGTGGCCCGGTCGACGCCGACGGTGACCTGGTCACCGAGGACGACCTGGTCAACCCGGGCGCCGGCCGCCCGGGCGAGCCGATCGACGAGGCCCCCGACGTCCGCGCCCGGCGCGGGCCGGCGCTCTGGGCGGCGGTGGTCACCGTGCTGCTGCCGGTGGTGCTGATGCTGCTGCGCGCGATCGGGGAACTGACCCTCGCCGAGGGCACCGGCGGCCGCAAGACGCTCGACATCATCGGTACGCCGATCGTCGCGCTGCTGGCCGGCGTCATCTTCGCCATGATCTTCCTCGGCTACCGGACCGGGTTCAGCCGCAGCCAGGTCTCCGGTTTCCTCGGTGGGTCGCTGCCGGCGATCGCCGGCATCCTGCTGATCGTCGCCGCCGGCGGCGGGTTCAAGCAGGTGCTGGTCGACGCCGGCGTCGGCAACCTGGTCGCGGACGCGGCCAAGAACGCGGACCTGTCCCCGCTGCTGCTGGGCTGGCTGGTCGCCGTCGGCATCCGGGTGGCGACCGGCTCGGCCACCGTCGCCACCATCACCGCCGCCGGCATCGTCGCGCCCCTGGCCGCCACCCTCCAGGGGCCGGAGGTGGCCCTGCTGGCCCTCGCCGTCGGCTGCGGCTCGCTCTTCTTCTCGCACGTCAACGACGCCGGCTTCTGGCTGGTCAAGGAGTACTTCGGGCTGACCGTCGGGCAGACCATCAAGAGCTGGTCGGTGATGGAGACGATCATCTCGGTCGTCGGCTTCGCCGGCGTCCTCCTGCTCGACCTCATCCTGTAGCCGACCGCTCGGCCCCGCCGGCCAGCCGCGACCCGGCCGCCGCACAGGTCCCGCTGCCCGGTGTACGGGGTCACCGGGCCGTCCACCCTCCAGGTGGTCGGCTCGGACGACACGGCCACGGCCGGCGCATCCTCGGCCGGCATCAGCCAGCCCGGCTGGTCCGGCGGGTCCGGCTTGGTCCGGCTTGGTCCGGCTGGTCCGGCGGGTCCGGCGGGTCGGCCTGGACGGCCTGGGGCGGCGGCCGCCCGGGGTAGTCCCCTTCAGTGCCTACGAACTTGATGGCATTGATGAATCACCCCCACGGAAAGCCGCCGGGGCTCTCCCGTGCGGGCGCGGCGCGGCGCGGTGCGGGCGGGGCGGCGCGGGGCTGGGCGGGGCGGCGCGGGGCGGCGCGGTGCGGGGCGGTGCGGTGCGGGGCGGTGCGGGGCGGTGCGGGGCGGCGCGGGGCGGGGCGGTGCGGGGCGGCGCGGGGCGGCGCGGGGCGGCGCGGGGCGGCGCGGGGCGGCGCGGGGCGGCGCGAGGCGGCGCGAGGCGGCGCGAGGCGGCGCGAGGCGGCGCGAGGCGGCGCGAGGCGGCGCGAGGCGGCGCGAGGCGGCGCGAGGCGGCGCGAGGCGGCGCGAGGCGGCGCGAGGCGGCGCGAGGCGGCGCGAGGCGGCGCGAGGCGGCGCGAGGCGGCGCGAGGCGGCGCGAGGCGGCGCGAGGCGGCGCGAGGCGGCGCGAGGCGGCGCGAGGCGGCGCGAGGCGGCGCGAGGCGGCGCGAGGCGGCGCGAGGCGGCGCGAGGCGGCGCGAGGCGGCGCGAGGCGGCGCGAGGCGGCGCGAGGCGGCGCGGTTGGCCAAGCCCCGCTCGGCCTGGCCAGGGTTGATTACAGGAATGCCATCAAGTTCGTAGCGTGCGCAGGGCGGTCCCGTGGCGGTCCCGTGGCGGTCGCGCACGGCGGCCGATCCGGTGCGCTCCGCCGCGCCCGGCGGTCAGGGGGCCTCGACGCCGGAGATGCGGAACTTGTGCACCTCGGCGCCGAGGATCGCCGTCGCCTGCTCCTCCGACGGGCCGGAGCCCCGGAACGCCAACAGCTGCTCGTCGGACTCCCACCGCTCGTACACGTTGATCCGGCCCGGCTCGACCAGGTCCGCGCTGACCGCGAAGTCGACGCAGCCGGGCGCCGAGCGGGCCGCCCGTACGGCCTCCACACAGGAGGCCAGGTAGGCGTCCCGCTCGGCGGGGTCGACGTAGAGGGTGCCGGCGACGATGAACACGTGACCTCCCGTGGCGGAGCCGTCCGACCCATCCTGTCAGCTCGGACGAGTCACGCCCGGGTGATCGCGTTGGCGTGGATCGCCTCGCTCACGTACGCCGCCATTCCCGGCCGGATCTTCTCGAAGTACGCGGTGAACCGCTCGTCGGCCACGTACATGTCCGCCAGCCCGGTGTGGATCTCGTACGAGCAGTCGTAGAACCAGCGGCTGATGAGCTGCCGGTGCTCCTCGGCCAACGCCATCGCCTCCGGACCGTCGGCCGGCGCACCCGAGTCCACCAGCGCGGTGATCCGCCGCGCCCAGTCCTCGTTCTCGGCCTTGTTGCGCAGCCAGTCCTCCTTCGAATAGCGCGCCGTCCGCTCGGCCGACTGCCGGTACGCCTCCGTGCCGCCCCAGCGCCGCTCCGTCTCCTCGGCGTACTGCTCCGGGTCGTGGTCGCCGAAGACCTCGAACCGCTCCCGCGGGGTCAGTGGGATGTTCAACTTCCTCGCCTCCATCGCGAACTCGATCGCCGCCACGATCTCCCGGAGCTTCCCGATCCGCCCGGTCAGCAGCTCGTGCTGCCGCCGCAGATGCGGCAACGGGTCGCCGTCCGGGTCGTCGAGGATCGCGGCGATCTCCTCCAGCGGGAACCCCAGCTCCCGGTACGCGCGGATGAGCTGCAACCGCTCCAGGTCCGCGTCGTCGTAGCGGCGGTAGCCCGCCGCCGTGCGACCGCGGGGCGACAACAGCCCGATCTCGTCGTAGTGGTGCAGCGTCCGGACCGTCACCCCGGCCGCCCGCGCCACCTGACCCACCGTGTACGCCATGGTCCCCTCCCTTCCACGACCAGGCTCCCGCCTGCCGCAGCGTGAGGGTCAAGGCCGATTCTGCCCTCGGACGCGCACGACACCGCCCCGCTCGCCCGAGGGGGGATTCGGGCGAACGGGGCGGGCGGTGGAGCGGCGGGATCAGGTGGTGACCTTCTCCTTCGTCCGCTCCGGGGCGGCGAACGTCTCGCTGGTCGGGGTGCGGAAGGCGTGCACCAGGCCGGCGAGCGAGAGCAGCAGGAGCAGCGCCGCACCGAGGTACATCGCCAGCGCGCCCTGCGCGGCCTTGCGGCCGAACTCGCTGAAGCCGTACGAGGTGAGCAGCAGGCCGCGCAGCGTCTCGCCCTTGAAGACGGTCTCCCGCTGGGCGGTCACCTCGGCGAGCTGCTTCTGCAGGTCCGGCAGGTTGGCGGCCTTGGCCTGCTCGGCCTGGGCCACCTGCTCCTTGAGCGCGGTCTGCGGCTCGCCCAGGTCGGCGTACGTCTTGCCGCCGCCGATCGCCTTGAGGTGCAGGCCGATGAACTCGTTGGCGTAGCACTCGGCCTGCTTGCCGGTGGTGAGCTTCTGACCGGCGTACTCGCGCAGGCAGTCGGCCTTCTTCTCCTCGTCGGTCAGCTTGTCGGCCGGCTTGAAGCTGATGTGCTGGGCGCTGAGCTGGTCGTGCACGTAGGTGTTGGCGAAGTTGGCGTTCGTCGTCAGGACGATGCCGACGACGAGCAGCAGGACCGCGAGGCCCAGCCCGCCGATGCTGAACAGCAGGTCCAACGTCCGTCGCTTCATGGGGTGCTCCTGGGGGATGTGGCGGCTTCTCGGTGACCGTCTCATCGTGGCGGTCGGCGGGCCGCCGCCAGCAGGGCCGAACCCCCTGTCCCGGTCGGGACCTTCGGCCTCCGTCGGCCGGGCCGGTCAGCGGGGCATGTCGACCGGGGTGAGCGTGGCCAGCAGCTCGGACAGGGACACCGGGCGGCCGTACCGCCAGCCCTGGCCGTGGACGCAGCCGATCGCGGTGACCGCCGCGTGCTGCCCGTCGGTCTCCACCCCCTCGGCCACCACGGTCAGGTCGAACGCCGCCGCGAGCCGCGTGACCATCTCCACCGTCGCGTACGCCCGGCTGTCCTCGGCGTCGAGTCGGGTGACGAAGGACCGGTCGATCTTCAGCTCGGTGGCCGGGATCCGGTGCAGGTAGCTCAGCGAGGAGTAGCCGGTGCCGAAGTCGTCGATGGCGATGCCGACGCCCAGCTCACGGAGCTGGTGCAGGCGCGCCAGCACCGCGTCGCTCCCCTCGATCAGGGCCGACTCGGTGAGTTCCAGGGTGAGCGCGTGCGGGGGGAGCCCGGCGCCGCCGGTGGCGTCGGTGACCAGGGCGACCAGTTCCGGCCGGCGCAGGTGGGCGGCGGCGATGTTCACCGCGACGGTCGCCTCCGGCGCGTGTTCCCGCCAGACGGCGGCGGCCCGGCACGCCTCGTGGATGACCCAACGGTCGATCGGCAGGATCAGCCCGGTCTCCTCGGCCACCGGCAGGAACTTCGCCGGGGTCAGCGTCCCGAGCCGGGGGTGCCGCCAGCGGACCAGCGCCTCCGCGCTGCGGACCACACCGCTGGCCAGATCCACGATGGGCTGGAACTCCAGGTGCAACTGCCGCTCGTCGACGGCACGGCGCAGGTCGGCGATGAGTTCGGCCCGGGACACCGCCGACTCGCGCAGCGCCCGCGTGCACGTCCGGTAGGCGGACTTGCCGGCCGCCTTCGCCGCGTACATGGCGATGTCCGCGTCGCGCAGCAGGTCGGTGTGGGAGGTGTGCTGCGGGCCGTACTCGGCGATGCCGATGCTGGCCGACGGGTGCACGCCGAGGTCCTCCTCGCCGGGCAGCGGTTCCAGGGCGGCGAGGAGCCGGTCGGCGAGTTGCTCCGGCGGCACCGGCCGTGCGGCGTCGACGAGCACCGCGAACTCGTCCCCACCGAGGCGGGCGATCATGCCGTCGTCGCCGACGACGTCCCGCATCCGTTCCGCGATGCCGGTCAGCAGCCGGTCGCCGGTGGCGTGCCCGAAACGGTCGTTGACCTGCTTGAACCCGTCGAGGTCGAGCAGCAGCACGGCGACCGGGGCGTCGTCGCGCAGGGCGCGGCGCAGCCGACGGTTGAAGGTGAGCCGGTTGGGCAGCCCGGTGAGCTGGTCGGAGTAGGCGAGCCGACGCAGCCGGGCCACGAGGCGCAGGTTCTCGTTGGCGGCCAGGCCCTGTCGTACCGCGAGGACGCCGAGCAGCGTCATCATGCCGAGGAAGATCAGGTGCGGGGTCTGCCCGGTGGGACGACGGGCGAGGATCACGGCGACGATCGCCCCGCCGACCGGCAGGTAGGGCAGGGCCACCCGCCACCAGGGCGGCAGCGGCGACTCGGCGGTCTCCTCGGTGCCGGCACAGCTCGGCGGCGGTGGATATCGGGTGGCGACCCCGATCAGCAGGTAGCTCAGCGGCCAGCAGACGTCGATCGGGTGGCCCGGGGCGTAGGCGTCGTGTGCGAAGAGCGACACGTAGGCGGCGTCGGCGGCGGCCCGGGTGGCGAGGCTGGCCCCGATCATGGTCAGCGCCGGCCACATCGGCCGGGACGGGCCGGCGACCGCGACCAGGATGGTGAGCTGCATCAGGTCGAACATCGGATAGAGCAGGCCGAAGGTGCGTACCGGGTCGGCGAGGTCGGCGGCGGCGATGTCGCGGAAGACCACCACCCAGCCGATCGGGATCAGGGCCAGCCCGACGATCACCCCGTCGAGGAGGGTCCGGGCCCGCCCGACCACGCTGCGCGGTGCCGCCAGCGAGGAGAGCAGCGCGGCGGTGCCGGTGAGGATGCCGGCGGTGAAGAGGCCACCGATCAGCGGTGTGTGCGGCAGCTCGGTGCCGCCCAGCCGCTCGACCGTCCAGAGTGTCCGGCCGAGCGCGGCGAGCGCCATGGTGGCCGTCAGCAGGCCCCAGAACCGTCGCAGCGGGGCGGGGTGTCGGCGGGCCGCGCCGACGCAGGCCACCGCCGCCCAGGTCGCCACGGCCACCGCGCCGAGGTCGCTGACCAGGGCGGCGCCGGGCAGTCGGGCCACCAGCCAGGCAGCTTCCCCGAGTACGACGAGACCGGCCACGACGAGACCGACGCGGCCGGACAGCGTGGGCCGGGCCGGTGCCACGGCGCGGCTCACGTCTCGGGGCAGCACTAATTCGCTCCGGCTCTCTCTCAGACGTGCACCCTCGACGATGAGGACCGGTCACGGGCGGCGAACGGCGCAAGCGTAGCCACCGGCCGGGGCCGCCGCCAGAGTCCACCGCCCCCCGTCACCGTGCCGGTGCGAGCCGGTGACACGGCGTTCCGACGGGGGGTCGACGGACGCGGCGGAGAGGAGACGGAGCGACGGAGGCCCGGTCCGGCGGGACGGTGCCGGACCGGGCCTCGCGGGTGTCGCTACTGGATGGTCACGTTGTCGACGTACACGGCGGAGGTGCCGCCGGCCCCGCTGCCGGGGACGAACTGCACGCCGATCTCGCGGACGTCACCGAGGTTGGCCACCCCGCCCAGGTTCAGCGAGAGGTTGGCGCCGGAGGAGGTGACCGCGACGGAGCCGCCGTCGAACCACTGCCAGCCGGTGCCGGTCTTGACGTACAGCTTGGCCTGGCTGCCGGTGCCGAAGGTGCCCCACGGGGCGACCCGGGCGGTGGCCCGCAGCGTGGTCTTCCCGCTGAGGCTGGTGGTGGCGGTCTTCTTCAGGTACGCGGCCCCGGCCCCCAGGTTGACGTCGGACTTCAGCGAGTACGTGCCCTGGGACGCCCACTCGTTGACCTGCCACGGCCCGCCGGTTACGTTGGCGCCGGTCCACCCCTCGGTGCCGGACTCGAAGCCGTTGAGCAGGGTGCCGCCGGTGGGCGGGGGCGGGCTGGAGGTGCCACCGCCGCCGGGCTCGGTGATGCTGCCCAGATCGACCTCGCCCCGGTTGGCGATCCAGGAGTTGTTGAACAGCGTGCTCGCGCCCTGGTTGCGCGCCGGGCTCCAGCTGTCGTTCCAGGCCAGGAAGTAGCTGGTCTTCGGATAGCTCTGCTGGAACGCGGTGACCCACTTGCCGTAGTCGAAGGAGCCGGTGGTGTCGGGGCCGATCTCGGCGAAGGCGAACGGCTTGCCCAGCCCGACCAGCTCGCTGTACGCGGACTGGATGCCGGAGACCTGCGGGTTGTCGTCGTACGCGTCCATCCCGACGATGTCCACGTAGGAGCCGCCCGCGTAGTAGGCGGTGCGGTTGCCGCGGCTGAAGTCGGCGGAGTAGACCCAGATCAGGTTGTCCAGCCCCTTGGTGCTGGTGAAGTAGGTGTACATCTGCTGCCACACCTGCTTGAAGGTGTTGGGGTCGCGGTTGCCCCACCAGAACCAGTCGCCGTTCATCTCGTGGAACGGCCGGAACAGCACCGGCACCCCGGCGTTCTCCAGGTCCTGGAGGCCGGCGGCCATCTTGTCCTCGAGCTGTCGCCAGCGGGCCCCGGCGGCGGTGGACGGGTTGAGCAGGTCGCTGAAGTTGCTCATCGCGGTGTTCAGTCCGCCGCCGTTGGCGTTGGCCGGGCTGGGCGAGTGGACGCTGACGGTGACCAGGCCGCCGCTGGACCACCAGGACTTCAGGCTGGAGTTGCAGGAGTAGTCGACCAGCGCGGTGATGTCGCTGTTGGTGGCCCAGCCGGAGCCGTAGTCGCAGCTGAGGATGGCCGGGTACTGACCGGTGGCGGTCTTGAGCTCCTCGGTCTGGCTGAGCGAGAACCCGCTGTTGCTGTAGCCGCCGAAGAAGCCGGAGGCGATCCGGTTGCTGCCGCGGTTCGGCAGGTGCGCGAGCCAGTTCAGCACGCTCTTCGTCGAGGCGGAGGCGTTGGTGTTGGCCGGTGTGACGGTGTGCGCGTCGGCGGGGCCGATGACGGTCAGGACGGAGGCGGCGGCCAGGGCGGTGGCTGCGGCGCTCAGCGCGAGGCGGAGTCTTCTGCTTCGCATGGTCACCTTTTCGGGTCGGGGGTGGGTGGTACGGCTTCCCGGGAGCCGCGGTTCATTCCCCCCACTGAACTACTGAACCGTTTAAGTTTCAAGCATGTAAATACATTGTTGCGACTACCCTGCGTTACGGGCCAGCAGATAGAGCCGACGGGTCTCCACCTCCTGCGGATAACTGACCCGCTCCAACCGGGCCTCCACCGCGAAGCCCGCCCCGGCGAGCGCCGCCACCACCGTCTCCGCCGCGAAGAAGTGGAAGTCCACGTCCACCGGATGACCCCACCACTCGTCCAGATGCCGCACCTCGCCGCCGAGGTGGACCGCCACCAGCAGCGGCGCCCCCGGACGCAGCACCCGACGCAGCTCGACACCGGCCGCCGGCAGCTCCCCGGGGCTCAGGTGGATGAGGGAGTAGAGCGCGACCGCCGCGTCGAACTCGCCCGCCGTGGCAGGCAGCCGCAGCAGGTCACCCTCCCGGAACTCCGCCTGCGGGCACGACCGGCGGGCCACCGCCACCATCCCCGGCGACAGGTCGATCCCCACCGCCCGGACCCCGCGCCCGGCCAACCAGGCCGTCACGTGCCCCGGCCCGCAGCCCAGGTCGGCGACCGTCGCCCCCGCGCCGGCCTCCTCCACCAGCGCCGCCAGCAACGCCCGGTCCAGCGGCTTGCCCGCCAACTCGTCAGCCAGCCGACTCCGGTACTCCTCGGCCACCGTGTCGTAGCTGCGTCGGGTCCGCGAGCGCTCGTCCACCATGGATCGAGCATCGCACCGGCCGGCGCGGCTCAGGCCGGCAGGTCGCAGTTCTCCCCGGCCAGCTCCGCCATCGCGCCCCGGAACCGCGACCACCCCGCCGCGCCCTGCGCGGTCGCCGGACCGGTCACCGCGTCGAGCTGCTCCTGGGTGAAGGCCGAGGGCAGCGCGCGGATCCGCTCCAGCAGCCGCCGCATCACCGCCTCGCTCTCCGTCCACGCCGCCCGCGCCGCGTCCCGCTGCCCCCGCAGGTCAGCCGGTGTCTCCCGGGCCCAGAGCTGCGCCACCGCCGCGTCCTCCTGGGCGAGCTGCCGCTCGAACAACGCCACCATCGGGTCCCGCTGGATCCGGCCCCGGTCGTCGAGGCGCACCGCGCCGTCCCCCAGCCGCCGGGTCGACGAGACCGCGACGCAGGTCGCCAGCACCTGCCGCTGATAGGTCGCCCGGGCCTCCTTACGGTTCGCCGCCGCGGTGCCCGGCAGGGGCGCGACGAAGGCGGCCACCACCGCGACGACGCCGACCACGCCCAGCGCGACCCGCACCCGCCGGTCGCGCAGCGGCGGGATCCGGAAGCCCAGCGCCTCCACCTCCCC
This sequence comes from Micromonospora sp. CCTCC AA 2012012, assembly GCF_040499845.1. Classification (NCBI taxonomy): domain Bacteria; kingdom Bacillati; phylum Actinomycetota; class Actinomycetes; order Micromonosporales; family Micromonosporaceae; genus Micromonospora; species Micromonospora mangrovi. Next base: position 4,134,283 of record NZ_CP159342.1, read on the forward strand.
GAGGGCGGCCGCCAGGAGCAGGACGACGCCCAGCCCGAGGTAGATGTTGAGACCGTCCATGCCAGCCACCCCGGGAGAAGACGTTTCGCGAAGCGTCCGGCCCGGCCGGACGGGACACAAGCGTCCCGTCCGGAAGTTGACGCCCGTCAGCCCGGCGACCCCTCCACCGGCGGCCCGCCGTGCGTCCACGGGGTCTCCTCCGGCGCGGGGAAGTTCCCCGCCGGCATGAAGGCGTCCGACAGGGTGGTGAAGCAGAGCCGCTCCCCCACCTCGGGGACCGTGCCCGGTGGCGCGGTCAGGCCGCGCCCCATCCCGCCGGAGAGTTCCAGCACCACCTCGGTCTTGCCGTCCGCGCCGGGGGTCAGGAAGACCACCCGCGCCTTCTGCGCCGGCCGGGCCGGCGAATACAGCGTCGCCCCCACCGGCACCGCCACCGGCTCGGTGGTCACCACCTGGATGCGGGGCCGCAGCACCGGCCGCTTCCCGCTGTCGTCCACCCGCTTCGGGTCGGCCAGCGTCACGTCACCGACGAACGCCTCCCCGGTCAGCCGGTGCTCGGCCATCACCAGGGGATCGTCATAGGCGCGCTGCACGGCGTAGGAGGTGAGGGCCCGTTCCAGCCGGTGCAGGCGCAGGGCGGCGGCCACCGCACCGTCGCGGCGGGGCTGCGGGCCACCACCGGCGTCCACGTGCTCCGCGTAGCCGGTGAAGGCGTCCCGGTCGCCGTCCCAGCGGCCCGCCACCCGGGCGCCGGGCGGCAGGGCACGCAGCAACCCCACGCCGCGCCACATCAGCTCCCAGGTGGGCGCGAGCTGGCCGCGCAGCAGGGCCTCCAGCTCCGCGTACGCCGCCGCACGCGCCACCGGGTCGTCGCCGGCCTCGGCGTACGCGGCGATGGCCGGGGCGAGCCGGCGGTTGTCGAAGTCCGGGTCGGTGGCCGGACCGGCCGGCGGGCAGACCGACGGGTCCTCCGCCCGGGCCGCCGCCTCCGCGCCGGTGAGCCCGGCCGGCGGGTCGATCCAGCCGAGCAGCGCCGGCAGGTGCAGGTCCTCCACCGCGCTCTGCCCGGTCGCCCAGTGCAGGGTCAACGCCTCGGTCATCGCCAGCAACGCCGACGAACCCGGCTGCTCGGCCCGCTCGGCGAAGAAGGTCAGCCAGCGCCCCAGCAGCGGCACCGACGGGTGCACCGGATGATCGCCGTCCGGCCGACGGAACCGGGTCGACCGGCCGAGCAGCCGCAGGAAGCCGATCCCGGCCGGGTTCGGCACCAGCAGCTGCGGGGCGTCGACGTACCGGTGTCGCACGTCCCGGCCCCGGTCCACCGGCACCGCCTCGGTGACGGAGCGGAACGAGTCCAGGTAAGGCAGGAGCAGCGCGGCCAGCTCGGCGGCGAACGCGAAACGCTGCTGCCGGTTGCGCGGCTGCGGCACGATCAGCAGCCGCCCCTCGTCGGGCGCCGCCCCGACCAGGACGGCCAGCGGGGCGTTCGCCTCACCCGCCATCGCGAGCGGCACCAGCACCAACGGGCGCTCCGACAGCCACAGATGCCGGACGGTGGCCACCGGCTGGGCCACTCCGGCGGCGACCGCCTGCGCCTTGGCGAGGGCGCGCAGCGTACTCATGCGGGGTCTCCGGTCAGGGCCTCGGCACGCAGCCGGGCGGCGGCGCGCAGCAGCGCGGCGGCCTCGCCCCCGGCCGGGTCGGGGGTCTGCTCGCCCGTGGCGAGCGCCAGCACCTCCGCCACGTCGGCGACCCCGCCGAGCGCCTCGCGCACCGGGCGGCCCAGGGCCGTGGTGTGGCCGCGCGCCTCGTGCCGGCAGAAGTACGCCAGCTCGCAGGCGGCCAGGCAGTCCGGGGCGTAGCGGGCCTCGACGGTACGCAGCGCGGCGGTCAGGGTGGCCGGGTCGGCGGTCGGATCGGCGGTGAACTCCGCCGGCACCCGGTCGAGCAGGTCGTCGATCCGGGCCATCCGGTCCAGCTGGCGACGCAGCACCAGGAGCTGTTTGCGCACGTCGACCAGGCTGGCCACCGGCTCGTTGGCGAAGTCGCGCGGGCAGACCAGCACCACGTCGTGGGAGACGAGTTCCGGGTCGCGCCCGGCGGCGGCGAGCAGCTCCCGCAGCGCCAGCACGTAGACGGCGGACTGGGTGGCGGCGGCGGAGACCTTCGCCGGGTCGGCCTGCCCGTCGATCACCGGGAACGACTTGATCTCCACGACGTGGAAGCGGCCGCCGAGCCGGGCGGCGACCAGGTCCGGTTCCAGGTGCACCCGCCGGCCGGCCACCTCCAGCCCGAGCAGCGGGTGGTCGAAGAGCGCCGCGTCGTCCCCGCCGTCGGTCAACGCCACCCGGGAGCGTTCGTGCCGGTCCGGCAGGTCGTCACCGCCGAGATCGGTCCAGCTCGCCCGCGCCGGCACCGGTACGCCCAACCGCTCCGCGACCAGCCGCAGCAGCTCCACCCCGCCGTCGGCCTTGACCTGCGCCTCGAACGCGTGGCCGCGGGTGATGGCGAAGCGGGACTGGCCGAACCGGGCCGGGAAACCGATCCGCTCGGCCAGCTTCGGCTTGTCCACCCCGGCGCTGTCCAGCACCGCCCGGCGGGTGCAGCCGGGGTTGCCGGTCAGCGCGGCGATGGTCCGGGCGTTGTGCCGCCGAGGTGGCACGCCACCCCGGATCTCCGCCAACCGCTCCCCGATCTCCGCCACGCCCGCCACCCTAGCCGGGCAGCACGGCGTTTCCTGCCGACGCCCGGCCCGTGGCGGGGTCAGCGCCCGGCGGAACGGTTCCAGGGCGAGCGGGGTGAGCCGGCACCCGCCGACGGCCGGCTACGACGGCGGTGCCGGCGACCGGGCGTGCACGGCGGACGGGAGACGGTGTGCACCGGGGCCGGCGGCGGGACGACCGGCTGCCGGCCGATCAGCCAGCAGAGGAAGCGGGCCATGCTCTCAGCCGACCGGGAGGCGCTGCGCCTCGGCGCGGGAGATGTCGTACTGGGCGCCGCAGACGGTGCACTGCTGCGCCCAGCGGGTCCGGACCGGGATCAGCGGAATGAAGAAGAGGCTGAACTTCGTGGCCCGCCGCGTGATGACCTGCGCCGCCCGGTTGCCGCAGTTACGGCAGACCTGCGTGACGACACCGGACTGGGTGACCTTGGTCCGGAGCCCGAAGATGAAGAACATCGCCCGGCAGTACCCAGCCCGGGCCCGGACGACACCTGCGATTTTTTTTCCGGCCCCGGCTGTCCGGATGCGCCACCGGCGTTCGTCACGCTTGATGGAAGCCCGACCGGAGGAGTGACCTGATGAAGTACATGATGTTGGTCTGCACCGACACCGAGCCCGACCGGAACCCGGACGCCGCCCCGGACATCGAGCAGTGGGTGGCCGAGCGGGACGCCAAGGGGCAGCGGGTGACGGGCAGCCGGTTCGCGCCCGCGTCGGCGGCCACCACCGTCCGGGTACGCGACGACGAGCTGCTGCTCAGCGACGGGCCGTTCGCCGAGACCAAGGAGGTGATCGTGGGCTTCGACCTGCTGGAGTGCGCCGACCTGGACGAGGCGATCGAGGTGGCCCGCGCGCACCCGATGGCGTACCGGGGCCGGATCGAGCTGCGCCCGCTGATGGAGGACTGACCCCGATGACCGACGCGGCCGGGGCGGTCGCCGACGCGGGCGCCGAGGCGTACCCGCGGATCGTGGCCGCCCTGATCCGCGTCACCGGCGACTGGACGCTCGCCGAGGACTGCGCCCAGGAGGCGCTCGCCACCGCGCTGGAACGGTGGCCGCGCGACGGCGTACCGGGCAATCCGGGCGGCTGGCTGATGACGGTGGCCCGGAACCGGGCGCTGGACGTGCTGCGCCGGGCCGCCGTGGAGCGCCGCAAGCTGCGCGACCTGACGCTGCTCACCGACCCCGAGCCGCCACCCGTGGAAGGGGGCATGGTGGACGACCGGCTCCGGCTCATCTTCACCTGCTGCCATCCGGCGCTCGCCCTGGAGGCCCGGGTCGCGCTGACCCTGCGCACCGTCGCCGGGGTGCCCACCGCCGACATCGCCCGCGCCTTCCTGGTCAGCGAGTCAACCATGACCCGCCGGCTCACCCGGGCCAAGGCGAAGATCGCCGCCGCCCGGGTGCCGTACCGGGTGCCGACCGGGTCCGCGCTGGTCGAGCGGCTGCCGGGCGTCCTGGCCGTGCTCTACCTGCTCTTCACCCGGGGGTACGACGCCGACGGCGAACCCGCCTTCGCCACCGAGGCGCTCCGGCTGACCCGACTGCTCGACACGCTGCTGCCGGGGCAGCCGGAGGTGGCCGGGCTGCTCGCCCTGATGCTGCTGCACCACTCGCGCCGGAGCGCCCGCCGGGACGGCGACGGCAACCTGCTCACCCTCGACGAGCAGGACCGGTCCCGCTGGGACCACGCCGCCATCGCGGAGGGCGTCGCGCTGCTGCCCCGGGCCGGCGACGGCCCGTACGCCCTCCAGGCCCGGATCGCCGCCTGCCACGCCACCGCCCCGACCGCCGGGACCACCGACTGGCCGGCGATCGCCCGCTGCTACGACGAGCTGGCCCGGCTGCGGCCCACCCCGGTGGTCCGGCTCAACCGGGCGGTCGCCCACGGCTACGCGTACGGCCCCGGGCCCGGACTGGCCCTGCTCGCCGAGGCCCGCACCGGCGGCGCGCTCGACGACTATCCCCCGGCGCTGGCCGCCGAGGCCGAGTTGACCGCCCGCCTCGGCGACCCGGTACGCGCCGCGGCCCTGTTCCGGGCGGCGGCCGACGCGGTGCGCTCCGAACCGGAACGTCGCGCCCTGCTGCGGCGCGCGGCCGACCTCTCCGGCTGACGGCCCGCACGGGACAGCCGCCGGGCCCACCGCCGGCTAGGCTCACACCGTGAACACCGGACCGGCATCCCGCCACGCACGGATCGGCGACCCGGTGGACGACTGATCCGCCCCCGGACGCCCGACCCGCGTCCGGCGCGTGGACCGCCACGGCGACTCGCACCCACGAGTCCCTGTGTCGTCACCACGTGAGCGAGGTCAACCGAAGATGTCAGTCAGCTTCAACCACACCATCATCGCCTCGAAGGACCGCGAGGAATCGGCCCGGTTCTTCCGTGAGCTGCTGGAGCTTCCGGCGGCGCCGTCCTGGGGCCTCTTCACCAACATCCAGCTCGACGACGGGACGCTGCTCCAGTTCGCCGAGCCGCCGGTGGAGATCCAGATGCAGCACTACGCCTTCCTGGTCGACGACGAGCTCTTCGACCGGGCGTACCGGCGGCTGCGTGAGGGCGGCGTCACGCACTGGGCCGATCCGCAGATGCGCCGCCCCGGTGAGATCAACGACGAGCACGGCGGCCGGGGCGTCTACTTCAAGGACCCGGCGGGGCACGCCATCGAGCTGATCACCCGGCCCTACCTGTGAGCTGCGCGGTCCCTGCCGTCCGGCCGACGCCGACGGCAGGGACCGGGCGGCCGGGTCAGACCCCGCTCGGCATCTCGACCGCGAGCCAGATCGGCCGCCAGTCCGCCATCTCGTGGAAGCGGCGCAGCTCGGAGAGCCCGGCCACCGACCCGCACCACGACGCGTACGGCGGGTTGCCCTCGTCGAAGCCGCTCTGCACGAAGGTGAGCTTCGTCCGCCCGCCGGATTCGGCCAGCTCCCAGGTCTGCACGCCCACCGGTCCCCAGTCGACGGAGAGCTTCCGGCCCGGGTCGAGGTCGACCACCTTGGCCGCGTGGCCGGTCTCGAAGCCGCCCATGGCGTACCGGCCGCCGACCCAGGGCTCGATGCCGATCGGGTAGCCGAACCAGGCGCTGGCCTGCTCGGAGTCGGTCAGCGAGGCCCACACCCGGTCCACCGGCGCGTCGATCACCAGCTCGCCCCGCAGGTCGGCCGAGGTGAAGTCGGTACGCGGCAGCAGCGGCCGACCCTCCAGGTGGGCGGCGAGGTTGGCGATCGACAGGGCCCAGAAGGTCTGCAGCACGCCGCGGATGCTGCTGCCGCTCATCGCCTCGGCGAAGACGAAGTGGCTCTGCCGCAGGGTCAGCTCGGTGCTCTCCTGCGCCGGGGTCAGCTCCAGCTCGCTGGTGGTCTCCACCCCGTCGAGCAGCCAGGCGAAGCGCAGTGTGCGTTCGTCGGCGTGCAGCAGGCGCTGGTGCGGGGCGTCGCCCTCGGGGGTGTGGCGGCCCCAGAACGCGTACCGCTGCGGCAGCTCGACCTCGGCGTGCTCGGCGAACCAGACGCGCAGCTCGGCCGGGTCGGTCAGCGCGCGCCGGACGGCGTGGACCGGCGCGGCCAGCCGGGCGCGGTAGGTCAGCAGATCACTCATCTGTGTCACCTCTCGGATAGCAGGCCACGGCGAGCTTGAAGGCGTCCCCTTCGGCGCCCCCGTAGCGGGTGAACAGGTCCTGCAGCGTCGACTGCAGGTCGTGCAGGAACTCCTGCCGCCGCTCGGCGGGCACCCGGATCTCGCCGGAGACGCCGATCGACGGCAGCTCCGGTGCGGTGCGGTCGAGGGCGGCGACGTCGGCCTGGACCTCCTCCACGAGGTCCAGCAGGTAACCGAGGCTCAGCTCGTCGCGCATCCGCCGATCCCCGCCGAGCCGGCCGACGAGCCGGGGCGAGAGCCAGTACGACCGGGCGACGGCCTGGTAGATGCCCTCGCTGATGCCGCGCACCGGGCGCGCCGCCACCTGCTCGGCCAGCCCGGCGGCGACGAGCTGCTTGACGTGGTAGTAGACGCGCTGCGGCGTCTGGTCCAGCGCGGCGGCGACCTCGGTGCAGGTGTGCGGCTCGGCGAGCTGCCGCAGCACCTCGATCCGCTGCGGCTTGAGCAGGGTCTCGGCCTGCGCGCGTTCTTCCAGGTACAGGACGTCTCTCATGGCAAAATCAGTTTGTACGTACAAAACTTCTTTGTCAATGGGATCGACGAAAGGCCGCGCCGGTCGCGCGGCCTTTCGTCGCGACGAAGGTCAGGGCGTCCAGTCGGGACGCAGCGGATAGCCGTTCACCCCGTCCGGGCCGTTGCGGGTGGCGAGCACCTGGTGCAGCTGGATGCCGTTGCGCTCGAACGCCATCCGCGAACCCGCCATGTAGAGGCCCCACACCCGGGCGGTGCCCGGCCCCACCTCGTTGACGCAGAAGTCCCAGTGCTCGACCAGGTTGCGGCACCAGCCCGCGAGGGTCAGCGCGTAGTGCTGCCGCAGGTTCTCCTCGTGGTGCACCTCCAGGCCGGCGTCGTGCACCTCGCTGATCAGCCGGCCCGGCCCGGCCAGCTCGCCGTCCGGGAAGACGTACCGGTCGATGAACGCGCCGGAGCGGTGCGGGGCCCGGTTGTCCGCCCGGGTGATGCAGTGGTTCAGCAGCCGCCCGCCGGGCTTCAACCGCTCCCGCAGCGCGCCGAAGTAGGCCGGATAGTTGCGCACCCCGATGTGCTCGGTCAGCCCGATCGACGAGATCGCGTCGAACTGCTCGCGGGGCGCGTCCCGGTAGTCCAGGTGGCGCACCTCGGCCAGCTCACCCAGCCCCTCCCGCTCGATCGCCGCCTGCGCCCACTGCGCCTGCTCCCGCGACAGGGTCACGCCCAGCGCCTTCACGCCGTACTCCCGGGCGGCGTGCCGGACCATGCCGCCCCAGCCGCAGCCCACGTCGAGCAGCCGCATCCCCGGCTTCAGCGCCAGCTTGTTCGCCACCAGGTCGTACTTCGCCCGCTGCGCCTGCTCCAGCGTGTCCTCCGCCGAGTGGAAGACCGCGCAGGTGTACGTCATCGACGGGCCGAGCACCTTCTCGTAGAAGGCGTTCGAGACGTCGTAGTGGTGCGAGATCGCGGTGCTGTCCCGGGTACGCGAGTGACGCAGCCCGTTCATCACCCGCTTCCAGCGCGGCGACGCCTCCTGCGGCGGGGGCGGCGGTGGCATCAGCCGCTCCCAGCCGAGCCCCTTCACCAGGGCCAGCGCCTCGGCCACCGGCGGCATCCGCAGCGGCATCCCGTCCTTGAGCACCCGCAGCGCCTCGTACGGGTCGCCCGGGTGCACCCCGTCCAGGCCGAGGTCACCACTGACGTACGCCCGGGCCATGCCCAGGTCGCCGGGGGCGGTGAGCAGGTAGGACAGACCCCGCTCGGAGCGGATCGACAGGGTGATCCCGGCGTCGGTCGGGCCGACGGCGCTGCCGTCGTAGCCGGTCACCCGGACCGGCAGCGCTCCGGAGGTCACCGCGCGGACCACGTCCGCCACGGTCGGTCCCGTACGCCGGCCTCCCGCCGGCGGGCTGGACGGGGCGTCGGCCGCCCCCTGTTCACGGTCGATCAGGCTCATTGCCGCGCTACCGCCTTTTCGTAGAGTCCGGTGAGCCGGTGGTCCGGGTCGTAACGGTCCTTCACCGCGCGCCACGTCTCGCCGCCGTAGAGCCGGTCGAACGCCGCACGGTCGTAGTACGCGTCGGAATAGAGCGACTTGTGTCCGCCCGCCTCCGACACCGCGCGCTCGATGGCCCGGTTGACGTCGCCGTCGGCGGCGCCCTCGGCGATCGGCACGCTTCCCCAGAAGCCGATGTTCACATACGTTTCGTCCGGTTGCAGCGGATATAGCGGCCACGCCCGGGCGGATCCGGGACCGGCCGGCTCCCGCAGCCGCAGCGGGCAGAGCCACACCGGGGTCATCCCGACGTGCTTGTCGAACCAGCGCAGGAAGTCGGCGGTGCGGTCCAGCGGGATCTCGACGTCCTGCACCACGCGTTCCCGGGCCGGCCGGCCACGCCAGCGGTCGACCCGGGCGGCCACCTGGTGGCGGTGCTCCAGCCGGACCAGTCGGTGATAGAAGTCGCTGCGCCGGTAGCGCGCCGGCCAGAGCCGACGGACCACCGGGTGCTGCACCCCGAAGGCCGCCGAACACCAGAACCAGTCGGTGTCCCAGCGCCAGAGATAGTCGTACGTGGTGAGGGCGTCCCGGGTGCGCCGGCGCAGCGAGCGGTAGTAGATCTCCTGGCCGGTGTAGTCGCTCGGCCGCTCCGCCTCGTCGCTGAAACTGCCGAGCACCAGATAGGCCTCGCCGGGGCTGAAGACCACCCCGTCCATCGCGTCGACCGGCTCGCCCGCCCACTCCCCCTTGGCGACCACGTCCCGGATCGCGTCGGCCAGCTCCTCCAGCCGGGTGAAGCGGATGTTGCGCAGCGCCACGTGCCGGCGGACCGGCTGGAGCTCGATGCGCAGCCGGGTGGCGTAGCCGAGACTGCCCAGCGAGTTGGGGAAGGCCCGGAACAGGTCGGCGTGCTCACCCGTCGGCCGGACGGTGAGCAGCTCGCCCGCGCCGGTCAGCACGTCCAGCTCGGTGACCGACTCGTGCGGCAGGCCGTTGCGGAAGGAGGTGGACTCGATGCCCAACCCGGTCACCGCGCCGCCCAGCGTGATGGTGCGCAACTGCGGCACCACCAGCGGCATCAGCCCGTGCGGGAGGGTCGCGTCGACCAGGTCCTCGTACGTGCACATGCCCTGCACGTCGGCCGTGCGGGCGGTCGGGTCGACCGCGAGCACCCCGGTGAGGCCGCTGACGTCCAGCCCGGGGACGCGCGGCGCCGACCTCGGGCGGAACAGGTTGGAGGTGCGTTTGGCCAGCCGCACGGGCTCACCGGCGGGCACCGCGGCGTAGGAGCGCCGCAGCGTGTCCACCGCCCGTTCATGATCACGGACAGCGTGCATGAGATCACCTTACGCCGATGCCGGCGGATCGGTGGGACGTCCACGATGGCCGTTGCGTGGTGGTCGCGGCGGCGTGCGCGGCATAGCGTGGGGGCATGCCGAAAGCCGTCTGGAACGACCTGGTCGTCGCCGAGAGCGACGACACCGTGCTGGTGGAGGGGAACCACTACTTCCCGCGCGCGGCGCTGCGCGAAGACCTGATCACCGACTCCGCGACGCACACCGTCTGCCCGTGGAAGGGCACCGCGTCGTACTACTCGCTGTCCCACGACGGGAAGACCACCAGGGACGCCGTCTGGTACTACCCCGAACCGAAGCCGGACGCGGAGATGGTGCGCGACCGGGTGGCGTTCTGGAAGGACGTCCGGGTCGTCGACTGAGACACCCCACCGCCGGGGCGACTGGCGATCGACCGTCGCCGTGGGTGAGGATGCCCGCATGTCCGAACCCGCGCCGCGTCCCGCTCCGCCCGGCACCGTGTACGGCGGCCGCCCGGCGGCCCGCCCCGGGCTGCCGCGCGACCCGCTGATGCGGATCGCGCTCGGCGTCGCGGTGGTCGGCGTACTCCTGGGGCTCTTCTTCGCGACCGGGGTGCTGGGTGGCGGCGGCGACCAGCCGGTGCTGCCGGCGGCGGCCGCGCCGACCCCGGCGGGCAGCGAGCCGGCCGCGCCCGCGACCACCGAGGCCGCGCCCACCACCCCGGCCGAGCCCACGCCGACCCCCGCCGCGACCACCCCGGCGGCGCCGGCACCCCCGGCGGCCGGACCGAAGGTGATCCGGGCGGTCGCCTCGGGGCTCTGCGTCGGGGTCACCGACGACGACCCGGAGGGCGCCGACGCGCAACTGGCCGCCTGCACCGGCGGCCCCGAACAGCAGTGGGTGGCGAACCCGGTCGCGGCCGACGTGTGGACGCTGACCAACGCCGCCAGCGGCCGGTGCCTCGACGTGGACGGGCAGCGCACCGACGACGGGGTCGACGTGCAGCAGTGGTCCTGCAACGGCCAGCCCAACCAGCAGTGGCGGCTCACCCCGACCGGGGCCGGGCCGGTGCTGCTGGTCGCCGTGCACAGCGGCAAGTGCGCCCGGGTCGGCACCGCACCCGGCGACCAGCTCGAACAGGTCACCTGCACCGGAGCCCCCGACCAGCAGTGGTCACTCGCCTGACCCCTGCCCGCCGGCCGGCTCAGCCCCGGTAGCTCCACGCCCGCCGGCCGACGGCGACCGGCACGGCGACCGGCTGCGGTACGGCGTCACCCCGGCGACGACGCAGCCGCAGCGACAGCCCGGCCGCGCCGATCGACAGGGCACCGGCCACGTACCAGGCGACGGCGTAGTCGCCGAGCTGGTCGCGGACCAGCCCGGCGGCGGTGGCCGCGAACGCCGCGCCGAACTGGTGGGCGGCGAAGACCCAGCCGAAGACCACCGCGCCGGACGCGCCGAAGTACTCCCGGCACAGCGCCACCGTCGGCGGCACGGTGGCCACCCAGTCCAGGCCGTAGAAGACCATGAAGACCAGCATGCTGGGCCGGGCGGTGTCGGCGAAGAGGCCGGGCAGCACCAGCAGCGACGCCCCGCGCAGCGTGTAGTAGGCGGCGAGCAGCAGCCGGCTGTCCATCCGGTCGGTCAGCCAGCCGGACGCGATGCTGCCGGCGATGTCGAAGAGCCCGACCAGGGCGAGCAGCCCGGCCGCGGTGGTCTCCGGCATGCCGTGGTCGTGCGCGGCCGGCACGAAGTGAGTGCCGACCAGGCCGTTGGTGGTCGCGCCGCAGATCGCGAAGCCGCCGGCCAGCAGCCAGAACGGCCGGGTCCGGGCGGCGGCGGCCAGCGCGCCGAGGGCCCGGCCCGCCGCCCCACCGGCCGGCGGTGGCGCCGGCGTCACCTCGGTCGCCCCGTAGGCGGGCAGTCCCAGCTCCGCCGGGTGCTCGCGCAGCAACCACCCCACCAGGGGTACGACCGCCAGCGCCGCCCCGGCGACGACGAGCGCCGCCACCCGCCAGCCGTGGTCGCGGACCAGCACCGCCAGCAGCGGCAGGAAGACGAGCTGGCCGGCGGCCCCGCCCGCGGTCAGCACCCCGGTCACCAGGCCGCGCCGGGCGACGAACCAGCGGCCGGTGACCGTCGCCACGAAGGCCAGCGCCATCGAGCCGGTGCCCAGCCCCACCAGCACGCCCCAGCAGAGGATCAGCTGCCAGCTCGCGGTCATGAAGACGGTCAGGCCGCTGCCGAGGGCGACCAGCGCCAGCGCGCCGGCCACCACCCGGCGGATGCCGAAGCGGTCCATCAGCGCGGCGGCGAAGGGGGCGGTCAACCCGTACAGCAGGAGGTTGACCGAGACGGCGGCGGAGATGGTGGCCAGCGGCCAGCGGAACTCGGCGTGCAGCGGGTGCAGCAGGACGCCCGGCGTGGCGCGGAATCCGGCCGCGCCGACCAGCGCGACGAAGGAGACGGCGGCCACGGTCCAGGCCGGGTGGAAGCGACGGTGTCGGGTCACGCTCCGAGTCTCGGCCCTGTCGGTCGGGCGGACGAGTGGCCGGAAAGCCATCCTACGCAATAATCGGGCCATGACCGTTCCGCACCGGATCGCGGTGCTCGCCCTCGACCAGGTGGTCGGCCTCGATCTCGGCACCCCCAGCCAGGTCTTCGGCGCCGCCCGCACCGACGACCTGCGCCGCCTCTACACCGTCGCCACCTGCACGGTGGGTGGCCGGCCGGTCCGCAGCACCGGCGGCTACCAGGTGCTCCCCGACCACGGCCTGGAACTCGTCGAGACCGTCGACACGGTGATCGTGCCGGGGGTGCACGTCGGCTCACCCGGCTTCGACGGCACCGTCGACCCGGCCGTCACGGCGGCGCTGCGGGCGGCCCACGCGCGGGGCACCCGGATCATGTCGATCTGCACCGGCGCCTTCGTGCTGGCCGCCGCCGGGCTGCTCGCCGGCCGCCGCGCCACCACCCACTGGGCGTACGCCGACCTGTTCCGCCGCCAGCACCCGGACGTCGACCTCGACCCGGACGTGCTCTTCATCGACGACGGGGTGCTCACCTCGGCCGGGGTGGCCGCCGGCATCGACCTCTGCCTGCACGTGGTCCGCAGCGATCACGGCAGCGAGGTGGCCAACCGGGCGGCCCGGCGCTGTGTGGTGCCGCCGTGGCGGGACGGCGGGCAGGCGCAGTACATCGAGCGTCCCGTCCCCCGGACGGCCGAGAGCGGCACCGCCGCCACCCGGGAGTGGGCCCGGCAACGGCTGCACGAGCCGGTCGCACTGCGCGACCTCGCCGCGCACGCCCGAATGAGCGTCCGCACCTTCACCCGGCACTTCCGCGCCGAGACCGGGCTCAGCCCCGCGCAGTGGCTGCTCCAGCAGCGCACCGACGCGGCGCGGCTGCTGCTGGAGACCACCGAGCTGACCGTCGACCAGGTGGCCCACCGCTGCGGATTCGGCACCACCGCCGCCCTCCGCCAGCACTTCCACCAGCGGGTCGGCGTCGCCCCCGCCACCTACCGCCGCACCTTCCGGCACGCCTGATCCGCCACCCCACCACGCTGCCCGGCGGCCCCGCCTCCGCCGTCGGGCGCGGCTCGGTGCACCCCGCACACAGCCCGGCCACGAACCACCGAGGCCCAACCCCGCCGTCCACGGCCGGAGCGCAACCCGCCACCCACGCCGAAGCGCAACCGCGCCTCCCGGCCGAGCCGCGACCCGGTCGGGCGGCCACGGCGCAGCGCGGGCACCAGCGCAGCGAGGGAAGGAGGGCAGAAACAATGGAGCGACATGCCTCCGCGTCATGAATATGACGCAGAGGCATATCGCTTGTCGCCATGAGGGCGGTCAGCCCCGTCACCTTCTGTGACGGAGGGCGTCTCTCGGCACCGTCCGTGGACCCGCGTGGGAGGCGGGCGCGCGACCTCACGCCCCCGGACGGTGGTCAGGCGGGAGCGGTGGTCAGGCGGGATGGGGCTGGCGGCGGAGGGCGCGCAGCTCGGCCAGGTGCATCGGCAGGTGGACGCGGGTGTGCAGGTCCAGGACGCGACCCCAGGGCAGCGAGTCGTCCACGTCCAGGTCGAAGCCCTCGCGCAGCACCGTGTCCACCGGCGTCTCCGCGGCCGCACCGAGCCGCTCGGCGAGCGCGCAGAGCTTCTGGCTGGTCGCCCGGAGCAGGGCGGCCAGCCCGTCCAGCCCGCCGCACTCCGACACCAGCGCGTCGAGCTGCGGCCGGTGGATCGTCTCCAGGTCGTAGTAGGCGAACGGCGACCCGGCCAGCACCGCCTCGGTCGCCTCGCTCATCAGCTCGTCGTTGGCCGCCAGGTGGGCCACCACCTGCTCCGCGCTCAGCTCCCCCTCGGGCGGCGGACCGAACCCGCCCCGGTCCACCTCCGCGAACACCTGGTCGTACGCCCGTCGCAGCTCCGCGCTGTCCATCCGCCCAGCCAACCCCGCCACCGGGCACCGCCCGACCGCAACGCGCCCGGATCACCCGGTCGGGTCAGCGGCGCCCGTGCCGGGCGCGCAGATAGTCCGAGACCACGTACTCGCCGAGGTCGTCCAGGTCGGGGGTGAAGACCCGGCCCTTGGAGCGGCGGGCCACCGCGTCCATGAACCGGCGCAGGCCCGGATCGTCGCCGAGCATGAAGAGGTTGAGCGTGGCGCCGTAGCGGGTGAGTTTGTCCACCTCCCGGACGGTCGCCTCGATCGTCTCCGGCAGCGGCGGCCAGTGGAAGTACGCCTCCCCGTCCTCCGGGTCGAGGTGCGCGGTCGGCTCGCCGTCGGTGACCACGAGGACCACCGGCTCGGCACCCGGATGGCGGCGCAGGTGCCGACCGGCCAGCCGCAGCGCGTGCTGGAGGTTGGTGCCCTGCTCCAGGTCCGGCTCCACCGCCGCCAGCTCCTGCTGGGTCAGCGGTGCCGCCTCCCGACCGAAGCCGACGATCTGCAACGCGTCCTGCGGGAACCGGGTCGCCACCAGGTGCGACAGCGCGAGCGCCGTCTGCTTCATCGGCCCCCACCGCCCCTGCGAGACCATCGAGTACGACAGGTCCACGCAGAGCGCCACCGCCGCCGACGCCCGCCGCTCGGTCTCCACCACCTCGAAGTCCTCGACCGCGAGCTGCACCGGCACGGTGGGGCCGGTACGGCGTACCGCGCGGGTGAGGGTGCGCACGACGTCGAGGGGCTGCTCGTCGCCGTACTCCCACTGCCGGGAGGCACCGCTGACCTCGCCCGCGGCACCCGCCGTGCGCAGGTCGTGCTGGCCGCGCGGCCCGGCGGTCAGGTCGGCGAAGACCCGGCGCAGCGCGGTGCCGGCCAGCCGGCGCAGCGCCTTCGGGCTGAGCGTCAACCCGTCCGCGTCCCGGCTCACCCAGCCCTGCCGGCGCAGCTCCCGCTCCAGCTCCCGCAACCGGCGTACGTCGTCGGCGGCGTCCCGGCCCAGCGTCCGGGCCACCGCGTCCACGTCGACGTCGTCCAGGGTGGCGCCGGGCTGGTCCGGGTCCAGGGAGTCCAGCAGCTCGTCCAGCTCGGCGATCTCGCCGAGCGCGCCGGTCGCCTCGCCGTAGCCGAGCGGCTGGTCACCGCGGACCCGCTCGCCGCGCTGCCAGTTCAGGTCGGGGCGCAACGAGCGCAGGTGGTCGTCGAGCGCGGCCAGCTCCCCGGCGAGCCCCTCGCCGAGCGACTGGCGCATCAGCCCGGCCAGTTCCTCCCGCTGCCGGTCCGACAGCGACCGCATCAGCCGCTCACCGGCCGCCGCCCGGCGGGCCAGCACGTCGACCAGCTCGTCGACGTTGCGCGGCTGCTCCGGGAAGAACTCGCCGTGCCGGCGCATGAACTCGGCGAACGCGTCCGTGGTGTCCTCGGCGCGGGCGTGCCGCGCCAGCAGCTCGTTGAGGTCCCGCATCATCTCGGCGAGCTGCCGCTGCACCGCCGGGTCCCCGGCCGCGCGGGCCGCGTCCCGCAGCCCGGCGAAGCGCTGCTCCAGCACGTCGCCGCGCAGCCCGTCGAGGATCCGCTGGTACGTCTGCCGCGCCTCGTCGCTGGCCCACTCGTAGCCGGCCAGCTCCTGCACCGCGCGGGCGGTGGAGCGGGGCAGGTTGTCCAGCACCGCCTCGGCGAAGCGCGCGTCGTCGCCGTCGCGTCCGCGCAGCTCGTCCCGCTCGGCGGCCAGGGCCTGGTCGAGCAGGGAGCGGGCCCGGGTCACCGCGCCGTCCAGGTCGCCCCGGCGCAGCGCCTCGCGGCGCATCCGGCGGGCCCGGGCGGCCAGCTCGTCGAGGCCGCCCCGCCCCTGCGGGCCCCGCCGCAGCAGGTCGCGCAGCGCCTCGCGGAGGCTGCCGCCGTTCAGCACCTCCGCGCCGACCGCGTCCACCGCGGCCCGCACGTCGTACGGCGGGGCGAGCGGGTCGGGGCCGCCGCGCCACTGGCCGTACCGGAACCGGTTGCCGGCCATGGTCAGCCCCGGCCGCCGTAGACGGTGCGCCCGGTCTCGGTGACGTCCTTGCCGAGCCGGCGGGTCAGGTGCAGCCCCTCCAGCACGAACTCGATCCCGGCGGCGGCCTCCCCGGGGGTGGGCGCGTCCCCCATGCCGAGCCGGTCGAGCACCTTGGCCAGCCCGGGCACCGGGCCGACCTGGCGCAGCAGCTCGGCTGCGGAGACCAGCTCCCCGGTCTCGATCACCGCGCCCTCGGCGACCAGCCCGGTGAACCCGGACAGGTCCAGGCCGGCCAGTCGGGCCAGGAACGTCTCCGCCGTGGCGGTACGCAGCAGGTGGGCGAGGACCTCGATCTCCCGCCCCTCCTCGCCGCTCTCGAACTCGACCTTGCCGCGCAGCGTCGAAGCCACCGACACCGCGTCCCCCACCCGGGCCACCGGCGCGGCGGTGCCGGTGTCGTCGTCGGCGAGGAGACCGGAGCGGCGCAGCGCGGCGGCGGCGACCGTCTCGGCGGCGGCGATGGCGAAGCGGGCGGAGACGCCGGAGCGCGGGTCCACCGACGGCGACTCGCGGACCGCGCGGGCGAACCGCGCCAGCACCTCCAGCACGTGCTCGGGCACCTCGGCGACCAGGTCCGCCTCCTGCCGGATCAGCGCCAGCTCCAGGTCGAGGTCGACCGGGTAGTGGGTGCGGATCTCGGCGCCGAAGCGGTCCTTGAGCGGGGTGATGATCCGGCCCCGGTTGGTGTAGTCCTCCGGGTTGGCGCTGGCCACCAGGAGCAGGTCCAGCGGCAGCCGCAGCTGGTAGCCGCGGACCTGGATGTCCCGCTCCTCCAGCACGTTGAGCAGCGCCACCTGGATGCGTTCGGCCAGGTCGGGCAGCTCGTTCACGGCGAAGATGCCCCGGTTGGTGCGCGGCACCAGTCCGAAGTGGATGGTCTCCGGGTCGCCGAGGGTACGCCCCTGGGCGATCCGGATCGGGTCGACGTCACCGATCAGGTCGCCGACGCTGGTGTCCGGGGTGGCGAGCTTCTCGCCGTACCGCATCGACCGGTGCAGCCAGCCGATCGGCAGGTCGTCGCCGGCCTCGGCGACCAGCGCCCGGGACGCCGGGGTGAGCGGGTGCATCGGGTGCTCGTTGAGCACCGAGCCGGGGATCACCGGGGTCCACTCGTCGAGCAGCGCGCCGAGCGATCGGATCAGCCGGGTCTTGCCCTGGCCGCGCTCGCCGAGCAGCACCATGTCGTGGCCGGCGAGCAGGGCCCGCTCGACCTCGGGCAGCACGGTGTCGTCATACCCGACGATGCCGGGGAAGCGGTCCTCGCCGGACCGCATCCGGGCGAGGAGGTTGGCGCGCAGTTCTGCCTTGACCGTCCGGTGGTGGTGGCCGGACGCCCGCAGCTCGCCGAGCGTGGAGGGCAGATCGGCGGGCGGGACCGGGGAAACCTGGTTGGGCGCAGTCACCCGGCCAACGCTAGCGCGGCCCACCGGGCAACCGCCCCTTTCGCGTCGACTCAACCCGTGGGCACCACGAAACCCGACTCGTAGGCGGCGATCACCGCCTGGGTGCGGTCCCGGACACCCAGCTTGGCCAGCACGTTGCCGACGTGCGTCTTCACCGTCTCCACCCCCACCACCAGCCGGACGGCGATCTCGGTGTTGGACAGCCCGGTGGCCATCAGCCGCAGCACCTCCCCCTCCCGCTCGGTGAGCCGCGCGGAGCGCAGCCCGTCCCCACTCCGCCCGCCGTACGCGCCGACGAGCTGCCGGATCGCGGCGGGGAAGAGCAGCGAGTCGCCGGCCGCCACCACCCGGACCGCCTCCACCACCTCGGCCGGGCGGGCCCGTTTCAGCAGGAAGCCGCTCGCACCCGCGCGCAGCGCGTCATAGACGTACTCGTCGTTGGCGAAGGTGGTGACGACCAGCACCTTCGGCGGGTCGGCGGAGGTGGCCAGCAGCCGGCGGGTGGCCTGGATGCCGTCGATGGCCGGCATCCGGACGTCCATCAGCACCACCCGGGGGCGCAGCTTCGCCACCAGCGGCGGCACCTCCGCGCCGTCGGTGGCCTCGCCGACCACCCGCAGGTCGGGCTGGGCGTCGATGATCGCCCGCAGCCCGAGCCGGATCAGCTCGTCGTCGTCGACGATCAGCACGTCGATGGTCACCTCGTACCGTCCTTCCCGGCCACCGGCAGCCGCACCCGGACCTGCCAGCGGTCCCCCTCCGGGCCGGCGGTGATCCGCCCGCCGAGCAGCAGCACCCGCTCCCGCATGCCGTCCAGGCCGCGTCCGCCGCGCCCCGGCCCGGTCGCGCCGCGCACCGCGTTGACCAGCTCGATCTCCAACCACCGACCGGGCCCGTCCGGCTCCTTCTCAGGCACGTCGACCCGGAGCGTCACCGGGCCACGGCCGTAACGGGCGGCGTTGGTGAGGCCCTCCTGCACGATCCGGTAGCCCTCCCGGGACACCGCCGCCGGCAGCTCGACGAGCGGACCGCTGACCCGCGACTCCACGGTCAGGCCGGCGGCCCGGGTGTCGGCGACCAGCCGGTCGAGCTGGCTCAGGGTGCGCTGCGGCGCGGTGCCGGCGGAGCCGCGCACGCCGCCGTCGCTCTCCCGGAGCAGCCCCAGCACGTGGTCCAGGTCCTCCATCGCGTGCCGGCTGGTCTCCTCGATGGCGCGCAGCGCCCGCCGGGCGAACCCGGGATCCGCGTCGAGCAGCTCCCGGGCAGCGGCGGCCTGGAGGGTGGCCACGGTCAGCGCGTGCCCGACGGAGTCGTGCAACTCCCGGGCCAGCCGGTTCCGTTCGGCGAGCCGGGCGGCCCGCGCCTCCAGGGCGGCGATCCGCTCCCCCTGCGACGGGCCGAGCAGCACGGGCGCCATCGAGGCGGCCAACGCACCCAGCCCGGCGACCGCGTATCCCAGCCCGACCAGCAGCAGCACCCCGGCCAGTGCCGTCCAGCCCGGGGCGTGACCGGCCAGCGGACCGACGCCGAACGCCTCCGGCGGGCCGGTGCGCAGGCCGAACTGCTGGGCGATGAAGACCAGCGCCATCGGGAACGCGCTGATCGCCGCGAAGAGCACCAGCCCCCCGCTGACCAGGTGCAGGGCGATCCAGAGCGCGGAGCGCAGCCGGGTCTCCCGGTCCAGCCGGTGACCGGCCGCCGGCTCGGGCAGGTCCGCGCCGAGCAGCGCCCGCGCGGCAGCCACCTCCAGCGCCCGGCTGCCGGCCAGGAAGACCGGCACGACCGCGAGCACCACGGCCACCAGCAGCAGCCCGGCGGCCAGCGGCCGGGGTACGTCCTGGTTGGTCAGCAGTTGCGCGAAGGCCGCCGCGATCAGCGCGTACGGCAGCAGCAGCACCCCGCCGAGGAGCAGGAACACGGCCCGTCGCCACGTGCTCCCCCGCACCAGCGGCGCCAGCACCCCCGCAACCGTCACCCGGCCATTCTCGCGCCGACCACCACCCGCCCGACTCCCCCACCCAGGGGAGATCCCGTCGCCGCCCACCACCGGCTCCGGGTGCAGCTGTTGTCGCCGGAACCACCACAGCCGCACCCAGAGCGACGCACGACGGGTCTCGGCCGGCGTCAGCGGTGGTCGGCCACGTAACCCGACGGGTCCTTGTCGGAGAAGGTGAGGTTCCGGCCGCCTCTGTGCTCGCCGTAGAAGGTGAGCCAGCGCGCACCCAGCTCGGCGCGCAGCTCCACCCCGGCGTGCCGGCGGAAGTCGGGCAGCGCCTCGTCCTCCTCCTCGGCGAGGTGCTCGCTGTTCTCCCGGCGGGCCGTCCAGACCGCCGCCCACCACTCGTCCGAGCCGACCGGGTGCCGCTTCGCCTCGGCGATCGCGTCCCGGATCTTGTTGTGGTCGCCGATGGCGTCCTCGGTCTCCTCCTCGCCGTCGTCGCCGTGCCGGACCAGGTGCGGATAGAGGATCGTCTCCTCCGCCTCGGCGTGGATGTCCAGGTGCAGGCTGAGCGCATCCCAGATGGCCAGCAGCTCGTCGTCGTCCCGGGCGTCGTCGAGCCGGGCGAAGCCGCGTCGGAAGGCGGCGTGGTCGTCGAGGATCAGCGCGGTGATGTCGTCCATCGTGGTCACTTCCCGGTCCGGGCGCGGATCAGCTTCGGCACGGCGGCGAGGCCGGTGATCGGGCGGAACTGCCGCGCGGCGGCACCGAGGGCCGCGTACTCGTCGTCGGCGAGGTCGATCTCGGCGGCGGCGGCGTTGCGTTCCATCTGCTCCACGCTGGAGGCGCCGGGGATGGCCACCACGTTCGGGTGGTGCAGCAGATAGGCCAGGGCGATCTGGCTGGGGGTGGCGTCGTGCGCGCCGGCCACCTCGCGCAGCGTGGCGATCAGTTCGGTGCCGCGTTCCAGGTTCTCCGGCAGGAAGTACGGGTTGGCCCGGCGCACCGCCCCGCTGGGCGGGTTCTTCGCGTCGTACCGGCCGGAGAGGAACCCCTGCGCGAGCGGGCTGTACGCGATGACGATCCGGCCGGCCTGCTCCGCGTACGGGATCAGGTCCTCCTCCGGAGCGCGGTCGATCATGCTGTAGCGGACCTGGTTGCTGAGCACCCGGCGGCCCAGCGCGGCCTCGGCGAAGCGCCACCGGCGCAGGTTGTAGTTGCTGACGCCGACCTCGCCGACCAGCCCGACGTCCTGGAGGGCCCGCATGCCGCGCATGGTGGTGGTGTCGGCGACCACCGGGTTCGGCTGGTGCACCTGGTAGAGGTCGATGCTGCTGACGCCGAGCCGGGCGGCGGAGGCGACCGCGCGCTGCTGCACCACCGGGGCGATCGGGAGCACCGGGAAGATCTTGCTGGCCACGACGACCTTGGCCAGGTCGTCGCCGACGGCTGCGCCAGGTCGCGGCGCGGTGTCGGACGCGCCGGACTGGCGTGGTCGCAACGCCGCGCCGAGGATCCGCTCGCTGCGGCCGAAGCCGTACAGCTCGGCGGTGTCGAAGAGGGTGACGCCGAGGTCGAGCGCGCGCCGGACGATGTCCGCCGCCCGGCGCTCGTAGTCGGGGCCGTAGCCCCACTCCTTCGAGCCGAACTGCCAGGTGCCGAGACCGATCTTGGAAATGGGCTTCGGGGTGTCGAGCGGGACGAATCGCATGGCCTCGAAGCTACCCCGCCGGCCCGCGTGCCACGCCGGATCCGCGCGGGCCGCCGTCCGGGCGGTGGGACGCGACGTGGGAGCGCGGCCGGCAGGGCTAGGGTGGTCTTCCGTGACCTACCTCGCGGCTGATGAGCGCTACGACTCGATGACCTACCGGCGCAGCGGACGCAGCGGGCTGCGCCTGCCGGCGATCTCCCTCGGGCTGTGGCACAACTTCGGGCCGGACCGGCCGTTCGACCGGCAGCGGGACATCGTCCGACGCGCCTTCGACCTCGGCATCACCCACTTCGACCTGGCCAACAACTACGGCCCGCCGCCCGGGGCGGCCGAGGAGAACTTCGGCCGGCTGCTCGCGGGCGACCTCAAGCCGTACCGGGACGAGCTGGTGATCTCCAGCAAGGCCGGCTACGACATGTGGCTCGGCCCGTACGGCGAGTGGGGCTCCCGCAAGTACCTGATCTCGTCGCTCGACCAGTCGCTGCGCCGGCTGGGGCTCGACTACGTCGACATCTTCTATTCGCACCGGTTCGACCCGGACACCCCGCTGGAGGAGACGATGGGCGCGCTCGACGCCGTCGTCCGCTCCGGCCGGGCGCTCTACGTGGGCATCTCCAACTACACCTCCGAGCAGACCACCCGGGCCGCCGCGATCCTCCGCGACCTCGGTACGCCCCTGCTGATCCACCAGCCGTCGTACTCGATGCTCAACCGCTGGACCGAGGACGACGGGCTGCTCGACACGCTGGAGCAGGTCGGCGCGGGCTGCATCGCGTACAGCCCGCTCGCGCAGGGCCTGCTCACCGACCGCTACCTGGGCGGCATCCCCGCCGACTCGCGGGTCCGCACCAGCGTCTTCCTCAACGAGAGCGACCTCGACGCGGAGAAGATGGCCACCATCCGGGCGCTCGGCGCGATCGCCGAACGGCGTGGCCAGTCACTGGCCCAGCTCGCGCTGGCCTGGGCGTTGCGCGACCCGCGGATGACCAGTCTGATCATCGGCGCCAGCAGCGTCGGGCAACTGGAGGGGAACGTCGCCGCGCTGGACAACCTCGACCTCAGCGCCGAGGAACTCACCGAGATCGACCGTCACCTGGGCTGATCCCGGGTCGGTGCCGGGCAGGCGACCGTCCGGGTCACCAGATGCGGCGGCGGCCGGCGCGGTGGTTGCGTACCCCGCAGGGCCGGCCGACCGGCGCGGTGCCGGCGCGCCGCAGCCGCCGCCCGACGACGGTCGCCAGGAGCACCGTGACCACCGCCGCGGCGCCGCCCAGCAGCGGCCAGCGGACGCCGCCGAGGTCGGTCACCGCCGCCACCGGGACCCCGGCCCCGGCCGCCGGGTCGGCGGGGGCCGACCGGACGGTGGACCCGGCGGCGCGCCCCCGGGTGGCCGTCGGGCCGGCCGACGCCCGGGTGCGCGCCGAGGCGGCGCCGCCCGGGGCGGGCCGGAACACCACGTCCGAGCAGGAGTAGTAGGTGTCCTGGGTGTCGGAGTTCTGCCAGATCACATAGATCAGGTGCCGCCCGTCGCGCCCCGTCGGCAGCCGACCCGCCATCTGGTACGCCCCACCGCGGATCGGCGGGTCGGTGGCCGTCAGGAACGGCTTCCGCTCCAGATCGGACCAGGCCAGGCGCCGGGTCGGGTCGTAGGACGAGGTGGTGACGTAGAGCCGGAACGTCCCCTTGTGCGGGATCGTCGTCCGGTAGCGGAAGGTGAACTTCGCCCCGGCGGTCAGCTCGGTCGCGGGCCAGTCGGCGCGGGCGAGGTTCAGCCCCTGGTAGGCGGAGAGCCCACCGCCGCACAGCTCACCGTCGGGGATCCGCTCCCGGTCCCGCCCGTCGACCCGGGCGACCCGGATGTTGTCCCACTCGCGTACCGCCGCGCCGGCCGCGACCGCCGCGCGGCAGGCCGGCGTCGTGGCCTGCCCGCCCTCCGGGCCGCAGGCCGCCGCCCGGCTCATCGGAGTGGTCGAGGCGCCGTGCGCGGCGGCCGGAGCGGCGCCCACGAGCAGGGTCGCGGCGACGGCCGCGACGGCGGCGAGCATTCGGCGTACGGCCATGAGATCGACCTCCCGGGCAGTGGTACGGCCCGCAGCCGCCAAAGGTTCGACGGGTGCCACGCGCCACATCCCGTCCGACCGCTGGCCTGGGACGGACGACGCGGGGCGGCGCAGGGGTCGAGGGGCGGCGGGCGGGCCGGGACAGGCCCTACAGTGACGGCACCTCGTGATCTAGGAGCGTGCCGTGTCCGAGCCGCCGTCGGCGCCAGATAGTCCCCGGACCGCTGCGGCGGCCGGGCCGGGAAGCGGTACACCCGCCGACTTCCCGCCGCACCTGCTCGTCATGCCCGCAGTCGAGGGCGCACCGCCCGCCGTGGCGTGGCCCGGCCCGGAGGGGGAGCCCGCCTGGGCCATCCCGGTCAGCGTCCCGCCCGGCACCCGCGGATATGCGATCTTCATCCCGCTGGTGCCGGTCGCCGGGGACACGCCGTCGGCCGTCCCGATGATCCCCGCACAGCCGACCCTCGGCACCCGGGCGACGACCGTCGGCACCACCGGCACCGGGGCGGAGGCCTCCGCAGGCAGCGTCGATGCCGGACCGGGTGTTCCCGTCGGCACCGCCGACGCCGGGGCGGCGTCCGGCGACGCCGAGTCCGGCACGGCCACCGCGCCGGTGGTCCCCGCCGCCACCGGGTCCGCCGCAGCCGATCTCTCGCCGGCCGGGTCGACGGTCGATCCCACCGGAGCCACGACGGCCACTCCGTCGGAGGCGCCCGCGCCGACGGGTGGCACCCCCACGCCCACCCTCCCTGGTCCAGTTCTCCCGCCGGCGCAGGAGGTCGCAGCGCGGCAGCAGTCGGGTGTCCCGGGCCCCGCCCCGGCACCGCACCCGGGCCACCCCGCGGCGCCCCCCTACCCCGGCCCGGCGTGGGGTGGCCTCCCGCCCCAGTACCCGCAGCAGTGGGCACCGCGTCCACCGAAGCCCCGGACGTCGTTCCTCGGCGCGAAGTGGCCGGGTCCGAAACCGGCCACCGGACGGGCCACCCCCGCCGCGGTCCTCGCCGGGGCGCTGGGGATCGCGTTCTTCGTACCGCTGAGCCGGACCGGCATCGGCTGGTTCCTCGGCTGGCTCGTGCTGACCGCCGGCGTGCTCGTCGCGGTCCGCCGGCACACCGCCGACCTGCCCCGGGGCGAACGCCTGGTCCGCGGCGGCTGGGCGGTGGCGGCGCTGGCGCTGCTGGCCGTGCTGGCCTTCCGCAACGCCTGGTGGCTGGTCACGTTCTGCGTCCTCGGTGCGCTCGGCTGCACGGCCCTCGCCATCGTGGGCGGCCGACTCGTCCGGTCGATCCTGTTCAGCCTGGTGGCGACCCCGTTCGCCGCGTTCCGGGGGCTGCCCTGGGTACGCCGGCACCTGCGCGCCCCGGCCAACGCCGGCATGGTCGGGAGGGTGGCCGGGTCGGTGGTCGCCACCGTGCTGGTGCTGCTGGTCTTCGGCGCCCTGCTCTCCTCGGCCGACGCCGCCTTCTCGCAGGTGCTCGGCGCCATCGTGCCCGAGATCAGCGCCGGCGCGGTGTTCCGCGGCGTCTTCCTGGCGGCGGTGGGCGGACTGATCGCCGTGGCCGCCGTCTACACCCTGGCCGCGCCGCCCGAGCTGTCCGACGTCGACCGGCCGACCCGGCGCAGCCTGGGGCTGGTGGAGTGGGCCCCGCCCATCACCGCGCTGACCGCGCTCTTCGCCGGTTTCGTGGCGGTGCAGTTCACCGTGCTCTTCGGTGGGCAGCGGCACGTGCTGAAGACGGCCGGCCTCAGCTACGCCGAGTACGCGCGTAGCGGCTTCTGGCAGCTGCTCTTCGTCACCCTGCTGACCCTGGCCGTGCTGGGTGGGGTGAGCCGCTGGGCCCGGCGGGAACGCCCGGTCGAACGGAACCTGCTGCGCGTCCTGCTCGGCCTGCTCAGCGTGCTGAGCGTGGTGATCGTGGTTTCCGCGCTGGCCCGGATGTACACGTACCAGAAGGTCTACAGCTTCACCGGCGAGCGGATCTTCGTGATGGCGTTCGAGCTGCTGCTCGGCGCGGTGTTCCTGATGGTCCTGGCGGCCGGGATCCGGTGGCGGGGGCGGTGGATCCCCGGCACGACCGTGGGGCTGGCCGTGGTGATGCTGCTCAGCCTGGCCGTGCTCAACCCGGAGGACTACGCGGCGCGCCGCAACATCGTCCGGTACGAGCAGGCCGGCAAGATCGACGCCTGGTACCTGCGGGCGCTCTCCGCCGACGCCACGCCCGCCCTGACGAAGCTGCCCGACCCGGTCCGCCGCTGCACGGTGAGCTGGATCGCGAAGGACCTCAAGGAGTCCGACCCCTGGTACGCCTGGAACCTGGGCCGGTACCGGGCCCGGCAGGCCCTGGACCGGATCGGCAGGGACGCGATCGGCGGACCGAAGGACTGCCGCAAGGCCGACCAGTTCGACCTGCCCAAGATCCGGAGATGAGCCGGCCGGTGGGCCGGGCGTCGTACGTCGCCCGGCCCACCGGTCAGGCCCCGTCCACCGTGGCTGGCGCTGACCGCCGGCCGATGCGGAGGGCGAGGATCGCCATGTCGTCGGCGGCCGGGCCGTGCTGGAACGCGTCGACCCCGGCGCGGACGTACGCGACCAACCGCTCCGGGTCGTCGTGCGGCGCGCCACGCACCAGCTCCGCCAGGCGTTCCTGGCCGAAGAGCCCCGCCGGCCCGCGCGCCTCGATGACGCCGTCGGTGTAGAGCAGCACGGTGTCCCCCGCCGCCAGTGGCACCGTCCGCTGCTCGAGTCGCACCGTGGAGAAGGCTCCGATGAGCATCCCCGGCACGCTGACCACCTCGACGCTGCCGTCGGCCCGGCGCACCAGCGCGGCCGGGTGGCCCCCGGAGGCGAGGTCCAGCTCCGCTCCGTCGTCGTGCAGCCGCAACCGCCCGCAGGCCACGGTGAGGAACCGGTCGACGTCGGCGTCCTCCCACAGTCGGGTGTGCAGCCGCCGCAGCGCGGCAGCCGGCTCGGCCGTCGCGGCGGTGATCCGCAGGGTGTGCCGTGCGAGGCCGGTCACCGAGGCGGCGTCCACGCCCCGGCCGGCCACGTCGCCGACCACCAGCACCCATTCGCGGCCGGCGGAGCCGTCGACCGCGAAGACGTCGTAGAAGTCGCCGCCGACCTCGGCCGCGTCACCGGTGACGTAGACGGCCGCCAGCTCCACGCCGGGCACCTCCGGCAGCCGGGACGGCAGCAGGCTGCGTTGCAGGCGCAGGGCGGTGGTGTGTTCGCGTTCGTACAGTTGGGCGCGGGCGAGCGCCTGCCCGGCCAGACCGGCCAGCGTCTCCAGCAGGTTCTGCTGGTCGGCGTCGAACGCCTGCTCCGTCCGGTACGCGAAGGTGAGCATGCCGGCAGCCGTCCCCCGGCCGCGCATCGGCATCATCGCCCAGGCCGAATGAGCCGTGCGGGCCTGCGCCTCGGCGAGCTGCGGATAGCGGTGGAGCATCGCGCCCAGGTCCGGATAGAAGGCGGACCTGTCCGAGCGGTACGCCACCGCGATCGGATGGTCGGCGTCGCTGGGCAGGACGTGCCACTGCTCCGGGGGCTCCTGCCCGGTGGGCGCGAAGCGGAGCCGCCGGCCCCGGTCGTCGAGCAGGGCCACGGATGCCACGTTGGCCCCGGCGGCGAGGGCACCCGCGGTACCGACGACACAGGCCACCTCGGCGACGGACACCGCCTGGGACAGCGCTTCGGTGAACGCCTGCACCTGACGTGCCCGCCGTTCCTCCTGCCGCCGCCGGGTCACCTCGGTCACGAAGACCGCCACGGCAGCGGTCCGGCCCCCCGCGCCGGGTACGCCGAAGAAGCTGCTCAGCCAGGTCCGCGCCCCCATGACGATCTCCACGTCGCGGACCACGCCGGTCTCGGCGACCTCGCGCATCGCCGGCTCCACCTGGGGCGCCAGCGCGGGCAGGAGGTCGGGCAGGCGGCGGCCGAGATGGTCGGCGGCGGTCCGACCGTTCCACTCGGCGAGGGTCGGGTTGATCTTCAGGTAGCGCAGCTCGGTGTCGAGCAGGGCGACCCCGACCGGGGCGTTCTCCACCAGGGTGTCCAGCACGGTCAGCGTGCCGGCCCGCTCCGCGGTCAACTGCTCGACACCGAGGGTCTCCTCGTCGGTGACCTCCTCGAAGATCGCGGCGACGCCGACCGGGCCGGTGGGCGACGCGCCGAGGACCGGGTAGTAGTTGCCCCGCCAGCGCCGCTGCCCGGGCCGCCCGGGAGTCGGACCGACGATGTCGAGGTTCAGCAGCGGCTGGCCGCTTCGCACCACCCCGCGCAGTTGAGCGGCGAACGACTCCGGCAGGTCGGGCAGCACCTCCCGGAGGTGGCAACCGATGTGCTCCTCCGGGGTGCGGCCGTTGATCTCCGCGGCCCGCGGGTTGACCAGGGTGAAACGCAGGTCCCGGTCCAGCACGCTGACCCCGACCGGCAGGTGCAGCAGCACGGTGTCCAGCAGTGCCTGATCGATGCCCTGGGCACCCGCCCCCCGCGCCAGTTGCGCGACGGCCGACGCGGTGGGCAGCGGCACGGGGTCGTCGGGGGTGGGCCGGCGGGACCCGTGACGCAGGCCGGCCGCCCGGACCCGCTCGGCGGCGTACGTGGCCAACTCGACCGCGGTCTCGGTGGCACGCGGGGGCAGACCCTGCCGGTACCCGATGCTGATCGCGCCGATCACCACCGGCTCGCGACCGGGGTCGTGCTGCCAGAGCGGAGCGGTGACCAGCCCTTCGACGTCGGCGGTCGGGACGCTGGCGGTCGCCGGGAAACGGATCAGCCGCTCGCGGAAGGAGCCGGCCTCGACCAGCTCACCGGTCCGCGCCGACCGGGCGATCGCCACCGGCGCGCCCAACGGGAACCGGGACCAGGTCTCCGCCACCTCGGGTACCATGCCGGCCTGCCAGACCAGGTCGAGCTGCTCGCCGGCCTCGTCGAGGAGGACCAGCACCACCACTTCGGCCAGCGCCCGCCGCAGCACATCGGCGGGGAGCAACGCACCCGGACCCTCCGTGGAGATCCGCCCGATCCGACCTGGCACCCTGCTCCTTCCCTCGACGTCGGCAGAGGAGGCCGGCTGGCCTGGTAAGGACGGTACCGCCGGTACGGGCGCCGGGCGAGCCGCAGGAGGACCCACCCGTCGGTCCCGTCACAGCCGGGGAGCGGCCCCCGTGGCGCCCGTATGCCGGAACCTGACCGGTGCCGGGTCCGGCCGGTTCCGGAGCGGAGGGACGGACGGGTCGAAGGACGCGCGACGCCACTGGTGGCAGCAGACACAGCGCACATGAACCGTCACCCAGAGTCGCGAATCACCGATGAGCCTTCGGGTATCCGTTCACTCCCTCCGGAGCACCCGGCGGACGGGCGGAGACGACAGGAGGAACGATGAACCGGGACCAGCTGCGGGACGCGGTGGCGGCGGAGCGCCGGGAACAGGTGGAGCTGCTCGACGAGCTACGCCCCGAGCAGTGGGACGCGCCCACGTTGTGCGACGGCTGGCGGGTCCGGGAGGTGGTCGCGCACACCACCGTGCCGTTCCGCACCTCGCTCGGCCGTACGATGATCGACCTGGCGCGGGCGCGCGGCAGCATCAACCGGATGGCGGACCGGGTCGCGCGGCGCGACGCCGCGCGGCTGTCGGCGGAGCGGCTGCTCGCCTCGCTGCGGGAGAACCTCACCCACCCGTGGACACCGCTCGGCGGCGGCCCGCACGGGGCGCTGTCGCACCACGTGATCCACGGCCTCGACATCACGGTGGGTCTGGGGCTGGACCGCCGGGTCCCACCGGACCGGGTCGCCGTGGTGCTGGACGGGATGAGCCCGAAGAAGGTCTCGTTCTTCGGGGTGGACCTCACGGGTACGCGGCTGGAGGCGACCGACCTCGACTGGCAGCACGGTGAGGGCGTGCCGGTCCGGGGCCTCGCCCAGGACCTGCTGCTCGTGCTCTGCGGCCGCCGCCTGCCACCCGGACGACTCTCCGGCGAACCGGCGGCCCGCTTCTCGCGC
The DNA here is from genome assembly GCF_040499845.1 of Micromonospora sp. CCTCC AA 2012012. Taxonomy (NCBI): domain Bacteria; kingdom Bacillati; phylum Actinomycetota; class Actinomycetes; order Micromonosporales; family Micromonosporaceae; genus Micromonospora; species Micromonospora mangrovi. The sequence goes on from NZ_CP159342.1 coordinate 4,163,571, forward strand.
CAGTCCGGTACGACGAAGGGCGCCCGTCATTTCTGACGAACGCCCTGTCTGAAGGGTGGAGCCGAGGGGACTCGAACCCCTGACCCCCACACTGCCAGTGTGGTGCGCTACCAGCTGCGCCACGGCCCCTTGCTGTCGTCCCCGGTCGCCCGGGCACGGAGAGAACTATACACACGCCCGCCGGCATGGTCATCTCGCGGGGGCCCCCGCGCCGGGGCGGGTCAGTTGAGGGCCACATCCGGCGGGAAGTGGGCGACGGCGGCCATCATGCCGCCCTGTCGGCGCAGCACCATCGGCCACAGGTCGTCCGGCCGGTCGACGAAGGCGTCGCCGGGGAGCGCGTCCAGGACGAACCAGGAGCCCTCCTCGATCTCCCGCTCCAACTGCCCCGCGCCCCAGCCGGAGTAGCCGGCGAAGACCCGGATCCCGCCGATGGCGTCGCGCAGCCGCTCCGGGTCGACCGAGAGGTCGATCGTGCCGACCGCGCCGGAGACCCGGTGAAAGCCCTTCAACGGCTTGATCGGGTGCCGCATCCGGGCCAGGCAGATGGCCGAGTCGGGCTGCACCGGGCCGCCCTCGAAGAGCACCGCGGGGTGGCGGGCCAGGTCGCTCCAGTCCCCCAGCACGTCGGCCACCGGCACCTCGGTGGCGCGGTTCAGCACCACGCCGAGCGCGCCGCCGGGCTCATGGGCGACCAGCAGGACGACCGTACGGTCGAAGTTGGGGTCCTTGAGCGCCGGAGTCGCGACCAGCAGTCGTCCGGTCATCGACTCCATGGCCCGACCACCGATCGCCTGTCCCTCCTGCATGTCGGACATTCGTCACCCGTGCACCGGGGCAGGGAACCCGACACCGTGGGCCGTCCGCGCTGTGAACGCCATGCCTGGCACCATAGCCTGCGCTCCGCATGGTGGCTAAGGTCTGACCGGCGGGTGATCGAACTGGATCGAGGGAGAGCCGAATGGGTCCAACGGCCGAGCTGGCAGTGATCGGTGGATCGGGGCTCTACGCCCTGCTCGACGGCGCCACGGAACACCAGGTGGAGACACCGTACGGGGCACCGTCGGACGCGATCACCATCGCCGAGCTGGGTGGCCGTCGGGTGGCCTTCCTGCCCCGGCACGGCCGGGACCACCGCTACCCGCCGCACCTGATCCCGTACCGGGCGAACCTGTGGGCGCTGCGGTCCCTCGGGGTGCGCCAGGTGCTCGCCCCGTGCGCGGTGGGCGGCCTGCGGCCGGAGCTGGGGCCGGGCACGTTCGTGGTGCCGGACCAGCTCATCGACCGGACCAGCGGGCGCGTCCAGACCTACTACGACCGGGGCGCGGTGCACGTCTCGTTCGCCGACCCGTACTGCCCGGCCGGGCGTCGTACGCTGCTGGCCGCCGCGGCCGGTCGGGACGTCCCGGCGGTCGACGGCGGGACCGTGGTGGTGGTCGAGGGGCCGCGCTTCTCGACCCGCGCCGAGTCCCGCTGGTTCACCGCGATCGGCGGGTCGGTGGTGAACATGACGGGCCACCCGGAGGCGGTGCTGGCCCGCGAGCTGGCCCTCTGCTACACGTCGATCGCGCTGGTCACCGACCTGGACGCGGGCGTGGAGAGCGGCGACGAGGTGACCCAGGAGGAGGTGTTCGCCGTCTTCGCGGAGAACACCGACCGGCTGCGCGGGGTACTGCTGGACGCGGTGACCGCCCTACCGACCGAGCGGGACTGCCCCTGCGGGAACGCGCTGGACGGGATCAAGCTGCCGTTTCCGCTGCCGTGACGACCGGGACCGGGGAAGCGCCCGAAAAGTCAGTCCCGCCCCGATAGATTCGGCTGGTCGGCACCGGCGGCGGACGGGGGCGGTCGGCGATGGCAACGGTCCGGGACACCACCTACGACCTGCTGCGTGACCTGGGCCTGACCACCGTCTTCGGCAACCCCGGGTCGACCGAGGAGCCCTTCCTCCAGGACTTCCCGGCCGACTTCCACTACGTGCACGCCCTGCACGAGGCGTCGGCGATGGCGATGGCCGACGGCTACGCCCAGGCCACCGGCCAGCCGGCGCACGTCAACCTGCACACCGCCCCGGGCGTGGGCAACGGCACGGGCAACCTGGTCACCGCCTGGCACAACCGGACGCCGCTGATCGTCACCGCCGGCCAGCAGACCCGCGAGATGCTGCTGATCGAGCCCCGGCTGACGAGCCGGCGGGCGGCGGAGCTGCCGCAGCCGTACGTGAAGTGGAGCCACGAGCCGGTCCGCGCGCAGGACGTCCCGGCGGCCTTCCTGCGGGCGTACGCGACGGCGGTGCAGCCCCCCGCCGGGCCGGTCTTCCTCTCCCTGCCGATGGACGACTGGGACCGCCCCGCCGACCCGCCGCCGCAGCGCCGGACGGTGGCGACCCGGTTCGCCCCGGACCCGGACCGGCTGCGCGACGTCGCCGACGTGCTGACGGCCGCCCGCTCGCCGGTGCTGGTGCTCGGTGCGGCGGTGGACCGGGCCGACGCCTGGCCGGCCGCGGTGGCGCTGGCCGAACGGCTGGCCGCCCCGGTCTGGTCCGCCCCGGCGCCGGAGCGGGCCGTCTTCCCCGAGGACCACCCGCAGTTCAGGGGCGTCCTGCCGTACGCGATCGGGCCGCTCGCGGCGGCGCTGCACGGCCACGACGTGGTGCTGGTGGTGGGCGCGCCGGTGTTCCGCTACTACCCGCACGTGCCGGGCGACCACCTGCCCGAGGGGGCGCGGCTGCTGCACGTCACCGACGACCCGGACGAGTCGGCCCGGGCCCCGGTCGGGGAGAGCCTGCTCGGCGACGCCGGGCTGGCGCTGACGGCGCTGGTGGCGCTCCTGCCGCCGACGGACCGGCCGGCACCGCCCGCCCGCCCGGAGCCGGATCCGCCGGAGCTGACCGACCCGCCGGGCGCCGACGCGCTCTTCGCCGCCCTGGCCCGGTACTGGCCGGCCGACGGGGTGCTGGTGCAGGAGTCACCGTCGAACCTCGCCGCGCTGCGCCGCCGGCTGCGGATCACCCGGCCCGGGTCGTACGTCACGATGGCCAGCGGCGGTCTGGGGTTCGGTCTGCCGGCGGCGGTGGGCATCGCCCTGGCCGAGCGGGACACCGGGCGCGGCCGGCCGGTGGTGGCGGTGATCGGCGACGGCTCGTTCCACTACTCGGTGCAGGCGCTCTGGACGGCCGCGCGGCTGCGGCTGCCGCTACCCGTGCTGGTGCCGGCCAACCAGCAGTACGCGATCCTCAAGGCGTTCGCCGAGCTGAAGCACACCCCCGGCGTCCCGGCCCTCGACCTGCCCGGGTTGGACATCACCGCCGTCGCCCGGGGCTACGGCTGCGCGGCGACCGTGCTGGACGACCTGGACCGGCTGGGTGAGGTGCTGAGCGCCGCGCTCGCCGCCGACCGACCGACGGTGCTGCCGGTGCCGATCAGCACCGAGGTGCCGCGGATCCTGTAGGGACTCAGCTCGCCCCGACGCGCAGCAGCGCGCCGGTGCGCACGTCGAGCACCGGGCGGGCGCCGAGCGGAGCCGTCAGCGTCACCGTGACGGGTTCGAGCTTGAGCTGGTCGGTGCAGACGCCCGTCGCGCGGGTCACCGCCGCGCCGACCACCACCACGTCGTCCCGCTCCCGGACCAGCGGGGTGACGCCGGTGTCGCAGGCGCCGACGCCGACCCGGTAGGTCAGCCGGGGGCCGTCCACCGGTGCGACCAGGTCCTGCGCGCCCACCACGCCGTCCGGAGCCGGCCCGGTCGGGGCCACCGGATCGGGTACGCCGGTGACCGCGCCCGCCGCCACCGCGAGGCGGGCGACCGGCGTGCTCAGCTCCTCGACGGTGAAGAGCCAGGCCGGCACCTCGGCCGTTCCCCGGCTGGTCCGCACCGGCGCGGTGCCCAGCTTCACCGCGGTGACGGTCAGCGGGATGCAGGCGGTCGCCGCCGCACTGGCGACGGGACCCTCCGGGCCCGGTTCGATCGTCGGTCCCCCCACCTTCGGCCGCCCCGGTCCCCCGGCCGGTTCCTTCGGCCGCCCGTCGCAGGGCGGCGGGTCCCCCAGGTCGAGCTGCGCGTAAGCCTCGGCGGCGCTGACCAACGGCACCGGCAGCGACCCCTCCGGGAAGCGGACCGTGCCGTCGGCGGGGCGGCTGGCGCTGATCTCGATCTGGTCCCGGTACCAGCCGGCCCGGAACGCCGTCTCGGTCTCCGGGGTGAAGCCGGGGTCCCCGGTCAGCACGGTGGCGTCCTGGAGCGGCACGTAGCCCGTGGTCCACCCGGGGCCGGGCCGCCAGCGGGCGGCGACCTCGGCGGCCTGCCGGTCGAAGGCCGACGAACCCTGGCCGGGCGTGCCGGTGCCGGACCCGGCCGCCCCCGAACCGGGTGCGGCACAGCCGGCGGCGAGCAGGAGGGGCAGGCCCAGCAGGGCGACGGTGCGACGCATGTCCGTTGGACGCGGCCCGCGTCCCGCCGGTTCCGGTCGGCTCAGGTCTCCCCGCCGAGGTCGGTCTGGTACGCCTCCCAGAGCAGGTCGGCGCCGCGCTGCCGGTGCCGGTCGAGGGCGAGCACCAGGTCGGCGACCCGGGCCCGCAGCTCCCCCGCCGGTACCCCGGACATCTCGACGGCCCGTTGGAGGGCACCGATCGCGACGGCGATGGCGGCGTGTTCCCGGGTCAGCAGGCGCACTCCCCGGTCCAGCCGCGGTGCCTGGCCGAGCAGTTCGGCATAGAGGCCGGCCGGTCCCTCGGTGAGCCGGACGTGGTCGGCGAAGCCCCGCTGGACGGGAACGAGTCGGACGATCACCCGTTCCCGCCAGCGGGGCTCGACCGCCGGCCCGGCGAGTACCCGCGTGAGCGCGTGCACGTCGCCGAGGAGGGTGGGCCGGGGTTGGTGCGCGAGGGGCGGTCGGCCCGTCGCGAGGACGGTGGACGGCTGCTGGATCGGACCGGTGACCATGGGCACCTCCCGCGCTGCTGCGTTTCCGCGTACAGCGATGGTGGACCTGGTGCGGGGCGCTGTCCAGGGGCCTGTGCCGCCTCATCTGCCCCATCTGACCCAGGCGTCCCGGCGGCCCCTACAGTCCCAGTGGCCTCTCGGCCATGGTGCGGAGCTGACCGGCCAGCGCGTGCGCGTCGGCGTGCCGGCCGTCGGTGGGGCGGCCCGCGGTGATCGCGTCGGCGAGGGCCCGCAGCTCGTACCCGGGCAGCGTGGCCAGTCCCATGCCCTGCAACGGGATGGTGACCCGTCGGCCACTGGCGGGGTCCCGGGCGACCACCGTGGGCACCCGGAGGACGGTCTGCTCGGCGGCCCGGTAGGGGACCGCCCCGGCGCTGACGTCGGCGGTCGCCAGGTCGACGGTACGGGTGACCAGCGCGCCCCGGACCGAGGCGCGGGTGCCGTCCAGCCAGGCGGCGGTCCGCAGGGTACGCAGCAGCAGATAGAGCCCGAGCAGCACGAACGGAAGCCCGCAGAGGCCGACCAGCCGCCCCGCGCCGAGACCGCCACCGCCGGAGGAGCCGTCGGTCAGCTCCGGTGGCAGCATGCCCGGCGGCACGTCGCGCGCGTCCTCGTACGAGGGGAACGGATCGCCGACGCCGGTGAGCCGGGCCAGCAACCGGTCGGCGACGATCGGCAGCAGCACGAAGACCGCGCCGAAGGCGGCGAAGAGCACGCCCACCACCGAGGCGAAGGCCCGCTGGCCGGGCCCGGCGCCGACCGACAGGCGCAGCTTCTCGTGGCTCACAGCCGGCAGCATACGGCGGGGCGACAACCGGGTACGCAGACGACTGTGCGCCCCGGTCCGGTGGACCGGGGCGCACAGTCAGGTGGTGGAGGTGCCGGGAATCGAACCCGGGTCCTTCGCCGGTTTGTCAGGGCTTCTCCGAGCGCAGCTCGCTATGCCTCTACTCGGCCCCACCGCTCACGCGAGCGAGTTGGTGTGACGGGCCCAGTCGCTGATTGATCTCGCCGCACGGACCCCGCGACCGGGTCCGGTTGGCCAGCCTTCTAGCTGATGCCGGCTAACTGGGTCGAAGGCGCTCCCAGGCCGACAGACTCACTACTCGCCTCAGGCGGCGAGAGCGAAGTCAGCGCGATTGTTCTTGGCGCTTATTGGTTTCCGACGAACGATTCTCGAGACGACGTCGGCTTCCTCGGCTCGCTTCCCCTGCCGCAACGTACGAAGTCGAAACCAGTCACCCCCTCGACAGGCCGCCATTCTCAGCGGCACTGACAAGCCTAACGCCTGCCGCAACGGGTTTCATCCCGAGGCCTCGGGTCGACGTGGCGACCCGGTCAAAGCAAGACAAATCAGTCGTCCATGCCCTTGCCGCGCCGGCCGGCGACCCGGGCGATCTCCCGGTCCGCGTCCCGCTTGGCCAGGTCCTGGCGCTTGTCGTACGACTTTTTGCCCTTGGCCAGGGCGATCTCCACCTTGGCCCAACCGTCCGAGAAGTAGACCTGCAACGGCACCATGGTCAGGCCGCCCTCGCGGGTCTTGCCGATCAGCTTGTCGATCTCCATCCGGTTGAGCAGCAGCTTCCGGGTCCGCCGGGGCTCGTGGTTGGTCCAGGTGCCCTGCGTGTACTCCGGGATGTGCATGCCGTGCAGATAGAGCTCACCGTTGCGCTCCTGGGCGAACGCGTCGACCAGCGACGCCCGCCCGGCCCGCAGCGACTTGACCTCGGTGCCGGTCAGCGCCATGCCCGCCTCGTACGTGTCGAGGATGGCGTAGTCGTGGCGCGCCTTCTTGTTGGAGGCGACCACCTTGCGCCCCTTCTCCCGTGGCATCGGTGCCACCCCCTTCCCACTGATCCACGGCACCGGTGACCCGGTTACCGGGGGATCATGCTACCCGGGCTCTCCCACCGGGCCCGCCGGAGCAGCCTCATACACAAGGGCCCTCCCGCGCCATTTATTTCGGCGTGGGAGGGCCCTCGGAGAGCCGCCCGGGGTGACTAGACCCGCAGGTAGAAGCGGAGGGTGATCCACGCGGTGGCCGCGCTGACCACGGCACCCACGCCCGCCATCAGCGGGAACATCAGGAAGATGTCGGACCAGGAGATCGGGGTGATCAGGCCCTCCAGCGCCGACAGGGACCCGCCGGCGGCGAAGACCTTGCCGACGGCCAGCGCCACCAGGGCGAGGATCGAGCCGATCAGACCGGCCACCACCGCCTCCAGCACGAACGGCGCCTGGATGAACCAGTTGGAGGCGCCGACCAGCTTCATGACCGCGACCTCGCGGCGCTTGCTGTAGGCGGCCACCTGGATGGTGTTGGCCACCAGGAGCAGCGCGGCGACCGCCATGAAGATCGCCAGAGCCAGCGCGAAGGTCTGGATGCCGGTGAGGACGCCGAAGACCTTGTCCAACAGCCGGCTCTGGTCGACGATCTCGTCGACGCCGGCCTCGCCCTTGTACTGGTTGAAGATGTCCTTGTACTGCTCCGGGTTGTTCAGCTTGAGCCGCAGCGACGGCGGCAGGCTGTCCGCCTTGACCGCGCTGATCAGGTCGGGCGCGTCCTGGAACATCTCCTGGAAGCGCTTGTACGCCTCCTGCTTGTCGACGTAGTCGACGTGCTTGACCAGCGGGTCGCTCTCCAGCTTGGTCTGCAGGGCCTGCCGGTCCGCGTCACTGACGTCGGTCTTGAGGAAGACCGAGACCTCGATGTTCTTGTAGTAGAGGTCCTTCATGTCGTCGACCTTCTGGTACAGCAGACCGCTGCCGCCCAGCATGAACAGGGACACCGCCATCGTGATGATCATGGCGATGGTCATCGTGACGTTGCGCCACAGTCCGACCAGTACCTCGGACAGGACGTATTTCACGCGCATCGGGAATTCCTCCGGCTCTCCGGCATGAGGTGTTCGTCGTCAGGGTCTACGGCGGCGCTCCGGGCTCAGCCGTACACGCCCCGGGCCTGGTCGCGCACGATGCGGCCGCTCTCGATCTCGACGACGCGGCGGCGCATCTGGTTCACGATGTTGGAGTCGTGCGTGACCATCACGACGGTCGTGCCGGTCCGGTTGATCCGGTCGAGCAGGCGCATGATCTCGATCGAGGTGTCCGGGTCCAGGTTTCCGGTGGGCTCGTCCGCCAGCAGGATCAGCGGACGGTTGACGAACGCCCGGGCCACGGCGACCCGCTGCTGCTCACCACCGGAGAGCTCGTGCGGGTAGCGGTGCTCCTTGCCACCGAGACCGACCAGCTCCAGCACCTCCGGCACGACCCGGCGGGCGACCGCCTTGGTCTTGCCGATCACCTCGAGTGCGAACGCCACGTTCTCGTAGGCGGTGCGGTTCGGCAGCAGCCGGAAGTCCTGGAACACGCAGCCGATGGAACGCCGGAAGTGGGGTCGCTTCCAGGACCTCATCGACGTGACGTCCTTGCTGTTCACGATGACCCGCCCCTTGTTGGGGGTGACCTCGTGCAGCAACAGCTTGATGATCGTGGACTTGCCGGAGCCGGATGGACCGATGAAGAAGACGAACTCGCCCTTCTCGATCGAGACGGACACGTTGTCGAGCGAAGGCCGGGACGCCTTCGGGTACGTCTTCGTCACTTGCTCAAGCTGAATCACGGGTCGAGAGTCTACGCGGTGTAACGGGAGAGCCAAGCCCCCCGCCCCCGTAGAGCGAGGCGCGTCATCTATTTAGCGCCTGACGTGGAGATCGATGACGCGCTCCGCCCACACGTGATCACGCAGCGTCGCCGGCCATCTGCTGCTGCTTGCGCCACCGGATGCCGGCCTCGATGAAACCGTCCAGGTCGCCGTCGAAGACCGCGGACGGATTGCCCGTCTCCTGCTCGGTACGCAGATCCTTCACCATCTGATACGGGTGCAGGACGTACGAGCGCATCTGCTCGCCCCAGGAGCCTGACCCCTCGGACTTGAAGCCCTTCAGCTTCTCCTCCTCCTCCTGGCGCTTGCGCTCCAGCAGCCGGGCCTGGAGGACCCGCATCGCCGACGCCTTGTTCTGCAGCTGCGACTTCTCGTTCTGGCAGGTGACCACGATGCCGGTGGGGATGTGGGTCAGCCGGACCGCCGAGTCGGTGGTGTTGACGCTCTGCCCGCCCGGCCCGGAGGAGCGGTAGACGTCCACCCGCACCTCGTTCTCCGGGATGTCGATGTGGTCGGTCTGCTCGACCACCGGCAGCACCTCGACCCCGGCGAAGCTGGTCTGCCGGCGGCCCTGGTTGTCGAACGGGCTGATCCGGACCAGCCGGTGGGTGCCCGACTCCACGCTCAGCGTGCCGAAGGCGTACGGCACCTTGACCGCGAAGGTGGCGGACTTCAGGCCGGCCTCCTCCGCGTACGAGGTCTCGTAGACCTCGGTCGGGTAGCCGTGCCGCTCCGCCCAGCGCAGGTACATCCGCAGCAGCATCTCGGCGAAGTCCGCCGCGTCCACGCCACCGGCCTGGGCCCGGATGGCGACCAGCGCCTCCCGGGAGTCGTACTCGCCGGAGAGCAGGGTGCGGACCTCCAGCTCCTGGACGGCCTTGGTCAGCCCGGTGATCTCCGACTCGACCTCGGTGAGCACCCCCGGGTCGGACTCGGCCTCGGCCAGCTCCAGCAGCACGCCGGCGTCGTCCAGCCGGGAGCGGAGGCTGCCGAGCTTGCTGATCTCGCCGTTGACGTACGACAGCTGCGAGGTCACCGCCTGCGCCTTGGCCTGGTCGTCCCAGAGATCCGGGGCGGAGGCCTCCTGCTCCAGTCGGGCCTTCTGCTCGCGCAGCTTGTCCAGGTCGAGCACGGCCTCGATGTTGCGCAGGGTGGCGTCGAGTTCCTTGAGCTGTTCGGCGTAATCGGCAGCGGTCACGACAGACAAGGGTACTTGGCCCGGCGGAGTTCGTTCACCTCAGCCGCCCGACCCGCCGCAGGCGATCAGCTGACCGGGGCGGTCTTGAGCCAGGACAGGGCGGCCCGGTGGTAGGCGACGGCGAACTCCAGGGCGGTGGCGTCGTACGCGTCGCCCTCCTTCTTGGCGTTCTTCACCTGCTCCCGCACCGCGGCCAGGGCCTCGGTGTGGTACTCGTTCGCCGAGGCGTACAGGTTCTTCAGCTGGCTCGCCGAGTGCAGGTTGCCGAAGGCGATCCGCAACGCGATCGGGTTGCGGATGGTGTCCCGGCCGGGGTTTTCGGCCAACCAGCGGGTGAATGTCCGTTTCCCCGCCGCCGTCAGCGCGTACGGCTGACTCATCCGCGGCCCGGGCTTGCCCAGCCGCACCAGGCCCTTCTCCGCCAGCACCGGAAGCTCGCGGTAGACCTGACTGCGCGTCATCGACCAGTACGGCGCCAGCCGCCGCTCAGCGGCGGCCATCAGCTGGCCGCCTGTCATCGGTCCGTCGTGCAGCAGGCCGAGCAGGGCCGCCGCCGTCGGGTTGACTCCGGATTCCGCCATGCCCTCTAAGCTGCCACTTTGCCGACGCGGCGTCCAGGAAATGCCGTTTTCGACACCCAACGGGATTTCCTATGTGCACTGTCGGCCGGCGACAGTCCGTCGGGGACCGCCGCCCGGGCCGCTCACGCGGAGGGGCCCCTCGTCGACAACCGTCTGTCAACAAGGGGCCCCTCGTCACACCCTCAGCCCATGTGGGGGTACGTGTGGTCGGTCGGCGGGACGAAGGTCTCCTTGATCGTCCGCGGCGACATCCAGCGGACCAGGTTGTGCCAGGAGCCCGCCTTGTCGTTGGTGCCGCTGGCCCGGGCGCCGCCGAACGGCTGCTGCCCGACCACCGCGCCGGTCGGCTTGTCGTTGATGTAGAAGTTGCCGGCGGCGTACCGCATCTTCTCGGCCACCGCCTCCACCACCCGACGGTCGGTCGCGAAGATCGACCCGGTCAGCGCGTACGGGGCGATCGACTCGGCCTGGGTGACCACGTCGTCGAAGCGGGCGTCGTCGAAGACGTGTACACCCAGGATCGGCCCGAAGTACTCAGTGGTGAACGTCTCGTGTGCCAGGTCGGCGCACTCGAAGAGGGTCGGCCGGACGAAGTATCCGACCGAGTCGTCGGCGGTGCCGCCGGCCAGGATCCGGCAGCTGTCGTCACCGGAGATCAGCTCCAGCGCGGCGGTGTGCCGGCCGAACGCCTTGTCGTCGATCACCGCGCCGCCGAAGTTGCTGAAGTCGGTGACGTCGCCGTACGTCAGCGAGTCGGCGGTGGCGGCCAGCCGGTCCCGCAGCCCGCCCTCCCACAGCGACCGCGGCACGTACGCCCGGGACGCGGCCGAGCACTTCTGGCCCTGGTACTCGTAGGCGCCCCGGATCAGCGCGGTGTGCAGGGCGTCCGCGTCGGCGCTGGGGTGCGCCACCACGAAGTCCTTGCCGCCGGTCTCGCCGACCAGCCGGGGGTAGCCCCGGTAGCCGGCGATGTTCTCGCCGACGGTCTTCCACAGGTGCTGGAAGACCTTGGTGGAGCCGGTGAAGTGGATGCCGGCCAGGTCGGGGTCGGCCAGCACGACGTCGGAGACCTCCTCGCCGCGCCCGGTGACCATGTTGATCACGCCCGGGGGCAGGCCGGCCGCCTCGAAGAGCCGCATGGTGAAGTGCGCGGCGAACTGCTGGGTGGGACCCGGCTTCCAGACCACGGTGTTGCCGAGCAGCGCCGGGGCCGACGGCAGGTTGCCGGCGATCGCGGTGAAGTTGAACGGGGTGACCGCATAGACGAAGCCCTCGAGCGGGCGGTGGTCGAACCGGTTCCACACCCCCGGCGAGGACATCGGCTGGGCTTCCAGCAGCTGCCGGGCGAAGTGCACGTTGAACCGGAGGAAGTCGATGAACTCGCAGGCCGCGTCGATCTCCGCCTGCACGGCGGTCTTGGACTGGCCGAGCATGGTGGCCGCGTTCAGGGTGTCCCGCCACGGGCCGGCGAGCAGCTCGGCGGCGCGCAGGAAGATCGCGGCCCGCTCCTCGAACGGCAGCGCACGCCACATCGGGGCGGCGTCCTTGGCGGCCTTGACCGCGGCGCGGGCGTCGTCGTGGGTGGCGTGGCCGGTGACACCGAGGACGTGCGCGTGCTTGTGCGGCTGGACCACGTCGATCGACTCGCCGCCGGCCATCCGCTGCTCACCGGCGATGGTCATCGGCAGCTCGATCCGGTCGGCGGCCAGCTCGGCCAGCCGCCGCTGGAGCCGCTCCCGGTCGGTGCTGCCCGGCTCGTAGGTGCGTACCGGCTCGTTGCGCGGCTCGGGTACGGAGAACACGGCGTCCATCACAGGCTCCTGTGCGATCTCGACAGCGGTGGCGAAACCGGACCCGCGGGGACCGACCGGACGGCCGGCCGCCGGACACCGCGCGGTGGACCGGTCGCGGCGGCGGGACCTGCGCCGATTCTTCCATGCGGCGGGCCCGTCCCCACCCGGCCCCGGCCGCCCCGCCCGGCGGGCGCGGCCCGACCGGCACGCACCGCCACACAACGGACCAACGGCCGCCGACCCTCCCGACCGATGAACCCGCGCCCGACGCCGCCCGGCTCCTACGATCCGTAACCCGACGGCGTCTCCCCGGGGGCCGCCCGACGTCGGCGGGCGGCGTGGCCGGCACGATCGCGGGGGCGGGCGGAGGCGGCGGGCGGGGCGCGGGGCCGGGACCGGGCGGCGCGTACCCTGGATGGCCGGTGACCTGCCCGCCCCGCGCCGATGGGGTCGGTGCCCGCGTCGAAGGGGAGACGATGAGCAACCAGCCCGGCAGCTCCACGGCTGCGGAGCCGGACCAGCCCGAGGTCGAGCCGGCCGAGCGGGCCGCACCGGCGGTCGAGGGCACCGGGGCGACCGGGTACGCGCCCGGAGCCGCACTGCTCGCGCTGCTCTCCGTCGGCTGGCTCGCCGCGATGCTCTGGTCGACCCGGGCCGCCATCTCCTCGGCCGCCGCCGGGGTCACCGCGATCAGCCTCTCCGCGTACGCGCTGCCCGGCGTCATCTCCGCCGCGCTCGTCACCGGCGCCGCCGTCGCCCTGGCCGTCACCAACCTGCTCGCCCGGCGCAGCGACCGGACCACCCTGCGCTTCCTCGCCGCCGTCGGCGCCGGCCTGCTGGTCGGCCTGGCCACGGCGGTCGCCATAAACCTGACGTACGCGGACAACGCGACCACCAACACCATCGCCGGTACGACGGCCGCCGCCGCGATCATCGGTGGCGCGGTGGCCGGGGCGCGCTCCGGCCGGGTGGTCGGTGCGATCGCCGCCGCCGCCCTGGCCACACTGGTCTTCGTGGTGGCGTTCAGCCGGGCCCGGGACCCGCTCTCGGACCTGTTCGGCGCGGGCGACAGCCAGGAGTCGGTGCTCACCGCCGCGAAGTGGGTCTCCCGGACCGAGTCGCTGCTCGCCGGGCTGATCGCCGGGCTGGTCGCCTTCGGCTACCTGACCTGGGCCCGCCGCCGGGCCGCCCGCCGGGACCCGGCCACCCCGGCGCTGCGCTGGCCGGCGTACCTGCTGGCGGGGGCGGGACCGGGGCTGCTCCTGCTGCTCACCGAGGTGATCATCCGGGTCGGCGGGCGCGGCCTGCTGGACCTGGCCGCCGCGCTGAGCGACGCGGACGCGGTCGCGCAGACCTCGCTGGGCACCTCGCGGGTGGACAACGGCATCTGGGTGCTCTTCGTCGGCGCGCTCACCACCCTGATCGCCTTCGGCCGGACGCTGGGCCCACGCGTCGAGGACGACCCGGAGCCGGTCGAGGAGACCGACGCCCGCTGACCCGCCGGTCCCCCAGCCGGTGCCGGGGTCAGGAAGCCTGACGCAGCAGCAGGTCCAGCTCGGAGGGGTCGTACCACTCCAACTCGTGGTCCTCGGCGCCGTCGACGGTGAACTGGGCGTCCGGGTCACCGGCCTGCGCCTCGACGACCACCTCGACGGCGGCCGTCACCTCGTCGACCGCCTCCGCCCCGTCGACGTGGATCGCGGCGACCGCGCGTACCGGCACCGACTCGGTGAGCCGGACCAGGCTCGACCCCAGCTCCCCGTCCACCCGCCCGACCGCCGTGGCCGGCAGGTCCACCGAGACCACCACCCGACGCCTCGGCGCGGACGGATCGGCCCGGAGCAGCAGCAGGGCGTCCTGGGCCGCCCGGGTGAAGGCGACGTACTCCAGCTCCTCCTCGTCGCCCTCGGCGTACCACTCGCGCAGGCTCGGGGTGACCGCGTGCGCCTCGGCGGCGGTCAGCCCCTGCTCGCGCAGCCGCGCCAGCATCGGGACGGTCGCCGGCACGTACACCCGGACAAGCTCGTCGGTCACCGGTGTCTCCCCCGCTCAGGCCCGGACCGGCCGACCGCCGGTCCCGGGCGCCGATCATGCCGTACGCCGAGACCGTCATACACCTCGCACCGGCTCCGCCGGAAGTTCCGCCCCGGTGTGTCCCCGCCCCGGTGGCCCGGCAGTGCTGGGCGCTGTCGGCTTCCGATGGCAAACTGAGGCAAACGACGTCAACCCCGGGAGTTCGCGTGGAACCCAGGTTCCTGCTCCTGTCCGACGTGGCCGCCGAGCTGAACGTGTCGGATTCGCAGGTCTACCACATGGTGCGCAGCGGTGAGCTGCCCGCCATCAAGATCGGCGGCCGGGGTCAGTGGCGCGTCGAGCGCGCCCGGCTGGAGGAGTACATCCAGCAGAAGTATGCGGAGACCGCCGAGTGGGTGCGGGGCAACCCGCTCTCCGACCGCGACACCGAGTGACCACCTGAACCCGGTACGCCATTGACGACCGGCACTGCGATACCCGAAACTTGGAATCAGTCGGAGGCAAACGAAGGCAAACGCAAGGAACAGGGGTTGAGGATGGTCGACACCCGCCGCCCGCCGGCACCGCGTCCCCCGGTCCGGCTGCGCCCCGCACCCCCGATCGACCCGCCCTTCGTGGACGAGGACGACGCCTGGTTCCGGCCGAACGCCGACCAGCTCACCCTCGACCTGTTCGACCCGCGCCGGCGCGACCCCGGTCGACCGGTCGGACGCGATCCCGGCCGCCCCGCCTGGCACGAGTCCCTCCGCTCCGCCGGGCGTCACCCGGAACTCCGGCCGACCCCCGCCGGGCCGGGCCGACACCCGGCCGCCACCCCACCACCGGCCGCCCGGGCCACCGCCACCCCGGAGGCGGCCCGGGCCGCCCACCGCTTCACCCGCACCTGCCTGGAGATCCTCAACGGTTACCGGCCGCCGGGGCAGCTCCGGCCGCTCACCGATCCGGGCAACGTGACCGAGGTGGCCGCCGAACTGGCCCGTGCCGCCCGCCGCGTCGGCCCGGTACGCCGCCGCGCCACCCGCCCCAGCGTGCAACTGCGCCGGCTGCGGGTCTGCGAACCCCGTACCGGGGCGGTGGAAGCCGCCGTCGTGCTCAGCGCCACCGGCGGTGGCACCTGGGCGATGGCCCTGCGGCTCGAACACCGGCGGGGCAGCTGGCTCTGCACCACCCTCCAGGTCCTCTGAACCCGCCCACCGGCCGGCACCCCGTCGGCGCGACCCGGCGACTCCGACCCGCCGCCATGTCGGCGACCTGGCCAGCTCCAGGTCGCTGCCCGGCCGCGACGTCGGCGGCGTGGGGTCGGGTCCACGGGCCACGGGAACGCGGACGGGCCCCGGCCGGGTGGCCGGGGCCCGTCGCGTACGCGGGTGGTGTCGGTCAGGCGCCGTTGTTCGGGGCGCCGTGGCAGCGCTTGTACTTCCGGCCGGAGCCGCACGGGCAGGGCGCGTTGCGGGACGGGCCCTCCGCGCTGCCGTCGACCTGACCCGGAGCCGCCCGACGGGCGGTGCTGGCGGCAACCGCCTGACCGCTCATGCCCGCCGCGGCGGGACGACGCGGGGCCGACGGCCGGGTCGGGGCGGCCGGCCGCTCCGGCGACCCGGACCGGCCCAGGCCCAGGGCCGGCGCCTGCTCCTCCGGCCGCTCCACGGCCACCGCACCGGCGCCCGCCTCCCCGTCGATGGTGGGGGCGGAGTATTGCAGGCCCTGCTGCTGCGGGTGCTGGTTGAGGCCCTTGGCGCGGATCTCGACCGGCTTCTCCAGCAGCTGCACCTCCTCGGCCTCCGGCTCGGGCTCCTCGACCTGGACCTCCAGGTTGTAGAGGAAGCCGACCGTCTCCTCCTTGATGCCGTCCATCATGGTGGCGAACATGTCGAAGCCCTCGCGCTGGTATTCGATCACCGGGTCGCGCTGGGCGTACGCCCGCAGGTTGATGCCCTCCTGCAGGTAGTCCATCTCGTAGAGGTGCTCGCGCCACTTGCGGTCGATGACCTGGAGCAGCACCATCCGCTCGAGCTGGCGGACCGCCTCCTCGCCGAGGGTCTCCTCACGCCGGTCGTACGCGGCGTGCGCGTCCTCCTTGAGGCGGGCGAGCAGGAAGTCCTGGTCGATGCCGGCCCGGGAGCCGACCTCCTCCTCCAGCTCGTCGATGGTGATGCCCACCGGGTAGAGCTGCTTGAGGCTGGCCCAGAGCTGCTCCAGGTCCCAGTCCTCGGCGTAGCCGTCGCTGGTGGCCCCCACCACGTACGCGCCGACCACGTCGTCGATCATGTTGCGGACCTGGTCGGAGAGGTCCTCGCCGTTGAGCACCCGGAGGCGCTCGGCGTAGATGACCTGGCGCTGCTTGTTGAGCACCTCGTCGTACTTGAGGACGTTCTTGCGGATCTCGGCGTTCTGGCCCTCGATCTGCGCCTGCGCGCTCTTGATCTGCCGGGTGACCATCTTCGACTCGATCGGCACGTCCTCCGGGATGTTGAAGCGGTCCATCACCGCCTCGACCGCACCGGCCCGGAACCGCTTCATCAGCTCGTCCTGGAGGGAGAGGTAGAAGCGGGACTCGCCCGGGTCACCCTGCCTGCCGGCCCGACCCCGCAGCTGGTTGTCGATCCGGCGGGACTCGTGCCGCTCGGTGCCCAGCACGTAGAGGCCACCGGCGGCGGCCACCTCCTCGGCCTCGACGTCGCAGGCCTGCTTCCAGGTGGGCAGGACCTCCTCCATCGCCTTGGCGTACTCCTCCGGCTGCTCGACCGGGTCGAGGCCGCGCTGACGCAGCTCGTTCGCGGCGAGGAACTCGGCGTTGCCGCCGAGCAGGATGTCCGTACCCCGGCCGGCCATGTTGGTGGCGACGGTGACCGCGCCCTTGCGCCCGGCCTGGGCGACGATCTCCGCCTCCTTGGCGTGGAACTTGGCGTTCAGCACGGAGTGCGGGATGCCGCGGCGGCGCAGCAGCGTGGAGAGGATCTCCGAGTTCTCCACCGAGACGGTGCCGACGAGCACCGGCTGACCGGCCTGGTGCCGCTCGGCGATGTCCTCGATGACGGCGTTGAACTTGGCCTTCTCGGTCTTGTAGATCACGTCGGCCCGGTCGAGGCGGACCATCGGCCGGTGCGTCGGGATGGTCACGACGCCGACCTTGTAGACCTTGTTGAACTCGCCCGCCTCGGTCTGGGCGGTACCGGTCATGCCGGAGAGCTTCTCGTAGAGGCGGAAGTAGTTCTGGAGGGTGATGGTGGCCAGGGTCTGGTTCTCCTGCTTGATCTCCACCCCCTCCTTGGCCTCGATCGCCTGGTGCATGCCCTCGTTGTAGCGACGGCCGTGCAGGATGCGGCCGGTGAACTCGTCGACGATCAGGACCTCACCGTCGCTGACGATGTAGTCCTTGTCGCGCTTGTAGAGCTCCTTGGCCTTGATCGCGTTGTTGAGGTAGCCGACCAGCGGGGTGTTCACCGACTCGTAGAGGTTGTCGATGCCGAGCCGGTCCTCGACCTTGGCCACACCCCGCTCGGTGATGGCGATGGTCCGCTTGGAGTGGTCGACCTCGTAGTCGCCCTCGCCGTCGGTGCCCGGCTGGAGGCGGGCCACCACGCCGGCGAACTCCTGGTACCACCGGGCGGAGTGCTCGGCCGGGCCGGAGATGATCAGCGGGGTGCGGGCCTCGTCGATGAGGATCGAGTCCACCTCGTCGACCACGGCGAAGCCGTGACCGCGCTGGACCAGCTCGTCCCGCGACCAGGCCATGTTGTCGCGCAGGTAGTCGAAGCCGAACTCGTTGTTCGTGCCGTAGGTGATGTCGCACTCGTACGCCGCGCGGTGCTCGCTGGCCGGCCGGTTCGGCAGGACCACGCCGACGGTCAGGCCGAGGAACTCGTGCACCCGACCCATCCAGGCGGCGTCCCGCTGGGCCAGGTAGTCGTTCACCGTGACCACGTGCACGCCCTTGCCGGAGAGCGCGTTGAGGTAGACCGCCATGACCGAGGTCAGGGTCTTGCCCTCACCGGTCTTCATCTCGGCGATGTTGCCGAAGTGCAGCGCCGCCCCGCCCATCACCTGGACGTCGTAGGGCCGCTGGCCGAGCACCCGGGCCGCCGCCTCGCGCACCGTGGCGAACGCCTCCGGCAGCAGGTCGTCGAGGGTCTCCCCGTCGGCGAGCCGCTCCTTGTACTGGGCGGTCAGGCCCCGCAGCTCGTCGTCGGTGAGGTTGACGTAGTCGTCCTCGATCGAGTTGACGGCGGCGGCGATGGCCTTGAGCCGACGCACCATGCGGCCCTCGCCCGCGCGAAGGACCTTTTCCAGAATCGACACGGATCAACGCTCCCCTAGACAGTCTCGAACCATCGTAGGCGCTCCGATGCGGCGATGGTCACTGGTGGCGGCGGTCCGGGGCAGCGAAACCGACATAACTCGCGAGCCACGCGCCGGCCGGCGGTTATCCGGTTACGCCGTCCGCGAACGATCCGGCACGATGGCTCAGGTGGAGCCTGTGGAGATCATCGAGGACGGCCTGCTGCTGCGACCCTGGCGGGCGGAGGACGCCGACGCGGTGCACCGTGCCTGCCAGGATCCGGACATCCAGCGTTGGACCACCGTACCCCGCCCGTACCTGCCGGAACACGCCCTCGGGTTCGTCACCGAGATCAGCGGGCGGGCCTGGGACGAGGGCACCGGGGCGCTCTTCGCGGTCTGCGACGCGGCGAGCGGTGAGCTGCTCGCCTCCTGCGGCCTGGTCTCCGTCGACCGGGGCCTGGACTCCGCCGAGATCGGCTACTGGACCGCCCCCTGGGCGCGCGGCCGGGGCGTCGCCGTCCGGGCCACCCGGGCGGTCGCCCGGTGGGCCTTCGCGGCGCTGAAGCTGCGCCGGCTGGTCTGGCAGGCGGAGCTGGGCAACCACGCCTCCCGCCTGGTGGCGCTCCGGGCCGGCTTCCGGGTCGAGGGGGAACTCCGCCTGGCGCACCCGCCCGCCGACGGACGCCCCGAGGCCTGGATCGGCTCCCTCCTGCCGGACGAGCTGGCCGCCCCGGGCGCACCCACCCCGGCCGGCCCGGACACCCTCGCCGCCCGCCGGGCCGCCGTCTTCGGCCGTCCGCAGCCCGTCCTCTTCGCCACCGTCGGCGCCACCGAGCTGCGGCTGCGCCCGATGGAGGAGGGGGACCTCGACGGGATCGTGACGACCTGCCGGGACGAGACCACCCTGCGCTGGACCACCGTGCCGCACCCGTACCAGCGGTCGCACGCGGAGGGTTTCCGGCGGGACGTCGCCGAGCCGGCCTGGACCCGGGGCACCGGGGCGTACTTCGCCGTCGCCGACCCGGCCGACGACTACGTCGGCTCGATCGACCTGCGGCTCTCCCCCGCCGACCCGCTCCAGGGCTCGGTCGGCTTCATGACCGCCCCGCACGCCCGCGGCCGGGGCTACATGCCGGCCGCACTCGCGGCGCTCACCGCGTGGGGCTTCACCACCCTGGGCCTGGCCCGGATCGAGTGGCGGGCGCTGGTCGGCAACACCGCGTCGCGGCGGGTCGCCGAGAAGGCCGGCTTCTCCTTCGAGGGCACCGCACGGAACGGCCTGCCCACGCGGGACGGTCGGGGCGACGGCTGGGTGGCCGCGCTGGTCGCCGGGGACCTGGCATGACACCGGAGACCGTCGAGGCGTACGGGGTGCGGCTGCGGCCGTTCCGCACCGACGACGCCGCCGACGTGGTGGCGGGCTGCGCCGACCCGGCCACCCGGCGGTTCATCCCGGCGATGCCGCACCCGTACACCGAACAGAGCGCGCTCTGGTGGATCACCGAGGGCGCGCCGGCGGCCTGGAGCGCCGGTGGCGCCGCGTACGCGATCGCCGATCCCGGCACCGACCGGCTGCTCGGCGGCGTCGGACTGACGCTGGTCAGCGCGGCGCGCGGCCACTGGGAGATCGGCTACTGGGTGACGCCCGCGGCGCGCGGCCGGGGCGTCGCCACGGCCGCCGCGCGGGCGCTCACCGACGCCGCCTTCGCCGCCGGGGCCGGCCGGCTGGAGCTGCTCACCCTGCCGGAGAACGGCGCCAGCCAGCGGGTCGCCCTGGCGGGCGGCTTCCGGTACGAGGGCGACCGGCGCTCGGCCAGCGCCCCGCAGAACGGCGTGCGGCACGACATGACCGTCTGGGTACGCCTCGCCGACGACCCGCCCGGCCCGGTGGCCCGGCTCCTGCCCGACCTGCCCGCCGGCCGGCTCACCGACGGCGTGGTGACCCTGCGGCGGCTCGCCCCCGGCGACGCGGACGGCATGCACCGGCTGCACACCCTGCCGGAGGTGGTGGCGAACCGGGTGCCACCGGTCCCGCCGCGCCGGGCGACCATCGACCGGCGCTGCGACCGGGCGGAGAGTCACTGGCTGGTCGGCCGCTCCGCGGACCTCGCCGTGCTGGACGCGACGACCGGCGCGCTGGTCGGCGGCTGCGCCCTGGTCTACGACGAGCCCTCCACCGGCCAGGCCATGCTCGGCTACAGCCTGCTGCCCGAGGCACGCGGGCGGGGACTGGCCACCCGCGCCGTGCAGCTCCTCACCGGCTGGGCGTTCGACATCGGACTGGCCCGGCTCTGGGCCGGCACCCGGCAGGAGAACGTCGCCTCGGGGCGGGTGCTGGAGAAGGTCGGCTTCCGGCGGGAGGGGCTGCTGCGCGGCCGGCTCCCCGGCCGGGACGGCACCCGGGTCGACGCGGTGCTCTACGGCCTGCTCGCCACGGACCGCCCGACGCGGTGACGGGCCGGGGCGGCTGCGCCGCCCCGGCCCCGCGCCACCCGTCACGTGTCGAGCGAGATGATCCCGTAGTCGTAGGCGTGCCGGCGGTAGACCACGCTCGGCCGACCGGATTCCTTGTCGTGGAACAGATAGAAGTCGTGGCCGACCAGTTCCATCTGGAACAGGGCGTCGTCGACGGTCATCGGCTCGGCCGGGTGCACCTTCTCGCGCGCGATGTGCCACGGCTGGTCGTCGTACTCGTCGAAGCCTTCGTCGGCCCGCTCGGCGACCGCGGTGGCCGTCCCGGCGCCGTTGCTGGACACGGCGGCGGGGAGGGCGACCGGCAGGTCGGCGGTGGCGGCGGCGACGGAGAGCGGCGCGTGCCGGCCCCGGTGGACCCGGCGGCGGTCGGCAGCCCGGCGGAAGCGGGTGTCGAGCTTGGCGATGGCCGCGTCCAGCGCGCTGTAGAAGTCATTCGTGCAGGCCTCGGCCCGGATCACCGGACCCCGCGTCACACAGGTGATTTCCACCCGCTGGCAATGATCGGCCTGGCGCGGATTGCGCTCATGGAACAACTCGACATCAACTCGAATGAGCTTGTGGTCGTAGCGTTCGATCTTCGCGAGTTTCTCAGCTACGTGCACCCGGTAATGGTCCGGCACTTCGACGTTACGGCCCTTGACCACGATGTCCACGTGACCTCCCTTGTTCGGACGGTCGTTCGATCCGGTTTCCCGGTCCGCGCCCTGGGAGATCCCCACTCGGGCGTCGACCGGTTCAGTACGGCTACGCCTCCTCTCACCGCCGGGGGTGGGTGGGAAACCCTCCTACCCCCGACACGAAAACGCTAACTCCTGTTCGCCCGACAGTCACCCCCGGTCGTGGACGCCGCCCAGAAATTTTCACACCTCATACACCAAGGGGTGAAATGGAAACACGAAGCGTCACCGATGGCGTCGTTTTTGCGTTGCGGCGAGCACCGCCGCGCCGTATGGCGGCATTTCCGCCCCGCGCAAGACCCGACTGACCGCCGCCAGGGTCACCCCCGTGGTGACGATGTCGTCGAGCAGCACCACCGCGGTCTCCGGCCCGGGTCGGGCACCGCCGAACGGGCCGCGCCGCAGCCGGAACGCCGTCTCGGCGGCGGCGGCCCGGGCGGCGCTGTCCAGGGCCACCGAGTCGGGTCGGGGCAGCGCCCGGACCGGCCGCAGCACCCGGACCGGCCAGCCGGCCGCCCGCAGTCGACCGGCGGTGTGGGTGGCCAGCCGGCCGAGGTGGTCGCCGTACCGGGCGCGGGCGGCGGGCGCGGTGTCCGGCACCGGGACCAGGGCGACCGGCCGCCGCTGGCCCACCGCCGCGACCACCACGTCGGCGAGCAGCGTGCCCAGCGGCCGGGCCAGCCCGTGCCGGCCCCGCTCCTTGTACGCCAGCAGCGTCTCCCGCAGCGCACCGGCGTACGGGCCGAGCGCGGTGCACGGTGGCAGGTCGGGCGGGGCGGGGGTCGGCCGGGCCGGGCCTGGACGCAGTCCGGTCAGCTCCGCCACGCAGCGCGGGCAGCAGCCCTGCCGGAGCCTGCCGGAACGCGCGCCGCAGCCGGCGCAGTCGGCCGGCAGCACCAGATCGGTCAGGTCCGACCAGAGTCCACCCGGCACCGGCACCGCCTCAGTAGAGGAACAACGGGGCCGTCGGATTGGACGCCCTGGCCCCGGCCGTCGGCGGCGTCACCTCCAGCACCTCGTCCCGCTTGATGGTGCCGTACGGCGGGTTCCGGTAGGCCACCCGGTTCGCCTCGTACATGAAGGCGCTCTTGGGCTGCGGCACGACCGGATTCGTCGGGTACGCCGTGAGGTAGGTGACCGCGGCGCCGATGTCCTGCTTGAGGGGCGTCTCCAGCACCCCGTCCACGGTGGTCTCGTAGATCGCCGGACGCCCCTCCGAGCCGGCGAACACCAGCCCGTTCTCCCCGATCCAGTCGACGGCGGTCAGGTCCGTCAGCGAGGTGACCAGCGGCCGGGGCTGGCCGACGGTGACCACGCCGCCGTCCAGGTTCACCGCCGCGACGTGGAGCGCGCCACCGATGATCAGCGCGATCCGGTGGCCGTCCAGCGAGGCGGCGACCGCGGTGACGTTCCCCGCCACCGGCAGCGACACCGGGCTCATGGCGGCGTTGCCGTCGAAGCGGAACAGCCGGCCCCCGGCCACCACCAGCCCGTACGGGTGCTGCGGGTCCAGCGAGCGCAGCCACACCGGGCGACCGACGGAGGCGTACCAGCCGCTGCCGTTGAAGACGGTGACCGGCTCCGGCCCGTAGCCGACCCGCAGTTGCTGCCGGCGGTCGGCCCGGGTCACCACCAGCGCGGCGAGGACCTCGTCGCCGGAACGGTGCAGCGCCGCCGCGACCACCGCCCGGTTCGCCGCCGGCACCACCGGCACCGCGCCGCTCGGTTCGCCCTCGAAGGAGAGCGGACGGACCGACCCGTCATAGACGGCGAACCGCTCCGGGCTCCGGGTGAGCGGGTACACGGGTCGCAGCAGCCGCTCCTTCTTCAGGTCGACCGTACGCCGGCTCTGGTTCTGGATCTTCAGCTCCAGCTGCCCCTCCAGGTCGGGCAGCGACCAGGCGAGCTGCGTGGCGAGCCGGGCCAACCGGTCGTCGGTGACGCCCGGCATGGTCAGGTTGACCTCCCACCGCCCGTCCGAGCCGGTGGCGTTGTTGATCAGGTCGGTCTTGTCGGGCAGCCCGGTGACGCCCTGCGCGAGCCACTCCGACGGCCCCCGGGTCAGCCACTTCACGACCTCGCTGACCAGCCGCTCGTCGGGCACCGCCGAGGGCAGGTAGCGCTGGTCCGGGACGAGCCGGGTCTCGTCGGAGTTCCAGAAGTAGATGGTGCGCCGCTCGTAGTAGCGGCCCAGCGCGCTGTCGGTGAGCAGCAGGACGTTCGGCAGCTCGGTGATGAGCAGCCCGGAGCTGCCGGCGTCCGCGGCGGTCGCGGCCCGCAGCCGGAACCGGTACTCGGAATCGCCGGCCCCCGCGGGCCCCAGGGTGCCGTCGGCGCGGAGCACCCCGAGCTGCTGCACGGCGACCTTGACCGTGGTGGTGGTGTCGCTGTTCTGGGTCACCACCGGGCGGTCCCGGAGCCGGACCACGGTCAGGGTGATCTCACTGGCCTGTTTCTCCCGCAGCAGGCCCCGGCTCTCCGGCGCGATGAACTGCTTGGCCCGGTAGTAGGCCCGGTCCGGCTCGCCGGAGGCGGCGGCCAGGTAGTTGTGGATGAACTCCTCCGGGTCGCTGGTCGCGTTCTGCGCCGGCGGCTCGGCGGGACGGCCGTTGAACGACCCGGACTCCGCCGCCGGTCCCGGACCGTCCACCTCGACGGCGGTGTCGTGCGGGATGCCGCAGCCGGTCACCCCGGCGACCAGGAGCACCCCGCCGAGCAGGGCGGCGAACAGTCGCCGCCTCACGACTGCACCTCGGCCCGGTCGCCGTCCCCGGCCGGGCCGATGGCCAGCCCACCCGCCGCACCAGGGCCGATCGCCAGCAGGCCCCCGGTGCGCGGACCACCGAAGGGCAGCGCGGCGTCGGACGGCACCAGCCGCAGCGGGGAGGTGGTGAGCCGGTCACCGGAGCGGGCCGGCAGGGTCAGCCGGAACTGGGCACCCTGACCGGGCGCACCCCACGCCTCCAGCCAGCCACCGTGCAGCCGGGCGTCCTCCAGGCTGATGGAGAGACCCAGCCCGGTGCCGCCGGTCTGCCGGGCCCGGGACGGGTCGGCCCGCCAGAACCGGTTGAAGACCAGCTTCTCCTCGCCGGGCCGCAGCCCCACCCCGTGGTCCCGTACGGTGATCGCCACCGCGCTGGCGTCCATCCCGAGGGTGATCAGCACCGGCTTGGCCTCGCCGTGCTCGACGGCGTTGCCGACCAGGTTGCGCAGCACCCGCTCGACCCGGCGCGGATCCACCTCGGCGATCACCGGGGTGGTCGGCACGTCCAGCTCGATGGTCACCCCGACCCGCTCCGCCAGGCCGGCGAGCCGGTCGGCCACCCGGTGCACCACCGGCACCAGGTCGGTCGGCTCGGAGTCCAGCATCGCGAAGCCGGCGTCGAAGCGGCTGATCTCCAGCAGGTCGGTGAGCAGCTCCTCGAAGCGGTCCAGCTCGGCCTGGAGCAGCTCGGCGCTGCGCGCCACCGCCGGGTCGAACTCGTCGCGCTCGGCGAAGATCAGGTCGGCGGCCATCCGTACGGTGGTCAGCGGGGTGCGCAGCTCGTGCGAGACGTCGGAGGTGAACCGGCGCTGCAACCGGGACATCTCCTCCAGCCGGAGGATCTGCCGTTGCAGATTCGTCGCCATCTGGTTGAACGAGGCGGCGAGCAGCGCCAGGTCGTCCTCGCCGTTGACCACCATCCGCTGGTCGAGCAGGCCGGCGGAGAGGCGCTGCGCGGTCCGGGCCGCCACCCGGACCGGGGTCACCACCAACCGGGTGACCAGGGCGGCGAGCAGGCCGAGCAGGAGCACCAGGGCGACGCCGGTGGCCACCACGGTGGCCCGGGCATCAGCGGCGGTGGCGTCCTGCCGGGCCAACGGGACGAGGTAGTAGAGCTCCAGCTGACCGAACTGGGTCGGCACCGGGGAGCCGTACACGAGGTATTTGGTCCGCTCCCCGCCGAGCGTGCCGGTGCGGATCTGGTGGGCGACGCTGCCACCGGCGACCGACGCCCGCAGCTCCGGGCTGATCAGCGGCCGGACCTGCACGTCCGGCGAGGTACGCGGGGTGATCACGCCGGTGAACCGGTCCGCGGTGATGGCCACCACGACGCCGCTGGTCTGCTGCGGGTCACCGCCGGCCAGGTAGTTGACCGTGCCGTCGATGGTGTCCTGGAGCTGCGCCTCCTGCGGCTGGGCATAGAGGCTGAACTGCTTCGCCGCGTATTCGCTGCCGCTGCGCAGCCGCGCCAGGACGTCGGTCTGCGCGTTCTCCACCAGGATGCTCGTGATCTTGTCGGCGATCAGGTAGGCGAAGCCGCCGACCAGCATGCTGGAGGTCACCAGGGTGATGGTCACCACCCGGACCTGCAACGAGCGCCGCCAGGTCTGGTGCAGGCCGGCGCCGAGCCGGGCGGACCGGCCGGCCAGCGCGAGCCAGAGCGCCCGCGCGGCGTGCAGCACACGCGACGCGGGCGTCGGGGGGTCGGGGAGCGGGGAGGTCACCACAGTAGTGACCAGGCTATCCGGTACCCGCCTTGTAGCCCACGCCCCGCACGGTCAGGATGATTTCCGGTCGCTCCGGATCCGGCTCGATCTTGGCGCGCAGGCGCTGCACGTGCACGTTGACCAGCCGGGTGTCGGCGGCGTGCCGATAGCCCCAGACCTGCTCCAGCAGCACCTCGCGGGTGAAGACCTGGCGCGGCTTGCGAGCCAGCGCGACCAGCAGGTCGAACTCCAGCGGGGTCAGCTTCACCTCCTCGCCGTCCCGGCTGACGGTGTGCGCCGGCACGTCGATGGAGATCTGGTTGCCGGGCGGGCCGATGGTCAGCATCTCCGGCGCCACGTCCTCGCCCCGGCGCAGCCGGGCCCGCATCCGGGCCACCAGCTCCTTGGGCTTGAACGGCTTGACCACGTAGTCGTCGGCCCCGGACTCCAGGCCGAGCACCACGTCGACCGTGTCGCTCTTGGCGGTGAGCATGACGATTGGCACGCCCGATTCCGTCCGGATCGCGCGCGCCACGTCGATACCGCTCATTCCGGGCAGCATCAGGTCGAGCAGGACGATGTCGGGTCGGCTGTCCCGGAACGCGGCCAGTGCCCGTTCCCCGTCGGCGACGAACGAGGGCACGAAGCCCTCACTGCGCAGCACGATGCCGAGCATCTCGGCCAGCGCGGGGTCGTCGTCGACGACCAGCACCCGGGCTCTCATGGGGTTTATCGTTCCATCCCCGTTCGGATCGGAGGGTTCGGTACCACGGCACGGTACTGCGGCCGGACCCCTGGCACCACAGATCGGCGGTGCCGACCGGCGTGGCGCGCCGGAAGGATCCGACCGGTCACCATGATCCCCGAGCGCGGCGTCGACCGCCACCAACGGTCCGCCGCGCCGGCACCCCCGTCGGAGGTCCGGCCCTTCCCCGGTACGCGGACAGCCCACCCCGGGTCAACGCCGAGCGCGGGCCGGGCCGGCCGGGTCAGCCGAAGAGCGCCCGCCCCCAGTGGTCGGCGGCGTCCCGGACGCCCGGCGGGCAGGCGAAGATGCCGCTGGAGACGTGCCGCAGGTATTCGTTCATCGCGTCGTGCCGGGAGAGCTGGGTCTGGATCGGCACGAACTGCTTGCGCGGGTCCCGCTGGTAGGCGATGAAGAAGAGCCCGGCGTCGAGCCGGCCCAGCCCGTCCGAGCCGTCCACGAAGTTGTAGCCCCGGCGCAGCAGCCGGGCACCGTTGTTCAGGGTGGGGTGGGCGAGCCGGACGTGCGAGGTCTCGGCGATCACCGGCTGCCCGTCGTCGCCCTTGGCGGCGAAGTCCGGCTCGTCGAACTCGTCGCGCCGACCCAGCGGCGCGCCGCTGCCCTTCGTCCGCCCGACGATCTGCTCCTGCTCGGCCAGCGAGCTGCGGTCCCAGGTCTCGACCTGCATCCGGATCTTCCGGGTGACCAGGTACGACCCGCCCGTCATCCAGTCCGGCCCGTCCCCCGGCTGGGCCCAGAGCTGCTCGCGCAGCAGCCCGGCGTCTTCGGCCTTCAGGTTGGCGGTGCCGTCCTTGAAGCCGAAGAGGTTGCGCGGGGTGGCCTGGTCCCGGGACGTCGACGACGTACGCCCGAAGCCGAGCTGCGACCAGCGGACGCTGACCACGCCCATGCCGATGCGGGCCAGGTTGCGGATGGCGTGCACGGCGACCTGCGGGTCGTTGGCGCAGGCCTGGACGCAGAGGTCCCCGCCGGAGATCTCCGGGCGCAGCGCGTCCCCGGCGAAGTGCGGCAGGTCGGCCAGCGCGGCGGGCCGCTTGTCGGCGATGCCGAACCGGTCCCGGCCCTGCGCGTCGCGGAAGAGCGTGGGCCCGAAGCCGATGGTGAGGGTGAGCTGCGACGGGGGCAGCCCGAGCGCCTCACCGGTGTCGTCCGGCGGTGCCTCCGGCATGCCGCCGACCGCGCCGATCACCCCGGCGTCCTTCCCGGCGGTCATCCGGGCGGCGGCGGCCGTCCACTCCTGGAGCAGCGCGACGAGCTTCGCCCGGTCCATGGTGATGACGTCGAACGCGACGAAGTGCAGCCGGTCCTGGGCGGGCGTGACGATGCCGGCCTGGTGCGCACCGTGGAACGGCACCCCACCGGCGGCGGTGTCGTTCGCCGCCGCGTGGTCCGGGCTGCGGACCAGGGCGGCGGTGCCGGCGGCGACGCCGGCCACCCCGGCCACGCCGACCCCGGCGAGGGTGATGGCCCGCCGCCGGGACAGGGTGGCGGTCCGCGGGGCGGTGTCCTGCTCGCTCATCGCGTCACCTCCGGGCGTGGTGGTCATCGGGCGACGACCGCGGCGACCTTGCTGATCGGCTCGGCCAGGGCGTTGATGCTGTCGGAGAGTTCCTTCAGCTCGGCCTTGCTGAGCGCGGTGTGCAGCTTCCAGCCGTCTCCGGCGCGGTGCTTGCCGAGGGTGGCCTCGACGTTCGCGAACTCGGTGTCGAGCTGCTTGACCAGGTCGGGCGAGCGCTGCTCCAGCGCGGGGCGGAGCGCGGCGATGGCCGCCTTGGAGCCCTCCAGGTTGGCGTTGAAGTCCCAGAGGTCGGTGTGCGAGTACCGCTCCTCCTCACCGGTGATCTTGCCGCTGGCGACCTCGTCGAGGAGCGCCTTCGCGCCGTTGGCGAGCTGGAGCGGGGTGAGCTTCTCCGCGTTGGCCTTCGCCACGATGGCCTTGACGTCGGTGAGCAGCTGGTCGGCGATCGGGCCGTCCTTGCTGATGTCACCGGTGGTCCAGAGGTCCTTCTCGATCCGGTGGAAGCCGGTGAACTCCATCCCCTCCTCGATGACCTCCTCGCGGCCGTCGATCTTCGGGTCGAGGTCACCGAAGCTCTCCGCGACCGGCTCGATCCGCTCCCAGTAGGTGCGGGCGACCGGATAGAGGGCCTTGGCCTTCGTCACGTCGCCGGCCTTGACCGCGGCCACGAACTCCTCGGTCTTCGTCAGCAACGCGGCGGTCTGGCTGGTGACGTAGCGCTGGTAGCTGGCGGTCGCCTGGGTCAGGGCGGCGTCGGGGGCGACGCTGGCCGCGGCGCCGGTGACCTTCAGGCCGCCCCGGATGCCCCGGCCGCTCATCCCGGGCTTGCAGGCCGTCTCGTACGTCCCGGCGGGCAGCTCGACGCGGAGTTCGCGGGTCAGCCCGGGGGCGATGTTCTCCACCTCGCCCATCACCCGGTCCCCGGCGGCATAGACGTAGAACTCGTTGACCTTGCTGCCCGAGTTGGTCACCGAGAAGCTGGTCTGGCCGGCGGCGAGCTCGGTGACGTCCACCTCGCAGGCGGTGTCGGTGGCCTTGACCGTGACCGCGTTGGCCTTGCCGGTCGCCTTGTCCTCGGTCTTGCCGCCGCAGGCGGTCACCCCGGTGACGGCCAGTACGCCGGTGGCGGCGAGCACGACGAAGCGGGTGGTACGCATCAGGACTTTCTCTCCTCGAACGGGAACGCGGATCAGGCGCGCTGGCGCGCGTCGGTGACCGGCGACGTCGGCGCGGCGGGCGTCGCCTCGGCGGCGGCGGCCGGCTCGGCCGGGGCGGTCGACGAAACCGGCGTGGTGGTCCCGGCCGGGGCCGAGGGTGCGGCGACGGGCTGCGCTGCGGCGGTCGGCCTGGCCGGTGCGGCCGGCTTGCGGAGGAAGAGCACGAGGACCGGCACCGCGTAGGCGACCCAGGCGAGCATCTCCAGCACGCTCGGGGTGGCGGTGATGTTGAACATGCCGGCGAGCAGCGCCGCGTACCAGGTGCTGGGGTCGAGCACGCCGGAGATGTCGAAGGCCAGGTTGTTCAGGCCGGGCAGCACGCCGGCCTCCTGGAAGTCGTGCACGCCGTACTTGAGGATGCCGGCGGCGACCAGGATGAGCAGCGCACCGGTCCAGGTGAAGAAGGTGCTCAGGTTGATCTTCAGTGCGCTGCGGTAGATCAGGAAGCCGATCACCACGGCGGTGGCGATGCCGCCGATCAGCGCCAGCAGCGGTCCGCGACCGGCGCCCCCGGCCGCGCTCTGGGCGGCCGAGTAGAAGATCAGGGCGGTCTCCAGGCCCTCCCGGATCACGGCCAGGAAGGACATCCCGAGCACCGCGAGGGAGCCGACGGCGAGGGCGTCGCTGAGCTTGCCGCGCAGCTCACCGGCGATGCTCCGGGCGGCCTTACGCATCCAGAAGATCATCCAGGTCACGAAGACCACGGCGGCGACGGAGGTGATCGCCTCGAAGAGCTCCCGGTCCTCGGAGCGGGCCAGCAGCGAGGTCGACGTGTACTCGATCAGCCAGCCGAAGAAGACGGACAGCACCACGGCCAGGCCGACGCCGGCCCAGACCTGCGGCAGCCGGTCCCGCCGCTGCGACTTCACCAGGAACGCGACCAGGATGCTGACCACGAGGGTCGCTTCCAGGCCTTCCCGCAGGCCGATCAGGTACGTGGCGAACATCGGAACTCCGTGATCAGTTAGGCACGCCTCAGTTTACTTAGGGCAGCCATACCTTCCCTCTGATCCGGCGCGGCGTCAAGTCGTTCATGACAACGTCACCCCGGCACCGAGGGGCATCGCCGCGGCCCCGAGCTGTGGCATCATCCGGCCAACCCCCGCAGACAGGACGACCGTGGCCGACGACCTCTTCACCCCCACCATCACCCCCGCGGCCTACGAGGCCGACCGCCGACCGGCCTGGCGACCCGGCTCGCTGCTCTATCCCGCCGTCTTCGGCGGGGCGCTCGCGGTCACCGTGCTGGCCCTGGTCAACGCCCGTCGGCTGCGGCTGCCCACCGGGCCCACCCTGGCCATCGCCGGCACCGGGCTGGCCGCCGTGGTCGCCCGGGCGGCGGTCACCGTCACGCTCCTCCACGGCCACGTCTCCGGCCCCGGCCGGCTGGTCGGGGCGCTCTCCGGCGTCGCCGTCTGGGGAGTCGCCAACCTGACCCAGAAGGGCCGGTTCCGAAGCTGGGAGATGCGCGGCGGCACCCCCGCCTCACTGGTGCTGCCCGGCATCGCGGCTTCCCTCGGGCTCGGCCTGGTCGAGGCGATCCCCCTCGCGGTCGCGCTGGGTGCCTCGTGACCGCCCCCGGGGAGCAGCTGACCCGCGTGGTCGCCCTGCTGGAGCTGGACCGCCCGGAGCAGGCGCTGGCGGAGCTGGGTCGGCTGCCCGGGGCGCTGGCCACCGGCGCGGCGGCGTACCGGCTGCGGGTGCTGGCGCTCAGCGCGTTGGACCGCTGGGACGAGACGGCCGCGGTCGCCCGGCGGGGGTTGGCCGAGGTCGGGCCGGATCCCGAACTGCTCGGCCGGCTGGGTGTCGCGCTGCGCCACCAGGGCGCCTACGCGCCGGCCGAACGGGCGCTGCTCGACGCGCTGGCCCTCGACCCGCAGGACCCGTGGCTGCTCTGCCAGTACGCCGACCTCTGCGTCACCGTCGACCAGACCGACAAGGCCGCCCGGCTGCTCGCCCGCGCCGCCGAGCTGGCGCCGGAGGATCCGGCCGTGCACGCCGGCCGGATCCAGCTCGCGTACGCCCGGGGCGACGACCGGGCGGCCGAGCGGCTGGCCCGGGAGTTCCTCGGCCGCCACCCGGAGCACCCGGCGGCGCTGGCCATGCACGGCGGGATCGCGGTGGAACGCGGCCGGATCACCGCCGCGCACCGCTCCTTCGGTCAGGCGGTCGCACACCAGCCCGACGACCCCGACTACGCCGAGGCCGCCTGGGAGACCCGGGTGTACGCACACCCGCTGCTGCTGCCGCTGCGCCCGCTCTACCGGCTGGGCATCCGGCTGTGGCTGATCGCGGTGGGCAGCATCGCCCTGCTCAACCTGCTCGGGCTGCCCGTCGCCGCGTTCGCCGTGGCGATGACCTGGCTGGCCTACTGCGTCTGGTCCTGGATCGCCCCACCCCTGGTCCGCCGCCTGGTACGCGGCCGGTGGCGGGCGTGACGACCGCGCGCGGGCTGCTGCCCTGGCTCGGTGTGCTGGCGCTGGTGATGCTGCTCAGCGCGCTGCGGATGCGCCCGCTGGCCACCGCGGTCTCGCTCGCCTGGCTGGCCTGGTGCGTCTGGACCTGGGTGCGACCGACCCGCCGCCCGCCCGGCTGAGCCGCGCCCCTCGCCGTCACCGGCCGGGAACGACGGAACCGGGTCGGCCGCACGTGCGGCCGACCCGGTTCCGGGGTGTCGATCAGTACCGGTAGTGGTCCGGCTTGAACGGGCCCTCCTGGGAGACGCCCAGGTAGGCGGCCTGCTCCTTGGTGAGCGTGCTCAGCTTGGCGCCGAGCGCCGCCAGGTGCAGCCGGGCGACCTTCTCGTCCAGGTGCTTCGGCAGCACGTAGACGCCGATCGGGTACTCCTCGGTCTTGGTGAAGAGCTCGATCTGGGCGATCGTCTGGTTGGCGAACGAGTTCGACATGACGAAGCTCGGGTGGCCGGTGGCGTTGCCCAGGTTCAGCAGGCGGCCCTCGGAGAGCACGATGATCGCGTGCCCGTCGGCGAACTTCCAGAGGTCGACCTGCGGCTTGATGTTGATCCGCTCGACGTCGGACCGCTTGGCCAGGCCGGCCATGTCGATCTCGTTGTCGAAGTGGCCGATGTTGCCGACGATGGCCTGGTGCTTCATCCGGGCCATGTGCTCGTTGGTGATGACGTCGAAGCAGCCGGTGGCGGTGATGAAGATGTCGGCCTGCTCGACCACGTCGTCCAGGGTGGCGACCTGGTAGCCGTCCATCGCCGCCTGGAGGGCGCAGATCGGGTCGACCTCGGTCACCACGACCCGCGCGCCCTGGCCGCGCAGCGACTCGGCGCAACCCTTGCCCACGTCGCCGTAGCCGAGGACGACGGCCATCTTGCCGCCGATCAGCACGTCGGTGGCGCGGTTGATGCCGTCGATGAGCGAGTGGCGGCAGCCGTACTTGTTGTCGAACTTGCTCTTGGTCACCGAGTCGTTGACGTTGATGGCCGGGAAGAGCAGGGTGCCGGCGCGGTGCATCTCGTAGAGCCGGTGCACGCCGGTGGTGGTCTCCTCGGTCACGCCCTTGATGCCGGCCGCGATCCGGGTCCAGCGCTGGCCGTCCTCGGCGAGCGAGCGGTGCAGCAGCTTGAGGATGACCGCGTACTCCTCGGAGTCGGCGGACTCGACCGGCGGGACGACCCCGGCCTTCTCGAACTCGGCACCCTTGTGGACGAGGAGGGTGGCGTCACCGCCGTCGTCGAGGATCATGTTGGGGCCCTGGCCGTCGGGCCAGGCGAGCACCTGCTCGGTGCACCACCAGTACTCCTCGAGGCTCTCGCCCTTCCAGGCGTAGACCGGGACGCCGGCCGGGGCCTCGGGGGTGCCGTCCGGGCCGACCACGATGGCCGCGGCGGCGTGGTCCTGGGTGGAGAAGATGTTGCAGGACGCCCAGCGGACCTGCGCGCCGAGCGCGACCAGGGTCTCGATCAGGACGGCGGTCTGGATGGTCATGTGCAGCGAGCCGGTGATCCGGGCGCCGGCCAGCGGCTGCGCCTCGGCGAACTCACGCCGGATGGCCATCAGGCCGGGCATCTCGTGCTCGGCGAGCTGGATCTCCTTGCGCCCGAACTCGGCGAGCGACAGATCCGCCACCTTGTAGTCGCCCTCGGCGAGGGTGCTCGGCCGGACCTCGGACGACGCGCCGCTGGGGGCAGCCGGGAGGGTGCTGGTCATGGAAGCTCCTGTCGAACGTTTTGTGGTGCGCAGCTCTCCACCTTACGCGCGGCACCGGTCGGACCGTGCCCGGCTGGAGCGGGCCTAGGGAAGTACCCGGTTGGACAGCGCACGGGGCGGTCGGCGGTGAACGGTCTTTCCGCCCACCTGCCGCCCGCCCCGTGCATCCCCCCGGTTTGGTTCCCCGCACATCGCCGGACCTTCGTCGCGACAACGTTGCGTACCCATAGGGTCACATTGGGCAAGGGGGTCGTCAAGCTATTTCGGAAAAGTCCGACTTGTGTCGTGGCGGAGTTCAGCGCAGGCCGCACGTCGCGACGTACGCCTCGCCCTCACCGCCGACCACCAGCGGCCCGCCGGCCGCGGTCCCGACCGCCGCCTGTCCGGGCGCGAGCGTGACGGTGCCCACCCCGTCGTCGACGGCGAGCTTGCCGGCCCGACAGAGCACCACCCGCGGCCCCGGCAGGGCCAGCCGCACCCCCGGCGCGCCGGCCTCCACCGTCACCCGGTGCAGCGCGAAGTCGTCCACCGGCACCGGCCAGGTCACCACCCCCGGCGCCACCACGACCGGCGCCACCACCGGCTGCTCCAGCACCTCGAAACGCAGCACCCGCAGCAGCTCGGCCACGTCCACCCGCTTCGGGGTCAGCCCGCCGCGCAGCACGTTGTCGCTGGCCGCCATGATCTCCACGCCGGCGCCCCGCAGATAGGCGTGCAGGTTGCCGGCCGGCATCCAGATCGCCTCCCCGGGCGCCAGCCGCACGTGGTGCAGCAGCAACGCCACCAGCACCCCCGGATCGGCCGGGTACCGCACCGCCAGCGCGCGGGCCAGCTCCGCGTCGGAGCCGGCCGACTCCGCCGCCAGCACCGCCGCGACCAGCCCCGCCCGCTCCGACTCCGGCCAGCTCAACAGCAGGCGTACGGCCTCCCGCAGCCCCGCCGGCCCGGTCCGCAACGCCGCCACCACCGGCGCCAGCACGGGTACGCCGAACGCCTCGATCGCCGTCGCCGACTCCGCCGGGTCACGGAACCCGCACAGCGCCTCGAACGGCGAGAGCGCGACCAGCAGCTCCGGCTTGTGGTACGGGTCGACGTAGTTCACCCGCCCGTCGCCGCGCTCCGCGTCCGCGGCGTGCCCCGCCCGCGCCTGCTCCGCGTCCGGGTGGGCCTGGAGGCTGAGCGGGGCGTCGGCGGCCAGCACCTTCAGCAGGAACGGCAGCCGGGTGCCGAACCGGCCCACCAGGCGCTCGCCCAGCCAGTGCGCCGGCTCGGCGAGCAGCAGGTCGGTCAGGCTCACCGGCGTGCCGTCCCGGTCCACCGTGGCCGGGGCGCCCGGATGGGCGCCCAGCCACAGCTCGGCCTCCGGACCCTCGCTCGGCACCGGGCGCCCCTGCAACTCGGCGATCGCCGAGCGGGACCCCCACGCGTAGTCGCGAATGCGGCCGTTCAGCAGTTCCACGCTCAACTCCCGGGGTGCACGGCCTCTTCGTCGGCCTCAGGCTGCGGCACCGCGGTGTGCGAGGCGGCCCCGGTGCCGGCCCGCTCCGCGGCTGCGCTGTAGATGTCCGGTTCCAGGTAGATCACCCGGGCGATCGGCACCTCGGCCCGGATGCGGGCCTCCACGGCGTTGATGCCCCGGGCCAGTTCCTCGGCGCTCTCGCACGGCGACACCGCGATCTTCGCGGCCACCATCAGCTCCTCCGGACCCAGGTAGAGCGTCTTCATGTGGATGATCCGCTCGACCTCCGGGCCGCCGGCGACGGCCCGCTCGATCTTCGCCAGCTCCTTCGGGTCGGCACCCTCCCCCAGCAGCAGGCTCTTCGTCTCGATCGCCAGCGTGGCGGCGATGATCACCAGCAGGACACCGATCATCGCGGTGCCGGCCGCGTCCCACATTCCGTTGCCGGTGAGCAGCGTCATCCCCACGCCGAAGAGCGCGAAGAC
Source organism: Micromonospora sp. CCTCC AA 2012012 (assembly GCF_040499845.1). Classification (NCBI taxonomy): domain Bacteria; kingdom Bacillati; phylum Actinomycetota; class Actinomycetes; order Micromonosporales; family Micromonosporaceae; genus Micromonospora; species Micromonospora mangrovi. The sequence goes on from NZ_CP159342.1 coordinate 4,199,309, forward strand.
CAGACCGATCAGCGCGCCGAAGTCCTCCAGCAGCACCACCGGCAGCTCCGGCGCCTTGGCCCGGCGGATGAACCGCACCCAGGACTGGCTGCCCCGGATCTGGTTCGACTCCTTGATCGCGGTACGGAACGAGAAGCCCTCCATCCCGATCGCGGCGACCAGCACCGCCACCGGCACCCACTGCCAGCTGGAGATCGGGTGCGGATCGGCCGCCTTGTGGTACGCCTCGTAGAGCGCGAAGAGGCCACCCAGACTGAACAGCACGATCGCCACGATGAACGCGTAGATGTACCGCTCCCGGCCGTACCCGAAGGGGTGTTCCGGGGTGGCCTCCCGCTTGGCCCGCCGCCCGCCGAGCAGCAGCAGGCCCTGGTTGCCGGAGTCCGCGACCGAGTGGATCGACTCGGCCAGCATCGACGAGGAGCCGGTCAGCAGGAACGCGATGAACTTGGTGACGGCGATGCCGATGTTTGCCGCGAGCGCGGCGACGATCGCCTTCGTCCCGCCGTTGGCGCTCATGCTCCCCGTCCGATGCCGCACATGGTCACTGGTTCGACAGCTCCTTCATTTCGGTGATGGCCGGGACCGCCATCGGGTCAAGGCCGTGGGCCAACGCGAGATAGATCGAGGCGAAGTCCGGCACCGCCATCAGCGAGGCGAGCCGCTCCAGCGCGGAGCCACCCTCGGCGGTGACCACGTCGCAGCGCACGCCCCGCCGCTCGGCGAGGGTCTGCACCGCGTCGGCCCGGCGCTCCTCCACCGCGAGCGGCTCGTCGGTGTCGTCCTCGGCGTTGAGCCCGCCGTCGCGCAGCAGCACCAGCCGCAGCCGGGTCGCGTCGGGGTCGGCGGAGTCCGGGTCGGCGAAGATGTCCCGCTCCCCCTCGACCAGCCCGCCGAAGACGCCGTCGAGCAGGCCGACGCGGCCCCGGCCGGCCTCGCCGAGCGCCCCGGTGACGACCGGGTAGCGGGCGTTGGCGGAGAGGGTGTCACCGAAGCGGCGGGCGGCGACGGTCGCCAGTGGCGACGATCCCCAGACGATCGGGATGGAGCCGGACAGGCCCAGGGCGAGGGACTTCGCCGGGTTGACGAAGGACTCGGCGGTGGGGCGGCACCGGTCGGCGTCCGCGTCCAGCCGGGCCGCGGTCTCGGCCAGGTCCGCCTCGTTGACCTTCACCAGCCCGAGCGTACGGGCCGCGAGCAGGACCGGCACCGTGAGCGCCCAGAGGCTGGCCCGGGCCGGGGCCCGCCGGGGCACCGGGATGAACGGGGCGCGGGCCCGCTCGGCCACCGACTGGAGCTGCGAGTCGGGGGCGCCGACGGCGACCAGCCGCGCGCCCCGCCGATGCGCCGCCTCGGCGGCACCCAGCGCCTCGGGGCTGCGACCGGAGGCGCTGACCGCGATGACCACGTCCGCCGCACCGACCCAGCCGGGCACGCCGGCGCTGCGGTGCGGGATGACCGGCACCGGGCAGCGCGGCCCGGCGACCGTGGCCAGCACGTCACCCGTACGCCCCGCGGTGCCGATACCGGCGATGACGACCGCCCGGGGGCGACCGTCGTCCTCCAGCAGCGACAGGTTGGCCTCGGCGGTCAACGCCGCCGACTCCCGCACCTGCGCGCCCGCGGAGGCGGTGAAGCGGAGCATGCCACCCGGGTCGTGCTCGGCGAGCGCGTCCGGGTTGTCGAGCAGCGACTCGTCGGCGTGCCGGTGCCCGCTGACCCCGGCCGTCCCCTCCATCACCGCTGCTGCGCGGGTCCGCCGCGCGCCTCGTCCAGCAGGAGCACCGGCACGTCGTCACGGACCTCGAAGATCCGGCCGCACTCGGTGCAGGTGAGCGTCTGCGCCTCGGCGTCGTAGTCGAGCGGGGCGTGATGCGTGTCCGGACAGGCGAGAATCTCGAGCAACTGCGGGTCGAGGGCCACGGCGTGGGCTCCTTCCACGTATGCGGACTCACCGGGCGGCGGTGCCGCCCGGCGCACGCGATCTTATCGGCGAACGCGCTCCGCCGCTCCGGCTCAGCCGGGCAGGCGGGGCATGACCGTGGTGGCGTCGCCTCCGGCGGGGGCGGGCGGCTCCCCGCCGGGCTGCCCGGTGCCCGGAGCGCCGTAGACGTTGCCGGTCGGGCGCGGGGCGGGCGTGGCACCGTAGACGCCGGGGGTGGGCTGGGGCGGCTGCTGCCCGTACACCTGGTCGGCGGGGGTGGCGGGGGTGGCAGAGCGGTACGTCGTGCCGCCCGGGTTGCGCGGCAACGGGACCTCCGGGTAGCCGGCGGCGTGGTCGTCGACCTTGTCCGTCCGGTTGCGGCGGACCAGCAGCACGATCAGGGCGACGCCGACGAGCACCAGCGCGATGCCGAACCACATGATGGGAGAACCTCCGGAGGTGTCGTTCGCCGCGGCGACGGAAGACCCGGTCGCCGGGTCCAGCACGGCGGCCACGGCGGACGCGGTGTCGGCGGCGCTCGGCGGCTCGGTGGCCACGGCGCTCGCGCTCGGGGTGGGGGTGGGGGTCGGTGAGGGTTTCCGGGACGGGGTCGGCGACGCCGAGGCCGTCTTCTCGGCGCCCACCACCCGGGACGCCACGGCGTTGCGGCCGAGCACCCGGCCGACCGCGTTGGTCGCCTCCCCGACGACGGTGAGCCGGCCACCCGGCGCGCCGGCGACGAACGCGACCCGGTAACGCACCGTGATGCTCTTGCCCTTGCACAGGGCCGGGTTGGCCGGCGACGTCCGCGCCGAGTTCACCGTGCCACCACCGCCGGAGACGCCGACGGGGAACCACTGTCCGGCCACGTTGACCTGCACCTGGACCTGGTCCGGCCGGACACCGTCGAGCCGGAGGCCGAGCGCGGTCCGCAGCAGTACGCACCCGTCGGTGCGCTTGCGCACCTCGACCGCCACCCCGCCCGGCGCGCCACCGGCGGTGAAGCTGCCCGCCGCGCGCACCTCCACCCGGTCACCGTCGGCCAACGCCGGCGACGCCCCGACGACCACCAGGCCGCCCAGCAGCACGCTGACCGTGGCCAGCCGCGCCACGCGCCGCCGAACCGACATCTCCACCTCACCCGCTCCTGCCCCCGGCGGGGGTCCGCGGGTCAGGTTACTACCGGGTCAGGGGGGTGGCAGCTCATTGAGCGCTCCGCATGTGTGCGGCGACACGTACGCCCGTCCACCCTCGACGCGTCCGGACGGTGACCTGCGGGGCCGGGGTGCGCTCAGGCCGGGTCGGCGGCCAGGGCCGCCCGGCAGAGCCGGTCGGCGGTCCGCGTCGTCTCCGGCAGCCGGTACCGCGGGGTCAGCGCCAGCACCCGGTCGACGGCGTTCGCCAGGCTCATCCGGTGGCCCACGCTGACGAAGACCGGCTTCACCCCGTCCCGGGTCCGCAGCACCCGCCCGACCAGCTCGTCACCGTCCCGCAGCGGCGCCGAGTCGCCCCGGCGCGGCCCCGGCCCGTCCCAGCTGCCCACCAGCGGTGTCTTGCCCACCCCGATCGCCGGCAGCCCGGTGACCACGCCGAGATGACAGGCCAGCCCGAAGCGCCGCGGGTGGGCCAGCCCGTGCCCGTCGCAGACCAGCAGGTCGGGGCGGACGGTCAGCCGGTCCAGCGCGGCCAGCAACGCCGGCAGCTCACGGAACGCGAAGAGCCCCGGCACGTAGTCGAAGGCGGGCCGACCGACGCTCACCGCCTGGTCGACCACCGCGAGGGTCGCGGCGTCCAGCACGGTGACGGCCGCCGCGAGCCGGTCGCCGCTCTCCGCGTACGCGACGTCGAGGCCGGCCACCGTCGCCGGCGCGGTCGGGCCCGGCCCGGCCCGGTCCACCAACGGCCGCAACTCGTCCTGTACGCGCAGCGCCTCCGCGACGCTCCCCGGTGCCACGAACCCGGGGCGGCCCGTCGAGGCACGCTCCACCCCGGCGTCGCAGTCAGACGGATCGCAGGTTTGCACGGGCCTCCGCCACCCAGGTCAGGATCCCGTCGGCGCCCACCTTCTCGGCGAGGACAGCCGCCTCGTCGAGCAGGGCGAGGGCCCGGTCACCGTCGCCGTCACCGGCCGCCAGGTAGCCGAGCGCCACCAGGTTCGCGGCCACCCCGGGCAGGAACCCGATCTCCCGACGCAGCGCGGTGGACTCCTCCATCCGCCGCCGGGCCTCGTCGAGCCGGCCGCCGGCCTGGTCCAGGAAGGCCAGGTGCCGCAGCACGTACGACAGGGTCATCCGGTCGGCGGCCCGGGTCGCGAGTTCGTGGGCCCGCGCGAAGGCCGGGGCAGCAGCGTCGTCGTCCCCCCGGATGACCTGGTGGAGGCAGCCCACCCAGAACAACGCCTCGCCCTCGCCGCGCGGGTCGTCCAATGTCCGGTACAGCTCGGCGGCCCGCTCGAAGAACGCCAGCTCACGCGGGTCTTCCACCCGGTCGGCGAGGAAACGGGCGTGCAGCACCCGCCCGCGGGCGAGCAGCAGATCCGCCTCCACCGCGTCGAGCGTCCGGTCGGCGGCGGAGAGGGCCGCACTGTCGCCCCCGAAGACCGCGCTCTCGTACAGCTCCCTGGCCCGCTCGATCCGGTCCGTCACGCCCCTGCCTCCCCGTCGTCGTTCACTGACCCACCCGCCCGTCGGTGCGCTCCCGCAGCAGATCCGCGTGACCGCAGTCATCCGTCTCGGCCATGCCGGGACCCTGGTTCAGTTCGCCGTCACGCGCAACGCATCTGCGCGGTCACGCCGAGCCGGCGGCGATGGTGGGATCGGCACCGGGATCACCGGCGCGCTGCAACTCCTCCTCGAACATGACGAACGTCTTCCGCCGGATGCCGCTGATCAACGCCTGCTCCCGAGGGGTGGGGTAACGCCGTTCCCGACCCAACGTCTCGTCAAGCGCGCGAACGGTCTCGTAGAGGGCAAAGATCGGCCCATCGCCCCGCAGATAACGCCCACGATCGTGCTCGGTGCGTTGCACGAACTCGTCGCCCGTCATCTCGGCAATCTCGTCGCCGCCGAGGAAAAGCACCTTGTCGATCAGGTTGTCGGCCGACTCCCAGCCACCGGTGTCCCAGGAAAGGCGCCAGGCGGCCACCCCACCGTCCGCCGTTTCCACCAGCTTGACGGGAGCTTCGTAGTAGCTGAAGAACCTCGGGAGCACCAGTCCTGTCACGCGACTCACTTGCTGCGCACCTCTCAGAGTCCTTCGCCCAGTGCACGCCAAAAACTGTCCTGGACTCGCCGCAACAGGCCGTCCCGGATCGCCCGCTCACGGCTCGTCAACGGGCGACCGTCCGCCTCCGATATCGCCTCGAGGTCACGCCGCACCTCGTACAGAGCATGCTCCCACTCGGCCACCCGATCGAGTGCGGCGAGGTGCAGACGGAGTTCGCCGACGTGCCCATTCGACATTCGAAGGTTCACGAGGACGTCCCGGTATCCGCTCGGCGAGGGTGCCAGGAAGCGATCCTTGATGTCGAGGATCACGACCTGAGGGTCTGCGGCCAACTGGTCGACCGCCCGGTAGATGTCGTCGAGTTGACGGAACTGAACCTTGGCCGCAGCCAGATCCTTCAACCGAGAAGCGTCGTTCCGGTACTCGACAAGCTTGTCCAGCACCCGGTCGCGGCCCTTGGGTCGGAGACGCCAGCCCGGTTGCCCGTGGTCACCGGCAAGGTTCGTTGCGACGCCGTTCAACTCCTGTTGCGCCACGGCCGCATCGGCGAAGAGCTGCTCAAGGTAGCCGAGCCGGTAGGTTTCATCGTCACGACGGGACGTGTCGAAGCCCAGTTGCAGGTTCGGCTGTCTGCGGGCCGCCACGGCCGTACTGATCTGTCGTTGTCGGGCAGTCAAGGGGGTGGGCCGTGGTTCCGGATCTACATTGGCGACGACCGCTTCCGGACCGCGGTCGGCGATGTCGGCGAGGACCTCGCCGAGGACGTCGATCGCCTGCTGGTGACTGGCGAGATGGTGCAGCGTCAGCGGCCTGGCCGTCAGCGAGTCGGCCAGTTCCGGCGTCGCGAGGATCATGCGGGCCAGCTCGGGTCGCTGCGTCAGCTGGCGGACCAGCGCCTCGGCGAGCAGTGGCTCGCCGCGCGGCGGTGCCTCCCAGGTCTGGTCGAGCATCTGCGCAAAGCGCGGGTCGCCGAGCAGCCGCGCCACGTCCCGGGCCGCCGGGTCGTCCAACTGCGGCGCGAGGCTGCGCAGGGTGGCGGGATCGAGGTGGTGCACCAGCTCGGCCGGTGTGACTCCGGCGGCGAAGACCTGATCCAGGTCGGTGCTGCCGGCGAGGACGTCGCGGACCGGGAGCATGGCCGAGACCCGGTCGCTGTGCGCGTCCAGCCGGGCCTGCCGCACCCGCGTCCGGTCCGGCTCGGTCGACGGGCCGCCGGCGGGCGCGTCGCCCGGACCGGGTTCCCCGAGCAGATGTACGCGGTTGAAGTCCGGCGCGTCACCGCGATCCGGGTGCCGGGGTGGCAGGTCGGGCAGGACGCTGTAGGCGCCGCGCGGCCGATCGGGCAGTGGCATCGGCGTGCCGTCCGGCCCGACGACCAGGGCGTCGACCGCGATGACGTTGGCCCGTTCCGGCCAGCCGGTGTGTCCGTAGAGCGGCCGGTCGTACACGACTCCGTTCTGCGGGTCGAGATAGAGGACGGTGCCGTTCTGGTTCAGCGCCACCCAGGCGTGGGATCCGCCGCCCTCCCAACTGCTGATCAGGAAGGCGTAGCTGCCGTGCCCTCCGGTGAGCAGTTGCCGGTGCAGGTCGTGATAGCCGTGCTCCACGTTCCGACGCAGCTCGGCGTACGTCGTCGCACCCGCCGGGCCGCAGAGTGCCTGGAAGCGCCCGCCGGTGCTCGCCTCGACCCGCAGCGGCCCGTCCTGCTCACCACCGACTGGTTGCCTGACGTCTCCCGCCAGGTAGCCGTCGAAGGTTCGCGGCGCTGAGACCCGCGGCCGGCCGTGCATCCAGGTCTCGTAGAGCGAGAGCGTGCAGTCGAGGCAGTTGATGCCCCGGGTCGGGTCGGCCTGCGGCCCGCCGTCGTTCGCCAGCCGGAACCATCCGCCGTCGCGAGGATCGGGGGTACGCAAGACACCACCGTCGGCGGCGCGGGGCATCTGCCGTTCGAGGTCGGTCTGGTGCAGCGCCAGCGGTGGCCGCAGACCGCCGCGTACGCCGTACCGCCGGGACCGGTCGATCGGGGGCGGGTCGTCGTCGCCGGTCAACGCCGACCGGTCGGACGTCTCGACGGCACCGACGGCCAGGTCGGCGACGTCGTTGTTGATCCGGTGGAAGTCGGCGTCGTCGTCGACCATCACGTCCTTGCGCAGAGCCGCCCCGTCGAGCACAGCCCGGGCCAGCTCACGCAGGTCGTAGCTCTCCTGGCTGGCCTCGAACGCCTGACGCTGCCAGCGTTCCGCCGCCAGGTCACGTCCCTCGCGGCGCAGTTGCTCGGCCTGAGCAGCCCGCTCAGTGGCCAGGCGTTCGTTTCGGTCCGCCCCTTCCCGAAGCCAGTCCGCCTCCTCGTAGCGGCGCTTGTCCTCGAACCATTGCCGCTGGGCCTCGAAGTACCCCTGGTAGCGCCGCCGGTCGAGCGCTTCCCGGTCGGCGGCGAGGGCGGCCTCCCGCTCTGGTGTCCTCGGCCGGTGCGGCGGCCGGTGGAACGGGGGTGGCGGGTCCGGCAGGGAATCGTCGGTCGGGTGGGCCGGTCCCGGTGCCAGCGCCTCCAGCAACGGGAACCGGGGCGACGGTCGCGGCCGGTCCTCCGACCCGGCGCCCGAGTGCTCCGGTGCCGGGGCGGTCGGCGCGGGGCCCGGTGCTGTCGTGGTCGGTGCGGCCAGCCGGTGCGAAATATCCGGCGCGACCGGCGGGACGACGCGGGACGACACGTCAGGCGCGGCCGGGATCGCCCGGGAGGAGACAGCCGGGCCGGGGTGCGAGCCGCGCACGCCGATCGGTGGCCGGTCTCCGCTCGTGGTCGGCTGCGGAGTCGGGAGGGGTGCGCCGCTCACGACGGCCGGGGAGGCCGCGGCCTGCGCCGCCACCGGCGGGAGGGTCGGGTCGAGCGTCGGACCGGTGACCACCCCCGGGCTAGTCGACGGCAGGCTGGGCACCGAAACGGTCGGGGGCTCGACCGCCACCGAGGAGAGCGTCGGACTTACCGGGGCCGCGACGCCGACCGAGGAGGTTCCGATGTGCGTCGACACCGGTCCGACGCCCGGGTCGGCGGCGGGGCCGGCTGGAGGTGGACCGTCCCCCGCTCCGGCGGCCGCCTGGCGGACGCTCGCCGGCCCACTGACCGCCTCATGAACGTCCCCCGGCCCCGCGTATGCCGGGCGGACCGTCTCCGGCTCACTGACCGCCTCATGAAGGGCCTCCGGCCCGGCGAACGCCTCGTGGACGGCTGTCAGGTCGAACGACGGCGAACCAGCGGTCGGTGCGTGAACCGCGCCGTCGGCCGGTGGTTGCGCACCGGCGAGCACAGCGTCGGCGGCTTCGGGTCGGACGACACCGGCCTCGACCACTAGGCCGTCCGCAGAACCAGCACCCCACCCGGGCCCGAGCACCCGGTCCGAGGTGCGCTGCATGGGGAGGTGGTCGACGGCCCCGCTCGCCTCCGACAGGTCGGTCGCGACCGGCGACGCCAGCCCGGTGAGGTCCAGCGACGGTGGGGCGGCACCGGCGAGGGCGGCGAGCCGCCCGTCGAGCCGGTGGTGCATAGCCTCGTCGGCCTGCCCGGTGACCGAGCCGCTGACGCCGGAGACCGCCGCCCGGGCCAGGTCCTCCAGTGACACGCCCTGGCCGGTGGCCAGGCCGGCCGCGCCCTCGGCGATGGTCTCGCCGGTCATCTCCCGGCCGAGGTGCTCGCCGATCCGGCCCAGCCGGCCGTCGGCGTGCCGGCCGAGCCCGGCCAGGGGGGCCGCCGCACCGCCGGCGAAGCCACCGACCGCCGAGGTGGCCACGTCGGTCACGTCCAGGCCGTGCCCGCGACCGGTGGAGTTCTGGTACGCCTGCGTGGCGAGGCTGACGCCGGCCTCCTGGCCGGCCTCGGCCAGGCCACCGAGGGCGGCCCGCCGGGCGAGCCCGCGGACGCCGCTCTTCACGACCTGCTTGGCGGCCCGCTCACCGGCCTCCTTCAGCCCTTCCCTGATGGCCTTGCGGGCCAGCTGCGCCATGAGCCGTTTGAAGATCTGCTGGACCACCAGCCGGGTGGTGGTGATGGCCACCCCTGCTGCAGGTGAGGCGGCACCGGCGGTGAGGACCGTCGCCACCGCCACCGACATCAGCTCGACGACCAGGATGCCCAGCTCGATCCAGACCTCCAGCTTGGCACCCTCGATGTCGCAGCCGCACGACTCGACCAGCCGGCCCAGCTCCCCGGTGACCGCGAACAGCACGGGCAGCGGAGCCTCGTCGCCCTCGGCCACCCGACGCCAGGCGGTGTCGAAGGCAGCCGCCACCGCGCCGACGCCGCCGTAGCCGCTGCGCACCTCGGATGCCGCGCCGGTCGCGTCGTCCCGAGGGCCGGTCAGGACGTCCGCCACGCCGTACCAGCGGTCGGCGAGGTCCCAGACCGCGCATTCGTTGCCGTCCGGCCACTCCACGCCGATGACCCAGTCCAGGGCCTCGTAGATCCAGCCGGGCACGTCCCAGGGACAGTGGTCGAGCGGGTGGGGGATCGGGCTGGGCAGCAGGCTCACGCGCGGATCCTCCGGAACTCAGCGCCGGTGCCGGTGCGGAAGCGGGTGGCCGGTGATCCCGTCGAGGTGGCGCGCGTTCGTCTCGTCGGTCTCCAGGGTGGCGGCCACCGACCGGACCACGTCGGCCCCGAGCCCTTCCAGGGACCGGCCGAGCAGCTCCCATGCGCGCAGCAGCGTCTCCTCGTAGCGGCGGTACTGCTTGTCGAACGCGCCGCCGATGTCGTCCCGGCCCCAGGGCCGGGCCGCACTCGCCGCCGCCAGCTCCCCGCCGACCGTCCGGCGGGAGGCACTGACGGCCTCACCGGCGAGGGTCAGGTCCGCTCCCCCGCGCCGGGCCCGGTCGGGGTCCAGCCAGAGCTGCGCGTCCGTCACCGTGCCGACTCTCCACGCTGGAGCACCGCGTCGGCCCGCCCCAACAACGCGCCGAAGTCGTTCGTACGCAGGAACTCCATCGACGGCGACCCGGCCGGCAGATAGCCGGCGACCAGGTCCTGGGTCGCGCTGACCGCGGCGGCGGAAGCCCGGTGGACCGTCTTGGTGATCTTCCGGCTCAGCGCTCGGGCGTCCCGTTCGTGGAAGACGGCAGGGGTGACCTCGACGTCGATCAGTTCACCCCGGGCACCGGCGGTCGCCGTCACCTGACCGTCCTCGGATCGCTCGGTCACCCGCAGCTCGGCGAGCTTGACCTGGAGTTCGTCCAGTCCGGACCGAAGTCGCTGGTACTGGCCGTACACCTCGTCGAACCGCGCCCGAAGCGCGCGGTTGGCATCCCGGTCCACACTGTCGACCAACGCAGGCTCCTCCCCGTCACCCTCGGTAGGGCCGACCATACCGGGCGCCACGAAATCCGTGGGGTCCGCTACCGTCAGGTGGTGATCGAGCGTCGACAGGCCGAGCAGTTGGCCGCCGTGTGGGCCCGGCGCGACTCCGACCGCCTTGGCTTTCCGTGCACGCCGGTGGTCGAGGAGTTCGAGCTGGGCTGGCTGATCACCTCGGACGTGACACCCGACGCCCGGGCGCTCCCCGGTGACCTGCCGACGACCGTGGTCGACAAGGAGACCGGCGACCTCTCCACCTGGCCCCGACTGCCGTTCCCGATGGTCGAGCGGATGTTCCTGGAGCGGCGGCCGACCGGGCCGCCGCCGCCGCGCACGGTGGACGCCGGGAGCCAACTGCTCCGCGAGCTCAGCCGGTTGCCCACCCCGGGCGCCGCCGCGCACCTGACCCGCAACGGCCGGACCTGGATCCGGTACGGCGCGAAGGGCGAGGTGGAACTCCGGCATCACCCCCTGGTCCGCGCCTACCTCGACGAGCTGCCGCCCGGGCACCTGGTCCGGGGCGGCGACCGGCACGCCGAGATGATCGTCGTCTCCGACGTGCTGCACGAGTACGACCAGCAGCGGGTCGCCACCGGTCAGCCGCCCGCCTCACTGGAGGAGGCCAGGACGTTCCTGGGCGACGCCGACCTGGAGTTCTTCCGCATCCGCGAGCCCGGGGACCCGGCCGGCGGCCGGGCGGAGCTGCCCTGCGACTCCTGCATCAACTTCCTGGTGCACGTCAACGCACTGCCGTGGTCGGATCTCGCGTACACCCAGATGTGGCGTCCTGGCCCGCAGGCGGTCCCAGATCCCGACCCCGGGCGTTTTCCGCCCGAGATCGCTGCCTCACTCGTCATCGCGGGCTGGCGGCCCCACTTCGGGGACGAGGTACTCGCCGCCGCCGCTATCAGGGACGTAACGGCTGTGAGGGGAAAGCGTCACACCCATGCCGTCTTTCCAGCGGCCACGAGCACCATTACGACCTTCCCTGGCCTGAACGGGAAACGTCGAGGGCCTGGTGAAGAAGTCTGGATCTCCCGTTTAGACATCGTCCCGTGGAAGATGGGGCACACCGCTGACACGCTCGCCGACTTCGGGGGCGTGCTCGGCGTACGGCTCTTTCCGCTGGGTACCGAGCGCGGCGACAGCATCATCGCCGTGGACGAGCACGGGCGGATCTTCGCTCTCGACCAGGCCGGTGAGTGGTTCCTCGGCCCGGACATCGACGCCGCCCTGACCACCCTGCTGCTCGGCCGCGCCCCCGCCCGCGTACGCGACGACGGCACCTGGTGACCGGTCCGGGCTAGAGGGCCACCCCGGTCAGGACCATGACGCGCGCCTCCGTGTAGTCGTCCATGGCGCTGCGCAGCCCTTCCCGCCCGACCCCGCTCCCCTTCACCCCGCCGTACGGCATCTGGTCGGCCCGGTACGACGGCACGTCCCCCACGATCACCCCGCCGACCTCCAGCGAGCGCGCCGCCGTGAAGGCCACGTCGAGGCGGTGCGTGAAGACGCCCGCCTGCAACCCGTACGCCGAGTCGTTGACGGCGGCGAACGCCGCCTGGTCGCTCTCGACGGGCCCGACCACCAGCACCGGCCCGAAGACCTCCTCGGCGCAGACCTTGGCGTCCGCCGGCACCCCGGAGAGCACGGTCGGCGGATAGGTCGCGCCCTCGCGCCGGCCGCCGACCTCGATGGTGGCGCCGGCGGCGACGGCCTCGTCGACCCACGCCTCGACGCGTCGGGCGGCCTCCTCGGAGACCAGCGGCCCGACGTCGGTCAGCGGGTCGGTGGGGTCGCCGGTGCGCAGCGCCTCGACGGAGGCGACCAGCCGGGGCAGGAAGCCGTCATAGGTCCATTCGTGCACGTAGACGCGCTGCACGGCGATGCAGGACTGGCCGGCCTGATAGTTGGCGAAGGTGGCGATCCGGTGCGCGGCGAAGGTGAGGTCCTCGTCGGTGTTCCAGTCCTCGCAGATCACCGCCGCCGCGTTGCCGCCGAGTTCCAGGGTGACGTGCTTCTCCGGGGCGGCCCGGCGGATGGCCGCACCGACCGGCCCGGAGCCGGTGAACGACACGACCGGCAGCCGGGGGTCGGCGACGAGGTCGGCGGCGCGCTCGTTGGGCAACGGCAGCACCGAGAACATGCCCGCGGGCAGCTCGGTCTCGGCGAGGAGTTCGCCGAGCAGCAGCGCGGAGAGCGGGGTGGCGGGGGCCGGCTTGACGATGATCGGGGCGCCGACGGCGATGGCCGGGGCGACCTTGTGCGCGACCAGGTTCAGCGGGAAGTTGAACGGGGCGATCCCGAGCACCGGGCCGCGGGGCACCCGGCGGACCAGGGCGATCCGCCCGGTCGCGGTGGGGTCGGTGTCGAGGCGTTGCAGCTCGCCGGAGAAGCGCCGGGCCTCCTCGGCCGCCCAGCGGAACGTGGAGACGGCGCGCCCCACCTCGGCCTTCGCCCACTTGACCGGCTTGCCGTTCTCGGCGGTGATCAGCGCCCCGACCTCGTCGGCCCGTTCGGCGAGCCGCCGGGAGACGTGGTCGAGGGCGGCCGCGCGGGCGTGCGCGGGCAGGGCCGCGGCCTCCGCCGCCACGCCGGCCGCTGCCGCGACGGCGGCGTCGACCTGGTCGGCCGTGGCGAGCGTCGTACGTCCCACCGGCCGGCCGTCGTACGGGTGGGTGACGGTCAGTTCGCCCTCGCCGTGGGCGGGGCGACCGGCGACATAGAAGGCTCTGGGCTCCACACCTCGGCAGCGTAGACGAGTCGAGCCCGCGCGGAAACAGTTGCCCGAGGCCTTGTGGGCCGCGAATTCAGTAGCCAAGATGGCAGTCAGATTGCGATAACCTCCGCTGACCCCCTCCCCCGGCCATCCCCTCGGAGACATCTGATGAGCGACCAGCAGAAGCTGCGCAACTTCGTCGACGGCGCGTACGTCGACCCGGTGGACGGCGGGTACGCCGACCTGATCGACCCCTGCACCGGTGAGGTGTTCGCCCAGGCGCCGGTCTCCGGGGCGGCGGACGTGGACGCGGCGATGCGGGCCGCCGCCACCGCCTTCGAGAGCTGGCGGGACACCACCCCGGGCGAGCGGCAGAAGGCCATGCTCAAGCTCGCCGACGCGGTGGAGGCCCGCGCGGCCGAACTGGTCGACGCGGAGGTACGCAACACGGGCAAGCCCCGGCAGCTCACCGCCGACGAGGAGCTGCCGCCGGCGGTGGACCAGTTCCGCTTCTTCGCCGGTGCCGCCCGGCTGCTGGAGGGCCGCTCGGCGGGTGAGTACATGGCGGGGCACACGTCGTACGTGCGGCGGGAGCCGATCGGGGTCTGCGCGCAGGTGACGCCCTGGAACTACCCGCTGATGATGGCGGTCTGGAAGATCGCCCCGGCGCTCGCGGCCGGCAACACGGTGGTGCTGAAGCCGTCGGACACCACGCCGGTGTCGACGCTGCTGCTGGCCGAGATCGCCGCCGAGTTCTTCCCGCCGGGCGTCTTCAACGTGGTCTGCGGCGACCGGGACACCGGTCGTACCCTCGTGTCGCACCCGACCCCGCAGCTGGTGTCGATCACCGGCTCGACCCGCGCGGGCATGGAGGTCGCCTCCGCCGCGGCCCCCGACCTGAAGCGGACCCACCTGGAGCTGGGCGGCAAGGCCCCGGTGGTGCTCTTCGACGACGCGGACGTGGCGGCGGCGGCCGAGGCGATCGCGGTGGGCGGCTACTTCAACGCCGGTCAGGACTGCACGGCCGCGACCCGGGTGCTCGCCGGCCCGGGCATCTACGACGACTTCGTGGCAGCCCTCGCTGAGCAGGCCCGGAACACCAGGACCGGCGCGCCGGACGACGAGGACGTCCTCTACGGCCCGCTGAACAACGCCAACCAGCTGGCCCGGGTGCGCGGCTTCGTGGACCGGCTCCCCGACCACGCGACCGTGGAGACCGGCGGCGCGCAGGTCGGCGAGCGCGGCTACTTCTATTCCCCGACCGTCGTCTCCGGCGTCCGGCAGGCCGACGAGATCATCCGGGACGAGGTGTTCGGGCCGGTCATCACGGTGCAGCGCTTCTCCGACGAGGACGAGGCGGTGCGCTGGGCCAACGGCGTCGACTACGGACTGTCGGCGTCGGTCTGGACGAAGGATCACGGCCGGGCGATGCGGATGACCCGCCGGCTGGACTTCGGCTGCGTCTGGGTGAACACCCACATCCCGTTCGTCTCGGAGATGCCGCACGGCGGCTTCAAGCACTCCGGCCACGGCAAGGACCTCTCGGTCTACAGCCTGGAGGACTACACCCGGATCAAGCACGTCATGCACAACATCGAGGCTCAGTGAGCGCGAGGAGTGAGCCGGGTTTGCGAGCCCCGCAGTCGCGAACGAAAGAAGGCACAGTCACCATGACTTCTTCCGAGGAACTGCACAAGCGGCGGGGGGCCGCGGTCGCGCGCGGCGTCGGGAGCACCATCTCGGCGTACGTGGAGCGGGCGGGGGGCGGCACGATCGTCGACGTCGAGGGGCGGGAGTGGATCGACTTCGCCGCCGGCATCGCGGTCGCCAACGTGGGCAACTCCGCACCCCGGGTGGTCGAGGCGGTGAAGGCGCAGGTCGAGCGCTTCACGCACACCTGCTTCATGGTCGCGCCCTACGAGTCGTACGTGGCGGTGTGCGAGCAGCTCAACGCGCTCACGCCGGGGAGCTTCGAGAAGCGGTCGGCGCTGTTCAACTCGGGTGCCGAGGCGGTGGAGAACGCCGTGAAGATCGCCCGGCACGCGACCGGGCGGCCGGCGGTGGTGGTCTTCGACCACGCGTACCACGGGCGGACCAACCTGACCATGGCGTTGACGGCGAAGAACATGCCGTACAAGCACCGGTTCGGGCCCTTCGCCGGGGAGGTCTACCGGGTGCCGATGTCGTACCCGCTGCGTGACGGTGGGCTCTCCGGGGCTGCCGCCGCCGCCACCGCGATCGAGATGATCGAGAAGCAGGTCGGCGCGGAGAACGTGGCGGCGCTGCTGATCGAGCCGATCCAGGGCGAGGGGGGTTTCGTCGTACCCGCCGAGGGTTTCCTGCCGGCGCTGCGGGAGTGGGCGACGGCGGCCGGGGTGGTCTTCGTGGCCGACGAGATCCAGACCGGGTTCTGCCGGACCGGCGACTGGTTCGCCTGCCAGCACGAGGGCGTCGAACCGGACCTGGTCACCCTGGCCAAGGGCATCGCCGGTGGGCTGCCCCTCGCCGCGGTGACCGGCCGGGCGGAGCTGATGGACGCCGTGCACGTCGGCGGCCTCGGCGGCACGTACGGCGGCAACCCGATCGCCTGCGCCGCCGCGCTCGCCTCGATCGAGACCATGCACGAGCTGGACCTGGCCGCCGCCGCCCGGCGGATCGGCCAGGTGATGGGTGACCGGCTGCGCGCCATCGCCGCCCGCGACCCCCGCATCGCCGAGGTACGCGGCCGGGGCGCGATGCTCGCCGTCGAGCTGGTCCAGCCGGGCACCCTGACCCCGGACCCGGCCGCCACGGCGGCGGTCTCGGCGGCCTGCCACGCCGCCGGCCTGCTCACCCTCACCTGCGGCACGTACGGCAACGTGCTGCGCTTCCTGCCCCCGCTGGTCATCTCCGACGACGAGCTGGCCCGGGGTCTGGACATCCTGGACGCCGCCTTCGGCTGACCCGGCCCGGGTGGAACACCATGGCTGTCACCGGAGCCGGGAGACAGCCATGGTGTTCCACCGAACGCTGCGGCAGGTGAGGCCAGCCGGTCGGATCAGCGCAGCACCTCGACCACGTTGCGGCGGACCAGGTTCTTGCCGGGTTCGCGGATCAGCTCCATCGCGGCGGCGTTGAGCAGCACGCAGCTCCCCGACGGTCCGACCACCGGCACCGTGACCACCCGGCCGTTGTCCAGGTTGGTGACCCGCAGCCGCGTGCCGACCGGGAACTGCCCGCTGGTCGCGGCGGGCGCCCCGCCGTCGGCCGAGAAGGTGATCGCGCCACCGCACGCGCTGGACGCCGCCCCACCGGCGGCCGGCGGGCGGGCGGAGCCGGCGGCGGGTTGGGCCGCGCCGGGCCGGGTCTCCCCCGGTTGCCTGCCGCGACCGGGCAGGCCGCCCGGCTGCGCCGCGTCGCCGGCCAGCCGCTCCACCAGGTTGCGGCGGATGACGTTCCTGCCGGGCTCCCGCACGAGGTCCATGGCGGCGGCGTTGAGCAGCACGCAACTGCCCGACGGTCCGACCACCGGCACCGTGGCCGCCCGACCGTTGTCCAGGTTGGTCACCCGCAGTCGGGTCCCCACCGGGAACCGGTCACTGGTGGCGGCGGGCGCGCCCGCCTCGGCCGAGAAGGTGACCGACCCCGGGCAGGCGCTCTGCCGGGCGGGCGTGGTGTCGGCGAAGCCGAACCCCGTTCCGATCGCCACCACCGCCGAGGCGACCACCGCCACGCCGGCCGCCAGCACGTGCTTCCGCTGCACCTTCACCCGTATCTCCCGTCGTCCGCGCTCCGTGTCGGCTGGTACGGCTTGGGAGCGCTGCCCGGTTCAGCGGTTCCGTAAAGGAAGTTACGGGTAGCCGCCTCCCCGCTCGTCATCCCCGCCGACGAGCTGTCATGCGGCATCGACATCCTGAACGCGGCATTCAACGCCGGAGCCGTTGGTTGACCGAAGGCAACTGCCGCGCGCATTGCCCGTCGTGGTCGGGATGGAGCAGGCAGCGCCGGCCGTTGGGCAGGTGCCGCTCACAGAAGGCGGGATGGCGCACCTCGAGGTCGTCGACGCTGGTGACGGCGGCCTCCCCGCATTCGACCAGGCTGTGGAAGCTCAGCGAGCGCGCGATGACCCGGGCGACGCGGACGGCGGTGGCCAGGTCGTCAACGACTACCGGCAACTGGATCAGGTAGCAGTGCCCGGCCGTGGGGGTGGGGTTCATCGGTAGTTGGGGTAAGGTCACGGGTCCGAGCCTGCTCGGGCTGCCAGCGGCGTAGGGCATCCTTGATCCGCTCGGTCTCCCGGCGGGCCCGGTCGGCCGCGTCGTAGGCGGCGGCCAAGTCCCCGGCGACCCGGTCGAGGAACGCCTGCACGTCGGCGGGGTCCAGGCCACGCCGGCCCAGCCGGGTCCACTGGAAGCTGCGGCGGCACACCTGCTTCGGATGCAGAGGTACGGAGGACGCGGAGCGGTACGCGACCGCCTCGAAGCGCTGCCGTACGGCCGGACGACGCCGGAGAAGCCGCTCGACGAGGTACTTCACGGGAAACCTGCCTTTCGACGTGTGCTGGGGGTGGGAGTGGCCTGGCGGTCGGATGGCGTCACCAGTCGTCTTCATCGGCGGTGGGCCAGATCTGGCGGTCGAGGATGGCGCGTAGCCGCTGATCCTCGGCGGCAAGCTGACGCTCACGCGACTGCTGCTCATCGAGCGGCAGGCCCGGGCTCTCTGCGCCCGGCTGAGCGTCGGAGTCCACCAGTTCACCCCGTTCATGCTCACTACTGGTAGCAGCTTGAACGCCAAGCGGCATGTAGTCAACCCAACTATAAGGGTTGACTAGTTGAGGGCTGGGAAGGTCGCAGCGTGCCACGTCAGCCGCTGCGCGTCATGGGGACCGCCGAGATCGCGGAATACCTCGACGTATCCCGCCAGTGGGTCGAGGTCCTGAGCCGACGCCGGGACTTCCCCGAGCCGGCCGCGGTCCTGAAGGCCGGCCGCATCTGGCGATCCGAGGACATCGAACAGTGGGCGGCCGAGCACCGACCTCGATCCGAGCCCGACGAGCCCGCGTAGCCAGTGCGACATTCCGTGCAGCGGAAAGTCCAACTTCCGAGGCTCAATCGAACGGCTTCGCCAGAAGTTGCCGTTACCCCGGTACAGCCGCGCACACACTTTCCGTTCCTGCCGCTACGGTAGGGCCGGCAAATCGTGCGTGATCGCAGGCCGCGAGGAGATGACCACCAGCATGACCTTGACCGACGCTTCCCCGGCTGGCCGCTACGCGCGTGCATCAAGGCCGGCGCGCGACACGCTCGCCGTTCCAATGAGCCTGCCGGAGCTGGAGCAGTATCTCGCCCGGGCCGCTGACCTGCTGCGTGGGAGCATCGACCAGGCGGACTTCAAGGCGTACATCTTCCCGCTGATGTTCTTCAAGCGGATCAGCGACTGCTACACCGAGGAGTACGAGCGGGCGCTGACGGAGTCGGACGGCGACCACGAGTACGCGTCGCTCCCCGAGAACCACCGCTTCGGCATCCCCACCGGCAGCCTCTGGGAGGACGTGCGCGCCCGCACCGAGAACGTCGGGCAGGCCCTGGTGACCGCCTTTCGGGCGATAGAGAAGGTCAACCCGGATGTGCTGTACGGCATCTTCGGCAGCGCCACCTGGACGAATAAGGACAAGCTGCCCGATGCCAAGCTCCGCGACCTGATGGAGCACTTCTCCACCAGAACGCTGAGCAACGCGGTCGTCGCACCGGACGTGTTCGGGCAGGCGTACGAATATCTCATCAAGCGGTTCGCGGACCAGTCCAACAAGAAGGCCGGCGAATATTACACCCCGCGATCGGTGGTGCGGCTGCTCGTCGACATCCTCGACCCACAGGAGGGTGAGACGGTCTACGACCCGGCGTGCGGCACGGGCGGCATGCTCATCGAGGTCATCGAGCATGTGAGGCGCCAGGGTGGCCAGCCGAAGACCCTGTGGGGCAAGCTTTACGGCCAGGAAAAGGTGCTCGCCACCAACGGCCTCGCCAAGATGAACCTGCTACTGCACGGGGTTGGGGAGTTCGAACTCGCCCACGGTGACACCCTGCGCTCGCCGGCCTTCTACGACGGCGCCCGCCTCGCCCAGTTCGACTGCGTGATCGCCAACCCGCCGTTCTCGCTCAAGAGCTGGGGCGAGGTGGAATGGGCCACCGACCCGTGGGGCCGGAACCGGCTCGGGGGCGTGCCACCCAAGGGGTACGCCGACTGGGCCTGGGTCCAGCACATGATCGAATCCGCGGCACCGGGGACGGGTCGGGTCGCCGTCGTACTGCCGCAGGGGGCGCTGTTCCGGCAGGGCGCTGAGGGACGCATCCGAGAGTTCGTCCTGAAGGTGGATGTGGTCGAAGCCGTGATCGGCCTCGCGCCGAACCTCTTCTACGGCACTGGATTGGCCGCGTGCGTGCTGATCCTGCGCCGACGTAAGGCCGACGTCCGCAAGAGCAGGGTGCTGTTCGTCAACGGCGAGACGCTATTCAAGCGCGGCCGTAACCAGAACAGCCTCGAACCCGAGCACGCCGACACCCTGCTGCGGACCGTCCAGGCGTTCGCCGACACGCCCGGCCTGGCGGCGGTCGCCACGCTCGACGAGATCAAGGCCAACGATTTCAACCTCAACATTCCGCTGTACGTCGCCCCCGCCGACGATGGCGAACAACGCACGCTGGAGCGAGCCCTGACCGACCTCGAAGCGGCCCACGCCGCCGCCCGCGAGACCCGCGCCGCGCTGGAAGCCGAACTGGCCAAGTGGGGTCTCGGCCCGAGCGAGGTGATGGCGTGAGCGCCCGCATCACCCAACGCGAACTGGAGTCCTACCTGTGGGGCGCGGCCGTCCGGCTACGCGGCCTCATCGATGCCGGCGACTACAAGCAGTACATCTTCCCGCTGGTCTTCCTCAAGCGACTCTCCGACGTGTACGACGAGGAACGCGCTGCGGCGCTAGCCATCTACGGTGACGACGAGGCGGCCGACCTGCCGGAGAACCACCGCTTCGCCATTCCCGATGAGGCCCACTGGCAGGACATCCGCAAAGTCGGCAGCAATCTCGGCGCGGCGATCCTGGCCGCCATGCGGGCGATCGAGTCGGCCAACCCGCACACCCTGACCGGAGTGTTTGGTGACGGCGACTGGGGCAACAAGAACCTGCTGCCCGACCGGACCCTCAAGGATCTCATCGAGCTCTTCTCCACCAAGACGCTCTCGGTGGCGAACCTGCCCGAGGACGAACTCGGCCAGGGATACGAATACCTGATCAAGAAGTTCGCCGACGACTCCGGCCACACCGCCCAGGAGTTCTATACCAACCGCACTCTCGTCCACCTGATGACCATGATGCTCAAGCCCGTGCCAGGCGAGTCGGTCTACGACCCGACCTGCGGCACCGGGGGAATGCTCATCTCCACCGCCGCCGAGCTGCGCCGGCAGGGCAAGGAATGGCGCAACCTGCGCTTGTACGGTCAGGAACTCAACTACGGGACGTCGGCCATCGCCCGGATGAACCTGTTCCTGCACGGCATCGCCGACGGGGACATCAAGCACGGCGACACGCTCACCAAGCCCGCCTTCCTCGACGGCGCGCGGCTGCGCACCTTTGACGTAGTGCTCGCCAACCCGCCGTACTCCATCAAGGCGTGGAACCGAAGCGTGTTCGCCAACGACCCGTACGGCCGCAACATGTGGGGAGTCCCACCGCAGAACGCGGCCGACTATGCCTTTCTGCAACACATCGCCAAGAGCCTCGAACCGGCATCGGGCAGGGCGGCGGTTCTGTTGCCACACGGCGTCCTGACCCGGGTGTCTGAGGCCACGGTCCGTCAGGCGATGGTTCGCACGGATCTCGTCGAGGCGGTGATCGGCCTGGCACCGGGTCTGTTCTACAACTCGGCGATGGAGGCGGTCGTGCTCGTCCTCCGATCCCGCAAGTCCGCTGAGCGTCGTGGCCGGGTCCTGTTCATCAACGCTGTGCGCGAGTTCGCCCGCGTGCAGGCGCAGTCCTTCCTGAGCGACCGGCACCAGCAGAGCATCCTCGATTCGTACCAACGGTTTGAGGATGAAGAAGGCTTCGCGGCCGTCGCAAGCATCGAGCAGATTGCTGACAACAGCTACAACCTCGCCATTCCGCTCTACGTGAAACCGCCGCGCGATGGACGGGGAGCGACCACCAGCGACCACATCGAGGCCAGGGTTGCTACCTGGCGTGACGCAGCCGCAGCAGCCGACACGGCCGTCGACGATGTGTTGGCGCTCCTGCGGCAGGAGGTGACCCAGTGAGTCTCAACCTCGACAAGAGCGCCTGGAAACGGGTTCGGCTGGGTGAGGTGATCCGCCGCTCGCAGACACAGGTCGACCCGGTAAGCACTGGTGTGGAGCGTTACGTCGCTGGCGGCCACGTCGACAGTGAAGGCGTGACAATCGAGCGATGGGGTCAGGTCGGCGACGGTCAGATGGGTTCCACCTTCCGGTACGTCTTCAAGCCGGGGCAGGTTCTCTTCGTGTCGGCGCGGCCCTACCTGCGCAAGGTCGGGGTGCCTGACTTCTCGGGCGTCGTCGCTGACAAGACCTACGTCCTGGACGCGATTCCTGAGAACGGATTGCTTCAGGAGTTTCTTCCATTTCTGCTTTCGTCAGAGGCGTTCATCGAGTACGCAACCGCCGAAGCGACCGGGTCAATGAATCCTCGGTTGCTGTGGGGACCGATGCAGCGTTACGAGTTCGACCTGCCGCCCCTCGAAGAGCAGAGGCGCCTGGCCGGTCTCCTTTGGGCGCTCGAGCGGCACTGGCGAGCCACCCTAGCTATTACCGAGGCGGCTCAGGATTTGCTTTACCGTTCGAGATCTGAATTCTTTAGCGACGAGTCAGGTGCCGTTCGGGCTGAAAATGCATTTTTGATTACAATTGGACGGCAGCGTTCACCGAAGCATGAAACAGGCGAACACCTTGTCCCATATCTGAGGTCTGCCAACGTTACCCCTAGCGGCATCGATATAAACGACGTTAAAGCCATGAATTTCAGTCCCGAAGAGCAAAAGAAGTTCCGGCTAGAAGTCGGCGACGTGCTGGTGTCGGAAGGGAGTGCCAGCCCCAAGGCTGTGGGCATGCCGGCGGTATGGAACGGCGAGATTGCCAGTCCTATCTGCTTTCAGAATACCCTCCTTCGCTATCGGCCGATTACGGGAGTAACTCTTCCAGGGTTCGTCGAGCAGTGGTGTCTCTGGGCATTTGAGTCGGGACGCTTTCTGAACGCTGCATCTGGGACCAACATTTTCCATATTGGCGTTCGCGGCGCCTCAGGGATGAAAGTACGCGTTCCACGTCTTGAAGAGCAGGCGGAATTCCTATCTAGGGTCTCGGCAGCAACGGAGCTAGTTGCGGCTCCAGGAAAAGAGGCGTCCACCATCGAGGCGATGAGACGCGCAATCCTGACCCAGGTCTGCGGGGGGCGTAGCTAGTGAGCTTCAACGAAGCGAACACGGTTCGGGATTTTGTGCGGGACCTTGTCGCCTCGCCTCACATCCAGTTCGTGCCCGGCAAGGAGTTGCCGCGTCGGGAGGATGAGGTGCTGCTGGAGGGGCCGGTCAAGGAGGCCCTGATCCGGTTGAACCCGGCCATCGAGGCCGATCCGCGGCTTGCCGACGAGGTGATCTATCACCTGCGGGCGGTCATCCTGTCCGCTCGGCGTACGCCGAATCCGGTGGTGGCGAACGAGCAGTTCGCCGCGTGGCTGACCGGGCAGAAGTCGATGCCGTTCGGCCCGTCCGGAGAGCACGTCACCATCCGGCTCATCGACTTCGACAACCCAGAGCCGAGCGCCAACCAGTGGATGGTCTCTACGGAGGTGACCTATCGGGTCGGGAAGGTCGAGCGCCGCTTCGACCTGGTGCTGTGGTGCAACGGCTTCCCGCTGGTCGTGGGCGAGGCGAAGTCGCCGGTCCGCCCTGCGTACTCCTGGATCGACGCGGCGGCGCAGATCAACGAGGACTACGAGGTCAACGTACCGGCGTTCTTCGTTCCCAACGTGCTTAACTTCGCCACCGAAGGCAAAGACTTCCGGTACGGCTCGGTCGGCATGCCCGTTGACCTGTGGGGACCGTGGCGGGAAGACGCCGACGACGCCGCCCCGGTGCCGCCCGGGCTGGCAGTTGTGCGCGAAGCCGTGGAGGGTGTGCTCTCGCCGCCGGCGGTGCTGGACTTCCTGCGGTTCTTCACAGTGTTCGCCACCGACAAGAAGCACCGCAAGATAAAAATCATCGCGCGCTTCCAGCAGTTCCAGGCGACGAACCTCATCGTCGAGCGGGTGCTGCACGGCCGAATCAAGCAGGGCCTGATCTGGCACTTCCAGGGTTCGGGCAAGTCGCTGCTCATGGTCTTCACCGCGCAGAAGCTGCGCGCCGCAGCCGGGCTGACGAACCCGACGGTGATCATCGTGGTGGACCGGATCGATCTGGACACCCAGATCACCGGCACGTTCAACGCCTCGGACGTGCCGAACCTCATCTCGACCGACAGCCGCCGGGAGCTGCAAGCCCTTCTCAAGGCAGGCGCTCGGAAGGTCATCATCACCACGGTGCACAAGTTCGGTGAGGCGCCGGGGGTGCTCGACGACCGCGACAACATTATCGTCATGGTCGACGAGGCCCACCGTTCCCAGGAGGGCGACTACGGGCGCAAGATGCGCGAAGCCTTGCCGAACTCGTTCCTCTTCGGCCTGACCGGCACCCCGATTAACCGGCGGGACCGCAACACTTTCATGTGGTTTGGGTCCACCGATGACGAAGGTGGTTATCTCTCCCGATACTCCTTCCAGGACTCGATCCGGGACGGGGCGACGCTGCCGCTGCACTTCGAGCCGCGCCTGTCGGAGATTCACCTCGACGCTGGTGCGATCGATGCAGCGTTCGCCGAGCTGGCCGAGCAGCACCGGCTCACCGAGGCGGACAAGACCACGCTGTCGAAACGCGCCGCCTCACTCGAAGTGTTGATCAAGGCGGACGATCGAGTCCGCCGGATCGCGGCCGACATCGCCGAACACTTCCGCACCAAGGTCGAGCCACAGGGGCTCAAGGCACAGGTGGTCGTCTACGACAAGGCGACCTGCGTCGCCTACAAGACGGAGTTCGACGAGATCCTCGGTCCCGACGCCGCCACGGTCGTCATGAGCCGCACCGCTCGCGACCCGGAGGAGTGGAAGGAATACACCCCCGACCGGGACGAGTTGGAGCGGATCACCGCCCGGTTCAACGACCCGGCCGACCCGCTGAAAATCATCATCGTGACGGCGAAGCTGCTCACCGGCTTCGACGCGCCGATCCTCTACGCGCAGTATCTCGACAAGCCGCTTAAGGAGCACAACCTGCTCCAGGCGATCACCCGCACCAACCGGGTCTACCCGCCGACTAAGACGCACGGGCTGATCGTCGACTACCTGGGCATCTTCGATGACGTCGCCAAGGCGTTCGCCTTCGACGAGAAGAGCGTCCAGCAGGTCATCAGCAACATCGACGTGCTACGAACCCAGCTCGGCCCGGCCATCCAGGCCGCGCTGGCGTTCTTTCCCGGCGTCGACCGCACCGTGGGCGGCTACGAGGGACTGATCGCCGCACAGACGGCGATCGGCAGCGACGAGGCCCGCGACGCCTTCGGCGCGTCCTTCAGCGTCGTCGCCCAACTCTGGGAAACACTCAGCCCGGACCCGATCCTCTCCACCTACGCGGCCGACTACCGATGGCTGACCGACGTGTACGAGTCGGTACGGCCGTCGGACATCGCCGGTCGGCTCGTGTGGCACACCCTCGGTGCCAAGACGTTGGAACTCATCAACGAACACGTCACCGTCGAGGTTCCCCGTACCGACCTTGACATGATCGTCCTGGACGCCCAGGTGATCGAAGACCTCATGACGGGTCGGCGGAAGGACGTCGACCCGGTCGAGGTCGAAAAGTGGATTACCGCCCGGATCGCCAAGCACCTGGGTAATCCTGTTTTCATCGAACTCGGCAAGCGGCTCACCGCGCTACGGGAGAAGTACGCGCACTCCCAGCAGGCGAGCCTGGACTTCCTCAAGGAACTGTTCGCCCTTGCCCGGGATACCGTGGCCGCGGAGAAGGCCGCCGCCGAGGTACCCCGAGAGGACCAAGGCAGGGCGGCGCTGACCGAACTGTTCCAATCCCTCAAGGGCAACGGCACCCCGATCATCGCCGAGAAGATCGTTGACGAGGTTGATGAGGTCGTCCGGGCGGTGCGGTTCACGGGCTGGCAGGACACCCGTGAGGGTGACCGGCTGGTCCAGCAGTCCCTCCGCAAGACGCTCTGGACCAAGTTCAAGATCCGCGACAACGACGTGTACGAGCGTGCCCTGGGCTACATCCGCGAGTACTACTGACGTTGCGCTCGCCAGCAGAATGAGGCGATGGGCTGCCAGCACATCGAGCCGGACAGTTGGCGATCAGGCGTGAGCTGGGTCACGATGGGCGCGAGGAGGTCGCCGATGGCTGACCCGTGGCTCGCCCTGGAATTCGGTGCCGATCCGGCGGAACGGATCGCGCAGGTCGGCGCCGCCCATGAGGCGTTCCTCACCGCCAGCGCCACCCCCGCCCAGGTCCGCGACGTGGTCCGGCGCTCCTGGGAACGTTCCGCGCTGCTCGACCCCGAGGTCACCGCCACCGTCGACCTGACCGACGACGCGTTGGAGAGCTACCGCGCCGGCCATCCGCTCGCCCGGGTGCTGCCGCTCTTCCGCGACCTGCTCGGCGGCATCGCCCAGGACGGCGCGCACCTGATGGCGGTCTGCGACGCGTACGGGCGGCTGCTCTGGGTGGAGGGGCATCCGGGGGTGCTGCGGCACGCCGAGCGGATGAACTTCGTGCCCGGCGCCCGTTGGGACGAGGGGCACGTCGGCACCAACGCCCCGGGCACCGCCCTGGCCGTCGACCACAGCGTGCAGATCTTCGCCACCGAGCACTTCAGCCGGCCGGTGCAGCGCTGGACCTGCGCCGCCGCGCCGATCCACGACCCGGCCACCGGGCGGCTGCTCGGCGCGGTCGACATCACCGGCGGCGACCACCTGGCCAACGCGCAGAGCCTCGCCCTGGTCCGGGCCACCGCCCGGGCCGCCGAGGCGTTCCTCGCCCAGCCGCTCGACCCGACCGTGGTGGCGGTCAGCGCGCTCGGCCGCGACGAGGCCGAACTGCGCGTCGGCGGGCGGCGCCTGCGGCTCGGCCGCCGGCACAGCGAGCTGCTGGTGCTGCTGCTCGACCATCCGGAGGGGCGGACCGGCGAACAGCTCGGCCTCGACCTGTACGGCGACGAGCGGCTGCACCCGGTCACCCTGCGCGCCGAGCTGTCCCGGCTGCGGCGGGCGCTCGGCCCGGAACTGCTCGACTCCCGCCCGTACCGGCTGCGGGCGACCGTGCGGGCGGACTTCCGTACCGTCACCGAGCTGCTGGAACGCGGTGACGCGGCGGGGGCGCTCGACGCGTACGCCGGGCCGTTGCTGCCCGGGTCGGACGCGCCGGGGGTGGCGCGACTGCGCCGGCGGGTCGACGGCCAGTTGCGCGCGGCGGTGCTGGCCGCCGCCGACCCGGGCCTGCTCGCGGCCTGGACCGCGACGCCCGCCGGCGCCGACGACCTCACCGCCTGGCAGGCCCTGGCGCGGGCGTTGCCGCCGGGTTCGCCGCGCCGGCCGCTCGCCCTCGACCGCCTCCGCCAGCTCTCCGCCGAGTACGACCTGCCGCGCGCAACGTTCCTGCAACGTCCGGGAAACTAACGTCCCCCGCCATCACCCCTTCGATGGCGGAGGAAACCCATGACCCGCTACGACGCACCCACCCACTGGCAGTCCCGCTACGACCACTACATCGGCGGCGAGTACGTCACGCCGCACCGCGGTCAGTACTTCGAGAACCCCAGCCCGGTCACCGGTCGGACCTTCTGCGAGGTGGCCCGGGGCACCGCGGAGGACGTCGAGAAGGCGCTCGACGCGGCGCACGGCGCGGCCGACGCGTGGGGCCGCACCTCGGTCGCCGAGCGGGCGCTGATCCTCAACCGGATCGCCGACCGGATGCAGGAGAACCTGGAGTCCCTGGCCATCGCCGAGACCTGGGAGAACGGCAAGCCGGTACGCGAGACGCTGGCCGCCGACATCCCGCTGGCGATCGACCACTTCCGCTATTTCGCCGGGGCGATCCGGGCGCAGGAGGGCTCGCTCGGCGAGATCGACGACGACACCGTGGCCTACCACTTCCACGAGCCGCTCGGCGTCGTCGCGCAGATCATCCCGTGGAACTTCCCGATCCTGATGGCGGTCTGGAAGCTCGCCCCGGCGCTGGCCGCCGGCAACGCGGTGGTGCTCAAGCCGGCCGAGCAGACCCCGGCGTCGATCCACTACTGGCTCTCGCTCGTCGCGGACCTGCTGCCGCCGGGCGTGCTGAACATCGTCAACGGCTTCGGCGTCGAGGCGGGCAAGCCGCTCGCGTCCTCGCCCCGGGTGGCGAAGGTGGCGTTCACCGGCGAGACCACCACCGGGCGGCTGATCATGCAGTACGCCAGCGAGAACATCAAGCCGGTCACCCTGGAGCTGGGCGGCAAGAGCCCGAACATCTTCTTCGACGACGTCAGCGCCGCCTCCGACGACTTCCTGGACAAGGCCCTCGAAGGCTTCACCATGTTCGCCCTCAACCAGGGCGAGGTCTGCACCTGCCCGTCCCGGGCGCTGATCCAGCAGGGCCACTACGCCGACTTCCTCGCAGCGGCGGTGGAACGCACCAACGCGATCGTGCAGGGGCACCCGCTGGACACCGACACGATGGTCGGGGCGCAGGCCTCCAACGACCAGCTGGAGAAGATCCTGTCCTACCTGGACATCGGCCGGCAGGAGGGCGCGAAGGTGCTCACCGGCGGCGAGCGGGCCGACCTCGGCGGCGAGCTGGCCGGCGGGTACTACGTGCAGCCGACGATCTTCGAGGGCGACAACTCGATGCGGATCTTCCAGGAGGAGATCTTCGGCCCGGTGGTCTCGGTGACCTCCTTCGCCGACCTCGACGACGCGGTGAAGATCGCCAACGACACGCTCTACGGGCTCGGCGCGGGCGTCTGGAGCCGGGACATGAACACCGCGTACCGGGCCGGGCGGGCGATCCAGGCCGGGCGGGTCTGGACGAACTGCTACCACGCCTACCCGGCGCACGCGGCGTTCGGCGGCTACAAGCAGTCCGGCATCGGCCGGGAGAACCACAAGATGATGCTGGAGCACTACCAGCAGACCAAGAACCTGCTGGTCAGCTACTCCACCAAGAAGCTCGGCTTCTTCTGATGACGGCCGTCGGTGACGGTGCCGTGGCGGCCGGGGACGCCGCGGCACCGCCGCCCGTGACCGTGACTCCCGCGGCGGCCGAGGTGATCCGGTCGCTGCGGGAGCGGCACGGGCCGCTGATGTTCCACCAGTCCGGCGGCTGCTGCGACGGCAGCGCCCCGATGTGCTACCCGGCCGGCGAGTTCCGCACCGGGTCGTCCGATGTCCTCCTGGCGTCGCTGGAGGTGGACGGCGTCCCCGAGCCAATCGGGTTCTGGATGTCGAAGTCGCAGTGGGAGTTGTGGCGGCACACCCGGTTGACGGTCGACGTGGTGCCGGGACGGGGCAGCGGGTTCTCGTTGGAGGCCCCGGACGGCGTCCGTTTCCTGATCCGCTCCCGGCTCGCCACCTGACCCACGCCGGGGCGGCCCGTGGGTCGGCCGGTCACCGGAGGCTGGACCGGTGGCCCCAACCGATGGCGAGCTGCACCGCGTCGTCCCAGGCCCGTACCTGCCGGTCCCGCTCCTGGGGCGTGGTCCGCGGCTGCCACTCGGCGGCCTTGTGCCAGTACGACCGCAGCACCGCCCGGTCCGCCCAGTAGCCGGCGACCAGCCCCGCGGCGTAGGCGGCGCCCCGGGACACCGTCTCGGCCACCATGGGGCGGACCACCGGCACGTCCAGGATGTCGGCGAGGGTCTGCATCAGCAGGTTGTTCGCGGTCATCCCGCCGTCCACCGCCAGGCTCCGCAGCGGCACGTCGGCGTCCGCGTTCATGGCCGCGACGACCTCCCTGGTCTGCAGGGCGGTGGCCTCCAGGACGGCCCGCGCCAGGTGCCCCTTGGTCACATAGGAGGTGAGCCCGACGACCAGCCCCTGCGCGTCGCTCTCCCAGTGCGGCGCGTAGAGCCCGGAGAAGGCGGGTACGACGTAGCAGCCGCCGTTGTCCTCCACGCTCAGCGCGAGCGTCTCGATTTCGGCGGGCGAGCGGATCAGCCCCAGGCTCTCCCGACACCACTCCACCAGCGCGCCGGCGATCGCGACCGCCCCCTCGACCGCGTAGACGGGGGGCTCGCCGTCCTCCTGGTAGGCCACCGTGCTGATCAGCCCGTGCCGGGACCGGACCAGTTCCGTTCCGGTGTTGAGCAGCAGGAAGGCACCGGTGCCGTAGGTGCACTTGGCGTCCCCCGGGTCGAAGGCGGTCTGCCCGAACAGCGACGCCTGCTGGTCGCCGATAACGGCGGTCACCGGTATCCCGGGCACCGGTGCGCAGGTGGTGCCGAAGGTGGTCATCGAGGGCCGGATCTCGGGCAGGGCGGCGCGTGGCACCCGCAGGCAGTCGAGCAGCTCGTCGTCCCACTCCAGGCTGCGGATGTCCATCAGCATGGTGCGGCTGGCGTTCGTCACGTCGGTGGCATGCAGGCCGCCGTCCACCCCGCCGGTCAGGTTCCACACCAGCCAGCTGTCCATGGTGCCGATCAGCAGCTCACCCCGGGCGGCACGCTCGGCCACGCCGGGCTCGGCGTCGAAGAGCCAGCGCAGCTTCGGGCCGGAGAAGTAGGACACCAGCGGCAGGCCGGTCCGGGCGTAGATCTCCTCGGCCGAGAGGTCGCAGGCGATGTCGTCGAGCATCCCGGCCGTGCGGGTGTCCTGCCAGACGATGGCCCGACCGACGGGCTTGCCGGATCTGTGGTCCCACACGACGGTGGTCTCCCGCTGGTTGGTCACCCCCAGCCCCACCACCTGCTCGGGACGGGCGTCCACGTCGTCGAGCGCCTGCGGGATGATCCGGCAGACGATCTTCCAGATCTCCTCGGCGTCGTGCTCCACCCAGCCGGGCCGGGGGAAGTACTGCCGGTGCTGCTGCTGGGCCAGCGAGACCAGCCGGCCCTGGTGGTCGAAGAGGAGGCATCGGGTCGAGGTGGTGCCCTGGTCGAGCGCGGCGACGTACGTCTCCCTCATCAGCCTCTCCCGTGCCCGAACTCCCTGGATATCGACCGGGCGGCGCGGACGACCTCGTTGGCGAGGCCGACCCGCGGCCGGGACCGGCTGTCACAGATGGCGTCCACGGGCCCCGCGATGCCCACGGCCGCGACGACATAGCCGCCCCGGTCGCGGATCGGCGCGGCGATCCCTGCGGTGTCCGGGTCCGACTCCTCCACCGCCGCTGCCCATCCGGTGTCCCGGACGTCGGCGAGCTGACGCAGCAGCGTCGGCCGGTCGGTCACCGTCCGGTAGGTCAGGCTCTCCAGGGGCCGGCCGACGATGCTGCGCGCCGCCCCCGGGTCGAAGGCGAGCAGAACCTTGCCGAGGGCGGAGGCGTGCAGTGGGAGCCGGCCGACGACGTCCGCCCGCTGGCTCCGGCCGTGCAGGCCGAAGACGTGGTGGGCGATCACCACCGCACCGTCGCGGAACACCGCGACCCGGGCCGCCTCGCCGGTCCTGGCGGCCAGCGCGTCGGTCCAGTTCAGGGCGCGCGAGCGCAGCTCGTTCGGGTCGAGGTGGGTCAGGCCGAGGTGGAGGAAGTCCGCCGCGAGGAGATACTGCCCGCTGTTCTCGTCCTGCTCCACGAACCCCACCTCGCGCAGGGTGCGCAGCAGGCCGTGCGTGGTGGGTTTGGCGAGCCCCAACGATGCGGTGATCTCGGCCAGCGCCAGCGGCTCGGTCTCGGAGGCCAGCAGGCGCAGTATCGCGGCCGCTCGCTCCACCGACTGCACCGGGCCTGGCATGGACGCGAACCTACCCCGCGTTCGGCGATGTCAAACGGTGGCGTGTTCGACATTGCCGAACGCGCGTCGTTGTTGCCCTGGTCACAGCCTCCATACGCTCCCAGCCAGACCAGCCACCACCCCACCAGGCAGGAGCGGGACATGACCATTCTCGGGAGGCGCACCCTCGTCGGCGAACTGGTAGCGGAGTTCGTCGGCACGATGATCCTCATCCTCTTCGGCGTGGGCGTCGTCGCCCAGGTCGTCACCAGCAAGGGCGGACTCGGTGACCACGACTCCATCGCCTGGGCCTGGGGGCTCGGCGTGGTGCTCGCCGTCTACACGGCCGCCCGGATCAGCGGCGCCCAACCTCAACCCGGCGGTCACCGTGGCGCTGGCGGTCTTCCGCCGGTTCGAGTGGCGCAAGGTGCTGCCGTTCGCGCTCGCCCAGACCGCTGGCGCATTCGTCGCCGCGCTGCTGGTCCGCTGGGTCTACAGCGAGGCCATCGCCGCCGTCGACCCGGGCCACACGATCGCCACCCAGGGCATCTTCTCGACTTTGCCGGGCAACGGCGCGCTCAACGTCGGCCAGGGCACCGCGCTGCTCGACCAGGTGATCGGCACGGCGATCCTGCTCTTTCTGATCATGGCGGTGACCGACCCCCGCAACAACGCCCCGGTCGCCTGGATGGCGCCCTTCATCGTCGGTCTCATCGTCGTCGCCATCGGCATGGCGTGGGGCACCAACGCGGGCTACGCGATCAACCCGGCCCGTGACCTCGGTCCCCGCCTGGCGTCGTTCATCACCGGCTACGGCACGGCTTTCCAGGACCAGAACGGTGCGTTGTACTTCTGGGTGCCGATCGTCGGCCCGCTGGTCGGCGGCGTGCTGGGCGCCGGTGCCTACATCGCGCTCATCGAGCGGTTCCTACCGGCGGAGGAGGAGCAGTCGGAGCCCGGTCGGATCCCCACCGACGAGCCGCGTCCGCAGCCCGCCGCCGTCGCCCACCCGTGACGTCCACACCCCCACACCACCCCATCGAGCAGGAGCGTGACCAATGGCAGACTTCGTCGCAGCGGTCGACCAGGGTACGACCAGCACCCGCTGCATGATCTTCGACCACGGGGGCAACGAGATCGCCCGCCACCAGCTGGAGCACCAGCAGATCATGCCCCAGCCCGGCTGGGTGGAGCACAACCCGGTGGAGATCTACGAGCGCACCAGCGCCGTGCTCCAGACCGTGATGAACGGCCGGGGGCTGTGCGCGTCGGACCTCGCCGCCCTCGGGATCACCAACCAGCGCGAGACCACCGTGGTGTGGAACCGGCGCACCGGGCGGCCGTACTACAACGCCATCGTGTGGCAGGACACCCGTACCGACCGGATCGCCTCGGCGCTGGACGCGGACGGGCGGGGTGACGTGATCCGCGCCAAGGCGGGACTCCCGCCGGCCACCTACTTCTCCGGCGGGAAGATCCAGTGGATCCTGGAGAACGTCCCCGGCGTCCGCGAGGCCGCCGAGAAGGGCGAGGCGATCTTCGGCAACACCGACTCCTGGCTGGTCTGGAACCTGACCGGCGGGGTCGACGGCGGCATCCACGTCACCGACGTGACGAACGCCAGCCGCACCATGCTGATGAACCTGGAGACCCTCGACTGGGACGACGAACTGCTGGGGTTCTTCGGGGTGCCCCGGCAGATGCTGCCCGAGATCCGGCCCTCGGCGGATCCCGACCTCTACGGCTACACCCTCGATCACGGGCCGCTGGGCGGCCGGGTGCCGCTGGCCGCCGTCCTCGGTGACCAGCAGGCGGCCATGGTGGGGCAGGTGTGTCTGCGGCCGGGCGAGGCCAAGAACACCTACGGCACCGGCAACTTCCTCCTGCTGAACACCGGCACCGAGCTGGTCCGGTCGAAGAACGGCCTGCTCAGCACGGTCTGCTACAAGTTCGGCGATCAACCGGCCGTGTACGCCCTGGAAGGCTCCATCGCCGTCACCGGCTCCGCCGTGCAGTGGCTGCGCGACCAGCTCGGCATCATCCAGGGCGCCGCCCAGAGCGAGTCGCTGGCCCGGCAGGTGCCGGACAGTGGAGGCATCTACTTCGTGCCGGCGTTCTCCGGACTGTTCGCGCCGTACTGGCGTTCCGACGCGCGGGGGGCGATCGTCGGGCTGTCCCGGTTCAACACCAACGCGCACATCGCCCGGGCGACGCTGGAGTCGATCTGCTATCAGAGCCGCGACGTCGCCGAGGCGATGGAGAAGGACTCCGGCGTGAAGCTGGAGGTGTTGAAGGTCGACGGCGGCGTGACCGCCAACGACCTTTGCATGCAGATCCAGGCGGACGTGCTCGGCGTACCGGTGAGCCGGCCGGTGGTGGCCGAGACCACCGCCCTCGGCGCGGCGTACGGGGCCGGGCTGGCCGTCGGGTTCTGGTCCAACGCCGACGAGCTGCGGCAGAACTGGAACGAGAGCCGGCGCTGGCAGCCGGAGTGGACCGACGAGCAGCGTGAGAAGGGCTACCGGTGCTGGCAGAAGGCCGTGTCCCGCACGCTGGATTGGGTGGATGTCTCATGAGCGTCAAGGCGATCAACCTCGACCCCGCCTACCGCGCCCGCGCGCTGCGGGAGATGACGGAGACGGAACTCGACGTCCTCGTCATCGGCGGCGGCGTGGTGGGCGCCGGAGCGGCCCTGGACGCGGTCACCCGCGGCCTGCGCACCGGACTGGTGGAGGCGCGTGACTTCGCCTCCGGCACGTCCAGCCGCTCCAGCAAGTTGATCCACGGCGGGCTGCGCTACCTGGAGCAGCTCAACTTCGGCCTCGTCCGGGAGGCGCTGCGGGAACGGTCGTTGATCCTGAACCAGCTCGCGCCGCACCTGGCCCGGTCGGTGCCGTTCCTCTATCCGCTCCAGCACCGGTTCTGGGAACGGCCGTACGTCGGCAGCGGTGTGCTGCTGTACGACACGATGGGCGGCCGGCACGGCGTACCGGCCCACCGGCACCTGACGAAGAAACAGGCGCTGCGGCAGTTCCCGTCGCTGCGCAAGGACGCCCTGGTGGGCGCGGTCAAGTACTACGACGGGCAGGTCGACGACGCCCGGCACACCATGATGATCGCGCGCACCGCGGCCGAGTACGGCGCGCTCTGCACCACCAGCACACAGGTGGTCGGTTTCCTGCGCGAGGGCAACCGGGTGGTCGGCGCGCGGGTGCGGGACCTGGAGACCGGCGACGAGTTCGACGTCCGGGCGCGGCAAACCATCAACGCGGCCGGCGTATGGACCGACGACATCCAGGAGATGGTGGGCGGCCGGGGGCAGTTCCACGTACGGGCCTCCAAGGGCGTGCACATCGTGGTGCCCCGGGACCGGATCACCGCCTCCACCGGCATCATCAGCCGCACCGAGAAGAGCGTGCTCTTCATCATCCCGTGGGACACGCACTGGATCATCGGGACGACGGACACGGACTGGTCGCTGGACCGGGCCCATCCCGCCGCCAGCCGGTCGGACATCGACTATCTGCTCGACCGGGCCAACCGGCTGCTGACCAACCAGCTCACCCACGACGACATCGTCGGCGTCTACGCCGGGCTGCGCCCGCTGCTGGCCGGGGAGTCGGACGAGACGAGCCAGCTCTCCCGGGAGCACGCCGTGGTGAGTCCGGTGGCCGGCCTGGTCCTGGTGGCTGGGGGCAAGTACACGACGTACCGGGTGATGGCGAAGGACGCGGTCGACGCGGCGGTGCACGGCCTGCCGGTGAAGGTGCCGGAGTCCTGCACCCATCGCCTCCCGCTGATCGGCGCGGACGGCTACCTGGCGGCGCGCAACCAGCGCCACGAGCTGGCCGCCGCCAGCGGGCTGCACGTGGCCCGGATCGAGCACCTGCTGGGGCGGTACGGCTCGCTGAGCAACGAACTGCTCGACCTGGTGCGCGAGCGGCCGGAGCTGGGCGAGCCGATGCCGGGGGCGGAGACGTACCTCAAGGTGGAGATCTACTACGCGGCGCGGGCCGAGGGTGCCCTGCACCTGGAGGACATCCTGACCCGCCGGACCCGGATCTCGATCGAGACGGAGGACCGGGGAGTGGCGTCGGCGCGGCCGACGGCCGAGCTGGTCGCGCCGGTGCTCGGCTGGGACGCCGACACCATCGACCGGCAGGTGGCGCACTACCACGCCCGGGTGGCGGCGGAACGCCAGTCGCAGCAGGAACCGGACGACCAGACCGCCGACGCTGTCCGGCTCGGCGCCCCCGACGTGCGGGTGACCGACCTGCCGGCACCGGGTCTGCGGTCCGTCGCCTGAGGACACGCGCCGGCTGACCGGCCTCGGCGGATCCCGGCCCTTCGGCCGCGGATCCGCCGAGCGTCTGCCAGGGGCCGGAAGCCGGCCAGGATCCGGCCACGGACCGGGAGCAGGGCCGGAGACCGGTGCCGGGGTCCCGCCGCCAACCCGCCGCCGGGCGGTCAGTCGCAGGCGATGCCGTCGCCGTCCCGGTCCAGGTCGTAGATGTCGCGGCCGATGACCCGCACCGGGCCGCTCACGTACGCCGGGCCGTTGCCGCTGCCGCCCGCGCAGTCGACGTCACTGGCGATCGGTACGCAGGGGCTGTAGTTCGGGTCGCACCCGGAGGACCCGGAGGAGGACGGCCGTCTGGTGCCCACGGCGACGACCTGGGTGACCGGCTGCCTCGTCACCACCGACTTCACCAGCCGGCGGCCGGTCGGCACCCCGTCGGTGAGGGTGACCTCGTAGGTCAGCGTCCGCACCCCGGCGACGCCCCGGGTCCGGACGACCCGCTTCCCCTCGGCCAGGGAGGAGTCCTTCACGGTGCGCTCGGCGTACCCGATCTTCTGGGTGCTGGTCTCGGTGCGGGTCGTCACCACGGGCGTCGGCGACGGCGTCGGCGACGCGGTGGTGGGTGCGGGCGGGGCCGGCGTGGTCTCCGCCGGGGTGCTGGGGACGACGATGGGCGCGGCGGCGGTCGGCACGTTCTCGTCGGCGACCGCCC
Organism: Micromonospora sp. CCTCC AA 2012012; assembly: GCF_040499845.1. Classification (NCBI taxonomy): domain Bacteria; kingdom Bacillati; phylum Actinomycetota; class Actinomycetes; order Micromonosporales; family Micromonosporaceae; genus Micromonospora; species Micromonospora mangrovi. Next base: position 4,235,536 of record NZ_CP159342.1, read on the forward strand.
GGCGGCCCGACTGCTGCTGCGGGGCGTCGCCGAACGAGCCGACCACGGCCAGGCCCGAGCAGCAGAGGAGGAAGACGGAGAGCACGCCGCCGAGGATCACCCCGGTCCGCCCACCCGGGCTCAGCCGGCGGAACCAGCCCGGCGGCTTCGGCGGCGGGACGGGCCCGTACGGGTGGGGCTGGCCAGGGTACGGAGGCGGTGAATTCGTCACGCTGCCGAGTCTGCTGTTGACGCTCCGCTGCCGGAACCGGCCGTACCTGTCCTCACCGGAGCCGATCGTCCGGACGGTTCCGCAGGTCAGGGCTTAGGTCGCCGCGTTCGGACCGGCGCGCCCGGCCAGACGGATGTCGGGAGTAGACAATTGCCTGAGGCAATGATCGGGGCCCGCCCGGGGTCAGCGGGCGTCGAGCAGAGGTTGGCGCGGGTCCCAGGGCGGACCGCCGGCCGCGTCCCGGCGACGTCGGGCGATGGCCGACAACGCCTCCAGCACCACCCGGTTGCCGAGGTACGCGGTGATGTCGGCGTGGTCGTACGGCGGGGCCACCTCGACGACGTCGACACCGACCACGGGCAGCTCGTAGCAGACCCGGCGGACCGCGTCGAGGAGCTGCCGGGAGGTGAAACCGCCCGGCTCCGGGGTGCCGGTACCGGGGGCCATGCCGGGGTCCACGACGTCCACGTCGACGGAGAGGAAGACGCCCTCGCACTCGTCGGTGGCGATTCCGACGGCCTCCGACAGGCACTCGTCGAGGCCCCGGGCCACCACCTCGGTCATCTCGTACGACCGCATCCGCTGCGCGGCCATCCAGGACAGCGTCTCCGGGCCCGGCCAGTAGCCGCGCAGGCCGATCTGGAGGAAGCGGTCGCCGCGTACCGCGCCGGACTCGATGAGCCGGCGCATCGGCTGGCCGTGCCCGTGCAGCGAGCCGAACTCGATGTCCCCGGTGTCGGCGTGCGCGTCGAAGTGGACCAGGGAGACCCGGCCGAGGCCGTGGTGGCGGGCTACCCCGGTGGCGTCGGGCAGGGCGATGGAGTGGTCGCCGCCGAGCACGATCGGGATCGCGCCGGCCGCCGCGACGGCGTGCACCGCCGTCTCCAGGGACGCCAGGGAGCGTTCGATGTCCCCGGAGAACATCTCCACGTCGCCCGCGTCATAGACGCAGAGGTCGCGCAGCGCGTCGACCCGGAACGCCAGCGACGGGCGGGAGCCGTCGTGCGGCAGATAGCAGGCCTGCCGGATGGCGGACGGGCCGAACCGGGTGCCCGGCCGGTGCGAGGTGCCGCCGTCGAAGGGCGCGCCGACGATCACCACGTCGGCGTCCGCGTAGGTGACGGGCTCCTCGATGGTGCACGGTGGCACCCCGAGGAAGGTGATGTCGGGGCCGAACATCGGGCCGTAGCGGGTCACCGTTCCTCCATTCCCCACGGCGAGCCGTACTCGGTGAGCAGGTCGAGGAAGGGCACCGGGGGCAGCGCCTCGGGACCGAGCACGCCCGCGCCGGACCAGGCGCCGGTGGCGAGCAGCTCCAGGGCGACGACCGGGTTGACCGCGGTCTGCCAGACGACGGCCTGGTGGCCGTACTCCCGCATCGACCACTCGTTGTCGACCACGTGGTAGAGGTAGACGGCGCGCGGGTTGCCGTCCTTGCCGGTGCCGGTCACCCAGGTCCCGGCGCAGGTCTTGCCGCGCATCCGGTCGCCGAGGGTGGCCGGGTCGGGCAGGGCGGCGGCCACCACGTCGCGGGGCGACACCGGGACGCCGCGGACCTGGACCGGTGACGTGGCGTCCAGGCCCAGCTTGTGCAGGGTCTTCAGCACCTCGATGAACTCGTCGCCGAGGCCGTACTTGAAGGTGACCCGCTTCGCCTTGACCCAGCGCGGGATCAGCAGCACCTCCTCGTGCTCCACGTTGACGCACTCGACCGGGCCGATCCCCTCGGGGAAGTGGAACACCTCGGGCTCGCTGAACGGCTCGGTGGTGTACCAGCCCCGGTCGGCCTCCCAGACCACCGGCGGGTTCAGGCACTCCTCGATGGTGGTCCAGATGGAGAACGACGGGGCGAAGTCGTAGCCGTCGACGGTGAGGTTCGCGCCGTCGCGTACGCCGATCTCGTCGATCTCGGTGAAGAGCTCGTCGGCGGCGTACCGGGCGAAGACGTCCGACAGGCCGGGCTCGATGCCGATGCCGCAGAGCGCCAACCGGCCGGCGGCGACCCACTCGTCGGCCACCGCGAACTGGTCGTCGCCGAGCTTCACGCCCGTCTCGGCGTAGGGGCGGTCCGGATGCGGGTGGGACAGCGACATCGCCATGTCGAGGTAGTCGGCCCCGGCGGCGAACGCGCCGTCGAAGATCGGCATGACGAAGCGCGGGTCGACCGCGTTGAACACGTGGGTGATCCGGTGTTCCCGGCAGAGCGCCGCGACCGCGTCCGCCGAGGATGCGTCGACCCGGGCGGCGACGAAGCGGACGTCCTGGTCGGCCACCGCCCGCGACGCGCGGTCCAGGTCGTAGTCGGCCACGACCATGGTCTCGAAGAAGGAGCGGCGGGCGGCGATGGCTACGGCGGCGGAGCCGACGCCACCGGCGCCGACGAGGAGGATACGCATCAGGAATCGAACCCCAAACCAAGACGATCGAGCGTACGGAGCCAGAGGTTGCGCCGCCCCTCGTGCGCGTCGGCACGGGCGAGCGACCAGCGGGTGAGGTTGATGCCGGTGGCCCGCAAGGGCTCCGGCGGGAACGGCAGCGGCTTGCTGCGCACCAGGTCGAGCCGGGTCAGCGGGGTGTCCCGGCCGGCGAGCAGGTCGAGCATCACCCGGGCGCCGAACCGGGTCGCCCCGACTCCGAGCCCGGTGAACCCGGCGGTGTAGGCGAGTCGCCCGTCGTAGGCGGTGCCGAAGAACGGGCAGAACCGGGTGCAGGTGTCGATGACCCCGCCCCAGCGGTGGCTGAAGCGGAGCCCGTCGAGCTGCGGGAACGTGCTGAAGAAGTGCTCGGCGAGGGCGGTGAAGGTGGCGGCCCGCTGCTCCAGCTCGGGGGCCGTCCGGTTGCCGTAGTGGTAGACGGCGTCGTAGCCGCCGAAGAGGATCCGGCCGTCGGTGGTGATCCGGTAGTAGTGGAACTGGTTGCCGGTGTCGGCGAGCCCCTGCCGGTTGCGCCACCCGATGGCGTCCCGCTGGGCGGGCGTCAGCGGCTCGGTCATCAGCGCGTAGTCGTAGACCGGCACCAGCCAGGCCCGCAGCCGGCGCAGCAGCGGCGGGAACGCGTTGGTGGCCAGCGCGACCCGGCGGGCGCGTACCTCGCCGGGGACGGCGTCGGTGCCGCCGCCCGTGGTGTCCAGCCGCAGGGCGGCGCCGTCGCGGCGCAGGCCGGTGACCCGGGTGTGCTCGTGGATCCGTACGCCGCGCTCCAGGCAGGCCCGCCGCAGCCCCCAGGCCAGCTTCGCCGGATCCAGCATGGCCACCCGGTCGGCGTCCCACATCCCGCCCAGGTACGTCGGCGAGGCCACCTCGGCGCGTACCTCCTCGCGGTCGAGCAGGCGCACGTCGTGGCCGTACCGGCGGGCCAGTTCGGCGTCCTCGGCGAGCCCGGCGAGCTGGTACGGCTCGACCGCCACCGCCAGCTCACCGGTCCGTTCGAAGTCGCAGTCGATGCCGTGCTCCGCGATCGCGGCGGCGATCGCGTCCAGGTTCTCCCGGCCGAGCCGTTCCAGCTCGTCGATCTCGTCGGGGAACCGGTCGACGCCGTTGGCCAGCCCGTGCGTGAGCGAGGCGGCGCAGAACCCACCGTTGCGCCCCGACGCCGCCCAGCCGCAGGTGCCGGCCTCGACCAGCAGCACGTCCCGCCCCGGGTCGGCCTCCTTGGCCAGCAGGGCGGTCCAGAGGCCGGCGTACCCGCCGCCGACCACCAGCAGGTCGGCGGTGGCCGCCCCGGTCAGCGGCGGCAGCGGGTCCGGTCGTTCCGGGCGGTCCAACCAGTACGGCACGGGTGCCGCGTCGGCCAGCGCCCGGCCGGTATGCGGGAGCTTCATGACCGGCTCTGCGCCGGTCCGGCGGGCGCGGTCCGCACCGCGAGGTCGGCACGGCGGGCCCGTCGCCCGCGCAGCGAGCTGGCCCCGACCAGCAGCAGCGCGATCACGAACATCGCCGTGCCGATGACGTTCACCTGCGGCGGGATGCCCCGCTGGGCGGCGCCCCAGACGTACATCGGGAAGGTGACGGTGGTGCCGGCGTTGAAGTTGGTGATGATGAAGTCGTCGAAGCTGAGCGAGAAGGCGAGCAGCGCGGCGGCCACGATGCCCGGCAGCACCAGCGGCAGGGTGATCCGCCGGAACGTCTGCCACTCGCTGGCGTAGAGGTCCATCGCAGCCTCCTCCAGCCGCCGGTCCATGCCGGCCAGCCGCGCCTTGACGGTCACCACCACGAACGACACGCAGAACATCACGTGCGCGATGACGATGGTCCAGAAGCCTTGCGGCACCCCGGCGGAGACGAAGAGGGCGAGCAGCGAGGTGCCCATCACCAGTTCGGGGGTGGCCATCGGCAGGAAGATCAGCACGTTGATCCCGGCCCGGCCCCGGAACCGGTGCCGGACCAGCGCGAACGCCATCAGCGTGCCGAGCACGGTGGAGACGACGGTGGCGATGAAGCCGATCTGCACGCTGCGGACCACCGCGTCGCACATGTCCGAGGTGGCGCAGGGGTGCGTCCAGTTGTCGAGGGTGAACTCGTTGAAGTCGTAGGAGAGCCGGCTGGACGGGCGGTTGAACGACAGCCCGGCCACCACGACGATCGGCAGCGACAGGTAGGCCAGCACGAGCAGCGCGACGATCATGACCCACCGGTCGGCCAGCCAACGCGAGATCCTCACCAGAGCTCACCTTCGTTCGCGGCTGCGGGGCTCCGCTTCGCTGCACTCCTCGCGCTCACAGGACCTCCTCCGTGCCGGCCCGGCGCAGGTAGACGAAGACCACCGCGAGGATCGCCGCCATCAGCAGGAACGACAGGGCCGCGCCCTGCGGGTAGTCGAGTCGCACCAGGAACGCCGAGTCGATGACGTTGCCGATCATGTACTCGTTCGGCGTACCGAGCAGCTCGGCGTTGATGTAGTCGCCGGTGGCCGGGATGAAGAAGAGCAGCGTGCCGGCGATCAGGCCGGGCATCGACAGCGGCAGGGTGACCCGACGGAACGCCTGGAACGAGCTGGCGTACAGGTCGCTGGCCGCCTCCAGCAGCCGGTAGTCCAGCCGCTCCAGGCTCGCGTACAGCGGCAGCACCAGGAAGGGCAGGAAGTTGTACGTCAGGCCGAGCACCACCGCGATCGGGGTGGCCAGCAGCCGACCGTCCGGACCGAGCAGGTGTACGTCCCGCAGCAGCCCGACCACCCAGCCGTTGTCGGAGAGGATGGTCTTCCAGGCCAGGGTGCGCACCAGGAAGCTGGTGAACATCGGCGCGACGACGCTGACCAGCAGCAGGTTCTTCCACCGGCCGGCCTTCTGCGCGATCGCGTAGGCCAGCGGGTAGCCCATCAGCAGGGCCAGCACCAGCGCGATCGCCGAATAGCCGAACGACCGGACGAACTGCGGCCAGTACGCCTGCATCGCCTCCGGATAGTTGCCGAAGGCCCAGGTCAGCGCGTACCCGGTGGAGAGCGAGCCGCTCGGGTCGTAGAGGCTGGCGGCGGCGAGCTGGAGCAGCGGCAGGGCGAAGAAGATGACCAGCCACGCCGCCCCCGGCAGCAGCAGCAGGTACGGCAGCAGCCCGTACCGCCCCCGCCGGGGGGCCGGCGGCGCGGCCTGTCCCGACGGGGTGGGTACGTGGGCCAGCGCGGTCACGACGCCACGCTCACCGGCTCGTCGAGCAGCGGGGCGGTCTGGTCGTCCTCGCCGGCCGCGCGGGGCAGCAGGAAGGCGTGCCGCGGGTCCCAGTGCGCCACCACCGGGGCACCGACCGGCAGCCGCCCGCCGAGGCCGCTGTTCGCCGCGAAGGCGGAGAGTTCGCTGCCCCACCCGGTCCTGACCAGGTACTGCGTGCTCACCCCGACGTAGGAGGCGTCGGTCACCACGCCACCGACGTGCTGGTGGCCGGCGGGCACCGCGTCGAGGTTCTCCACCAGGTGCAGCTTCTCGGGGCGTACGCCGAGGAAGACCGGCCCCCGGTCGACGCGGGCCCGGTCGGCGGGCACCGAGAAGCGCGCGCCGTGCGCGGTGACCGGCACCTCCGCACCGCTGGTTCCGTCGGCCTCGCCGGCCAGCAGGTTGGACTGGCCGAGGAAGTTGGCCACGAAGGCGGTCGCCGGGTACTCGTAGATGTCGGCCGGTGCGCCGAGCTGCTCGATCCGGCCGGCGTTCATCACCGCGACGGTGTCGGCCATGGTCATGGCCTCCTCCTGGTCGTGGGTGACGTGCACGAAGGTGATGCCGACCTCGGTCTGGATTCGCTTCAGCTCGATCTGCATCTGCCGGCGCAGCTTCAGGTCGAGCGCGCCGAGCGGCTCGTCCAGCAGCAGCACCTGCGGGTGGTTGATCAGGGCCCGGGCCAGCGCGACCCGCTGCTGCTGCCCGCCGGAGAGCTGGGCGGGGCGGCGTGCCCCGTACCCGTCGAGCTGCACCAGGGCGAGCATCCGCTCGACCTGCGGCCGGACGTCCCGGATGCCGCGGCGGCGCAGCCCGAAGGCCACGTTCTCGGTGATGTCCAGGTGCGGGAAGAGCGCGTAGCTCTGGAAGACGGTGTTCACCGGCCGCTTGTACGGCCGCAGCCGGGCGATGTCCCGGTCGCCGAGCAGCACCTGCCCGCTGGTCGGCTCCTCCAGCCCGGCGATCATCCGCAGGGTGGTCGTCTTGCCGCAGCCGGAGGCGCCGAGCAGGGCGAAGAAGGAGCCCTGCGGGATGGTCAGGCTGAGATCGTCGACCGCCGTGAAGACGCCGAACCGCTTGGTGAGGTCGGCGAGCCGCAGGTCGCCGACCGGCGCGTCGCGCTCCTGGTCCTTCGAGCCCATCGCCCTCATGCCCCGATTACCTGCTGGAACTTGCCCTCGTACTCCTTCTCCTGCTTCTCGTCCAGGGCCATGAAAACCTTGGACTTCGCCAGTGTCGCGTCGTCGGGGAAGATCAGCGGATTGGCGGCGAGGTCGGGATCGATCTTCTCCATCTCGGCCTGGGCGCCCTTGACCGGGCAGATGTAGTTGACGAACGCGGCGAGCTTGGCCGCCACCGCCGGGTCGTAGTAGTAGTTGATCAGCTCTTCGGCGTTGGCCTTGTGGGTGGCCTTGTTCGGCACCAGCACGTTGTCCGACCAGAGCATCACGCCGGACTCCGGCTGCACGAACTTGATCTTGTCATTCTCGAAGCCGAGCTGGATGACGTCACCGGACCAGGCGATGCAGGCCGCCACGTCGCCCTTGTTGAGGTCCTGGGAGTAGTCGTTGCCGGTGAACTTGCGGATCTGCCCCGCGTCCACGGCCCGCTTGAGCTTGGCCAGCGCGTCGTCGAACTGGGCGGCGGTGAAGTTCGCCGGGTCGTGGCCGTTCGACTGGAGCAGCAGCCCCATGGTGTCCCGCATCTCCGACAGGGCGGTCACCTTACCCTTCAGGTCGGGGCGGGTGAGCAGCTCGTCGACGGTGCGGATCTCCTTGGCCACCTTGGCGTTGTAGGCGAGACCGGCCAGGCCGGACTGCCACGGGACGGCGAGCTGGCCCTGCGGGTCGAACGAGCGGTTGCGCAGCGACGGCAGGAGGTTGGCCTCGACGTTCGGCAGCTTGGCCTTGTCCAGCTTCTGGATCCAGCCGAGCCGGATCATCCGGGCGGCCATCCAGTCGGTGAGCACCATGATGTCCCGGCCGGTGGACTGACAGCCGGCGAGCTGGTTCTGCACCTTGCCGAAGAACTCGTTGTTGTCGTTGACGTCCTCGGTGTACGTCACCTGGATGCCGGTCTTGGCGATGAAGGCGTCCAGGGTGGGGCGCTTGGACTCGTCCTTGTCGTCGACGTCCATGTACTGGGGCCAGTTGGAGAAGGCCAGCTTCTTCTCGGTGCCGGAGAGATCCTCGCTCTTGCAGCCGGCCTCGGTCTGCTGGGCGCCCTTGGTGCCGCAGCCGGCCAGGGTGCCCGCCGTGGCGAGCAGCGCGGCCGAGCCGAGGGTGCCGGTGAGCAGACCACGCCGGGTGAGGGGCCGGAAGGGGCTACGCATGTGACGACTCCTAGGGGGGTCATCGTCGGCGGCGGGACGGGGGTGGCGCGCCGGCGGGAGGGTCAGTGGCGATGGACGACTGATCCTGACATGGAGTAACGGTCCTCACAAGGGATTCCGTTGCGGGATTAGCCATGGGCGACGAAATACGCCAGACTGCGCCGGGGCACTACGCTCAGCCCGCGAGGAATCCGGACATGGGGAGCGGCGATGAACAACCGGCACCTGGAGAGCGGCAACGGCACCCGAAGAGTCACTGTACGTGAGGGTGCCAGTCACGCTCTGCTGGACGACGTGGCGAAGCAGATTATCGAACAGCTCCAGGAGGACGGGCGTCGACCGTACGCCACCATCGGCAAGGCGGTCGGCCTGTCGGAGGCGGCGGTCCGGCAGCGGGTGCAGCGGCTGCTCGACGCCGGGGTGATGCAGATCGTCGCGGTCACCGATCCGCTCCAGCTCGGCTTCCCCCGGCAGGCCATGATCGGGCTGCGCACGGACGGGGACTTGGAGTCGGTGGCCGACCGGCTGGCCGAGTTCGAGGAGATCGACTACGTGGTGATCACGGCCGGCTCGTTCGACCTGCTGGCCGAGGTGGTCTGCCGCAACGACGCGCACCTGCTGGAGATCCTGCAACGGCTGCGGGCCGTCCACGGCGTCCTGGCCACCGAGGCGTTCGTCTATCTCAAGCTGCGCAAGCAGACCTACAGCTGGGGCACCGCCTGATTCGCAGCTCCTCGTCGTCTGGTCAGCGGCCCTTGGTGGCGGTAACGAAGGCACGCCAGCGGTCGGGGGTGAAGCGCAGCGTGCCGCCGGAGGCGTCCTTGCTGTCCCGGACCAGGACCCCGACGGTCTCGCCGCGCTCCGCCATGGCCACCCGCAGCACCTCGTTCACCGGCAACTCCTTCCGTCCGGCCGACCGCACGCTCCGGCGCACCCTGGCCACGGCGCGTATCCATGCCTCCCGGTTGCCGGCGTGTTGCGGCCGGACCTCTCCGCAAGCCCCCCAGATGCACGGGAAGCGCCCGCAAAGGCTCCGGCTCCGCCCCTCCCTGAGCGCACTACGAACTTGATTACAAACATGAATCACTGGACCGGCAGGGGGCTGCGTGGTGCCGCTGACCCATCCATGTAATCAAGTTCGTAGCCCTTGGCGGGGATGGTGGCCCGCCAGGAACGCACCGACGGGAGGGCTTGACCACCTGGCGCGGCCGGGCCACCCCAACACCGGCAGCCATGTACGGATTCCGTTGTCACGTATTCCATGACGCGCTGAATCCGTCGCGAGAAGCATGAACAGGGCTTGCATTTCGCGGCGAGGCTGTGGGATAACCGTGGGCAGTGCGGCCGGTGTCCCCCTGACCGGCCCGAGACCCGATGGGGCTGACATGGCCAACGCCACCGACCACCTCTGGATGCACTTCACCCGGATGGCGAGCTACTCCGCCGGCGAGGTGCCGACCATCGTGCGCGGCGAGGGCGCGTACGTCTGGGACTCCCAGGGCCGCCGCTACCTCGACGGGCTCGCCGGGCTCTTCGTCGTCAACGCCGGCCACGGCCGGACCGAGCTGGCCGAGGCCGCCGCCAAGCAGGCCGGCGAGCTGGCCTACTTCCCGCTCTGGTCGTACGCCCACCCGAAGGCCGTCGAGCTGGCCGAGAAGGTCGCCTCGCTCGCCCCCGGCGACCTCAACCGGGTCTTCTTCACCACCGGCGGCTCCGAGGCCGTCGAGGCGGCGTGGAAGCTGGCCCGGGCCTACTTCAAGCGCACCGGCCAGCCGAACAAGCACAAGGTGGTCAGCCGCTACATCGCCTACCACGGCACCTCGATGGGCGCCCTGTCGATCACCGGGCTGCCCGGCATCAAGAGCGACTTCGAGCCGCTGGTGCCCGGCGGCATCAAGGTGCCGAACACCAACTTCTACCGCGCCCCCGAGCACGGCGACTCCGCCGAGGCGTTCGGCCGGTGGGCCGCCGAGGAGATCGGCCGGGCCATCGAGCGGGAGGGGCCGGACACCGTCGCCGCCGTCTTCCTGGAGCCGGTGCAGAACTCCGGCGGCTGCTTCCCGCCGCCGCCCGGCTACTTCGAGCGGGTCCGGGAGATCTGCGACGCGTACGACGTGCTGCTCGTCAGCGACGAGGTGATCTGCTCCTGGGGCCGGCTCGGCGAGTACTTCGGCGCCGTCCGCTACGGCTACCAGCCCGACATCATCACCACCGCCAAGGGCATCACCTCCGGCTACGCCCCGCTCGGCGCGATGATCGCCAGCGAGCGGCTGATGGAGCCGTTCCTCACCGAGACGGGGATGTTCGCCCACGGGGTGACCTTCGGCGGCCACCCGGTCTCCTGCGCGGTGGCCCTGGCCAACCTGGAGGTCTTCGCCCGCGAGGACCTGGTCGGCCACGTACGGGCCAACGAGGGTGCCTTCCGCGCCACCCTGGAGAAGCTCAACGACCTGCCGATCGTCGGCGACGTCCGGGGCGACGGCTACTTCTACGGCATCGAGCTGGTCAAGGACAAGACGACCCGGGAGACGTTCGACGAGGCCGAGTCCGAGCGGCTGCTGCGCGGCTTCCTCTCCACCGCCCTCTTCCAGGCCGGGCTCTACTGCCGCGCCGACGACCGGGGCGACCCGGTGATCCAGCTCGCCCCGCCGCTGATCGCCGAGCAGCAGCAGTTCGACGAGATCGAGCAGATCCTGCGTTCCGTGTTGACCGAGGCATGGTCCCGGCTCTGAGCGACGGCTCAGGGGCCGGCTCCCCGGACACCGGGGACCGGCCCCGCCCCGCCGACCCGGCCGCCGTCGACCCGGCCGGGCCGGCGGTGGGCGGGACCGACCGGACCCGGGTACGTCGGCTGCCCGACCTCGCCGTCCGGGACCGGGAAGCCCTGCACGCCGTGCTCGACGCCGGCCGGGTCGGGCATCTGGCCATCATCGACGGCGACCAGCCCTACGCGCTGCCGGTGGCGTACGCGCGGGACGGCGACCGGGTGCTGCTGCACGGCTCCACCGGCAGCCGGCTCTTCCGGCACCTCGCCGCCGGCGCACCGGCCTGCCTGACCGTCACCCTCCTCGACGGGCTGGTGCTGGCCCGCAGCGCCTTCGAGTCCTCGATGAACTACCGGTGCGCCATGGTGCTCGGCACCCTCGTCGCGCTCGACGGCGACGAGAAGCAGGCCGCCCTGCACCGACTCTCCGAGCACCTGCTCCCCGGCCGGTGGGCGGTGATCCGGCCGCCGTCGGCGAAGGAGCTGGCCGCCACCCTGGTGCTCGCCCTGCCGCTGACCGAGTGCTCAGTCAAGATCAGCGCCGGTCCGCCCGACGACCCCGACGACGACCTCGACCGGCCGGTCTGGGCCGGGGTGGTGCCGGTCGTCGAGGCGTACGGACCGCCGCAGCCCGACCCACGGCTGCGCCACGACCTGCCCCCACCGGAGTGGTGATGCGCTACCAGGAGCTGTCGTACTGGCTGTCCACGGTGGACGAGCCGCTGACCCCGCGCCCGCCGCTGCCCGGGGACACCGACGCCGACGTGGTGATCGTCGGGGCGGGCTACACCGGGCTCTGGACGGCGTACTACCTCGCCGGGGCCGACCCGTCGCTGCGGATCGTCGTACTGGAGCAGGAGATCGCCGGGTACGGCGCCTCCGGGCGCAACGGCGGCTGGTGCTCGGCGCTCTTCCCCACCTCGCTGCCCGCGCTGACCCGCCGGCACGGCCGGGACCGGGCGCTGGCCATGCAGCGGGCCATGCAGGAGACCGTCCGCGAGGTCGGGCGGGTGGTCGCCGCCGAGGGCATCGACTGCGACTGGCAGCCCGGCGGCACGGTCGTCCTCGCTCGCTCGGCGGCGCAGCTCGACCGGGCCCGGGCCGCCGTCGCCGAGGCCCGCGAGCACGGCCTCGCCGACGAGGACCTGGTGCTGCTCGACGCCGCCGAGGCCACCGCCCGCTGCGCCGCCGACGGGGTACGCGGTGGCACGTACACCCCGCACTGCGCCGCGGTGCACCCGGCCCGGCTGGTCCGCGGGCTGGCCCGGGCGGTCGAACGGCGTGGGGTGACCATCTTCGAGCGGACCCCGGTCACGGCGCTGCGGCCCGGCGTGGCGGTGACGCCCGCCGGAGTGGTCCGGGCGCCGGTGGTGGTCCGCGCGACCGAGGGCTTCACGCCCGCCCTGCCGGGGCAGCGGCGCACCGTCGCCCCCGTCTATTCGCTGATGATCGCCACCGAGCCGCTGCCCGAGTCGACGTGGGCGCGGATCGGGCTGGCCGAGCGGGAGACCTTCTCCGACCACCGGCACGTCATCATCTACGGCCAGCGCACCGCCGACGGCCGACTGGCCTTCGGCGGGCGGGGCGCCCCCTACCACTTCGGTTCCCGCGTCGCGCCCGGCTACGACCGGGAACCACGGGTCTTCGCCGCGCTGGGCCGGGTGCTCGGCGAACTCTTCCCGGTGCTCGGGCCGGACGTGCCGGTGACGCACACCTGGGGCGGGCCGCTCGGTGTCGCCCGCGACTGGGCCGCCTCCGTCGGGCTGGACCGGCGTACCGGCCTGGCCTGGGCCGGCGGCTACGTCGGCGACGGCGTCGGCACCAGCAACCTCGCCGGGCGTACCCTCGCCGACCTGATCCGGGGCGCGGAGAGCGACCTGACGACGCTCCCCTGGGTCAACCACCGCTCCCCCCGCTGGGAGCCGGAACCGCTGCGCTGGCTGGCCGTCAACGCCGGCCTGAAGCTGATGTTCTCCGCCGACCAGGCCGAACTCCGCTCCGGCCGCCCTTCCCGCCGCGCCGCCACCTTCTCCCACCTCCTCGGCCACTGACCCCCACCGGCGACGCCGGGGCCGACCCCACCCGGTTGATCATGAAGTTTGCGTCAGAAACGGCGCGAAGTCTGACGCAAACTTCATGATCAACGCGCGGGATCAGGCGCGGGCGCGGGGTGGGGTGGGTCAGTGGTTGGGGGGGATGACGCGGAGGTGGCCGCGGCGGCCCGTCTGGGGGGAGCCGTGGGGGTGGTCCTGGTCGGACTCCGGGGGGCGCGGGGGTGCCGGGCGGGCGGCCTCGCGGACGGCCTCGGCGAGGGCGACCAGGTCGTCCGTGGTGGGCGGCGGCGGCTCGAACTCGCCCTCGTGCCGGACCACGTCCCAACCGCGGGGGGCGGTGAGGTTGCGGGCGTGCGGCTCGCAGAGGTCGTACGTGTGCGGCTCGGCGAACGCCGCCAGCGGCCCGACCACGGCTGTCGACTCGTTGTAGACATAGGTCAATGTGGCGACCGCTTGCCGGGGGCAGCCGTTACGGGAGCAGCGCCGTGGTGACCTCACGGCGGCAGGGTATCCCCAATACCGGGTCCGGCGCACCGCTTCGCGTTGCGACACGCCCGTCGTGGTGATCACAATTCGTCCGATCGGCGCACCGGCGCGCCACATCAGCGGCGCAGCGACGGGACGGGGCCGGGTGGGAGCTACCCTTTGCGTCATGACGAGCCCGGAACACCGCCGCCCCGGCTCCGGCCGGCGCACCCACCGCGACCGCCACGGTCGCGGCCTGCGCGGGCGGCTGGTGCCGGCGACCGTGCCGCTGGCCCGGACCAAGGCGGAGGTCTTCGACGACCTGGTGCTGGACACCGTGGAGACGCTGGAACGGCGGTTCGCCAAGGAGCTGGCCGGTGTCGAGTTCGCGGTCGAGGACGTCCCGCCGGACCTGAACGTCTATGACTCCGACGTGCTGGAGGACGGCGAGGTGCCGCTCGCCCGGCTGCTGCCCGGCCGCCCCGGCCGCCAGGAGGTGCCGCCGCGGATCGTGCTCTACCGCCGGCCCCTGGAGTTCCGGGCGATGGACCGCGAGGACCTCGCGGACCTGGTGCACGACGTGATCATCGAGCAGGTGGCGAACCTGCTCGGGGTCGACCCGGACGAACTGGCCTGAGCGCGACCCCCGTCGCGCCCGCCTCGCCGCCGTCCCGACTCCGGTTCGGCGCGTCTGTCGCCGCGCCGCGAACCGGTGTCGTCGCCGAGCCGGGCGGCCCCCACCGCCTCGACCCGACACTGCCTCAGGCGGCGACCCGCCGCTTGAGCTTGCGCCGCTCCCGTTCCGAGAGCCCACCCCAGATCCCGAACCGCTCGTCGTGGCCGAGAGCGTATTCGAGGCACTCCGTCTTGACCTCGCACCGCGAGCAGATGCGCTTCGCCTCGCGGGTCGAGCCGCCCTTCTCGGGAAAGAACGCCTCCGGGTCGGTCTGCGAGCACAACGCCCGCTCCTGCCACTCCGGCGCGTTTCCGAGCAGGTCGGCCACCTCGAGCTGGCCGTCCATCAGATGCCTCCTTGTCGCGCACCGGCGTCATCGCCGCTGCAACCCCCCACGCGAAAGGCGTGCTTGTCCGTCCGGACCCTTTTTGTTGCGTTCCGCGCGAACAACCCCATTCAAATTACACGCGTGTAATGCGTGCGCCGTCAAGCCAAACTTGATAATGGAGTCGCCCTCCCGACACGCTCCGGACGACCATCGAGCCGCCCGACCCTCGCAACCTGCCCTATCGATTAAGACCCCGGATGAGTAACGCCCTCCCCGGCGAGTTGCCCGAGTTTTCTGCCGTGGCGCACCGGGACGGGAGACCGTCGACGGTCTCCGGTGGAGGCCCCGGCAGGCCGCACCCGGGCGGCCGGCGCGACGTCTTCCAAGATCAGCATGGTGGTGGGGCACAGGTTAACCCGACCGGGCCGCCACCGCCCGTCGAGCCGGAAAACACCGGCCGCGCCCCGTCCACATGGTGGACGGGGCGCGGCGGTCGCGAAGGGTCGGAGGGCTCAGCCGGCCCCCGCCGGTGCGCTGGTCGGCCAGACGAATTCGGCGATCGCGCCACCCGTGACGGAGATCGCCCCGGCGGGTGTCCGATCGTCCCACCAGACGGTATACAGGCCGGCCTCCAGCTCCGGATAGACGGCACTGTGGAACACCCCGTCCCGGACGTGCCGCTCGCGTACGGCCGAGTGCGTACGCGGCTCCTCCTCCCGGCTGATCTCGATCTCCCGGCCGTGCAGGTCCCGTCCGGTGTAGATGATCAGGGCGCCGGAGTTGCCACCCACGTTCAGGACCACGGTGCCGCTGCCCGTCGGGCCGTAGCTGTGCTGGTGCTCGTGCACGGTCCCCTCCTCAGGACGCCGGCGGGTTGCCGAACCCGTCGTACGGGGTGCCGAGGAACGGGAAGTCGCCGAGGAACGGGGCGGTCACGTCCGCCGCGCTCAACCCCGGGGTCACCGCCGCCGCGGCCGCGTCCGGCTTGAACGCCTTGTCCACCAGCGGCACCGTCACCCCGGCGATCGCCCGCAACGAGATGCTGACCACGTCGTCGCCCACCCGGCGGCCGTTCGGGAAGCCGGCCAGGTCCCCACCGAGCACCCCGAACCGGTCCGGCTTCCGGTTCGGCGGGATCGCCGTGTTGAGCCGGAGCATGTCGGCCTGCACGTCGCCGGTGGTGTTGGTGAAGCCGTCGATCAGGCCGGCCGGGATGCCGGTCAGCAGGATCGCCGCCAGGTCGGCGCGCGGCTTCTTCGACTTGTTCAACGCGTCCAGGTTGGGGAAGACGCCCGGATAGAGGGCGGGCAGCAGGGCGGCCAGCTCCGGGTGCTCGACGAACTGCGCGAACCGCTTGTCCTCCGTCGGCGGCAGCGTGTTCCACAGGTCCTTCCTGGACATCGGCACGATGACCTCGTTGAACAACGGGTTGCCGAGCCGGGACACCTGCGTGAACGGGCCGGCGGCGGTGTCCGCGGCGACCCGGTCGCCGAGCACCCGCACCTGCTGCCGGGAGGCCGACGTCCACACCCCGATCACCGAGGCCCGGTCGGCGGCGCCGTACCGGCTGGCCTTGCGGCGGACCCGGCTTAACGGCACCTGCACCGCGATGCTGTGCACGTTCATCCGGTCCAGCGAGTTGACCGGCTCCCCCTCGGCCTTGAAGATCTTCTTCCCGGCCACGTGGAGCTGCTGGAACGGGCGCAGCGTACCGAGGTCGAAGATCGAGCCGAGGTCGACGAAGAAGCCGTCCGCCCGCTGCCCGGCGAACACCTTTTCACCGGTGGAGAGCCGATAGGTCGCCTGCCGCACCAGGTCGTGGTATTTCGGCGTGGAGAGCGGACCGACGTTGCACGGCGGGCAGGGCAGTTTGTGCGCCAGCACGTGCTCCCGGCCGTCGGCCACCCGGGTCAGCCGGTAGAACTGGCGGCGGTTCCAGTTCTTGCTGTCCAGCGACTCGATCGGGCCGGTGTTGTAAAGAAAACTGTTCGGATTGGTGATCTCGGTGGTGAATTCGAAACGATAGGTGACATCGGGATGACCGTCGCCGTCGTTGTCGACGTGGATCTCGTACCGCACGTCGTCACCGAACTCGAAGAAGTTCGGGCCGCCGGAGGGAAGCTGCAACGGCACGTAGTTGGCGATCAGCGTGACCGTGTCCGGATGGTTCGGACTGACGAACGCGTACAGGTCGGAGCTGTCGGCGACCGGATCCTTGCTTATCTCCGGGGCTTCGCGGTGGGAGGACATGGCGGACCACACCTTCGTCGGGGAAGAGGAACGGGAGCGGGAGGACCGGCGCCGGGAGCCTGCGCCGGGGACGCGCCGGACGGCGCGGACGGTCAGCGCTTACCGGCGGCGCGCCGCAACCGGTCCGCCAGGGCCCGGTCACGGACCTGGACCCGGGACGTGCCGACGAAGACGTCCATGGTCCCCGAGGCCGCGTCGCGGAGGTGGACCACGATCGGTTCCTCCCGGCGGCCCGCCGAGGGGGTGTTCTGCGCGGACGACAGGCCCGGCACGGTGAGGGCGGCGGCGCCGAGGGTGGCGCTCGCGGCGGCGGTCAACGTCTGCCGGCGGGTCAGTCGCGGCCACGGCCGCTTCCGCTGATCACTGGTCATGGGCAACCTTTCCGGGCCGGCGCGTCAGCGCCCGCGGTGGCCGGGAGCCGCCGCGCCGCGCCGCCGTGGCGGCACCGCCGGGCCCCCGATGGGGTCACCGGCGGCGGTCCTCGCCGCAACCGCCGCCGGCATCCACTGGTACGGCCGGCGGCGGGGAAAGGTTCGACGCTACGGGCGGGCGTGACCGTACGCGGTCGTCCGCTTGCGCGCCGGTCGCCCCGCAGCCGCCGCGATCGCCCGCAACTGCTCCTCGGTACGCGCCGAACCGTTGCCGGAACCGGCCATCCGCGAGATGGTCTCCTCCATCAGCGTGCCGCCCAGGTCGTTGCAGCCGCCGTTCAGCATCTTCACGGTGCCGGCGTCGCCCAGCTTCACCCAGGAGCACTGGATGTTGTCGATCCGCCCGTGCAGCAGCAGCCGGGACATCGCGTGCACCACCCGGTTCTCCCGCCAGGTCGGCCCCGGCCGGGCGATGCCGGCGAGATAGATCGGCGCGTTGGTGTGCACGAACGGCAGCGCCACGAACTCGGTGAACCCGCCGGTCCGGTCCTGCACGCCGGCCAGCACCCGGAAATGGGCCAGCCACTGGGCGGGATGGTCGACGTGGCCGTACATCATCGTGGAGCTGGACCGGATGCCCAGCTCGTGGGCCGTGCTCACCACCTCGACCCAGGCGGCGGCCGGCAGTTTGCCCTTGGTGAGCACCCAGCGCACGTCGTCGTCGAGGATCTCCGCGGCGGTGCCCGGGATGGTGTCCAGGCCCGCCTCGCGCAGCATGCCCAGCCACTCCCGCACCGGCACGCCGGCCTTCGCGGCGGCGGTGACGATCTCCATCGGCGAGAAGGCGTGCACGTGCATGCCGGGCACCCGCGCCTTGATCGCCCGGATCAGGTCGGCATAGCCGGTGACCGGCAGTTTCGGGTCGATGCCGCCCTGGAGGCAGACCTCGCTCGCGCCCGCCGCCCACGCCTCCTCGGCCCGGTCGGCGACCTGCTCGACGGAGAGCCGGAACGCGTCCGCGTCGCTCTCCCGCTGCGCGAAGGCGCAGAACCGGCAGCCGACGTAACAGACGTTGCTGAAGTTGATGTTGCGGTTGACCACGTAGGTGACGTCGTCGCCGACCACGTCCCGCCGTACGTCGTCGGCGAGCCGGCACAGCTCGTCCAACGCCGGGCCGTCCGCGCCGAAGAGCGCCAGCGCCGCGTCGGTGTGCCGGGGGTCGAGCAGCGCCGCCGGGTCGTCCGCCGCCAGCCGCAACCCCGCCACCAGGTCCGCCTCCGCACCGGCGACCACCGGGGGTACGCCCGCGCGACGCGCGACCGCCTCCGGGGCGACCTTGCCGGCGACGGCGGACCAGTCGCCGTAGACGCTGTCGAAGTCGCCGCGCCGGTCGTCGCTACGGCCGGTGGTGTCGATCGTGACGTGCAGGTCGGTACGTCCGCCGAAGACCTCCTCCGGCTCCTGCCACGGCCGGCCCACCGGGCGGGCCGCCTCGACGGCCAGCCCCGTCACCGGGTCGGCCAGGGCGGTCACGTGCGGCAGCAGCCTCGGGTCCAGCCACGGGTCACCGGCCCGGACGTACTCCGGGTAGACGGTCAACCGCTCGCGCAGCGTGAACCCGGCCTGCGCGGTACGCCGGGCCAGCTCGTCGAGCTGCGGCCACGGGCGCTCCGGGTTCACGTGGTCCGGGGTGACCGGGGAGACGCCGCCCCAGTCGTCGATACCGGCGCGCAGCAGCAGGTCGTACTCGTTCTCGATGAGGTTCGGCGGGGCCTGGATCCGGGCCTTCGGGCCGAGCAGCACCCGGGCCACCGCCACCGTCGCCGCCAGGTCGTGCAGCTCGGCGTCGGGCATGCCCCGCATCGCGGTGTCCGGCTTGGCGCGGAAGTTCTGCACGATCACCTCCTGGAGGTGGCCGTACTCCCGCATGCCCCGACGGATCGCGAAGAGCGCGTCGACCCGCTCGGCCGCAGTCTCCCCGATCCCGATCAGGATGCCGGTGGTGAACGGCACCCCCACCCGGCCCGCGTCGTCGAGCACCCGGAGCCGCACCGCGGGCTCCTTGTCCGGTGAGCCGAAGTGCGGGCCACCCGGCTCCGACCAGAGCCGGGTCGCCGTGGTCTCCAGCATCATCCCCATGCTCGGCGCCACCGGCTTGAGCCGTTGCAGCTCCGACCAGGACAGCACGCCCGGGTTCAGGTGCGGCAACAGGCCGGTCTCCTCCAGCACCGCCACCGCGCAGGCCCGCAGGTAGTCCAGGGTGGAGTCGTAGCCCCGCTCGTCCAGCCACTCCCGGGCCGCCGGCCAGCGTTCCTCGGGACGGTCACCGAGCGTGAACAGCGCCTCCTTGCAGCCCTGCGCGGCGCCTTCGCGGGCGATCGCCAGCACCTCGTCCCGGTCGAGGAATGCCGCCGGGAGCCGGTGCGGCACCGTGGCGAAGGTGCAGTAGTGGCAGCGGTCCCGGCAGAGCCGGGTCAGCGGGATGAAGACCTTCTTGGAGAAGGTGACCACCCCGGGACGGCCCGCCTCCCGCAGCCCGGCGTCGCGGATCTCCCCGGCGATCCGGAGGAGTTCGTCCAGCGCGGCACCCCGGGCGGTGAGCAGCGCGGTCGCCTCGTCGACGTCCAGCGCCCGCCCGGTCGCGGCCCGGCGCAGCGCCCGCTGCACGCTCGCTGCGGTCGGGGCCGGCTCAGTGCGATCAACCATCCGCCCAGCCTATGCGTCCCCCCGCCACCCCACCCCCCACGCCCACTCCCCCACTCTCCCGCTCTCCGCTATCGCCCCCGCTCTCCGCTGCCGGACAGGCTGAGGCCCCTCTTTCACGGAAAGAGGGGCCTCCCCCAGCTCGGAAGCCACTCTTTCCGTGAAACTGCGCGCCACACCCCCACCCCGCGCGCCACACCCCCACCCCGCGCGCCACCGCCCGCACCCCGCGCGCCACGCCCCGGGAAACGGCGCGCTGATCGCCGGGGAACCGTGAGGGGCCTCTTACACGGAAAGAGTGGCCTCCGAGACTGCGGAGGCCACTCTTTCCGTGAAAGTGCGCGTACTCGCGCGCGTCGTGGGGGACGGGCGGGGGGGGGTCAGCGGGGGTGGTTCGGGTCGTCGGGCTGGAAGCGCTGGGTGCGGTCGGTGTCCGCGCCGGGGTCGGCGGGCTGGCGCGGGATGGTCTGGGTCGGGTCGACCGACGGCGGCTGACCGAACGGCGGCGCCGACTGCGGAGCACCGAACGGCGGGGCCGACTGCGGGGCGGCGAAGGGCGGGGCCGACTGCGGGGCGGCGAAGGGCGGCGCCGACTGCGGGGCACCGAAGGGCGGGGCGGACTGGGGGGCGGTGCCGTGCGGCGGCGCGGTGTTGAACGGCGGCGCCGAGGGGGTGGGCTGGCCGTACTGGCCGGCGGGCGGGTAGCCGGCGGGCTGGTTCGGGGCCGGGTAGCCGCCCTGCTGGCCGGGTGCCGGATAGCCGCCGGGCTGACCGGGCGCGGGATAGCCGCCGGGCTGGCCGGGTGCCGGGTAACCGCCGGGCTGGCCCGAGGCGGGGTAGCCGCCCTGCTGGTTCGGGGCCGGGTAGCCGCCCTGCTGGGGCCAGCCGGGCTGGGGCTGCCCGTAGACGCCGGGCTGGGCCTTCGGTCGCGGGGTGAAGTAGAGGGTGCGCCAGACCTTGACGACGACGTACGCGGCGACCGCGAAGAGCGCCAGCCAGGCGACCCGGGTCAGCATGCCGAGCAGGGCGTCGAGCACCTCCGCCTCGGCCAGCCGGGCCACCAGCCAGACCAGGAAGGTCAGCGCGCCGAAGAGGGCACCGAAGGCGTACTCGCCGACGGCCACCTGGGTGATCAGTTTCGCCTTCGGCAGCACCGGCTGGAGGTGCGTCGCGAGCAGCACGGCCAGCAGCGGCAGGACGGCGGATTCGAGGCCGACGAAGGTGAAGAAGGTGCTCCCCGCCCGGCCGCTGAAGGTGCTGTAGTCGTCCACCGGGGCGAGCAGCCGGATCAGGCCGACGAAGAGGAGCACGGCGTTCGCGCCGAGCAGGACGAGCGCGGCCAGTTCGCGCAGTGGACCGGTGAGCTGGCGGGCCTGCGTCGCGTCGGTGGACGCGGGCTCGGCGGGGCTGGTCACGAACTCCCCCTCGGGACGAAAACGGACAGGTGCCGACGTGAGCCTAGTCTCCCCGGACACCGACGGATCGACGGCGGCACGTGGGGAAGGATGAGGACATGCGCATCGTGGTTCTGACCGGCGGGATCGGCGGCGCCCGCTTCCTGCTCGGCGTCCGGGCGTACGCCCGTGAGGTGGGGGCCGAGGTGACCGCCGTGGTCAACGTCGGCGACGACCTGTTGCTGCACGGCCTCAAGGTCTGTCCCGACCTGGACAGCGTGATGTACACGCTGGGCGGCGGCGCGGACCCGGAGCGGGGCTGGGGCCGGGTCGGCGAGACCTGGACCGTCAAGTCGGAGCTGGCCGCGTACGGCGCGGAGCCCAGCTGGTTCGGCCTCGGCGACAAGGACATCGCCACCCACCTGGTGCGCACCACCATGCTCAACGGCGGCTATCCGCTCTCCGCGGTGACCCAGGCGCTGGCCACCCGCTGGGAGCCGGGCCTGACCCTGCTCCCGGCGACGGACGACCGCCTGGAGACCCACGTGGTGGTGAGCGACGGCGACGGGCAGGGGCAGCGGGCGATCCACTTCCAGGAGTGGTGGGTGCGCCACCGCGCCGACATCCCCACCCACCGGTTCGTCTTCGTCGGGGCGGAGTCCGCCAAGCCGGCGCCGGGGGTGCTGGAGGCGATCGCCGCCGCCGACCTGGTGCTGATCGCGCCGAGCAACCCGGTGGTCAGCGTCGCGCCGATCCTGGCCGTGCCGGGGCTGCGCGAGGCGGTCGCCGGTGGCCCGGCCCCGGTGGTCGGGATCTCGCCGATCATCGGCGGGACGCCGGTCCGGGGGATGGCGGACCGCTGCCTGGCGGTGCTCGACGTGGAGTGCAGCGCCGCCGGGGTGGGCCGGCTCTACGGCGGCCGGCGGGCGGGCGGGCTGCTGGACGGCTGGCTGGTGGCGCCGGAGGACGAGGGCACGCGGGTGCCGGACGTGACGGTCCGCGCGGTGCCGCTGCGGATGACCGACGAGGCGGCGACGGTGGCGATGGTCCGCGCCGCGAGGGAGCTGGCGTGAGGCTGGAGATCCTGCCGGTGCTGGGCATCGGCGACGTGACCGAGGGGGACGACCTGGCCGCCCTGATCGCCGGCGCGGCCCCCTGGCTGCGCCAGGGCGACGTCCTGGTGGTCACCAGCAAGATCGTGTCGAAGGCGGAGGGCCGACTGGTCGACGTGCCGGCGGACGGTCCGGAGCGGCTCACCGCCCGGGACGAGGTGCTGGCCGCCGAGACCGCCCGGGTGGTGGCCACCCGGGGCGCGACCCGGATCGTGCAGACCCACCACGGCTTCGTGATGGCGTCGGCCGGGATCGACGCGTCGAACGTGGACAAGACCCGACTGGTGCTGCTGCCGAAGGATCCGGACGCCTCGGCGCGGGCGCTGCGCGCCGCACTGCGCGACCGGTTCGAACTCGACGTAGCGGTGATCATCAGCGACACCATGGGCCGGCCGTGGCGCAACGGGCTGACCGACGTGGCGCTCGGCGTGGCCGGCATGCCCGCGATCCGGGACCACCGGGGCGAGATCGACCCGTACGGGAACGAGCTCCAGCTGACGCAGATCGCGGTGGCCGACGAGCTGGCCGGTGCCGGCGAGCTGATCAAGGGCAAGTGCGACCAGGTGCCCGTGGCGGTGGTCCGGGGCTACCCGGGTACCGGCCGCGCCGACGACGACGAGGGTGCCGCCGTCCTGGTCCGCGACGCCGCCCTGGACCTCTTCTCGCTCGGCACGGCCGAGGCGACCGCCGCCGGTCTGCGCGCCGCGGCCACGCTCGCCGACGGGCCCGGGTCGACGCCGGCCGACCCGGCCGTGGTCGCGCGGGCGATCGCCGCGGTCGCCGAGGTGGTCGCGCCCGGCACCGTCTTCACCCACGTCACCGACGACGAGGTACGCGCCGGCATGGTCGCCACCGTGCCCGGGTGGCCGGAGCAGGCCACCGGTCTGCTGCTGGGCGCCCCGCCGACGCCGGTCGACCAGCCGGACCTGGTGCGCTTCGGCGCCGACCTGCAACGGCTGCGGACCGCCCTGGCGGCGGAGGGCGTCCCGTCGGCGCTGCTGCCCCCACCGGCCGGCAGCGCCGCCAGCGCCGCCCTGGCGATCTGACCGGACACCGGCACCGCTGCCGGTCCGGCGCTCGACCGGCCGCCCACGCCTGCCGACCCGGCGGCGGCGGTCCGGGCCCGGCCGAGGGCTCGGCGGGTCGGCGGACGTGGACGACGCCGGTCGACAGCGGGCCGGACCTGACGGAGCGGTGGCCGGGTCGGCAGACGTGACGACACCGGTCAGGCGTCGAGCACGGCCCGGCCCAGCGGGGTGAGGGTGTGCAGCACCGTGTTGCGTTCGCGCTGGCTGACCAGCAGCCCGGCGTTGCGCAGCACGGTGGTGTGCTGACTGGCCGCCGCGGGCGAGATGTGCAGGCGGCGGGCCACCTCACCGGTGGTGCAGCCGTCGTCGGTGGCCTCCAGCACCGCGGCCCGGGTCCGGCCGAGCAGGGCGGCCAACGCCTCCCGGCCGCCGGGGGTCGACGCCGGGCCGGCCCCCGGGCGGGACTCCGGCACCAGCCCGCCGAGCCGGTCCACCGGATAGACCAGCACCGGCGGCAGCGTCGGATCGTGCAGCGCGACCGGGGTACGGGCGCAGAAGAAGGACGGCACCAGCAGCAGCCCCCGCCCGTCCAGGTGCAGCTCCCGGGTGTCCGGATAGTCCAGCACCTCCAGCACGCCGGCGTCCCAGCGCATGGTGGGCCGCAGGCTCGTCAGCAGCCCCTCCACTCCCCCGTCGAGCAGCGCCCGGGCCCGGCGCGCCCGGTCGGCGTCCACGGCGGCCTGGATCCGCGGCCAGTACGGCGCGAGCGCCAGCGTGCGGTAGCGGTCCATCGAGTCGGTGAGGTGCCGCAGCACCTCCGGCTCGCCCCGGACCAGCGCCGACGCCGACGAGGGCAGGACCGTCGCGCCGGCCAGCAGGGCCACGTCGCGGTGCAGCAGCGCGGCCGGCGTGGCGCGGACGGCCTCCAGCCCCGCCTCGATGCCCGCCCCGCTGTCGTACGGGGTGAGGAAGTCGGGGAAGTAGCCGCGGGGCGGGTTCAGCGCGAAGAGCAGCCGGTGCTGGTCGGCGGAGCTGTCCCGGCGCAGGCCACCGGCGACGGCGTGACGCCAGTTCGACATCAGCGCGTCGTTGCCGCGGGCCTGGAGCCGGTGCAGGCTGAGGACCAGCTCCCAGAGGGGATCCGCAGCCGGTGCCACCCTGGTCCGCAGGATGTCCTCGCCCGAAAAGAAGATCTTCAGCATGGAGCGCTCCCGGGCGGGCAGAGGGAGTGCCCACCGACCGTTTGCACTGTACCCGGCGGCACTAATCTCCATCTTTAAGGCTCAGCTGAAAGACCTCGACACCGGTCCGGCCGGTTCGGCATGCTTCCCCTTGCCCGGTGACGAGGCGTCAGTGACGCCACGCCACGGGTACCGGGGGTCGGGGGGAGACGACGACCGGGCGGCACCACGAGGGTCTGCGGCTCATCATCCTCCGCAGGGGTGTCACCCGGTCGTCCACCCGAGGCGGCTCAGCCGATCCAGAGCGCCACCCGGTGGTCCTCGTCGGTGACATAGAAGCAGTCCCCCTCCAGCTCGGCCAGCCCCTCCACGTGGTGGAACGGCGCCAGGTCGGCCACCAGCTCACCGACCACCCGCCCGCCGACGGCGTCGTCGAGCCGGAACCGGACGTGCCGGGAGGTCACCCTCCCGCCCTCCGGGTGGTCGTCGAGCAGCACCGAGCCCTTGCCCAGCGCGTCGATCGACCCGATCACCGCCGCGTACCCGCCGTCGGCGGTGGGGGTGACGGCCCGGAAGCCGGTCAGCTCGCCCGGCGGCGTCACCCCGGTCACCGCGTACGCCCCGACGGCGCGCGGCCACCCCGGCTCGGGCGCGAACATCTCCGGCACCCCGGCCAGCTCCACCAGGATCGGCTCACCCGCCTCGGTCACCGAGAACCGCAGCCCCAGCAGCACCGTGCCGGCCGGGGTGAAGGACGCCGCCTCGACGTTGAGCGGCAGGTCGTCCTCGGCGAGCCGGCTCACCCAGCTCTTCGCCCGGGCGGTGCCCCGGGCCAGGGTCTCCACGATGAACCGGTGCCGGACCCGGTGGCCGGGCGGCAGCGGGGTCAGCGGGGCGGCGACGAGCGCGTCGTTGACCGCCCGGTGCAGTCGGAACCGGTTGCGGACCACCGCCACGGGCAGCGTCCCGGTGGCGGCGTCGTCCTCCCGGAACCGGGCCACGAAGGCACGGCGGGGCCGCAGCGGGCCGCCCTTGGAGCCGAACTGCGAGCCGAAGACGTACACCCAGCCGTCGTGGTGAGCGAGCGCCTCGCCGTCCTCGGTGCGGCCGTTCTCGGTGCCGGCGTCGGCGTCGACGTGGTGGGCGGTCCACTCGCCGTCGGCCCGCTCCAGCAGCAGCGCCAGGCAGCGTTCCACCGGGCCCTCGTCGAGCACGGTCCAGAAGCCGCGCCGGGCCCCGTACGCGCGCAGCAGCGCCGCCGAGCGCACCGGCAGCAGGTCACTGGCCTCGTTGCCGGCCACGACGAACTCGACGAGTCGCAGGGTCACCGGGCCAGGGTACGGAGCGCCCGCTCGTAGAGTGTCGGGGTGCCCGACACCGTGCCCGCCACCAGCCCCGCCGTGCCCGCCACCGGCCCCGCCGTGCCCGCCCCCGGGACCTTCGCCGACCTGCACGCCGACGCGACCGCCCTGCTGACGGGGTGGACGCCGACCAGCGCAGCGGCGCGTACCGCGCGGGACCGGACGCTCGACCTGCTGGCCGCCGGGCCGGTGGCGATGAGCCGCGCCCACCGGCCCGGCCACGTCACCGCCAGCGCCCTGGTGCTGGACGCCACCGGCGAGCGGGTGCTGCTCTGCCTGCACGGCAAGTTCCACCGCTGGGTGCAGCTCGGCGGGCACTGCGAGGCCGGGGACCGCACCCTCGCCGCCGCCGCGCTGCGGGAGTCGACCGAGGAGTCCGGGATCGCCGGCCTGGTGGTCGACCCGACGCCGATCGACATCGACATCCACCCGGTCTCCTGCCAGGGCGGCTCGCTGCACCACGACGTACGGTTCGCGGTCTTCGCCCCGGCCGGCGCGGTCGCGCGGGTCAGCGACGAGTCGGACGCGCTGGGTTGGTTCCCGCCGGAGCGGCTGCCCGCGCCGCTGGCCGACGGGACCGTTCAGCTCGTCGCGCCGGCCCTGGCCGCGCTGGCCCGCCGCAGCACCGGCTGACCGACCGCCCCGGCGGTCCGCCGGCTGACCGACCGCCCCGGCAGCCCCCGACGGGCCGGGGCCGGCGGTTCAGACCAGCCCCTCCTCGCCGCGCTCCTTCAGCGCGTCGACGATCTTCTTGACGTCCTGGGCGCGGTCGCGCGGGCAGACCAGCACCGCGTCCGGGGTGTCCACGACGATCAGGTCGTGCACGCCGACCGTGGCGACGAGACGGCCGGTCTGCGGCACCACCACGGTGCCGGTGGTGTCGTGCAGCAGCACGCCCGGCTTGGTGTCGGCGCCGAGCACCACGTTGCCGGACCCGTCGGCGGGCAGCACCTCACCGAGGGTGTGGAAGTCGCCGACGTCGTTCCAGCCGAAGTCACCGGGGACGGTGGCCACCCGACCGGCGGTCGCCGCGCCCTCCATCACCGCGTAGTCGACGGAGATCTTCGGCAGGGTCGGCCAGACGGTGCCGAGGACGTCGTCCTGCTCGGGCGTGCCCCAGGCGGCGGCGATCGCGGTGATGGCGGCGTGCAACGCCGGCTGCTGCCGGGCCAGCTCGGCCAGGAAGACGTCGACCCGCCAGACGAACATGCTGGCGTTCCAGAGGTGACGACCGGAACGGACGTACCCCTCGGCCACCTCGGCGGCCGGCTTCTCCTTGAACTCGGTGACCGGGCGCAGCGGGCCGTCACCCACCGGCTCGCCGGTCTCCAGGTAGCCGTAGCCGGTCTCCGGGCGGGTCGGGGTGATCCCCACCGTCATCAGCAGGCCCTGCTCGGCGCCGCGGATGGCCTGGCGCACCGTCTCCGCCCAGCGCTCCGGGTCGCCGATCAGGTGGTCGGCGGCGAACGAGCCCATCACCGCGTCCGGGTCGCGCAGCGCGATCACCGCGGCGGCCAGCGCGATGGCGGCGCACGAGTCACGCGGCGAGGGCTCGACGAGGATGTTCTCCTCCGGCAGGCCAGCCAGTTGCCGGGCCACCGCCGCGACGTGCGCGGCCCCGGTGACCACCAACGTCCGGTCCGGAGTGGTCAACGGCGCCAACCGGTCCACGGTCGCCTGGAGCAGCGAGGCGGGGGTGCCGGTCAGCGGGTGGAGGAACTTGGGGTGGCCGGCACGGGACAGTGGCCACAACCTTGTGCCACTACCGCCCGCCGGGATGACGGCATAGAACATCAGCACATCATGCCCGAACCGCCCCGGTACGGACTTCGGGTCGCCCGTACCGGCAGCGAACGCTCAGGAACGGGCCCGGCTCCAGGCCGCGATGTGCACCTCGGCGCTGGACTCCCAGGTGAACTCCTTGGCCCGGTCGAAACCGGCCTTGGCCAGGGAGAGCCGACGCTGCTCGTCGTCCAGCAGCGCGGCCAGGTCGGTGGCGATCTGGGCCGGGTCCTCGCTGGTGTAGGCGACCGCGTCGCCACCCACCTCGGGCAGCGACAGCCGGGGCGTGGTGAGCACCGGCGCGGCGCAGGCCATCGCCTCCAGGATCGGCAGGCCGAAGCCCTCGCCGTAGGACGGGTAGGCGGCGACCAGGGCACCGCCGAGGAAGCCGGGCAGGTCGGCGTAGCGCAGGTAGCCCGGGCGCAGCAGCCGCAGGTGGGACGGGACCTCGGCGACGGCGCGGTCGATGTCGTCGTCGTGGCCCTGACCGCCGGCGATGACCAGGGCCGGCGGGTCGGCCCGGTCGGCCACCGCCTGGGCCCAGCCGCGGATCAGGTTGGGTACGTTCTTGCGCGGCTCCTTGGCCCCGAGGAACGCGACGTAGCTGCTGGTGCCGAGGCCGAGGCGGGCCCGCACCCGGGCCTTCTCCTCGTCGCTGGGCGCGTGGAAGGCGGCCTGGTCGACGCCGTGGTAGGCGACGTCGATCCGGGTCGGGTCGGCGTCCAGCAGCCGGATCAGCTCGTCGCGGGTGGCCTTGCTCGGCACGATCACCCGGTCGGCGCGGCGCAGCGAGGTCTTGATGGCGCTGCGGAAGAACGTGCGGCGGGACTTGTCGTAGTGCTCCGGCTCGGTGAAGAAGGTCGCATCGTGCACGGTGACCGTGACCGGGCAGCCGGCCCGCAGCGGGCAGGTGTAGAAGGGCGAGTGCAGCACCTCCGCGCCGACCTGCTGGGCCAGCAGCGGCAGGCCGGTCTGCTCCCAGGCGAGCCGGGCCGGGCGGTGCGCGACGGCGGCCGGCGCGGGGACGACCTCCGCCCCGGGCAGCATCCGGGTGTAGCGCTCCAGGTCGGTGCGGAGGCTGACCACGGCCAGGTCCACCCCGGAGCCGGCGACGGTGCCGAGGGCGCCGAGCAGGCCATCGACGTATCTGCCGACGCCGCCACGGTCGGCGGGGACACTCGTGGCGTCGATGAGCACGCGGGGCGGGCGACCGGCGGTCACGGGGCGACTCCTCAAGCATTCGGGTGTGGCAGACAACACTGTCGGCAAGCCTACGCCGGAGCGGCGCTCCGACGCTGACTGCGACCCGACGGTACGCCGACTTGTCGTCAACGGGTACGGGCGCGGACCGCGTATCGTTCGCGCCGATGGCCGAGAACATTGCCCGGGTCCTCGCCGACGCGATCGCGCCCGACCCGACCCGCCCCCTGCTGACCTGGTACGACGACGCGACCGGCGAGCGGACCGAACTCTCCGGCGCGACGCTCGCCAACTGGGTGGCCAAGACCGCGAACCTGCTCGTCGACGAGGCCGCGCTGGCCCCCGGCGACCCGGCCGGCGTGTTGCTGCCGCCGCACTGGCAGACCGCCGCGGTGCTGCTCGGCTGCTGGTCGGCGAAGCTGACCGTGGTGGACGCCCCGGGGACCGTGGACGTGCTCTTCGCCGCCGTGGACCGGCTCACCGAGGCGGCGGCGTGGTCGGCCGGCGAGCGCTACGCCCTCGCCCTCGACCCGTTCGCCCTGCCGATGCGGCAGGTCCCCGCCGGCTTCGCCGACTTCGTCTCCGAGGTACGCGGCCACGGGGACCACTTCACCCCGTACCCGGAACCCGGGCCGGAGGACGCGGACCTGCTGGCCCGCGCGGAGGCCCGGGCCGCGCAGCTGGGCATCGCCGCCGGGGACCGGGTCCTGATCGACGTGTCGACGCACCCCGACCCGGTCGACTGGCTGCTCGCCCCGCTGCTGCGGGGCGCGAGCCTGGTCCTCTGCGGCAACCTGGACCGGTCCCGCCTCGACTCCCGCACCGCCACCGAGAAGGCCACCCGGGCCCTCACCTGACCCCACCGCGACGGCAGGCGCACGGTCGGCGCGGTGGGGTGGGAGCCGGGTCAGGCCGGGGTGGACTGGTCGGCGTCGGCGCGGCGCTGCGCGAAGGTGGCGAAGGCCGTCAACGACTCGGGGTTGGCCAGGGCACCCTTGGCGGCGGCGCTGTCGACGGGGGTGCCGGTGAGGATCTTCTTCACCGGGACCTCCAGCTTCTTCGCGCTCAGCGTGCGGGGAACGGCACGGACCTGGTGGATCTCGTCGGGGACGTGCCGGGGCGACAGGGCGGTACGCAGCTCCCGGCAGATCTTCTTCCGCAGGTCGTCGTCCAGCTCCAGCCCCTCGGCGAGGACGACGAAGAGGAGCAGCTCGCCGGCGCCGCCCTCGTCGTCCTCCAGGTGCACGACGACGGAGTCGACAACCTCGTCCAGCCCCTCCACCACCGAATAGAACTCGGCGGTGCCGAGGCGGACGCCGCCCCGGTTGAGGGTGGCGTCGGAGCGGCCGGTGATCACGCAACCGCCCCGGTCGTTGATGGTGATCCAGTCGCCGTGCCGCCAGACGCCCGGATAGACCTCGAAGTACGCCTCCCGGTAGCGGGCCCCCTCGGGGTCGTTCCAGAAGCCGACCGGCATGCTCGGCATCGGCTCGGTGATCACCAGCTCGCCCAGCTCCCCGATGACCGGGGTGCCGTCGGCCGAACGGGCCTCCACCTTCGCGCCGAGCGCCCGACAGGTGATCTCCCCGGCGTGTACCGGTAGCAGCGGCACCCCGCCGACGAAACCGGTGCAGACGTCCGTGCCGCCGGAGAGCGACTGGAGCTGGAGGTCGGTGCCGACGGTCTCGTACACCCAGGTGAAACCCTCGGCGGGCAGCGGCGCGCCGGTCGAGCCGACCCCGCGCAGCGCGGAGAGGTCGGCGATCTCCCGGGGCACCAGGCCGGACTTGCGGCAGGCCAGCAGGAACGGCGCGGAGGTGCCGAAGTACGTGGTGCCGGTCTCGGCGGCCAGCCGCCAGAGCGCCCCCAGGTCGGGGTGGCCCGGGTTGCCGTCGAAGAGCACGATCGTCGCGCCCACCGCCGGCCCGGAGACCAGGAAGTTCCACATCATCCAGCCGGTGGTGGTGAACCAGAAGAACCGGTCCGCCGGGCCCAGGTCGTGGTGCAGGGCCAGCATCTTCAGGTGCTCCAGCAGGATGCCGCCGTGGCCGTGCACGATCGGCTTGGGCAGCCCGGTGGTGCCCGACGAATAGAGCACGTAGAGCGGGTGGTCGAAGGGGACCGGGGTGAAGGTCAACGGCTCGTCGGTCTCGGCCGCCAGCTCGTCCCAGCCGATTGCGCCCTCCGGTGCCGTGCCGGCCGGGTCGAGGTAGGCGATGCCGACGGTGTGCGCCAGCGACGGCAGGGCGGCCCGGATGGCGGCCACCTCACCGCGCCGGTCCACCGGCTTGTCGCCGTACCGGTAGCCGTCGACGGCGACCAGCACCTTCGGCGCGATCTGCTGCCAGCGGTCGGTGACGCTGCGGGTGCCGAACTCGGGGGCGCAGGAGGAGAAGATCGCGCCCAGGCTGCTGGTGGCGAGCAGCAGCACGAAGGTCTCCGGGATGTTCGGCGCGTACGCCGCGACCCGGTCGCCGGGGCCCACGCCGAGCCGGCGCAGCCCGGCCGCCACCCGGCGGACCTGCTCGCGCAGCCCGGCGGCGGTCAGCGTGACCGGCGGCCGGGTCTGCCCGTGTGCGATCACCACCGGGTCGTCGTCGGCCCGCCCGGGCAGCCGCAGCACGTTCTCGGCGTAGTTGAGGGTGGCCCCCGGGAACCAGCGGGTGCCCGGCATGGTCCGGTCGGTCAGCGTGGCGGTCGGCGGGGTGTGCGCGACGACCTCGAAGAAGTCCCAGATCGACCGCCAGAACGCGTCGAGGTCGGTGACCGACCACTGCCAGAGCGCGTCGTAGTCGGCGAACTCCAGACCACGGTGCTCGGCCAGCCAGCGCAGGTAGTCACCGATCCGGGACCGCTCGCGTACGTCGGCCGGCGGCGTCCACAGCACCTCACCCACTGCTCCACCCTCCCTGCGGCCCGCACGACTCTGTGACATGGGCCGTGGCGCCATCTTGCCCTACCTCGCCCGGCCATTGTCCGCACCGGGTGCCGCCGAGGGGGCGTGCGCACCCCACACCCCCCGACCCCCGGTTGTGTGGCCGCGCCTCAGCCGGCGCGGTGCGCCTGGATGGCGCGGCGCTTGGCGAGGCGGTGGGCGCGGCGGATCTCGGCCTCCCGGAACCGCCGCTCGTCCTCCGGGGTCTCCGGCAGCACCGGCCGGACCGCCCGGGGCGCGCCGCCCACGTCGACCCCCACGAAGACCAGGTACGCCGTGGCCACCCGGACCGGCTCGTCCTCGGCCGAGTCCCAGCGCTCGGCGACCACCCGCACGCCGATCTCCATCGAGGTGCTGCCGGTCCAGTTCACCTGGGCGTGCGCGTGCACCAGGTCGCCGACCCGGACCGGCTCGGAGAAGACGATCTCGTCGATCGAGGCGGTGACCGCGGTGCCGCCGCTGTGCCGGGCCGCCGCCGCCCCCGCCACGTCGTCGACGAACTTCATCAGTACCCCGCCGTGCACGGTCCCGTACAGGTTGACATCGACCGCAGTCATGATGCGACTGAGCGTGACGCGGGAGTACGAGGTGGGTTTGCCCTGCGGGGCGGAGGGATGATCTGTCATGCCGGAAACGGTACGGTGCGCGGATGCGACATCTCTGGAGCTTCCTCGCCGGGTTGGTGGTGGCCCCCGTCACCTGGGTGCTCGTCACCCTCGGTCAGGACGGGTCGGGACGCACCGTGCACCGCTGGGTGGAGATCGGTACGTACAGCACGCCCAACCTGATCGAGCCGGCCGTCTACCTCGGCGTCGCCGGCATCCTGCTCGGCCTGCTCGGCACGCTGCGCGTCTCGCCGCTCGGTCCCATCGTCGCCGGGCTGCTGCTGATCACCCCGTACGTCGGGATGTTCATCGCGCCGTTCACCGTCCGCGACCGGATCCCCGACGACTGGAAGGTGCTCGGTGACCCGCTGCCGCTGCGCCTGCCGGTGGAGAACGGCACGGTCTTCCTGATCGGTGTGCTGCTGCTGATGGCGGCCTTCAGCGGGCAGCGCTGGCGTCGGTGGCCCGGACGGCAGACGGGCGGGGCGGAGCTGACCTCGTCCGACACCCCGGTCGAGAACACCTTCTCGCTCAGCGAATGGCCCCCGTCGGGCGCGGAGAGCGAGCGGGACAGCAGCCCGCTCACCCTCGGCTATCCCGACCAGACCCCCACCGAACCCCTGCCCCGCCGCACCGGCGGCGAGTCGCCGTGGTCCGCGCCGCCGCGTGCCACCAGCCGACCGGAGGGCACCACCGGGACCCGTTGACAGTGCGGGCGGGCCGGACCACCGGCCCGCCCGCCCGTACGTGTCCCGCCCGGTCAGCCCTTGAGCAGCTGACGGGCCATCACGATGCGCTGCACCTGGTTGGTGCCCTCGTAGATCTGGGTGATCTTGGCGTCCCGCATCATCCGCTCGACCGGGTAGTCGCGGGTGTAGCCGTAGCCGCCGAGGAGCTGCACCGCGTCGGTGGTGATCTCCATGGCGGCGTCGGAGGCGAAGCACTTGGCGGCCGCGCCGAAGTACGTCAGGTCGGCGTCGCCCCGCTCGGACTTGCCGGCGGCCGCGTAGGTGAGCTGCCGGGCCGCCTCCAGCTTCATGCCCATGTCGGCGAGCATGAACTGGATGCCCTGGAACTCGGCGACCGCCTTGCCGAACTGCTTGCGCTCGCTCACGTACCCCTTGGCGTAGTCGAGCGCGCCCTGCGCGATGCCGACGGCCTGGGCGGCGATGGTGACCCGGGTGTGGTCCAGGGTCTTCATCGCGGTGGCGAAGCCGGTGCCCTCCGCGCCGATCATGCGGTCGGCCGGGATCCGGACGTTGTCCAGATAGACCTCGCGGGTCGGCGAGCCCTTGATGCCGAGTTTCTTCTCCGGGGCGCCGAAGCTGACCCCCGGGTCGGACTTCTCGACCACGAAGGCGGAAATGCCGCGCGACCGGGCTGTGGGGTCGGTCACAGCGAAGACGGTGTAGTACTCGGACTCGCCGGCGTTGGTGATCCACCGCTTCACGCCGTTGAGCACCCAGTGGTCGCCGTCGCGCACCGCGCGGGTGGTCATCGACGCGGCGTCGCTGCCCGCCTCCGGCTCGGACAGGCAGTACGAGAACATGCCGTCACCGGAGGCGACCTTCGACAGGTACTTCTGCTTCAGCTCCTCGGAGCCGGCGAGGATCAGCGGCATCGTGCCCAGCTTGTTCACCGCCGGGATCAGCGAGGACGAGGCGCAGGCCCGCGCCACCTCCTCGATCACGATGGCCGTGGCCAGCGCATCCGCCCCGGCACCGCCGTACTCCACCGGGATGTGCGGGGCGTGGAAGTCGGCGGCCCGCAACGCGTCGTACGACGCCTTCGGGAACGCGCCGGTCTCGTCGGCCTCGGCGGCGTGCGGAGCGACCTTCGCCGCACAGACCTCACGCACCGCCTCCCGGATCGCGTCGTGCTCCTCGGGCAACCGGTAGACGTCGAACGACTGCTCTGCGGCCATGTCGGCCATCCCCTTTCACCGCTATCATGCGCAGTCTGTGGCGCCCGGAGGCCGCCGACTGCCGCAGACTGAAGGATAGCCACCAGGGTTCAGCCGGACCTTACCGGCGGGTAGGCTCGCGCACGAGAGGCGTCGACACGGCACAACTACCCTCACAAGACGACAGAGTTTCCCTCGGCGCCCGGTCATGGCGCCCCAGCCGATTGCGACGCAACGAAGCGCCGCCAGTGCGAGCGGAGAAGACAGGCGTGACGATCCCGTACCCGAACACCCAGCCGATGCCGGCCATCGCCGCGGTGACGCCGCCCTCGGGCGCGCCCCGACCCCGGGTGACCTTCCTCGGCACCGGCTACCTCGGCGCGACGTACGCCATCTGCTACGCCGAACTCGGCTACGAGGTGCTCGGCTTCGACGTCGACGCGGACAAGATCGCCAAGCTGAACGCGGGCGAGGTGCCGATCCACGAGCCGGGCCTGGACGAGCTGCTGCGCCGCAACCTGGCCGCCGGGCGGCTGCGGTTCAGCACCGACATCGCCGAGACCGCCGACTTCGGCGACGTGCACTTCATCTGCGTGGGCACCCCGCAGCGCGCCGACGGGATGGGCGCCGACCTGTCGTACGTCGAGGCGTCCGTGACCGGCCTGGCCCAGCACCTCTCCCGCAAGGCGCTGATCGTCGGCAAGTCGACCGTGCCGGTCGGCACCGCCGAGTGGGTCGAGCAGCTGGTCGACAAGCACACCCCGGCCGACCTCGGCGTCGAGGTGGCGTGGAGCCCCGAGTTCCTCCAGGAGGGCTTCGCCGTCGACGACGTGCTCCGGCCCAACCGGATCGTGGTCGGCGTCAAGAGCGAGTGGGCCAACGGCATGCTCTACGCCGCCCACAAGGGCGTCTTCGACCTGGCCGCCACCGAAGACCGCGAGGTCCCCATGGTGGTCACCGACTTCGCCACCGCCGAGCTGGTCAAGGTCGCCGCGAACGCCTTCCTCGCCACCAAGATCTCCTTCATCAACGCGATGGCCGAGGTCTGCGAGGCCGCCGGCGGCGACGTCACCCAGCTCGCCCGCGCCATCGGGTACGACCCCCGGATCGGCAACCGGTTCCTCCAGGCCGGGCTCGGCTTCGGCGGCGCCTGCCTGCCCAAGGACATCCGCGCCTTCCAGGCCCGCGCCCAGGAGCTCGGCGCCGGTGAGGCGCTGCGCTTCCTGCACGAGGTCGACCTGATCAACCTGCGCCGCCGTACCCGGGTGGTGCAGCTCGCCGCCGAGCTGCTCGGCCGCCGCTCCGGCCCGGCCGGCCCGGACCTCTCCGGCACCCGGATCGCCGTGCTCGGCGCGACCTTCAAGCCGAACACCGACGACGTCCGCGACGCCCCGGCGCTCGCCGTCGCCTCCCTGCTCGGCAAGGCCGGCGCCGACGTGCACGTGTACGACCCGCAGGGCATGGAGAACGCCCGCCGCGCGGTGCCCGACCTCACGTACGAGGAGAGCATGACCGACGCCGTCACCGGCGCCGACCTGGTCTGCGTGCTCACCGAGTGGGCCGACTTCCGCAACGCCGACCCGGTCGCCCTCGGCGAGCTGGTCAAGGGCCGCCGGGTGGTCGACGGCCGCAACTGCCTCGACGCGACACTGTGGACGCAGGCGGGCTGGCAGTACCGGGGCCTCGGCCGCCCCTGACCCAGCGACCGCACCGACGACGGTCGGCCGTGGACTGCGTTCCATGGCCGGCCGTCGTTTTTTGTTTGCCCCTGACGCGCCCGCAACTGTCGAAATCCGCGCCCGCTCAGGGCATGCTTCGACAGTGGAGGTCCACAGTGCGGGCCGGCCGGACGGAGGGGTGTCGTGCAGACCTTCAGGTGCGCCTCGTGCGGGCGGGAGATCAAGCCGGCCGTCGTCTGCCCGCACTGCGGTGCCGACCAGCCGCAGTGGGCCGACCACGTGGCCGAGATCGAACGCTCGATCGCGGAGTTGAAGGCGCGCGACGCCGAGATCGCCCGCGAGCAACGGCAGATCGCCGCCAAGATGCAGGCCGCCCTCTTCCAGCGGGACATCCTCGCGCACGCCGGTGAGGAACGACTCAAGCAGGCCACCCGTCCCCGGCGGGTGCTGCGCCGCCGTCCCGGCCGTCGCCCGCCCACCGCCACCACGGGCGCCCCGCCGCGGGTGCCCCGGCAGGGCACCGCGCCGCCCGGCCCCCAGGACCCGCCACCGCCGCCCCCCAGCGCCCCGCGCTGGATCGACGTCGACAACCCGGAGCACCCGCCGGAGGCCTCCACCCGCGAGGTGCAGAACATCCCGCTCGGTCTCGGCGCGCTGCTGCTCGGCGTAGCCGCGGTGGTCTTCGCCGCGGTGGCGACCAGCTCGATGGACGCTCTCGCCCGGCTCGCCGTCCTGGTGGTCGCGACGGTGCTCATGCTGCTCGCCCCGCCGGTACTGGCCCGACGCGGGCTCACCTCGACCGCCGAGACGATCGCCGCGGTCGGCCTGCTGCTGGTGCCGCTCGCCGGGTACGCCCTCTGGGCGGTCGACCGGATCGGTGGCGGCGGCGCCTCCGGCGCGGTCTTCGCCGGGTCGATCTTCCTGGTCACCACGCTGGTGTCGTTCGGGTACGCCCGCTGGACGGGGCTCCGCGCGCCCCGCTTCGCCGCCGTGCTCGCCGCCCAGCCGGTGCTGCCGCTGCTCGCGTACGACCGGATCACCGGGCCGGCCGGGTGGGCGCTGGTGCTCACCGCCGTCGCCGTCCTCGACCTCGGGCTGGCCCGCAGCGCCGTGGTGGTCGAGCGGCCCGTCCGGCGGGACCTGCCCACCCCGCCGCCCGAGTCCGTACCGCCCCGGCAGCGGAGCACCGACGCGCGGCCGGAGACCGACCCGGAGGAGTCCGGCGAGGTGCTCGGCGCGGCCGCGGAGGCGCCCACGCCCGGCCCGGCCCGGCCGGTGCCCTGGCTGGCCGAGCTGACCTGGTTGCTGCACGCGGTGGCGGTCGCGCTCGCCCTGGCGTACGCGGTGACCGCGCTGCTGCGCGCCACCACCGTCCCGGCCGCCACCGGGGCCGGGACCGGGCTGGTGCTCGCCGCGCTGGTCGGGCTCGCCGGCACGCTGACCCTGCGTCGGCCGCCGCTGCCCGACGTGGGCGCCGGGATCGTCACGCTGGCGCTGATCGGGGCGCTCGGGCGGATCGCCTCGGTCGCCTTCCCGGGGCGGTCGCTGCTGCTCATCGCGGCCGTGATCACCCTGGTCGGGCTGGCCGTCCGGGCCGTGCCGGAGGCCGCGCGACGCGGACCGCAGGTCGCCTCCGCCATCGCGCTGACGGTGAGCGGGCTGGTGGTGGCCGGGGGCGCGCTGCGCGCCGGCCTCGCCCCGGTACGCGCCGCCCGCCCCGCCTGGTCGGCCGACCTGGACCGGTGGCACGACGTGCTGGCCGGGGCGGTCGGCCCGGCCGCCTGGCAGCTCGCCGCCAGCGCCTTCCTGCTGACCGTCGCCGCCGTGCTGGCCTTGCCGCCGGAGATCCGCCGGGAGTTCGCGGTGGTCGGGGCGGCGTTGACCGCTTTGGCCGTACCGGCCTCCTTCGGGCTGGGCTGGGCGACGGCCTGCTGGCCGATGGTGCTGACGGCGGTGGCGATCGGGGTGCTGGGGCTCTCCGCGCGTACCGGACGCTCCGCGCGCGTGCACGCGGTCAGCGCCACCGCGCTGGGGCTGCTCGGCACCGGCGCGGCCCTCGCGCGGCCGGCGTCGACCGCCGCCGTGCTCACCGTCCTCTTCCTCGCCGGCGCCCTGGTCTCCCAGGCGCCGCGGGTCCGGCTCGCCGCCTCGGCGGCCGACACGGTCGCCGGCTGGGCGGCCGGTGGGGCGGCGTTCGCGCTGCCCGGGGCGGTCGCCGCGTTCGTCGCCGCGACCGTGCCGACCGACCCGACACCGACCCCGGCGAGCCTGCGCGAGGTCACCGTCCCGATCCTGGCCGCGAGCTTCCTCGGCCTCTGCGTGACCCTCGGGTACGCCGCCATCCTCCAGGTGGCGCAGCGGCACCTCAGCGTGCCGCACGCGGTCGGCACGCTGCTGGGCGCGGTGGCGGTCGGCGCGGCGGGCTTCGGGGCACCGGGCGCCACCGCCGCCGACGCCTGGGTCAGCGCCCTGCTGCTGCTCGCCGCCGTGCTGCTCGCGCTCGCCCCGAGGATCGACGCCGGCCGCCGCTCCGACGTCTCGCTGGACGGCTCCGACCTGGCCACCGCCGTGACCACCACGGCGCTGATCGCCACCCTGGTCCGGATCGCCGCCATCCTCACCCCGGGCGGTCAGCTGGTGGTGGCCGCCGGGCTGGTCCTGCTGGTCGCCGTGGCCGCCCGGGCGATGCCGGAGGAGTGGCGGCGCGGCCCGATCCTCGGCATCGCCGTCGGCGGCACCTTGGTCGGCCTGATCGCCGGCTGGAGCGCGCTGCGCGGCGGCTTCGGCGTGCTGGCCACCCCGGGCCCGATCTGGGCCGGGGACCTCTCCGGCTGGCCGGCCGCCCCGACCGGTGGCGCCACCTGGCAGGCGCCGGTGGCGCTGGTGCTGCTGGCCGTCGCCGCCGGCATCCTGCTGCCGCCACCCTGGAAGTACGACGTGGCCGGCGCCGCCGTCGTACTCGCCACCATCGGCGCTCCCGCCGCCTTCGACCTGCCGTGGTGGTCGCCGGTGCTGGTGGGCGCCATGGTCGCCACCATCTTCGGGATGGCGGCGGTGGCGGCGATCGACCCGCGGGCGGCCCTGTCCCGGGCCACCGTGGCCGGGGTGGTCGCCCTGCACGCCGCCGGGGCCGGGCTGGTGCGCCCGTGGACCACCGCGCTGGCGCT
Source organism: Micromonospora sp. CCTCC AA 2012012 (assembly GCF_040499845.1). Lineage (NCBI taxonomy): Bacteria > Bacillati > Actinomycetota > Actinomycetes > Micromonosporales > Micromonosporaceae > Micromonospora > Micromonospora mangrovi. The sequence goes on from NZ_CP159342.1 coordinate 4,274,681, forward strand.
CGGCAGCATCGCGCTGATCGGGATCGTGGTGGCCACGTTGGCCCGGGTGCTCGCCCCGCCGCTGGTGGAGGACATCCGGACCGAGGGCATGCCACCGCACCTGGCGCAGGTCGGCGGCGCGGCGGCGGGTGCCGCCCTGCTCGCGCTCCCCGGGGCGGTGGCGGCGCTGGCCGCCGAGTTCGGCCGCTCGCCGCAGGTCCTCCTCACCGCCGCGCTCGCCGCCGCCAGCCTGGGCCTCGCCGCGGTGGCGGCGGTCCGCCGGCAGGTCCCGCAATATCTCCCCTGGGCCAGCGTGGCGGTGGTCGGCGGCGCCACCATCAGCGCCATCGCGGCGATCGTCACCGGCCTGCCGTCCGGCGTCTACGCCGCGGCGGCGGCGCTGCTGGGCGTCCTCGCCGAGCTGGTCCGGGCCGCCACGGCCCCCCCGCTCGGCGCCGCCCAGCCGGTACGCCGCTGGTCGGTGCTGCTCGACGGGGCGCTGCGCCGGCTGCCGGACGACGCCACCGAGCTGCGCTGGCGGGTCAGTCCCGCCGCCGGGGCGCTCGCCGCGGCGGCGCTGCCCACCCTGCTGGCCCTGGCCTCGCTCGCGCCGCCGCTGGTCTTCGCCCTGGTCGAGCCGATGCGCTCGCTCGGCCGGGTCTGGCAGGGGCCGCCACCGGAGCTGCTCACGCCGCCGCCGGACGCGGTCGACCCCACGCACGTGCTGACCGCGCTGCTGCTCACCGCGACGGCCGCGCTCGCCGCCACCGGGCTCAGCGGCGGACGGCGTTCCCGGGCGGTGCCGGTGGTGCTGCCGGGCGCGGCGGTGACCCTGCTGATCACGCCCGTCGCGCTCGGCCACGGCTGGCCGGACAGCGCGCTGGCCGGGCTGGCGGTCTTCACCCTCTCGATGCTGGGGCTCGCGCTGACCCCGCCCCCGGCGCTGGTCGAGCCGGCCCGGTCGCTGCGGGTGGCCCGGGTGCTGGTCTTCGCGATCGGGCTGGCGGCCGGCGGCGCGGGCCTGGCCGGCAGCCTCGCCACCCGGGAGCTGACCCTCTTCACCCTCGGCGGCGCGGTCGGCGTGGGCACGGTGGCCGCCCTGATGGGTACCACCCAGCGGGCCCGCATCCTCGGGTGGCTCTTCGCCTCGCTGATGGCGGAGCTCTTTGTGCTCACCCTGGGCCTGGTGGTGGGGCTGGCGGCGGTCTGGTCGGCGTTCGGGGTGCTGGCCGTCGGGGCGGCCCTGCAGGTCTTCGCCGCCACCCTGCCGCGGCTGCGTCGGCCGGAGGCCCAGCGTGAGGCGGCCACCGTGGAGTGGAGCGGGTACGCCGCCGCCCTCATCGCCCTCGCCCTGGCCTTCGACTCCCCCCGGCACATCGCCGCCCTACTGGCTGCCTGGGGTGCGGTGCTCGGGGTGGCCGCCACCCGACCGGGTCGTCGACCGATGGAACGGCAGATCCTCTTCTGGTCCGTGGTGGCCTGTGAGATCAGCGCCTGGTGGATCCTGATGCGGGTCGCCGACGTGGCGCTGCCGGAGGCGTACACGCTCCCGTTCGCGGCGCTCGCCCTGCTGGTCGGGGTCGTCGAGCTGCGCCACCGGCCGGACCTGTCGAGCTGGGTGGCGTACGGGCCGGCCCTGCTCGCCGGCTTCGTGCCCACGCTGGCGATCGTGCTGGCCACCGACTCCAGCATGCTGCGGCAGGTGCTGCTGCTGCTCGGCGCGGTGGCGGTGCTGATCTTCGGCTCGATGAGCCGGCAGCAGGCGCCGGTGATCGTCGGCGCCGCCGTCACCGCGATCGCGGCGGTGCACGCGCTGTTCAGCCTGGGTCCCTGGCTGGTGCTGATCCCGGTCGGCTTCGTGCTGCTGGTGCTCGGGGCGAGCAACGAGCGCCGCCGCCGCGCCCAGGAACGCCTGCAGACCGCCCTGCGCGGCATGAGATGAGTGGCGCTCAGTCCAGGGTCGCGCGGAGGGCGGCGTCCTTCTCGGCGACCAGGTCCTCCAGGCTCGCCTGGTAGTCCGCCATCCGCTTCAGCAGGGTCGGGTCGGCGGCGCCCAGGATGCGGACGGCGAGCAGGCCGGCGTTGCGGGCGTTGCCGATCGACACCGTGGCCACCGGCACGCCGGCCGGCATCTGCACGATGGAGAGCAACGAGTCCATGCCGTCCAGGTACTTCAACGGCACCGGCACGCCGATCACCGGCAGCGGGGTGACCGAGGCGACCATGCCGGGCAGGTGGGCGGCGCCGCCGGCCCCGGCGATGATCACCTTGAGGCCACGGTCCGCGGCGGAGCGGCCGTACTCGATCATCTTGGTCGGGGTGCGGTGCGCCGAGACGACGCCGACCTCGTAGGGGACCGCGAACTCGTCGAGCGCCTCGGCGGCGGCCTTCATCGTCGGCCAGTCCGAGTCGCTGCCCATGATGATTCCGACGGTGCTCATCCGCGCCCCTCCTGCAGCCAACGGGCCGCCCGCGCGGCCCGGGCCCGTACGTCGTCCAGGTCGTCGCCGAGCACCGTGACGTGCCCGATCTTGCGGCCGGGACGCACCTGCTTGCCGTACAGGTGGACCTTGGCGCCCGGCTCGGCGGCGAAGAGGTGGTGCAGCCGCTCGTCGATGGAGATCCCGCCCGGCTCGCCACCGAGCACGTTCGCCATCACGACCACCGGGGCGGTCAGCGACGTGTCCCCCATCGGATAGTCGAGCACCGCCCGCAGGTGCTGCTCGAACTGCGAGGTGCGGGCACCCTCGATGGTCCAGTGGCCGGAGTTGTGCGGCCGCATGGCCAGCTCGTTCACCACCAGCCCGGCGTCGGTCTGGAACAGCTCCACGGCCAGCAGGCCGACCACGCCGAGCGCGGTGGCCAGGTCGATGGCGAGCTGCTGGGCGGCGAGCGCCAGCTCCTCCGGCAGGTCCGGGGCGGGGGCGAGCACCTCCACGCAGATCCCGTCCCGCTGCACGGTCTCCACCACCGGATAGGCGGCGACCTGCCCGAACGGCGAGCGGGCCACCTGCACCGCCAGCTCCCGGCGCAGCGCCACCCGCTCCTCCACGATGAGGGGGGTGCCGTCGGCGAGCAGGGTCGCGGCCAGCTCGGTGGCCTGCGGGGCGTCGTCGACCACCCAGACACCGCGCCCGTCGTAGCCGCCGCGGGCGGCCTTGAGCACCACCGGCCAGCCGACCTCGTCGCCGAAGTCGACCAGCTCCGCGGGCTCGGCCACCGGCCGCCAGCGCGGGTTCGGCGCGCCCAGCGCACCGAGGCGCTCCCGCATGACCCGCTTGTCCTGCGCGTGCAGCAGCGCGTCGGCCGGCGGGAAGACCTTCACGCCGTCGGCGGCGAGCGCGCGGATGTGCTCGCCGGGCACGTGCTCGTGGTCGAAGGTGACCACGTCACAGCTCTTGGCGAAGGTGCGCAGCGCGGCGAGGTCGGTGTGGTCGCCGTACTGGACGTCGGCCGCGACCAGCGCGGCGCCGTCGTCGGGGGCGGCCGCGAGGACGTGCAGCGACTGGCCGAGGGCGATGGCGGCCTGGTGGGTCATGCGGGCCAGCTGGCCACCGCCGACCATGCCGACGACAGGGAGTCCGGTGCGCGAGTCCATAGCGCCGCCAGCCTATCCGGGGGCCCGGTGACCCCGGCCCGGAGGGCCGCGGTCACCGGGCGGCTCAGCCCCGCAGCTGCGCCACCAGGTCGTCGACGTCGGTCACCGGCCGCTGACAGACGAAACCCCGGCAGACGTACGCGGTGGCACGCCCGTCGACCATCGGCCGGTCGGCGAGCAGCGGCACACCCGGCTGGTCGCTGCGGCCGGCCACCACCACCGCGCCGGGCGGGGCGTGCCGGTGCGCCGCCGCCACCAGCGGGTCACCGGTCGGGTCGTCGGTCACCACGGCGATCTCGTACGGCCCGGAGAGCAGCGCCTCGCCCACGGTGGCGGCGTAGCCGGTGAACCGGGCGTGCCGCCCGACGATCGGCGCCACGGTCGACAGGGTCACCTCCGCCGCCTCCCGGTAGCGCGTCTCCCCGCTCAGCGCCGCGTATGCGACCAGCGCCGCGACGATGGCCGAGCGACCGGACGGGGTGGCGTTGTCGGTCGGGTCGGCGGGCCGGGTGACCAGCCGCTCGGCGTCGTCGGCGGTGTCGAAGAAGCCGCCGTCGGGCGCGGCGAAGCGGGCCAGCGCGGTGTCGAGGAGCTGACCGGCCAGTTCCAGCCAGCGCCCCTCGCCGGTGAGCTGGTGCAGGGCGCAGAACGCCTCCGCGACACAGCCGTAGTCCTCCAGCACGCCGGCCGGCTCACCGACCTGCTTGTCCCGGGAGACCCGGCGCAGCCGCCCGTCGACCAGGTGCGCGGTGGCCAGGTGTGCGGCGGTGTCCCGCATCGCGCCGTCGGCGACGATGGCGACCCCGTCCATCAGGTTCGCGTCCTCGTCGTCCGGGTTCGCGTACAGGGCCGCGACCTGGAGGAACTCAGCGATGGCGGTGATCGCCAGGCCGTTCCAGGCGGCCACCACCTTGTCGTCCCGGGCCGGCTGGGGGCGGGTGTCCCGGGCGGCGAGCAGTCGACCGACGACGCCCTGCCAGCGGGCCCGTACCGCCGGGTCGGCGTCGTCGACGTCCCGGGCCAGCCGCAGCACGCTGCTGCCGTGCTCGAAGGTGCCCTCTTCCGTCACGGTGAAGAGGTCGGCGGCGAAGCGGCCGTCCTCCTCGCCCAGCGCCTCGACCAGCTGGGCCGGGGTCCAGACGTAGGTGAGGCCCTCGACGCCCTGGGTGTCCGCATCCAGGGCGGAAGCGAAGCCCTCGCCCGGCTTGTGCAGCTCGTCGGCGAGGAACCGGGCGGTGTCCCGGGCGACCCGGCGGGCCAGCCGGTCACCGGTGAGCCGCCAGAGCTGGGTGTAGACCCGCAGCAGCAGGGCGTTGTCGTAGAGCATCTTCTCGAAGTGCGGCACCGTCCAGTGCCCGTCGACGGAATAGCGGGCGAATCCGCCGGCGAGCTGGTCGTAGAGGCCGCCGCGGGCCATCGCCTCGGCGGTGTGCCGGACGATCTCCAGGCTCTCCGCCGAGCCGGTGCGCTGGTGGTGCCGGAGCAGGAAGAGCAGGTTCATGTGCGGCGGGAACTTCGGCGCGCCGCCGAAACCGCCGTTGGTCCGGTCGTACTCCGTGGCGAGCTGCGCGGCAGCGGCGTCGAGCAGCTCGGCGGTGAGCGGGGCGGTGACCCCACCGACGGCCTGCGCGCCGCCGATCGCCTCGACCACCGCGGCACCCTGCTGGAGCACGGCGTCGCGCTGGTCGCGCCAGGCGGTGGCGACGGAGCCGAGCAGCCGGACGAAGTTCGCCCGGGGGAAGTAGGTGCCGCAGAAGAACGGGGTGCCGTCCGGGGTGGCGAAGACGGTCATCGGCCAGCCGCCCTGACCGGTCATCGCCTGGGTGGCGGTCATGTAGACCGCGTCGACGTCCGGCCGCTCCTCCCGGTCCACCTTGATCGCCACGAAGTCGTCGTTGACCAGCCGGCCGACGGCCTCGTTCTCGAACGACTCGTGCGCCATCACGTGGCACCAGTGGCAGGCGGCGTAGCCCACCGAGATGAGCACCGGCACGTCCCGCCGCTTCGCCTCGGCGAACGCCTCGTCGCACCAGGGCCACCAGTCGACCGGGTTGTCGGCGTGCTGGAGCAGGTAGGGCGAGGTGGCGTCCGCGAGTCGGTTCACCCGACGACCATAACCATCGGGCGGGTCCCACGCCCGACGCCCACCCGCCCCGGCCCGGGTCAGGTGACCGAGGACCGGGACAGGGCGGGCAGCAGCCTGCGGTCAGTCGTTCTTGAGCGGCAGCGTGACCGGACCGACGGTGACCCGGACCGGCTCGTCGTAGAACGGGTCGCGGGAGTCGAGGAAGATCCGGACCTCGACGTCGCCGGGCCGGAACCGGGCGCCGTTCGGCGGGGCCGCCGTCGTGGTGCTCCACGGCACCGCCTGACCCGGTACGCACTGGAGGGTCAGCGGCGCGACCCAACCCACCCGGCCGCTCTGCACCAGGCTGCCGGTGAGGTTCACCGAGGCGGACTGGCCGCAGGTCAGGGTGCCGCGCACCGTGGCCGTGCCGGCCGGCTGGGTGATCGTCCCGGTCGGGGCCAGCGCGATCTGCGGGTTCAGCGCCGGGGGCCCCGGCGGGTTGGTGAGGTGCACCTCGCCCCGCGCCGCTGGGGCTGCCCCGGCACAGTGCTGCTCGAAGGTCGCGTCGAGCTTCTCCAGGTAGTTGTACGGACCCCACGTGATGTCCTGGAGGGTGAACGAGCCGGTGAGGACCCCGTCGCAGGTCGCACCGTTGCCGTTCAGGATCATCCCGGGCGTGCCCTCCATGAAGGGCCAGGCGGTGGCGCCGGTGTAGGTGGTGCCGGCCACCAGCGGGCCGCCGACGGGCGCGAGCGCCAGGAAGAAGCCGACCCCGGTGACGGGGTCCTTCACCTGCGCCTGGGCCTCGAAGGGGTTGCCGAAGAGACTGGCCGTCATGCCCGAGGCGGTCGAGAAGGAGAAGGACTGCCCCCGGGTGATCGGGTCGTCCGGGTCACCGGTCAGGGTGAAGGTGCCCGAGGCGGGGCCGATGGGCGCCTCCGCCGAGGCGGGCGCGGCACCGGTCAGGCCGGTGGCCACGGTGGCCAGGGACAGCGCCGCGGCGAGCAGGGTTCGTCGCCAGGAACGGATCATTGTTGTCCTCCCCCGTCAGTTGGACATGACGGCGCTCGTCCGGCGTCCGTCTCCTTCGGAGGGTAGGGCCTGCGTGCCGCCTGCGATGTCCCGTCCGGCGGGGTGTCGGCGCGCCGGCTCCCGTTCCGTCCTGCTCGCCGACCGGCCTTCTCATATTCATTTTCGTGGATTTGAATCAGGAGACGCCCGGTCGACCCCGCCGCGGCACCCCGAAGGAGACGGTCCATGCGCAGACTCCCCGCCCTGCTCGCCCTCGCCACCCTCGCCGGGTCCCAACTGGTCCCCGGCACCGCCGCCGCGACGGTGCCGACCGACACCCGGGTCTCGGCGGCCACCGCCGTCGGCACCCACAACACCTACGAACGCGGCACCTACACCTACCTCGCCCAGGCCCTGGACGCCCGCCCCGGCCTGATCGAGCTGGACGTCTGGCCGGACGTCCTCACCCGGCAGTGGCGGGTCAGCCACTCCAACCCGCTCGGCAACGACAACAACTGCGTCGCCGCCACCAGCGCCGCGCAGCTCTACACCGGCACCCGGAACAAGAACCTGGAGCACTGCCTCGACGACCTGCGGCTCTGGCTGGGCGCGCACCCCGACGCCGGGCCGGTGATCCTCAAACTGGAGCTGAAGACCGGCTTCAGCAGCCGTACCGGGCAGGGGCCGGCGCAGCTCGACGCGCTGCTCGCCGCCCGGCTCGGTGACCGGGTGTTCCGCCCCGCCGACCTGCTCGGCGGCCATCCCGACCTGGATGCCGCCGCCCGGGCCGACGCCTGGCCCACCCGGGCGCAGCTCGCCGGCCGGGTGATCGTCGAGCTGATCCCCGGCACGGTCGAGGAGGGCAACCCGACCGACACTCTCTGGACCGACG